>JBGSLF010000084.1:0-72114 GCA_041740855.1 Gemmata sp.
CAGTTGAACGGATGAGCGTGCTCGTTCCACTCCTTCACAAACGCATGCAGTCGTTCGGCCAAATGCGACTTGTCCGCGAAATCGGCGATGGCCAGACGTTTGCGTTGCAGGATGCTGAACCATTGCTCCACTTGATTCATCCACGAACAGTGCACCGGAGGATGGTGAAACTTGAAACGCGGATGCTTCTCCAACCACGCTTTCACCTGCTTGCCCGTGTGCATTCGTAAGTTGTCCATCACCAAATGAACCTTCGTGACCGATGCCGGGATTTCCCGGTCGAGTTGCTCCAAGAATTCGATGAACTCCTTCTGTCGTTTGCGTTCCGCCGTGTATGCGTGGACTTTGCCCGTTCGCGTGTCGAAGGCGGCAAACAGATTCAACGCTCCTTTGCGTTGGTACTCATGTTCCACACGAACCGGCAGTCCCGGTTGAGCCGCCAGCGTCGGCGACAATCGTGTTCGAGGCTGCAAACTGGTTTTCTCATCCACGCACAATACGGCTTCGTGCGGTCGCAGTTTCCGCGTGTACAGCGTGCAAATGTTCTTCACCCGCTTGCAGAACTCGGCGTCACGAGGCACCTTGGGCGAGAGCCACAGATGCTTCCGCCACGGCTTGAGTTTGTGGTTGGCCAGAATGCGTTGCACGGTCTGCGGCGAAATCGAATCCACCGCCTTGTCGGTGATCAGTTGCCGAGCCAACTCCGCGCAATCCCAGTGGGACAACGAACGCCCAACGTCATCAGGCCGTTCGCAGGCGATCTTGACCAAGTGGATCGCGACTTCGGGGGGAAAAGACTGGCGGTCGGCCAGTGCGTTTGCCATCCGAGAGTCCGGCCACGCCGTGTTGTCCAAAGCGATCGATCCACTTGTACAAATGGCGGCGTTGCATTGCGACCAGGCGGCCCGTCGCAGAAACGGAAACGCCATCGGCCAAAAGCAGGATGGCCCGCGCGCGTTTGGCGAGACCCGCTGCAACGCTGGGACGTCGCAACAAAGAGACAAGTTCCTCCCGCTGCTTCGCGGTGACGGAAACGAGCTGTTGACGCTTTGCCATTGCAGCAACCTTGCTCAAGAAGTCCCGGGCTTCGCCAGCTTGCTTTGCGAATCTTAAACTGTTCCCCTACTTACGGGGAGATGTACTGAGTCAATGGCGGCCCGCATGGGTGGGCCATCGCCTGATGTTGTGCGATGCCCATTGTTCTTTCCCCTGCTATGATTGAGCCATTGGGCGGAATGGCCGCACGCCTGCCCGCTGCTCCGTAACACCAACTAGTTAGTTCACCCATGTTCACAGGATTGGTTCAAGCACTTGGCACGGTGCGAGCGGTTACGGCCGATGATCACGGCGGTATCACGCTTAAAGTGGCAGAACCAACAATGGCACCGCACCTGGAACTGGGCGAGAGTGTCTCGGTGAATGGCGTATGCCTCACCGTTATTTCACACGATGCCGAAGCCTTTGACTTCCAGGCTGGCCCGGAAACCCTGCTCAAGACCAATCTGGGCAAACTCGGCATCAATGACCGCGTGAACCTGGAGCAATCACTGCGCGTCAGCGACCGGTTTGGCGGCCATTTCGTCACCGGGCATATCGACTGTACTGGCACAATTCTTGAGAAACTCCCCAGTGGGGACTGGCTCACGATCTGGTTCGCGTTTCCGCCGGAGTTTGAAGACCTGCTCGTCGCGAAAGGCTCGATTGCCGTGGATGGAGTGAGCCTGACCGTTGTGGATGTGAAGCCCGATCGATTCAGCGTCATGCTGATTCCGCACACCCGAGACCACACCACGCTGGGAATCAAGAATCCCGGCGACGCGGTGAACCTGGAATTCGATTTGCTTGCGAAACATGTGCGGAAACTGGTTCAGAACATGAGCATCACTATCTAAACACCACTTGAACTCCCTTCTGGAGTCGTTATATCACACGCTCGATCGTAACGATTGCAATGGGGCATGCACATGCGACAGGTGTTACTCGTCACGCTGCTAGGTTGCATCAACGGATGCCCCGGAACATGCTGCACCGAAATACCCCGCACGGAACAATCGCAATCGCTACCTAGCGAATCATCGAAACCACCAGGCGACACCACCACCGATGGCAACCGATAAACGAGACACGGCACCTGTTCCCTCGCCGCGACAGACGCTCTCTTACATCCAGCGGCTGTTCGAAGCCCACGGATTGGAAGCGAAGAGCAAACTGGGGCAGAACTTCCTCGTCGACCTTAATCTGGTCGATCTCATTGTCCGCACGGCCGAGTTGGATCGTTCCGATTCCGTGCTGGAAGTGGGCACGGGAACCGGCTCCCTCACCGCAAGACTGGCCGAGCATGCGGGTGTTGTTGTTACAGTCGAGATCGATCGCGGGTTGCAGCCGATCGCCGAGCAAGTGATCGGGGAACGGCCGAATGTTCGCTTCGTTATCGGGGATGCGCTGGCGAGCAAGAACGAACTGAACCCCGACATGCTCGCGGCATGGAATGAAGCGACTGCCGCCGCCAAATGCACACGCCGCAAACTCATCGCGAACTTGCCGTACATCATTGCGACACCACTGATCACCAACCTGCTGATCACCCGCTCCGATGTGGAACGCATGGTGGTAATGGTGCAATGGGAAATCGCGGAGCGATTGCGGGCGAACATCGGAACGAAAGACTATAACTCGCTGAGCGTGCTGGTGCAGAGCGTGGCGGATGTGGAAGTGGTTCGCAAAGTCGGCCCTTCGAACTTTCACCCACGGCCGAAGGTGGAATCGGCCATCGTCAAAATCACGCCCAACCCGGAGAAGCGTGCCAAGGTGGGGGACGTGATGAAGTTCCGCGTGTTCCTGCGTGATCTCTACACACAACGCCGCAAGAACCTTCGCCAGGCACTTTCGAGTGGCCCTGGAGTCAAGCGAGAAAAGTCAGAAGTCGACGCGCGACTCGCCGAGTTGGGCATCGACGGAACAGCCCGAGCCGAATCGCTCGATGTGGAACAACACCTGCGGCTGTGTGCGGCGTTCTGTTAAGTACCAAATAAGTATCAATAGAAGAACCGTGCCCGGTTCGAGAGGCGATGAAACCTCTGGACCGGGCACGGTTCTTGCGTCATCTGCTTCGGCGGTTAGCGGCTCACGACTTTGTAATCGTAAGTATCGCGGTCGCCGACGTTCAGTTGCTTGTGGTAGGTCGCCCGGCCGTTATCCCCGCCAAGGTACATATACCACGTGCCTGCGGGAAGCCGCACATCGAACTCGCCATACTTGTTCGCGTTCACATATTCCTTGCGATCCGGTGCATCGGCACTCACGAACACAAGTTTGGCGTTCGCACGAGGTGTCATCTGGTCGGGCAGGGTCACTTCGCCACGAACCATTACCACACTGCTGCGGCTTACGGTCTTCTCGGGGCGAAGGCGAACGTTGGTGTTCGGCCGCGGATTCGAAACGCCCGGTGTGACGGGCACATTTGCGGGCGGGATCATGTCCGCCTGGCTCGGTGCCGGCATCACGCTTGGCGGATTCGAGCGAAGTTCATCCACCGAAGGGCTGGCGGGCGGAATGGTCAGCGAACCCGCGGTGGTCGGCGGGCAACACGGAGCCGGCGGCGGTGTGTAGAAGCTCACTACGGGTTGCGAAACGGTCACGGGCCGCAGCGTGGTGACCGGCACCATTGCGCACCGTTCCACGAAACTGGTCACCGAGTTGCACTGACTGCGTAATCGAAACGAGGTGACCGGCGTACAAATACGCTGCGGACACCCAGTGCAAGGATCGAAGAAGGTGGTGTAGCGCTGTTCGGTCACCGGTTCCCAGAAGAAGCTCGTGACCTGTTTAGTAACCGGTTCGAAGAAGCTCTTGCGAACGTGTTCGGTCACAGGTTGGTAAAAGGTCCGCTGCACATAGCTGATCCGCATCTCGGGCTGCGGACAAGGCGGTGGTGGGCACGGCTGCGGACAGGGTTGCGGGCATGCCTGTGGTGCGAAGAACGCGACCCGTGGCTGGCGGTTGCAGTCGTGACAGCAAACCTGGAACACATTGTCCCAGGCGGCCGACGCCTGGCCGGCTGTGCCCAGCGCCCCGAATAGGGCGAAGGCTAGTAATCGCGGCGTGTTTGTCATGGTGTGGATCTCCCGGTTGAGCGTTGCCCTCGCGAGTATGGTCGCCGCGAGAACCTCCGCGACGACGCGCCCGTCAGGGCTTACCCATTAGACTAATTCGCCCCCCCTTGTATCCAAACCTAATCACCCCACTGCATAACCGTTCCTGCCAACATTCGCCGTTACATCCGGCAAGGTTTGCACATCCGGCCATAGTTCGCCAGCTTCCGGTCAAACTACGCGGTTTGCGGGGGGAACGATTTGCTTTGTAAAAAGTACCCAGAGTCTCCCGCTCCCCTAACCGATACTCGAATGAATACCCCCGCGATACTGGAGCCTCTCACTTCTTCTGGCAATAGCTCAGCGCCATCAGCGCATAACCCGTGACGAGATTGGGGTCGCCTTCCATCCAGCGGTCGGTCTCGTTCACCCAGCTTCCATCGGGTCGCTGGCGTTTCGCGAGCGCTGCGAGCAAGTCGGCACGCCAGTCGTGCTTAACACCCTTCGCATCGGTGAAGGTGTCTTCGCCGAGAGCATGCATTGCCTTGGCGAAGGTGTGATAGTAGTAGTAAAGCCCGCGCTGGCTGTTCACCTCGGGCATGCCGGGGTTGCTATCCAGGGTGTAGTTATTGGCGATCCATTCCAGCGCTTTCTTCATACGCGGATCGTCCTTGCCCACGCCGCAATAGATCATGCTCTTGATGCCCGCATAGGTCATGCTGCCGTAGCCGCCCATGTCGGTCCGCACGCCTTCGCCATCGGTACGGCGGTTTTCGCCACCATTGGCCCCGGTGTAAATGAAGCTGCCATCGTTGTTCTTCTTGGCCCACGGCGCTTTGTTGAACTCGCTATCCAGATTCTGGCAGCGACCGACGAACACGAGCGCTTTCTTGAAGGCGGGGTCGTCTTTGCTCACGCCGGCTTCTTTCAGAGCTTCGAGAAAGAAAGCGGTGTTGGATAAGTCGGGCCGTGAGTTATCGCCTGCGTAGCCCGCTCCGCCGTAGTAGTCACTATCATCCTTTTTCCCGCGGGCATCGTCCCACTGGTAATCTTTCAGATACTTCACGGCGTTGCCGATCGCCGCCTTGTACTTATCACCCTTGTTCGCGGCGTTCAGCGCCATGATGTTGATGCTGGTCGTGTAGTTAATGAGCGTGGCCTTCGCATCGTCGCCAGCGATATGGCCCGACTTGGCGTTCACCAGCGATTCAATGAACTTCACGCCTTTGGCCACCGGTTCATCGGTCGCCGGTGTGCCAGTGCGAATTAAGCCGGCCACGATGACGCCGGTCGCCCCGCGATTCATCGGTTCCTTGCCCCAACTCCCATCCTCGTTCTGCGACTTCTTCAAGAAGGCAGAAGCCTTGTCCACGGTGGTGCGATAGGAATCGTTTGCGGGCTGACCAACCGACTTCCCGGCGGGCAAGAGACTGAAGCCGGCGATGAACGCCAACAGGCCAACGAACACGCGCGTACGCATAGCAAACTCCTCGTGTTATGGACTAACATTATGTTACGCAGCAAATTCGAGACCGCCCGGGCTAAAGCGGTTGGCAGGACAAAGACAGCAATAACCGCGATTGCGCTGCGCAATCGATGACCGGCGATGGTCACAATGTGCCCTTTGCAAGCGCCACCTCCTACAACCCTGGGTTGACCGGGGAAACCACGGCGTGCGATAGTTCCGGCTGAACTTGCCGGAGATTTCACGGATGGAACCGCGTTCCTTACCCGGTTGGCTCTCGTTTCTGTTCACACGGGTGTTATTCCCCGGTCGAACCCATACGGACACGCGCATTCGCCCCGCATCGCTTCTGTTGCTCCTGCTACTTCCGGCCGCCATCCTTTATCCCACGATGGGCCACCACCTGCTGGAACCCGATGAAGGACGCTACGCCCAGATTCCCAAGGAAATGCTGGAGAACGACGCGTGGGTTGTTCCCACACTTCAGGGCGAAGCGTATCTGGATAAGCCCCCGCTGATGTACTGGCTCGTCGCGCTGTCTTATCGTGCGTTTGGCGTGTCGCCGGAAGCGGCTCGATTGATTCCGGCACTGTGCGTGCATCTCACCATCCTCGCCGTGTATCTCATCGGTCGGCGAAGCGTGGGCGAACGAGCCGCGTTGTGGGCGGCGATGCTTCTGAGTGTGGCACCCGGCTTTGTGTGCGTGGCCCGCATGCTGTTGCTCGATGGCTTGCTGACGTTGTGCGTTACCGTGTCGGTGTTGTGCGGATATGAAGCGGTGCGAAGTGGAACATTCCGCGCCGGATGGTGGATGGCCGCAGCGGTCGCATCGGGCTTGGGATTTCTCACCAAAGGGCCGATCTCGGAAATCCTGCTGTTCGTTCCGCTCTGGGTCTATGGCTGGCTCGCTTCAGGCGAACGCGGCGTTGTTCGTGGGGCGGCGGCGACTCCTCCGCAACCCGCTCGCGTGCCGTGGGCGTGGTATGCCATTTTCTTTGCGATTGTGTTTGTGGTGAATGTGCCGTGGTACATCGCCATGTATCGGGAACAGCCGCAATTCCTGGGCTATTTCTTCTGGCAACACAACGTGATGCGGTTCCTGCAACCGTTCGATCACCTGGAACCCATCTGGTATTACGTGCCCATTTTGCTGGGCGGCCTGATGCCCGGAACGCTTCTGTTCGCGTGGTATTTTCGCGACTTGTGGCGAGGTGAACGCTCCGGAATCGCACGCCCCACACAGGCGAGCGGGTTCTGGCTTCTCACCGGGCTATGGTGCGTGTTCTTCTTCAGTATCTCGGGAAGCAAACTCCCCACCTACATTCTGCCGGCGTACCCATTCTTGTGCCTGGCTCTCGGAGAGTTCCTTTCGCGGGCCAAGCGGCATCTGGTGATCGGCAGCCGCTTCATGATTGGCGCGATGGCGGTGCTGGTGTTGCTCGCCAACCACATCGCAATGCCGTGGTACGCGCAAGAGCGATCGCCTTTTGGTCGCCCGGAATTAGTGGAGCGTTTCGTCGCCGATCGCGAGCAGCACGTGGTCTGCTTCCCGCGGCACTGCGACTCCGTGGCGTTTTACACCAATCGCTCGGATTTGCGGAATGTTCGCACCAAAGATGTGAATGAGTTGTTTGTCGCGTGTCATCATCGCCCGCGCACGGTCATTCTGTTCACGCACCAGGAATCGCGCTTGGGCTTCGAGCGTTCCATGCCGCCGAGCCTGGGAATTGAAGAATCCGTTAGCATGCGACGCAACTACGGTAACAAGCTGCTGGATAAATTATTCGGCTCAACGCCGTGGGGCCTGTGCGATGTGCTCGTGGTGTATCCGAAGTATCAAGTGCCGCCGAGCCACGAAGCCCGTTCGTCTGATAACGAATCGCATCACACCCCGAGCGCACCCAGGTAAATGCTGGCGATGCGGAAGATGGCAATGATGATGAACAACGCCACGAGTGCGTACACGCCATAACTCGTCATCTGGGCGGCGCTGCGTAATCGCCGTTCGGCTTCTTCGCGATATTTCACCGCCAGCCGTTCCATGATCTCGGATGTGTTCCCGGTTTCATCTCCCAGTCCAATCATCTCGTGAAACTCTTCGGGGAACGGCGCGGCCGACGCAATCAGTGCCTCGCCGAGTTCGCCACCGCGTTTCACAACAGCAACCGCCTGCGGGGCACGCCGGGTGAATGCCGAGTTGCACGTTGCGCGGAAGGCGTAACGCAGCGTTTTATCGATTCGCAAGCCCGCCTCGGTGCCCATGCGAAGCGCAATCGCAAATCGCCACAGTGCGAACGAACGCATCGCGGCTCCCCACGCGGGAACTCGCATGAGGATTCCTTCGAGGCGTTCCCGCCATTTCACATTGTTCGCCGCGAGTTTCATCGCCAGCAAGATTGATCCGACGAAGCCAAACGCGATCAGCAAAAATAGAACCGCACCGGTCGTGCCGGTCAGCCCGAGGCCGGTTGGGTCGGTGGTGGCGGCCTTGCCCGATTCCGCGAGCATTCCGAGCACGAAGATCAGCCCGGCAATCACAAACACCGCCGCGACGAATTGAATGGCGGGATACATCATCTGCGCGCGGAAATTCCGCTGCACGGTTAAAGTCGATTCGTAATACTCGGTGAGTTCCTGAAACGCATCTTCGAGCCGCCCCGTGCGTTCGCCAACAGCGACCATCTCGTGAAACAGCGGAGGAAACCGATCGCGGTATGGCTCGAAAGCATCTTCGAGCGATTCGCCCGCTTCGAGCTTGTTCGCAACATCCGCCGCCACAGTCCGCAGCGGTCGCGGGCCAGACTTCGCCTGCTGGCGGAAGATCTTCACCGGGCCAAGCCCCGCCCCAAGGCTGTGATGCAGCGTGCGACACCACGCCACGAGTGCGGACAGCGGACATTTCGACGAAGAGAACATATCGCGTTGGGGTTTTGATGTTGAATGATTGGCCAGCAACGCCTCACACAGAAGATGATACACGCCCGCAGGACTCGAATCATGAACGCCGACCAACAAGAACCGGAAGAAGAACCCACGCCGGGCGATCACCCGCCACCGCTCAACCAATTTGAAATGGGCGTGGAGTTATTCAATCGCGCGGAGTATTACGAAGCCCATGAAGTTTGGGAAGATTTGTGGCGAGAATGCCCCGCAAAAGAGCGGAGGTTTGTTCAGGCATTGATCCAGGCAGCGGTTGCGGTCTATCACTTTGGTAGGGGAAATAACGCAGGCGCGGTCAGGCTTTTCCATTCGGGTCGCCGATATATGGAACCATACCAGCCACTCCACATGGGCCTCGATGTGGAACAGTTTTGGCGCGATGTGGCATCGCACCTTGCCCCGGCTTTGCGTTCCGGCCCGCCCGGCCCGCACCCGCGAATCACGCTCCAACAGCACCCGCCCTCGCCGGCAGGATAAGCCCTCGATGATACCGGACGATTTCGATGGACTGGCCCGATTGTTTCCGCTCCCGAATCTGGTGCTGTTTCCCGGATTGGTGCAGGGGTTGCACATCTTCGAGCCACGCTATCGCCAGATGACCGCCGACGCTCTTGCGACCGATTCGCGCATTGCTCTGGTTATGCTGCAACCGGATTGGGAAGAAGAGTACGACAGCCGCCCAGCGATCGAGTCGGTCGCGTGCCTTGGCGAGATTGTCGCGCACGAACTCTTACCCGATGGGCGCTATAACCTTCGCCTTCACGGCATTGCCCGCGTTCGCATTATCGAAGAGATTGCGACGGACCAACTCTACCGCACCGCTCGCGTCGAAGTAATAGCGGAAACGGCTCCATCAACATCGGAAGAATTGCTGCGGCTCAGGCGATTGCTGGCCGAGGCGGTGTTGCCGCAATTCGAAGCCGAGCCGGCAACCGCACAACAACTGCGTCAACTCTTTGAAGGAGACATGACTCTCGGGCAACTGTGCGATGTGCTGGCGTATGCATTGCCGCTTCCACCCGCACTGAAGCAAGCCATGCTCGCTGAACCCGATGCGGCCCAGCGTGCCATCGCGATTGCCGAGGCCGT
The DNA here is from genome assembly GCA_041740855.1 of Gemmata sp. Taxonomy (GTDB): domain Bacteria; phylum Planctomycetota; class Planctomycetia; order Gemmatales; family Gemmataceae; genus Gemmata. The sequence continues at coordinate 9,586 of JBGSLF010000084.1, forward strand.
TCGCCTCAACGGCAGGAGATATCCGCCCGATTTCAGCGAGAATTAACGATTGGCGTCTTCTCGCCCGCACCAGACGCGAGTTGTCGGCTTGTCTGGCTTCACATAGACCATCAAGGTCCGTTCAACACTTGGAACGGCTTGCTCCCGCTATCCTGGAGACACCATGGCCCGCACGGTCACATTCAAGAATGCCCCTGTTCAACTCGCCGGAACCGAACTCAAACCCGGTGATGCCGCTCCGGACTACGCAGCGCTAAAGGGTCTGGACAAAGTGACACTCGCCAGCACGCCAGCCAAAGCACGGCTGTTCAGTGTGGTGCCTTCGCTCGATACGGGCGTGTGCAGTATGCAGACCAAGAAGTTCGATGAAGGCGTGAAAGCGCTCGGCGATACGGTCGCCTGTTACACCGTCAGCCTCGATCTTCCATTCGCCCAGAAGCGATTCTGCACGGCCGAGAACATTGCCGCGATGGATACGATCTCCGACGTGCACGATCATTCATTCGGCAAAAACTGGGGCGTTCTGATCGAGAGTGGATTACCGCTCAAACTTCTCGCCCGTGCGGTGTTCGTGGTGGATAAGAGCGGGAAGATTACTTACGTGGAATATGTGCCCGAAGTGACGAACCATCCGAACTACGACACCGCTCTGGCCGCCCTTCAAACCGCCGCCAAGTGACCGCGCCACTTCACTCGCGACCTGCGTGAGAGAGGCGTTCGAGCAAACGCAAGGGTGCCGCATGGTGCCCTTCGTTTGCGATTCGCTCCGCACAGAATTGCCATTACAATCGGGCCATGCCCTTCATTTCGCCTCATCGCCCCAGTTTCACGCAACGTAATAATCTTCGCCCAATAATAAGTTGTCGGTAAAAGGACTCTTCCCAAATCTTGCGAAGTACGCACCGAACAACGAAAATAGAACTTTCGTCCCGGCCGCTGTTCTGGCCCATGGAGAATGGACACGATGTCGATCCCTGCGTCGCACCGCCCCGCCCGCGAATGGCTCTGGCTTGTGGTGGCGTTGTTGGTGGTGGGCGGGGTTGCAGCGCCGTTCTGGGAACTGCTCGCCGGCACGCACGCGCGACAAGATTGGGCCAGCAAGTGGACGCCCGCACGCATCACCACGCTGTTCTTTGGCCCGGAGCAACTGGCGTGCTATGTTTGCTTCGTGTGGGCCTCGCTCATTCTGTTTAGCCGCTATCGCGAAGTGTTGCGTCAGCGGCAAGCTTTCCGACTGGAACTGCTTCCCACTGAAGAGGGTGCCCGAATTCTGCCAGAAGATGCGCGGCCGCTGGCTCGCAAAGTGGAAAGCGTGACCGAACGCCGCCCGTTCATTCTGGCGAACATGGTTCGGCTTGGGCTTGGGAAATATGCCGTGAGTAAATCCGCGACCGATGTGGCGGAAGTGGTGCGAAACCAGGCCGATGTGGAGTTGGCCCGGTTTGTCTCGGGCATGGCCATGGTTCATTACCTCGCCTGGGCGATTCCCGCGATTGGGTTTGTTGGCACCGTGCGTGGCCTGGGCGGGGCGTTTGGTGCGGATGCCCCGAGCATCGAGGAATTCACGGCCCAGGCCAAGGATCAGTTAAAGATCGCGTTCGACTGCACGCTGGTTGCGCTACTGCTCAGTTTGGTTCTGATGTACTTACTGAGCGTGGTGCAACGTGCCGAGGAAACGCTTGTTGTGGATGCCCAGCAGTATTGCCAGGAACACCTTCTGCTCCGACTTTACGACCCGGCGATGGAACCCATCGTGTGATGAGATTGCGGCGTTCTGAAGCGAAACACGATGAGGTGGCCCATGCTCTGGTTACGCAAATCGACTCCGGTGCACGATAAATCGCGAGCGGTTGGGTTGGACATTACCTCGTCCCGAACCCGCGGTATCTCGCTCGCGGTGTCTGGCAAGTTGCGCTCGTTGCAACTGGACGAAGCAAGTGAAGAACTCCTGCTCTTTGTGGCTCTGGATGGCCGCACGCCAACGGTGGGCCAGGCGGGCTATGCGTTGTGTCGCAAATCTCCGCACGCGGTTTGCACCAACTTCCTTCCCGCACTCGCACAACCCCGCGAATGGCGAAACGCCAGGCACACCTTAACGCCAGATAGTGCCCTCGATCTCACGCTGGGCAAGCTCCGCAGCCCGGTGGTGACCGAGTCCGAAGCGATCGTGCTCGCTCTTCCGAACTATCTCACCGCAGCGCAAATTTCCAAAGTCGTCGCGGCGGCAGCCCGCACTCGGTTGCCACTCAAGGGAACGGCGGTGGGTCCGCTGGCGATTGCTGCGGATCGGGCGGGTTCGCTTCTCGCAGGCAAGCCCGTTGCACCAGAGGTGGCCACGCCCGAATGGGTGGTGCCACTTCGCCCACGCGCGGAAGGCCCCGGCACGGTTGTTGTCATCGACGCCGATGAATACGCCCTCTCCGCAACCGTGATTCTTGTTGAACGGGACCGCGTTCGCGTGCAAGCCCTGGCACACTGGCCACGCTTCGCCACTCGTGTGTGGAAAGACCGGTTGCTGAACGCGGTGGCCGACCGATGCATTCGCCTGTGCCGCCGCGACCCGCGCGATTCCGCCGATGCCGAACAGCTCCTTTATGAGCAACTCGATACTGCACTCGATCGCGTGCAGGCGGGCCAACGAGTTAACCTGACCATTCGCACGGCGCACTGGTTCCAGGATGTGATTCAGCAACCCGAAGAGATCAAAGGCCACTGCGCAACGCTGGCACGCGATGTTGCGGATCATGTTCGCGAACTGACGGAAAGCACCGAGTCGGCAACTCCCCCGCGAGCGATCTGGCTAACGCACGAGGCGGGCCGCTTGCCTGGGCTTGCTCGCATGATTCACATGAACATGCCCGAAGGAACCGCGACGGAAGTGCTTCCACCAGATGCCATGGCTCGCGCTGCGGTTATGCTTGCCCCACAGTGGCTGGCCGCCGAGTTACCGCGTGCCCACCTCGATGCGACTATTCCTCTGGTGCTGCCCGCCGTTTCACGCCCCACAACACACCCGGCGACGCACCCGGCGACAACTCCTCAACCCAAGCCCGGCTCCCGCACAGGCGGTTAACAGGAGTTAAGACTCGCACCCGTGGAAACGACGCCAGCAAGGCCGTCGATCCCACGGGCGTGGTCTGACCACGGCGACTACTTCACCTTCTTCTCCCCATACCCCTTCCAAACCCATTCGATGGCGTGCGGGAGGAACTGCTGCTGGGCGTTACCGATGCCGTGGCCCGCACCCTGACAGAACAGGTACTGGTATTCGTAGCCCTTCTCTTTCAGCACCTTCGCCATCCGGTTATTGGCTTCCACCCAGTCGTGCATGTTGTCGCGCATCACGTTAGGATTCAGCAAATCCTTATCGCCGACCGAGATGAAAATGCGGATCGGCTTCTTGGGTTCTTTCGGAATCAGTGTTTCGTGGAAGCCCCACGCGCCGTCGGGGAACTTCGGATCGAACGGCCACGCCTGGTTCACGAACGTGCCCGATGTGGTCAGCACGCGGTGATACAGATCGTTGCGGAACCACGCCATAATCAGTGCGCAGGAGCCGCCCGAACTGCTGCCCATGGCGGCGCGGCCGTCGGGGTCTTTGGTCAGCTTCACGTTGCAGTTCTTTTCCACACGCGGCAACACCTCATCTTCGATGTATGTGGCGTAGTCGGCGTTCATGTTGTCGTATTCTTTGCCGCGTTCGTGCCCCTGGGCGTCGCCACCGCCGTTTTGAATGGAGATGAGGATAATCGGCGGAATACGCTTCTGAGCGATGAGGTTGTCGAGAATCGTCTTGTAGCCATTGGCGTGGCCGGGGCCGTCGTGAACCACCATGAACGGCGCTTCGGTGCCTTCCTTGTATCCAGGGGGAATGTACACCCCGATCTTGCGCTTGTAGTCGAAGGTCTTGGTATCGACGATCAACGTCTTCGGGTTTTTCGGATCGACCGTACCGAACTTGTCGCGTTTGATTCCGGGGTTGAAGAGCTTCGTTTCCTTCGAGTCGATCTCGAACTGTTGTACCTTCCCTTCGGGAACGTCCTTGACCTTCATGCGTTCCGGTGCCGTGACATACTTCGGCCCGATCACGAAATTGTCGTATGCGTCGAGCGAGGGATTCTCGCCCTCTTTCAGCACCTTGAACGGCGGGGCACCCTTGTCGTCGTACTTGCGCACCGGTTGTGCGACGGCCAAACTTGGCCACACAAGAGCGGTGCAAAGGATCAGCGCGGAGAGCTTGTACATGAAAACCCCCTGGAGAAGTTGGGAAGCTGCGGGTACTCGGACGGCACCCGGGCGTGCGCTGCTAACCTATTCACCCGCTTCCACATCGATCAGGGACCGGCTGATACACCGACCCGTCGGCAATCGCTGGCCGCGGCGAAACGTGTGCGATTGCGATGCGAACGGTAGCGGAACGATCGCCGCATGGCTCAGAGATTTGGCAGATCGTCTGGAGTTTGCTTGCCTGGGGAAGAAGGTTAGATTACGCTCTTCGTAGGAATTGCAGACTAGCCTGCCTGAACTCCGCATTACACGATTGCATACCACACCGACATTCAACACCCGCCGCCGGTTCCGGAGCCTGATATGGAACAGAAGTTCGACGGCACACCCAAGGCCGAATTACGGTTGCAGGGCCGAAAGGTCACTCGCACGGCCGTCATGAACGATTGGGGCCTGATGCTGCGTTGGTTAGTGAAGAAGGACAGCAAAGAGATCGCAAGCGTGCCGGCCCGTGCAGTGGATTCTTACGAACACCCGGATAGCAACCCTGGCACCTACACCATCGTGCTGCAATCCTGGAAATACGTGAACTACAAGAAAGACCCGAAGGGCGAATTTGTGGAGAGCAAGTTCGTCGATATCTCGAACACCGTGACTTACACGATCTAACCCCGTCGCCGGTGAGTCGCCGGCGTGCGCCGGCTGTTCCCCCGCCACGCGGACACACCCCCCGGCTCACGCCAACCGCTCGTCAGGAGTCTCTTGCCCATGCTTAACATCGGCTCGGAAAAGCTCCCGCTCTGCTCCGGTCCCACGCGCAGAAGCTTCCTCACCGCTGGCACGGCAGGAATGGCCGCGCTTTCGCTGCCGGTGCTCAACCGGCTCCAGGCCACGGGCAAGGTGAACGAAGACAAGGCGAAGATCAGCAACTGCATCGTCATCTTTTTGGTCGGTTCGCCCGGTCAGAACGACACCTGGGACATGAAGCCCGATGCACCGGAAAACGTTCGCGGGAAGTTCAAACCCACACAGACCAACGTCACGGGAATCCGCATCTGCGAGCACTTTCCGCTGATGGCCAAGATGATGGACAAGGTCTCGCTCATTCGCAGCTTGCATCACAAGACCGGCGCAACCCACGAGAACGGCCAGCGCTGGATGATGACCGGGCACGACTTCAACGCCGATGCGATGAAGCCACACATGGGAAGCGTGGTATCGCGGGTGTTCGGTTCGCGTGGCGATCTGCCGGCGAACGTCATCCTTCCTGGCCCGATTGGCAACACCGGTGCCGGACCACTGCACGGCCAGTCGGCCGCTTACCTGGGTAGCGCTCACGAGCCATTCTTCCTGAACGCCGACCCGGCCCGTGCCGATTTCAAGGTCGGCGATTTGGAAGTGCCTGTCGGCGAATCGGCATCACGGCTCGACGCTCGCAAGCGATTGCTGGAACAGGTCGACGACCTACAACGACGCACCGAGACGGGCACCACGACCGCACTGGACGCCTCGTATCAGCGAGCCTTCCGCCTGCTCACTTCGCCCGAAGCGAAGCGTGCGTTCAACTTGAGCGATGAACCATCACCAATCCGCGACCGATACGGCCGGAACACGTTCGGCCAGAGTTGCCTCATGGCCCGTCGGCTCATTGAGAGCGGGGTGCGAATGGTGACCGTGAACCACTTCGACACCGTGTTCAACCTGTCGTGCTGGGACATGCACGCCGATGGCGGCGGGCTGAACAACACGTACCACGATTACGAACGGATGCTGTGCCCGCAATTCGATTGGGCCTACAGTGCACTGATTCAAGACCTCGAAGATCGCGGGATGCTGCAAGAAACGGTGGTCGCTGTTCTGAGCGAATTCGGTCGCACGCCACAATTGAACGCGCGCGGTGGCCGAGACCATTACCCCGCAGCATGGACGAACTTCCTGTGCGGTGGGAACATTCGCGGCGGTCAGGTGATCGGAGCCACCGACAAGATCGGTGCCCGCCCGGCGGATTCGCCAGTCGAGCCGCCGCAAATTCTCGCCAGCATCTACCACGCCATGGGGATCAATCTCGACACGGCGATGATGCCCGGCCCCGGCGACCGCCCCGTGCGAATGGTTGAAGCCGAACCGATCCGCCAACTGTTCAGTTGATAACGATCCCCCGAGGCACCGAAACCCAGAGCAGACAGACACCACAGGAAGACCAGCGATGCGCGTTGTCTGCTTTTCTTTGCTGTTTTCGCTGTGCTTATGGGCTTCGGTGGTTCATTCCCACGCGGCAGAACCCACCGTTCGGAATGTGAATGTTCGCGGGCTGCAAGTCGGCGGTACCACCACCATCACCATTGATGGTGATGATCTCGGCAAGTCGCCTCAACTCTTCCTCCCCTTCCCCGCGCAGCAAACACTCAAACCGAGCAGCACCGACAAGAAAGCGGAATTCACGGTCACGCTCGACAAGAGCTTGCCACCGGGGTTGTATCACCTTCGCGTGGTCACCGAAGGCGGAGCCAGCGCCCCGGTTGTCATCGGCGTAGATCGGTTGACGCAACAGCCCCTCGGCGTGCAGATCGAAGCTCTTCCGGCCGCGCTGCACGGCTCAGTTACCGGAAGCACGATCGCCGAAACGCAATTCACGGGCAAGGCGAACGAAAAGGTTACGATCGAGGTGGAAGCGCAACGCATAGGCAGCAAACTACGCCCCGTGATTCATCTGTATTCGCCGAAGAAACTCCAACTCGGATGGGCATGGGGCATCCCGACGCTCGAAGGTGATGCCCGCATCGAAGCCACGCTCCCCTCCGATGGCACATATACCATCACCATTCACGATGCCGAATACGCCGGCGCGAACCCCGGCTACTTCCGCCTGAAGGTCGGCCGCTTCGGTTACATCGATCAGGTCTTCCCGCCCATCATCGGAACAAGTGCCAAGACCGTCGAACTCCTCGGCTCAGTTTCAGAGACAGCTACTCTTCCATCTGTAAAGGCAAATGCGTTGTTGCTGCCCTGGCCGAAAGGCGAACTGTGGGCCGGGCCGCGTCCCTGGGTGACTCGCAGTTCGCGCACAGAATTACTGGAACCAACGGAAGCCGGCAAAGTGCTTGAATTGCCAGGCGGCTCCATCGGCGTTTCGGGGAAGCTCTCTGCTCCCTACGAAGAAGACCGCTTCAAGATCGCGGTGAAGCCGAACACCAAAGTGCGGTTCGAGGTATTCGCGGAGCGGATCGGCTCACCAGTCGATACCGCGTTAGTGCTCCGCAACGAAGCGGGTGCCGTTGTTGCTCAGAACGAAGATCGGCCCGATTCACTGGACCCTGTTCTCGAATATGCCCTGCCAGACAAGGTCACATCTGTTGTCATTGCGGTGAGCGATTCATCCGGTCGCGGTGGCCCGAGATCGGTTTACCGGCTCGTCGTCGATCCTGTCACAGATGAAGGGCTTGGGGACTTCCAGCTAACAACTCCGATGGAGCGGCTCACGCTCTCAACCGGTGGAACTGTGATCATGCCGGTATTTGTGGATCGCCGCGGCTACAGAGGAACGATCGACATCACGGCGGAAGGGCTTCCCACCGGTGCGACTCCCGAAGGCGGAACCATTACTCCCGATGCCGATGGCACACTGGTCAAGATAACGGCCAACAAGAACCTCACGCCGAGCCTGAGCCTTTGGAAAGGGCGCGGCGACAACGGCCACACCGGCGACATGACGATTCAAGGGCACCCACTCGCACGCTTGCAGCCGTGGCTCGCGAGCGAACTTTCGGTTGCCCCCACGAGCTTCAAGGCCAGCGACTTCAGCATCGACTGGAAAGATCTTCCCAAAGATGCGGCACTCATCCCGGCCGACAAACTCGCATTGCCGATCACCGTCAAACGGCTCGACCCAGCCCTGCCCGTGCGGCTCACGCTGCTAACCAGTCAACGGCCGCCACTCAACGCGAACAACCAGCCCGATCCGAACCGCACGATTCGCCCGGAGCGAGCCGTGGAAATCGCTGCCAAGAGCAGTGACGGCGCACTGTCACTGCTGGTTCCGCCAGAGTTACCCGCCGATTCTTATCAGATCGCGGTGCAGGCCGAGCTGTTGACCGCTAATAAGCAGAAGGTGCTGGCCACAGCGTACACTCCAATCCAGAACTTCGCCATCAAGTTGCCGGTCTCGCTCATGGCAGCCGCCACGAAGTTCGAGGCGAAGGCGGGCACCATGGTGGAACTCAAGGGGTCGGCAATCCGGCATAACGGCTTCGCCGGCGACATCGTGGTGACACTCACTGGCCTGCCCACGGGCGTGCCGACGCCAGCTCCCGTCACGGTGAAAGCCGCCGAAACCGCGTTCGTGATGAAGCTTAACGTGCCGCCCACCGCCCAGCCGACTGAAGCCACGTTGAAGCTATCCGCCACTGCGATACCAGACCCAAAGCGGGCGAACATTCGCGTGAAGAGCCGCGAACTCGATGTGACGTTAATTGTGATCGCCGCGAAGTGATGCCCCGCACGGGTGTGAGCATCCGCCTGCGATTTTCCGCCCTCTCCGATCAACTGGGCTGACGCCCATCGCTCGCCAGAACAGAGACCCACCATGACACGCACCCTGCTTACGACACTCCTCTGCTTCATCGCGGCACCGTCGTTCGCGGCCGAGCCGATAGCGGTGAAGGTTTCACCCGCCGCCATCGATATCAAGCATCATCGCCACCCGCACAGTGTTCAAGTGCTGGGCACTACAAACGACGGCTTCACCATTGATCTCCGCGACTCCGCAACCTTCACGGTCGCCGATCCGAAGGTTGCAACGGTCGTGGCAGGTTGGGTGAAGCCTGTTGGTAATGGGGCCACGAGTGTAACAATCACAGCCGCGGGAAAATCGTTCACGATCCCTGTTAAGGTGACGATCCCCCCAACGGAATCGCCGATCAGCTTTCGTCACGAAGTGATGCCCGTGCTGACGCGTGCGGGGTGCAACATGGGCGCATGCCACGGCTATTCTCTGGGGAAGAACGGCTTCAAGCTATCACTTCGCGGTGCGGACCCCGGTCCGGATTACCTGGCGATCGTTCGCGAATCGGCTGGCCGTCGCGTGAGCTTCCAGAACCCCACCGCCAGTCTGATTGTGACGAAGGGCCGCGGCGAATCGGCCCACGAAGGTGGAACTCGCTTCCTCCGTGGCAGTCTGGCCGATCAAATCTTTGTGAAGTGGGTAACACAGGGCGTGCCGGCCGATCTGAATGATAAGGACGAAGTCGTCGGGGTGAGAATGATCCCGGACAAACTCGTGATGAAACCGGGCGAGAAGCACCACATTCAGTTAATCGCGGAATACAGCGACGGGACGACTCGCGATGTCACACGGCTGGGCATGTTCGCGGTGAACAACGATCGCTTCGCCACGGTCGATGAAGATGGGATGGTGGAATCGATCGAGTCGGGTGAAACGGCCGTGGTAGGAAGGTTCGAGCGCACATTCGCGGCAACAGGCGTGACCGTTCTGGCTCCTGCTCCCATCGCGAATTTCACGGCAACGCCGATTCCCGAGAACCTCATCGATCGACCCGTGATCGAGAAACTCAATCGGCTCAAGATCGCGCCTTCCGGGGTTTGCACCGATGAGGAATTCCTTCGCCGCGTATACCTCGACGTGATCGGCATGCAGCCAAAGCCGGACGAAGTGCGAGCATTCCTGAAGGACACCGATCCGAAGAAACGCGACAAGGTGCTAGACACACTCTTCGACCGGCCGGAGTTCGTGGATCATTGGTCGCTGAAGTGGGGCGATCTGCTTCAGAACTCCCGCAACAGCACCAGTTCACCCGCTGTGTTCCAGTTCCGCGAGTTCATTCGTGGGGCGATTGCCGCGAACACCCCAATGGACGAATTCGCCCGCAAGATCCTCACCGCGAAAGGCGGCATTCACGATGATCCTGCGAGCGTTTACTTCGCGATTAGCAAAGATACCAACGACACCGTGGAACGAGTGACGCAAGTATTCTGCGGGGTGCGAATGCTCTGCGCTCGTTGTCACGCTCACCCGATGGAAAACTGGACGCAGGCCGATTACTACGGCCTTGCGAGCTTCTTCAATCAGGTAACGGTCCGCAACGACGGTCGCTTCCCGAATGCCCGTAACACGAAGTTGATCTCCATCAATCGCACGGCGGGCTTCGCCACCAATCCGCGAACGTCACGCCCACAACCGCCACAATTCCTTGGCGGTGAGGCACCGAAGGCGGAGTTGGGCGAAGATCGCCGAGTGGCTTATGCGAACTGGCTCACCGATCCGAAGAATCCATTCTTTGCCCGCGGATTAGTCAATCGCTACTGGAGTTACTTCTTCCATCGCGGCATCATCGACCCAGTGGACGACATCCGCAGCACGAACCCGCCAATCAATCCGGAATTGCTCACTGCGTTAACCGACGACTTCGTGAAGGCCAAGTTCGATCCCCGGCACCTGATCCGTCGCATCGTGACATCCGAGACGTACCAGCGAAGCAGTAAACCGAACGCCAGCAACGCCACGGACGAGCAGAACTTCTCGCGTGCCATTCCGCGCCGCGTGCCCGCCGAGGCGCTTCTCGATTCGCTCGTGCAGGCGACGGGAATTGTGGAGGCGTTCGCGGGTGCGCCAGGCGGGTTCCGTGCGGCCCAGTTACCAGACGGCAACGTGAACAACGATTTCCTTCGCCTGTTCGGCAAACCGCAACGAATGGATGCCTGCGAGTGCGAGCGCGATAATGGGTCGAACATGCTCCAGGCGTTGCACTTCATCAACGGCAAGAGCATCCTGGGCCGAGTTCGCAATGCATCGGGCCGGCCTGCACTTCTGGTGAACCAAAAGCTCAGCGATGAACAGTTAATCACCGAGATCTATCTGTGGAGCCTGGCCCGGCACCCGAACGCGAAGGAACAGCAAGTTGCAGTGGAGTTCCTTAAACTCCACGACCCCAAGGAGCGGCCCGCCGCGGTGCAAGATCTGATGTGGGCCTTGCTCAACAGTCGCGATTTCCTGATGGTGCATTAACAGAACAGGCCCAAGTGTGAACGGCAATGTTTCCGGTGGCGGGTTGTCGAACCGGGCCGCAGGATAAGCCCTCCGCTCAGAACGAGACTTCTTGCTGAGGCACCGGATTGCCGCACCATAATCGCGCGTGTTTGTTGTCTCGCGAAGGTCGGATCGGAGCCGCCCCATCGTCGTGAAAGTGAGATCTACCCATGTCGTTTCGCTGTTGGCTCGCGTCCCGTCGTTTGCTCGCGTTCGTGGTGGGCCTCGCCATTCTTCTGCCAACGGCTCTGCTCGCGACGGAACCGAAGGTTCCATCGCATCCGGCCCAACGCCCACTCCCAACGCCAACTGCCCGGCCGCTGACCAAAGGCCCGGCCTACATCGTGGACGCGATCAAGGGGGACGACACGCACGAAGGGTCAGTCGCGAAACCATGGCGATCCGTGCAACACGGCATGCAGCGGCTCAAGCCCGGCGACACGCTCTATCTGCGAGGCGGCATCTATCACGAAAAGGTTTACCTGACGAGTTCCGGCACGGCTGACGCACCTATTGTCATCGCTTCTTATCCGAATGAACTCGCCGTACTGGATGGCGGGTTGAAGGAGTTCCTCGACTCTCCCGCGACAAGTTGGGAGCCGTTCAAGGGCGGCGCAACGGACGAGTACGTCTCCACGAAGACTTACCCGAACGCCGATGATCGCCGGACTCCGCACCAGTTCTTGCCTGCGTCCTGGGAGCCAATGTGGGGAATCGAAGAACAGCGGCCCATCGCGTTGGGTCATTTCGCCGATTCGTTGGTGCCGCTCCACGGCTACCGCACGGCTGCGGATCTGCGGGCAACCAGCGAACTCCAGCCGAAGGACAAGAAAGCCGGCGGTGAGGGTGTGTACTGCGGGCCGGGATTGTGGTTCAACCGCGAGACGAAACGCATCCACGCCCGATTCGCCCACCACCAACTGGCTGGGTTGGGGACGCGGGCCTATCGAGGCGAAACCGACCCTCGCAAACTCCCCTTGGTCGTGGCAACGGGGTTCGGCGACGATGTATTGCGGATCAACGGGATCAAGCATGTCCGCATTGAGGGGTTGGTGCTTCGCGGGGCGACCGGCAGCCCGATGATCCACGTCTACGGGTCGGAGTCCGTTCACCTCGATCATTTGACCGTGTACGGCGGGTTCCCGGCTCTTCTGGTGAACGCGTCCCAGAAAGTTCGCATGACACACTCGGCGTTTCGCGGGTTGGCCGCACCCTGGACGGGTCGGGCGCACATGAAGTATCGCGGCACGGCGAGTTACCAGATTGTCTTGCAGAACGGGCAACCGGTGAACGAGGATATCGAGTTCGCCAACTGCGAGTTCACCGACGATCACGACTTCGCGTTTCTCCGGTACGCCAAGAATCTCCGGTTCCACCACAACTTCGTGGACAATTTCAACGACGACGGCCTGGAGTGTGGCTCGAAACTCCGCTGGCACACGATCCACGTCTACCAGAACCGTATCGGAGCGTGTCTTGGCGTGTTCCAGCAGCACGAAATTGACAAGGACGAATCGCCCGCCGACCACGACCCGGACTCGGGCGTGCATGTCTACCGAAACGTCTTTGATCAGCGGGCCGGCGTCTACTACAACTTGCCGAGCGAACCCGATCCGACGGGCGTATTCTTGCGGGCCGAAGGCCATCTCATCAGCGACCACGGCAGCCCGACTTACCCGGTGATGCGGGTGTACCACAACACGCTCCTGCGGCAAGAGCGGGTGTACCGCGACTACTTCCTGTTCGGTTTGGGAGCGGCGAGCCTCCGCAACAACGAACGAGACGTGTTCAACAATCTGTTCGTGCAAACGGATCGCGTTCCGGGTGCGGTTATCATCGCGAAGGACGCAGGCCGACTTCGGGAAGGCGGGAACATGCTCTGGGGCATGAAGGAAGGGCCGACCGGCAAGGCGAACCCGTTCGCCAAACTTCGCGTTTCGCCGCTTTTCAAAGCGAGCCGTGAGTTCTATGAACCGGGGTGGACAACCGATGACTTCGTCGCAGACCCGAAGTTCGTGCTGTTCGCGGAGAGCGTGAACGACCGGTGCGATCTCCGCCTCGCGAAGGGTAGCCCGGCGATTGACGCCGGCCTACCGATCCCGATGAAATGGCCAGACCCACTGCGTGCCGCGGACGCAGACAAGCCGGACATCGGGGCGATCCCTTTCGGAGAGGCGGCATGGGGCGTCGGAGTAGACGGACGTATCCCGCTATTTGGCGACTCGGCGAAGAAGTGATCTGAAGCAACCCGATATCTGGGCCCAGATTCCAGCACGCGAGAACATTTCGATGGTTTGTCGGCGTCTCCGAATCGACCTCGCACGAAAAATCAGTGGTATAATAGATGAATTACCTTAGCCGATCCTACTTAGGCAAGGGGGTTTTGAAAACCCCATGACGCCAAGGACGACGCCATGCGAGTTCGCCACAAACAGCCTTCGCTCGTCAGCATGTGGATGCTCGATGTGTTCTGCTGCGCTCTGGGCTGTGTCACGCTTCTTTTCTTGCTCAATAGCCGCATGGCCAGCGATGAAGCCAAGGCCAACAAGACGGCGTTGATCGATCTGAACACCACCGAACGCAAGTTGGCCGCTTCGCTGGATGAACTGAACGAAAGCCGGCTTAAACTGAATTCAGCCGAAGCAGGCCGCGAGAAACTCGCGGCAGCGCTCAGCGACGCCGAAGGGCTGAATCTGCGACTCTCGACCGAAGCGACACAACTCGCCACGCAACTGGCAACCACGCGAACAGAAAAAGACGACCTGGCGAAGAAACTCGCTCTGGCTCGCATGGAAACGACTGCAACGCAGCAACTAGCTGATGCGACTCAGCGAGCATTGAACGCCGCCGAGGCCAAGGTGGAAGCCAACGCGACAGAACTGGCCATGGTGCGAAAGCTGGCACAAGACGCGGACGATGTCTTGCGCAAGAAGCAAAAGGAATCCGAATCGCTAACCACAAAGTTAACCGAATCCACAACGAAGGCCGAAGATCTCGCACGCCTTCTTCGCAAGCGGGATGACGAGAAAATCGCACTCGCCAAAGAGATTTCGCGCATGCGCAGCGAGTTGGACGATCTGGATGCGAAGGTGCTAGCTACGCGCAAAGAGTTGGATGCCGCGAGCATGGCCGCGAAACAGGCCGCAGCGGAGTTGGCCACGGCGAAGGCCAAGAGCGGCGAAGACGTTGCCTCGGCCGCCACGCGCATGAAAGACTTGCTCAAGAAAGTGGATGATGCGAACGCGATGATCATCGATTTGCAGGGCGACAAAGCGAAACTGGCAGACAAGTACGATCGGTTGCAGAAAGACACCGAGGCCCGCTTTGCCGGCATTGTTACTTCCGGCAAGCATGTCGTTTTCCTTGTCGATATGTCCGGAAGCATGGCGAAGAAAGACACGGAAACGGCCGATGCGACGAAGTGGGCTATCGTGGTCGATACGGTTACCAAGGTCATGCGCAGCGTGGCCGGCATGGAGAAGTATCAAGTCATCATCTTCTCGAGTTCGGCGAAATGGCTCTTTGGGGGGTCCGCGTGGCGCACGTTCAATGGCGAAGAGTCTGTTAAGGAAGTTAAAGATGCGTTGCTGGAAGTGCGGCCCTTCGACGACACGAACCTGTACATGGGGTTGGAGAAAGCGTTCTCCCTTCGCGACACCGAACGCCTGGACACCATCTATCTGTTCTCGGACGGCTTGCCAACCAGTGGCCCCGGACTGAGCGTCGCCCAGCAATCCGCCCGCCCGCCGTTAAAGGAAATCGAGCGGTCCGAAATACTCGGTCGGCACATCCGCACCACGCTTAACGAACAGTGGAACCGGCCACTTGCCGGACGAACCAAGGTGAAGATTCACTCGATCGGCTTTTACTTCGATAGCCCAGATTTGGGTGCGTTCCTCTGGGCACTCGCGCGCGAGAATGATGGCAGCTTCGTTGGCATGAGCCGCCCGTGAGTTCACTGACACGCAAGCCAAAGTTTACTCTTCATAACAGGGCTGCGAAGAAGGTGAGCTTTGCGTAGCGGGTGTGGTCGCCGCTTCGGAAGTGGGGTTCCGCAAGAGCAGCGCGGCGATGAGCAAAGTCCCACTCGCCAACAACGTTCCCACGAACCCGATCGCAAACCAATTCATGTGGCACGACGACGATGTCACCGCACTGCTTCGATTCACCGCAGCTTCCGTCTGATTCCGGGCATCTTCTCGCCAAGACTTAACACGATCCGCGACAAAAGGCCGCAGTGCGGCACTCACTTCATTTGCCGACTGATAGCGGTCGCTTGGGTTCTTCGCCATCATCTTCTCGATCACCACCGATAACTCTGGTGGCACATCCGCGCAGACCGAATGGGCCGGCGGTACGGCTGAGAGATGGTGCGCCACGAGTTTGGCCGTGGTACTTCCTTCGAAGGGTGGCCGACCCGTCACGAGATGGTAAAGCGTGGCACCGAGGGAATAGATATCGGAGCGATGATCGGACGCCGGGCAGTCGGAGAGTTGTTCCGGTGAAGCGTAGTCTGTGGTGCCCATCACATCCGCGAGGTGGAGCGAACTCCAACCGTGCGGTTCTTCAAAGAACTTAGCGAGGCCCATATCCAGAATCTTCACCACTCCGCTGCCATCAACCAAGAGGTTGCCGGGTTTCACGTCGCGGTGCGCAACGCCTTTGTCATGGGCATGCTGTAAGCCCTCGGCCGCCTGCGAGACGAAATCGCATGCTTCCTTGGTTGTGAGCCGTCCGCCAGCGGAGCACAGGCGATCGGCAAGCGAGCCGCCGTTGATGTATTCCAGAGCCAGGTAATGCGTGCCGTTCTCGTAGCCGGTGTCGTAGGCACGCACAATATTCGGGTGATCGAGTGCGGCGACCGCGCGGGCCTCGCAGTAAAACCGCTCAAGCATCGAAGGCTCAAGAGCCAATCGCGGAGTAAGCACCTTGAGTGCGGCGAGCCGGTGCATGCGGGTGTGCTCGGCAAGAAACACCTGCCCCATCCCGCCCGCGCCGATATGGTCCAAAATGCGGTACGGCCCCAGGCGAAAGCCACGGTGTTTGCCCTGCAAAAGGGATCTTGCCTGAAATGGCGTCAGCACGCCCGCCCGCACCAATTGCGATGCCGTATCGTTCGCAGAAACCGGCGTCGGTCCGGAGTGGAGCCGAAACGCATTGAGCACATCGTCGTCCGCCAACTCGCTTTTACGCACGAGTTCGAGAACGGCATCACCAGAGCGAGGGGGCTGGGGCATATTGTACGACTACCTTGTCGCGATTCGCTTGGCTGGAGAGGACGGCCGCGATTCGTTTGGATTGATTAGCATCTCATGAGAGCCACAGAGAGTCAAAGGCCACATCAAAAATCTTGCCACACGGGCGAGTGGCCACGCTGTCACGGGTTGGCGTGAATCATCCCTTCAGTCGGGCTGCTGGCATTGGCATAGAGTTTCTTGGAAATGCGGCCCGCAAGATAGGCCAATCGGCCTGCGTCGCAGGCGTAACGCATAGCCCATGCCATGCGAAGTGGGTCTTTCGCCGAGGCGATTGCGGTGTTCAAGAGCACGCCGTCGCAGCCCAGTTCCATCGCCGCGCTCACGTCGCTGGCCGTGCCAACCCCGGCATCGACGATCACCGGATAATCCGGGTCGCCATCCTTCAAATATTCCAGACAGATGCGAATGTTGTTAGGGTTGAGAATCCCTTGCCCACTGCCGATGGGGCTGCCTGCGGGCATTACACTGGCTGCGCCCGCTTCTTTGAGCCGCTTGGCCAGAACCGGATCGTCGCTGGTGTATACCAAAACCGTGAACCCTTCTTTCACCAGTTGTTCAGTGGCTTTCAGCGTGTCGATGGGGTCCGGCAGCAACGTCTTCTTGTCGGCCAGGCATTCGAGCTTCACCCAGTCTGCACCGGGGTTTTCCAGGTTGGTAAGCAATTCGCGGGCGAGCCGTGCGTGGCGAATCGCGTCTTCGGCCGAGAAGCACCCGGCGGTGTTTGGCAGAATGGTGAGACGCTTCAGATCCAAATAATCCAGCAGGCTCTTCCCTTCCTTATCGATCAATCGCTCGCGACGCACGGCGACCGTTGTCACTTCGCACCCGCTCGCGTCCATGCACTGCTGCATGAGGTCATAACTTCCATACTTCCCCGTGCCGGTTAGCAGGCGAGAGCGGAAGATAAAGCGGCCCACTTTCAGCGGCCGATCCATGGGCGGATCTAGTGCCACGGACCCCCCGCCCACGAGCGTCACAATCTCAACAGCGTCGCCCGTTTGCAGTCGGCAATTCGCATGTTCGCTGCGAGGGATCACGTTCCGATTCACTTCCACCGCGAGTTTCGCGGGGTCTTTACCGAGTTGGCGTAAGAGTTCGGCAACCGTAGTTGGTTCGGGTATCGCCCTTGGCTCCGCGTTCACAGTGATGGTCAGCATAATGATGGCTCCGTTCTCGTTATCGATCAACTTATCGGAACAAGTGCCATGAACGAAGAGCTATGACTTCCTTCGCAGGTGATCTAGCGGTACAACAGATAGGAATCCGCCCGTCGTTTAGTCACCCGGATACCAGCCCGATGAGCAGTGCCGCCGATCCGACGGCTGCGTTCCTTGCCAACCTTCGCACAAGCGGCGTGCTTTCTCCCGCACAACTGCAGGAAATTCAGGCGTGGGTAGAGGCCAACCAACCCAACGTGCAGGCAGTGGCCCGTGAAGTCAACCGCCGCGAATGGCTCACCGTCTTCCAGATCAAGGAAGTGTTTCGTGGGCGGGGCCGCGACTTGATCCTCGATCGTTACGTGCTGCTCGATCTTCTTGGCGAAGGTGGGATGGGCCGCGTTTATCAGGCGCACGATACCCGCATGGGGCGAGATGTAGCAGTCAAGATTATTCGCCGCGATAAACTCACGCACCCCGCGGCCGCCTCTCGCTTCAAGCAAGAGATTGAAGCACTCGGGAAAATGGCCAAGCATCCGAACGTGATTAATGTTCTGGATGCCAATCTGGAAGGCCGCACGCACTTCTACGCCATGGAGTATATTAACGGCGGCGACCTGACGAAGATGGTTCGCGATCGTGGCCCGCTTCCGGTGGCGGAAGCCTGCGAATACCTTCGGCACGCGGCGCTCGGGTTGCAGCACGCCTCCGATGCCGGCCTGGTGCATCGCGATATTAAGCCGAGCAACATTCTGGTGTCACGCGATCGTCGCGTGGTGAAACTGGTGGATCTCGGCTTGGCTCGCCTCATGGAGAACGAGGATGCCGCCGGCGGCGAGGATGGGCACCGGATCACGCAGGAAGGCTTCGTAATTGGCACGCCCGATTTCCTCGCACCAGAGCAAGCCCGCAATCCGATGGCCGTGGACATTCGCGCAGATATCTACGCGCTTGGCGGCACGCTGTACTACATTCTGACCGGGAAAGTGCCGTACGACGGCGCGAACCCCACCGAGAAATTGCTCAAGCACTGCACGGAACCGCCGCCAAACCTGCGCGCGATTCGCCCGGATTCGCCGCCCGAGTTGGAACGGCTCATTCACTGGTGCATGGCGAAATCCGCCGACAACCGCCCGCAAACGCCACTGCAACTGGCGCTCGCCCTGCAACCTTTCTGCCCAAGGCCCGAAGTGCCCGCCACGCCCGTCCACAGCGGCGGGCCGCACGCGGCGTTCCCTGCCCGCCCGTATGCGCCGGTTCCCGCCTATCCCTATCCCGTTGCGAACCCGGCACCACTCAGCTTGCCGCCACCCGATGAAGAGCGGCCCAGTCAGATCTTCAAACTTCCCCAGCAGGAATCAACGACAGACCCGATCCGGCGGCGAGGCGAAAGCGGTTTCCCCTGGGGCGTGGTTCTGTTGTTTCTCGGGCTATTCTTTGTCGGCAGCTTGCTGAGTTGGGCCGCATATAAGCAGTTCATGCAATCAGAGGAAACGCCGCCCGAGAGTTTCACGAACTCGGAAGGAATGCGCGTGGTGAAACTCCCCGGCGGCAAGTTCCGCATGGGCTCAATGGT
Organism: Gemmata sp.; assembly: GCA_041740855.1. Classification (GTDB taxonomy): domain Bacteria; phylum Planctomycetota; class Planctomycetia; order Gemmatales; family Gemmataceae; genus Gemmata. The sequence continues at coordinate 28,846 of JBGSLF010000084.1, forward strand.
GGAGGAGGTTGGCCACCGGGCCAATGAAGGCCCAGAGCACGAAGTGACGATCACTGGGCCGCTTCTCATCGGAGCCACGGAAGTATCGCACAGCCAGTTCTTGCGTGTGATGGGGTCCAGCCCATCGATTTCGGGAAAACGCGCGCACAAAACGCAGAACCTCCCGGTGGAATCCGTGACATGGGACGACGCCAACGCCTTCTGCAAAAAGCTCACGGAAGTCGAACGCGGGCAACCGTGGAGCCGCAAAGGTTGGGCCTATCGGTTACCCACTGAAGCCGAGTGGGAATACGCCGCACGCGCGGGATCGGAGCACCCGTTCGCATTCGGCCCGCGTGTGATATTCGGCAAACAAGCTGTTTACCTGGTAACAGAAGATGATCCTTTGGGCATCGGCGACGATCAGACCAAGCCATTGCTGTTTCCAAGCCCGATCGGAAGCACGGACGCGAACGCCTTCGGCCTGCAAGACATGCACGGCAACGTCGCCGAATGGTGCTCGGACTGGTATAAACCCGTCTACCCCGATACTCCACAAACCGATCCCACCGGCCCACCCGATGGCGATTCCCGCGTAGTGCGTGGCGGTTCGTTTAAAACGCCATCAACCGCAATTCGCTCCGCCTCTCGCGAACTGCTGCGACCAGACAGGAGCCGCGACGATGTCGGATTTCGCGTGGTGTATGCCCCTGTTGAGATAAAGTGAACACGCCATCTTGTTTCACGAGGAAAACATGAAAGTCTCCTGGCGCGGTGTATTTCCCGCAGTTTGCACACAGTTCCACCCGGACTACTCCGTCAACATCCCAGCCACACTGGCACACATCGACGCCATGCTGGGTGCGGGCGTTCATGGACTGGTGATGATGGGAAGCGTGGGTGAGAACACCACGCTGGATTTGGCCGAGAAGAAGGAACTGCTCAAGGCCACGGTTGCACACATCGGCAAGAAAGTGCCAGTGTTAACGGGCATCGCGGAGTATACAACCGCCGGTGCGTGCCGTTGGGCTGCGGACGCGGCCAAGCTGGGTGCCGACGGGTTAATGGTTCTTCCGCCGATGGTCTACAAGACCGATGAACGCGAAACGATTGCCCACTTTCGCACGGTTGCGAGCGCGACCGACTTACCGATCATGGTTTACAACAACCCGCCGGCTTACAAGGCAGACATCACTCCCGAGATGTTCGTGGAGATGGCCGATGAGCCGAAGTTCGCCTGCATCAAGGAATCGAGCGATAACCCGCGTCGGATTACGGACATCATCAACCTGACGAAAGATCGATACGTGCTGTTCGCGGGAGTCGATGATCTTTTCCTGGAATGCATGATGCTGGGTGCGGTCGGGTGGGTAAGCGGATTGGTCAATGCGTTCCCGCACGAGAACCGGATGATCTGGGATCTGGCAAACGCGGGGAAATGGAAGGAAGCTCTCGAAGCGTATCGCTGGTATACGCCGTTGCTTCACCTGGATACGCATGTGAAACTGGTGCAATACATCAAGCTGGCATCGGCCGAGTGCGGTTTCGGAACCGAACTGTGTCGCCCGCCGCGGTTGCCGCTCGTGGGGGCAGAGCGAGAACAGGTGCTGAAAGTGATCCGCACCGCGATTGCCACCCGCCCGAAGCGATAACGCTTAATGCCGATACGCCTGGAGGGCGGACTTCTGCATCCGCCCTTCGGTCGGCGATGTCGCAGCGACTTCCGACTCTGCAAATCCTTTCCACTGGAGCTTGCCATGTCGTCTCTCTCCCGCGCGGCACTCTCTCGCCGCGAATGGTTTCAGACTGCGGGGCTATCCCCGCTGGCGCTGGGCCTCGCGGCACCGGATATTGTTGCTCAGGCGAAGAAGGAACCAAACCCGGCGGCTCTTGCCCCGCTCAATCGTTTGCCGCGAACCGTGCAAGAGTTCTATGTGAGCCAGGTGCGCGCAGCCGAGAAGTTTGGCGAGGCAGACCGCGTGATGCTCAAGACAAAGGCCGACGCGGAAGCGTATGTCCGCGACGTGCGGGAGTTAATCGCGACTTGCTTCGGCTTGTTCCCGGAGAAGACCCCACTGAACGCGAAGGTAACCGGGAAGGTCGAGCGAGATGCGTACACCATCGAGAACGTGATCTTCGAGAGCCGGCCCGGATTCCTTGTGACCGCGAATCTGTATCTGCCCAAAGGCGCGAAGGGGCCGCGGCCCGGTGTCGTTGGGTCGTGCGGGCACTCGGTAAACGGTAAGGCCGCAGAGGCCTATCAGGCGTTTTCGCAGGGGCTTGCCCGCATGGGCTATGTCGTCCTGATCTTCGACCCAATCGGGCAAGGCGAGCGAGTGCAGTACGGCCATGTCGAGAAGGAACACCGGCCCGGTGTGGGCGTGGGCGAGCACTTGCTCGGCGGGAATCAGCAATTCCTTGTCGGCGAGTTCTTCGGCTCATGGCGAGCATGGGACGGCATTCGGGCGTTGGATTACCTACTCACTCGCCCGGAAGTTGATCCGAAGCATGTTGGCATCACCGGCAATTCGGGCGGCGGAACGATGACGACGTGGCTCTGCGGCGTGGAATCGCGTTGGACGATGGCCGCACCATCATGTTTCGTCACCACCATTCGCCGCAATATGGAGAACGAACTCCCACAGGACACCGAACAGTGCCCGCCACATGTATTGTCACTCGGCCTCGATCACGCCGACTTCCTTGCATGCATGGCACCGAAGCCCGTCATCATCTTGGCGAAAGAGAAAGACTACTTCGATGCACGCGGGGCCGAGGAAGCGTATCGCCGGTTGAAACACCTGTACTCGCTCCTCGGGGCAGAAGAGAACGTGCAGTTGTTCATCGGGCCGACAACGCACGGCTATTCGCAAGAGAACCGCGAGGCGATGTATCAGTGGTTCAACAAGGCGACCGGCGTATCGGATGCCAAAGTGGAACCCAAGCTCATTATTGAGAAGGACGAAACGCTCTGGTGCACTCCGAAGGGGCAAGTGTCGGAATTGAAGTCGCGAACGCTGTTTTCCTTCACAGCGGAAAAATCCAAACGCCTGACGGATAGAGGGAAGCCGCTGACCGGCGATGCCCTGAAGGCGAGCATCGCGACGGCCTTGAAGTTACCCAAGCGCGACGGCACGCCGGATTATCGCATCCTTCGGCCGGTGAGCGGGAGAAACCATCCGCGCCCGCACTTCACGACCTACGCCATCGAGACCGAACCCGGCGTGCTTGCGACCGTGTATCGCCTCTCGGCCACGGCGCACTATTCGCGGCCAACCAAGGACGAGAAGCCCGCGCTGCTTTATGTGTCGCATCATTCGGCCGATGCGGAGCTACGCGATGAACCACTGCTTACCAAGTTGATCCAGGCGGACCCCGAGCGAACATGCTACGCGATGGATGTGCGCGGCGTGGGCGAATCGCGGCCAGACACCTGCGGCGGATCGAACACCTTCCTCACGCCCTATGGCAGCGACTACTTCTACGCCGCCTACGGCATCATGCTCGATCGGCCTTACATCGGGCAGAAGACGCACGACGTGCTGCGTGTGATCGATTGGCTCGCCAATGTGGGGCACAAGGAAGTGGAGATCGTGGCGAAGGGCTGGGGTGCGATTCCGGCCACATTCGCAGCGGTGCTGGCCGACCGTGTGACGCGAGTCACTCTCAAGAACGCACTGACCAATTATGCCGATGTGGCACAATCCGAAACGTATTCGTGGCCGCTATCGGCGTTCGTTCCCGGCGTGCTGGCGTCGTTCGATCTGGCGGACTGCTACAAAGCTCTGGCGACGAAGAAGCTCGAACAGATCGAGCCGTGGGGGCCACATGGCAAGTTGAAGTAATCGCGGGAAAGCGAATCGGTTTGGCACACGCATTGCATAACTATTTCTCAACGGCCGCCGGACCGATCAACCTGGCAAGTGTGTAACGATTCGCTTCACCTGTTGATTAAAGGAGATTCAACATGGCCGATACATTACGCGGAAAACTGACGGAAGCCGGAAACGCCATTAGCGAAGCCGCCACCAAGGCCGCCAATCGCGTGGGTGAGAAGGCCGAAGAAGTCCACGATTGGGCCAAGCAAAAGCTGAACAAGGCCGAGAATAAGGCCGAGGAAGCCAAGCAAGAGGCCGAAAACGCGGCAGAAGTAGCCGCCGAAGAAGCGAAGGCCAAAGCGAAAGCTGCGAAGGCTAAAGCTGAAGACTGCGGCAGTTGCGGCAGTTAGTTCGCAATGAAAGTACCAACAGCAAGGCCGGCCGTCCCGCTCCACAGCTCGGGACGGCCGGCCTTGTTTCGTTGAGCAAGAAGCGCATGCTATTTCGCAGGCTTGAGCACAACCTGGCGCAAATCCATTACAGCGACACCCGGTTTGGTCTTTGCCTTAACGGTAAGCGTGTGGCGACCGGCTTTCTCAATCTTCAGCGTGCCCACATCGCGAGCTTCAAACGCCTGGAACCCGCCCGTGTCTTTCACGATGAAGGTTAACTTTTCATCGCCAACCGCGAGTTCCACTTCCGCCCCGCCGCTTCCCTTGCCACATCCTTGCAACACCTCGACCGCAAAGATTCCCGGTTTATCGACCGTGAATTCGAATGTGGCGAAGTCGTCCTTGTTCGTCCAGAACCCGAGCGTTTCCTTGTGTGGTAATGGCTCGTAGCGGAGTTGCACGCCCGATACCAACGCGGTGCGGCCGTGCATGGTGATGATGCCATCCTTCGATTGCGGATTCGGCCGGTACAAAGTGTTCGCCTTCGGCATTGTCGCGCCAACTTCCCGCCGCCAAGCATCCAACTTCTCAGCGAGCATGCGAACCTGCTCCGGGTTCTGTGCCGCGAGGTTGCGGCTCTCGGAGAGATCTTTCTTCACATCGAACAATTCGCGGCGACCATCTTCGTAAAACTCGATCAGTTTGAGATCGCCCAATCGAATCGCGCCGCCCGGTTTGCCGCCCTGATTCGGGTAATGCGGATAGTGCCAGTAGATCGCCCGCTCTTTCAACTTATCCCCGTTTAGCACAGGCATCAGGGAAACACCGTCACGCGGGCCACCGGGAATTTCTGTGGCGTTATTCCCACGGGTGGCTTCCCGAATGGTGTCGAAGAAGTCGATGCTGCACGCGACTTGATCGGTTGTGGTGCCCGCCTTCACCACCTTGGGCCACTTCACGATCAGAGGCACACGAACGCCGCCTTCGTAAAGGAATCCCTTGCCTTCGCGCAACGGGGCGTTGAACGTTGCACCCGTTGGCCCGCCTTCTCGGGTCGCTAGGCCGCCATTATCGCTGGTAAAGATGACGAGCGTGTTATCGCTTAGCTTCAATTCGTCGAGCTTCTTCACGATGCGACCCACCGCATCATCCATGCTTTCAACCATCGCCGCGTAAACCGGGTTGCTCTGCGATCCCGCCTTGGGCGTGACCTTGTACTTCGCCACCACATCGGGCTTGGCTCGCAAGGGCGTGTGAACTGCGTAGTGTGGCAGATACAGGAAGAAGGGTTTGTCCTTGTTCGCGGTGATGAACTTCTCGGCTTCCGTGGCGAGGCGATCCGTGAGGTATTCGCCCGCTTCGGCTTGCTCAAGCCCCACCATCTTGCCTTGTTTGTTCTCGAATGGGGCGAAGTAACTTCGCGGCGTGCCGGTTTGATCGCCAGCGATGTTCACATCGAAACCCTGATCTTGCGGCAGGAAACCTTTCCCGCCAAGGTGCCACTTCCCAATGTGTGCGGTTACGTATCCCCGAGCTTTAAGCATTTCCGCAATGGTGGCTTCTTCCAACGCGAGTTGGTTGCTAATGGCGGGCTGAGCAAGCCGCTGATCGGGTTGATCTTTGCGCCCCGGAATCCAGTCTGTGATGTTCACGCGCGGCGGATACTTGCCCGTCAAGATGCTCGCACGAGTGGGGGAACACACGGGGCACGCGGCGTAGAAATCCGTGAAGCGAAGCCCATCTTTCGCAAGCTGATCCACGTTCGGCGTTTTGTAGAACTTGCTGCCGTAGCAACTCAGATCGCGCTGCCCAAGATCATCGATCACAATCAGCACAACATTGGGTTGCTCTGCGGCACAGAGGGCGGAGAACGAACCACACAACCACACCGCACACAGCGCAAAGACGAATCGCATCACGGCAGCACCGGAGAGAGGAAGGAAACTGACGAAGTTGGAGCGTATGCGACCAGACGCACCATGGCAATGTTCATTCAGCCCGTTCGCTTATACCAGAATCTCCGTGATCGGATTGCCGTGATCGATATCGAGGCGCTTGCGGCCAGGAATCTCCAGTTTGCGTGAATCGAGGCCAAGTTGGTGCATGATCGTTGCGTGAACATCGGTAACGTAATGCCGATTGTCTACCGCGTGGAAGCCGATCTCATCGGTGGAACCATGAACAATTCCGCCCTTAATGCCGCCACCGGCCATCCACACACTGAAGCCATAGATGTGGTGATCGCGGCCATCGGAGCCTTGCGTTCCCGGCGTGCGGCCGAATTCGCTGGCGAACACCACGATTGTTTCATCCAGCAAGCCGGTGCGTTTGAGATCTTTGAGTAAACCGGCGATGGGTTTATCCACCGCGAGGCAGTTCTTCGCGTGGTTCGCCTTCAAGCCGCTGTGCGCGTCCCACACGCCCGCCCCGCCAGCGCCGTGCTGAATCTGGATGAAACGCACCCCACGTTCGACCAACCGCCGCGACGCCAGCAACTGCATGCCGAACGATTTTGTCTCGCCGCGATCCATGCCATAGAGTTTCTTTGTCTCCTCGGTTTCCTTGGAGAAGTCGAGCACTTCGGGCAGCGACTTCTGCATGCGGAACGCGAGTTCATACGCCTTGATTCGCGCATCGAGTGCGGGGTCGTTGGGGTAATCGTTGGCGCGGAGCTTGTTCAACTTGCCGGAGAGTTCGAAGCCGAGCTTCTGTTCATCGGAACGCACCGGCAATTCGGGCTTTCCGTAGTCGAGCGGGTTCGCCGGATCGACCGCAATGGGCACGGCATCGTGGGCGGGGCCAAGGTAGTGCCCATCCTTCAAGTTCCAATACTCGCGCCGCCCCATGCTTATGAATTGCGGCAAGTTATCGTTAAGTGTGCCAAGGCCATAGTGAACCCATGCCCCGAGCGTGGGGTATTCACCATCGAGCATGTGTCGACCACTATGGAACTGCGTCTGCGCGCCGTGGTTATCGTCGGTTGTCCACATCGAGCGAATCACGGCGATATCGTCGATACACTCGCCGGTGTGCGGGAGCCAATCGCTAACTTCGATGCCGCTCTTGCCATACTTCTTGAAGCCCACTTGCAGCGGATAGAGTTTGTTGCGTTGTTGGCCGTTCGCATCGTTGACAACCGTGATGCGTGCGAGCTTCAGCTTCTCCGGGTCTTGCGCATCGGGCACCGGCGATTCCTTGATCGTCTTCCCCGCGAACGTGGTGAGTGCGGGCTTCGGGTCGAACGTCTCCATGTGCGAGACGCCGCCATTCATGAACAGCCAGATGACGGACTTGGCCTTGGGGGCGATGCGCGGTTTGTCCGCAATTGGCAAGCGCGGGTCGCCAAACGCATAGCCATCGCGTTGCAGCATGGCCGCAAGCGCGAGGCCAGAGAAGCCCAGGAATTCACGGCGATTGTTCGGCATGGATGCACCCAGTAATCATGCTATCGCACGGTTACGAAATCGTTGTGGTTGATGAGCGCCTGAATCACTTGCAGGCGAGAGCGTTTCGTTCGCTCCGGTTCTTTCATGTCCTTCAAGGCGGTTTGCAGTTCGATGAGCGCATCGCGGCACACCGCGAGTTCGGCTTTCGTGGGCGTTGTTCCCAACACCGTCTCGAACGCCGCGATCACGAACGCTTCATCGCTGACATTCCCCAGCTTGGTGTGCAATCGCTCGTTGATCTTTCCCGCGGCGACCATCGCAAGTTTGCTATTCCACAGTGCGAGCGATTGTTGCGGAACGATACTCTCGGTGCGGCGATAGCAATCGAGTACGTTGGCATCGTCGAAGAGGCCAAGAAACTTATTGTGCTCGTTGTGCGAATGGAAGAAATACATGGAGCGACGGCGGCTCGCATCCTGTTGCGATAGCGGAACGGGTGGACCGCCTGTTGTCAGATCGAGATCGCCAGCGAGAAAGAGCAGACTGTCACGCACCGCCTGCGCTTCCATCCGCACGGAATTCATTCGCCACAGGTATCGATTCTCCGAATCGGCCGCTACGCTCGCTTCGCCGCCCGCTGCGGACGACGATAGCTGATACACCTTGCTGGTGACGATGAGCCGGTGGAGTTGCTTGAACGACCAACCCTGTTGCATGAACTCGGCCGCGAGCCAGTCCAACAATTCCGGGTGTGTCGGCGGGCTGCCTTTGCGGCCGAACTCGAACACTTGCGGCACCAACGGGCGGCCAAAGTGACGAAGCCACACATGGTTCACCGCCACGCGTGCCGTGAGCGGATTCTTTGCATCCGCGATCCAGTGTGCGAGTGCCGTACGCCGACCGGTGCTCGTATCGGGGAATGGCCGCCCCTTGGACTCGGCTTTCTCGACGTTTGACTCGGCCGACTTGATCGAACCGCGAAGTGCCAGCGATGCCTTCGATGGATCGGCCACTGCCAACTGGAACTGTTCGAGTTCCTTCTGGGCCGCGCCGAGCGAATTGCGCAGCGGTAACACGCCCCACGCGATGGGAACCCCTCGCCCCGCAAAGGCCGCTTCTCCCGTTGCCATTCGCTCCTTCGCAATCCGCAACTTCTCTTCGATTGGCTTGCGAATGGTGGCCGCGATCTCCGCACGCCGCAACGGTTGGTATGCGTCCGGCGGCAACTTCACGCGTTCGATCTTCAGGCCATCGCCATCAGTGGCGAGGAACCGCGGCAAACCCGGCTCGATCTTGCGATCGAAGTCCGCGTTGCGTTCATCGCCGCGAATGTGGAATGGCGTCTTCGCATCGAGATTGCAATCGAAGGCACGCGGCATACCGTCCTTCGTTGCGTCCGCTTCTCCGGGCACCAGGTCCGTGCGAAGTTGATACGGCTCGAAGATCGCACGGAACGCGTAATAATCTTTCTGCAAAATCGGATCGTACTTGTGATCGTGGCACTTGGCACAGTTGAACGTCAACCCGAGGAAGCCTTTGCCTGTGTGTTCGATCACTTCATCGAGCCATGTCGTGCGGTTAAACAAGAAGTAGGATCGCGCGAGGTAGCCGGTGGCACGCAGCTTTTGCGGATCGGTCGGGTGTAACTCATCGGCCGCGAGCATTTGCCGAATCATCTCGTCGTAGCCCAGATCGGCGTTCACACTTTCGACCACCCAATCACGCCAGCGCCAGATATGCTTTTGGCTATTGCGGAGTTCGGCTCCAAGGCCCCACCAGTCCGAGTAACGCCAAATGTCCAGGAAATGCCGGCCCCAGCGTTCGCCATATTGCGGCGATGCCAGCAACTGATCGACCACTCGCTCAAACGCATCGGGCCGTGTGTCTTTCCGGAAGGCTTCGATCTGTTCTGCCGTGGGCGGAAGTCCGATCAAGTCCACATATACGCGACGAAGGAGAACCGGTTTATCGGCGGGTGCGACAGGCTTTAACCCGAGTTCGTCCCACTTCGCGGCGATGAACGCATCGATTGGGTTACTCGTGGCGTTGGGATCGCGCGCTGCTGGCACCTTTGGCCGCACCACCGACCGGAACGACCAGTGGTCGCGTGGGTCCGGTTCTGGTGCGTCGTTGGATGGAACTTTCGCCCCTTGTTCGATCCAGGCGCGAATCTTGGCGATCTGTTCGGGTTTGAGCGCGTGCCCTTCGGGCGGCATTCGTGTGGCTTCGTTCTCATCCGCCACACGAAGGAACAACTCGCTGTCGTCCGGTTTGCCGGGTTTGATCACAGCCGCTTTCAGCATCGCCGCAGCGCTATCCACACGCAACTTCGCCTTCTGGGCCAGTGCGCCGTGGCAAGCGAAACAACGTTCTTGCAACACCGGGCGAATATCCTTGCGATAGTCGATGACATCGGCCGCTGGTGCCGCGATCGAATGCATCGCAAGTGTAGCTATCGCAATCGCGACATGGAAAAACCGCATGCAAATGTTCCGGTGAAAGGCAGGAGAGCGGGCGGCGGGATATACCACAAGGTTAAGGGACCGCCCGGCGAATCGCAATTCGGTTCTTCAGGAGGCGAGAAGGTGCCACCAAACCCGGATCACGCATTCCTGCACCATCTCGAGGGGTTGCCGGTCTCACCGGTGTTCATCACGGGGCCGCATCGCAGCGGAACCACCTTCCTTTATTCGCTCCTTCAAGCCACCGGCCGGTTTACCATCGTCACCGCGTATCATGTGCTGCGTCATCGCGAATTATTATCGCATCACTTCGCGGGAACGACCGATGAGGCCCGTTCCGCCTTGGCCGCAGAATTCCGGGCGGATGGCTTGCTCGATCGAGTTCTCGATGGTGTGCCGGTAAGCCCGAACATGCCGGAAGAATATGGCTTTGTTCTGGCTCAACCTGGCCCCGGACCCATCCGCCGCAACAACCTTGATCGGTTCACCACGTTTTGCCGGAAAGTACAGTTCATCGCTACGCCGCAACGCCCTTTATTACTCAAGAATCCCTGGGATTTCACCAATTCGCTGTTCATCAAACAGCACATTCCGGGTGCGAAGTATCTGTACTTGCATCGTCACCCGGCTCGCACGGTGAACTCGCAGTTGCGGGCCGCACGATCGATGCTGGCCGGGCGAAACGCCTATGTGGCTCGATTATCGCCGCCTTATGGCCGCCTGTTTCGCCGCCCGCTAACGCTGGCTGCAGCGCGATTGTTCTGGAATGCGCGTCGCGGGCCGGCCGCGCGATTACTGGCATCGTTGTGTGTTCGTGGCATTCAGACTGCAAGCCACGAGCGGAGCGAACTACTCCCCGCCGATCGCTTCGATGTGCGTTACGAAACGCTCTGCACCTCGCCCAACGAAACGATCGCGCACATTCTCCGTTGGCTCGGGCTAAGCGCGGACTCGCTACCCGATTTTCAGGGCATGGTATCGCCTCGCGGTGGGCCACTATTGCCGGAAGTGGATCGCTGGCGGGCAAAACTGGCCCGGCGATTGAGCCAGTATTACGAAGAGTTCGGCTACGCAGCAGAAGCGTAGCGGGTTTGTCACTTCAAGATCGCGGTCACGGGCCGGCCGCCGTGCGATATGTGCGTGGGCCGGTTGGTGTGGTCGGGCACCATCGCTTCGGGATCGACGCCAACAAGGTGGTATATGGTCGATACCAGATCGCCAGCCGAGACCGGATGTTCCATGGGGAAGGCGGCGATCTTGTCCGTTGTGCCGTGAACCACGCCAGGCTTCGTTCCGCCGCCGGCGAACAGGCAGAACCCGCATTGCGGCCAGTGGTCGCGGCCCGCGACCTTGTTCACCTTTGGCGTGCGGCCCATATCGCCCGTCACGGCAACCAGTGTTTGTTCCAGCAATCCGCGGTCGGCCAGGTCGTCGATGAGCGCCGATAACGCCCGGTCAAGGAACGGCAGCAACAGCTTGCTCAGCATGTTGAAGTTGTTGTTGTGCGTGTCCCAGTGGCCGTTCGGGCGTGCCTCGGTGTGGATGGTGACGAATGTTACTCCCGATTCCACCAACCGGCGGGAAAGCAGCACGCTTTGGCCGAACAGGTCGCGGCCATAGCGATCACGCACTTTCAGCGGTTCGCGGGCCAGATCGAACGCCGACTTGGCCCTGGGCGAAAGCAGCAGATCGAACGCCGCATCGCGCCGGTTCGTGTGGTGGCGAATGTCGTACTGCGATGCCTGCCCATCGAGTTGATCCACGAGCGACCGCCGCCCGTTCAGTGCGTCGATGGTGAGATCGCCTTCAATTCGCGGAAGTCGCGGTTCCCCAACGGACTTCACATCCGGGTTATAAAAGTCTTTGCTATTGCTGGTATTCTCGCCGCCGAAGCTCTCGGCGGTGCTAAAGACCGGATCGAACTTCGGGCCGAGATACCCGCCATACGGGCCGGCACGCCGCAATCCCTGGGTATAGCCCGGATAGCCCGGAAGCATGACATAACCGGGCAATTCTTTCCCGCGACCCACGCCAAGGTACTGACAGACCGACGGCACGCTCGGGTGGTTCGTGGGTCGGGCGAAGTAATCCATCTGGTCCTGCCCGCCATCGAAACCGGTCATCACCCCATAAGGGTTATGCGAGTTGTATTTGTGCGACACCGTGCGAATGATCGCGAGGCGATCGAGGCGGCGAGCAAGCTGCGGCAGGTGTTCGCACACGCGAATCCCTGGCAATGCGGTCGCGATCGTGCCGAACTCCCCGCGAATTTCTTCCGGTGCGTCCGGCTTCGGGTCGAATGTATCGATGTGCGACGGCCCGCCGAAGAGATCGATCAAAATCACCGCTTTGGCCGGAGCACTCCGCCGCACTTCTGCGGCTTTGGCAACAGAGATGTGCGAGTTGCCCGTGGTCGTGAGGCCCGTGAACGCGGCAAGCGAACCGGCTCGCAACAGATCGCGGCGAGTGATGCCATCGCAGGCGGCCGTTGGGTGGCCAAGAACTCGGAGCATTGGGAGGGCCTTCCGAGGTGGGGTGGCGGGTGGGTAGGTGAGTGAAGATTACCCCGAGACAACGCCCGATTCAATGAGAAAGCTTTTGAAGAAGAACCGGTGCGATCACCGGCATCGTTCAGGCGAGAATATCCTTCACCACTTCGCCATGCACATCCGTTAAGCGGTAGTCGCGGCCCTGGAAGCGATACGTGAGCTTGGTGTGATCCATCCCCATCTGGTGCAAGATCGTCGCTTGCAGATCGTGAACGTGAACCGGGTTCTCAGTCACGTTGTAGCCAATGTCGTCGGTTTTGCCGTGGATGTAGCCGGGCTTCACACCGCCGCCCGCCAGCCACATGGTGTAGGCATCGATGTGGTGATCGCGGCCAGTGGCTTCGCGGCTTTCGCCCATCGGCGTGCGGCCGAACTCCCCACCCCACACCACCAACGTGTTATCGAGCAATCCCAGGCGTTTCAGGTCTTTGATCAGCGCGGCGGATGGCTGATCGGTTTCGCCACACACCAGCGGAAGGTGCTTCTCCAGGTTCTCGGTGGGGCCGCCGTGATGGTCCCAGTTGGTGTGATACAACTGCACGAAGCGCACACCGCGTTCGACCAATCGGCGGGCGAGCAGGCAGTTGGCCGCGAAGCTCGATTTGCCACGCTCCGCACCATACATGTCCAATACTTTCTGCGGTTCCTTGGAGAGATCCATCAGTTCCGGCGCGCTGGTTTGCATGCGGTACGCCATTTCGTATGCCGCGATGCGCGTGCGGATTTCCGGGTCGCCGGTGGCGTCCAATCGCAGACTGTTGAGATCTTTCACCGCGTCCACAAACTCGCCTTGCTTACTGTTGTCCACTCCGGGCGGCGGAGCAAGATCGAGAATCGGGCTTGGCCCTTTCAGGAAGGGCACGCCCTGATGCACACTGGGAAGGAAGCCGGAAGAGTAGAGCGCCGCACCACCGCGTGGCCCGCGCGGGCCAGATTGCAGCACCACGAAGCCCGGCAAGCTATCGCTCTCGCTGCCCAAACCATACGTGAGCCATGCACCCATGCTTGGGCGGCCAAACTGCGGGCTGCCGGTGTTCACGAAGCACTTCGCAGGGCCATGATTGAACACGTCCGTCTTCATGCTGCGAATCCAGCAGAGTTCGTCGGCAATCTCGCGATGGCGCGGCATCAGGTGGCTAATGTCCATGCCGCAGTTGCCAGCTTTGGCAAACTTCTGCGGCGAACCGAGCAACTTCGCATCACCTTTGATGAACGCGAACCGCTTCCCTTGCGTGAACGATTCCGGCACTTTTTGGCCGTGCAATTCGTTCAGTTTCGCCTTGGGATCGAAGAGATCGAGTTGGCTTGGCCCGCCAGCCATGAAGAGGAAGATGACCGCTTTCGCCTTTGGCTCGAAGTGCGGCTTCTTCGGTGCGAGCGGATCTTGTCGCGCTGCGGCTGCGGACTCGCGTGCCAGGAGCGAGGCGAGCGCCATCGACCCGACGCCCACGCCGCAATCCTGGAAGAAGTGCCGCCGCGTGCGGGCGAGTGTCATCGCGTTGTCAATGCTGTGGGAAGTCATGATTCGCCTCTCTCTACCAGGGTTTGACACCCCTGGCAATTACCTGTGACCCCGTTGGGGTCACTTGGCCCCGAATATTTCCCACCAGGGGTTGTCACCCCTGGCTATTGAGTGTGACCCCGTTGGGGTCACTCATGGGGGTCGCTTGGCCCCGAAGGGGCTACCGGCCATAGCCAGGGGTGGCAACCCCTGGCATCCTTAACAACCCCCTGCCCACCCGTCACTCGCGGGTGATGAACTCATCGAGGTTCATGAGCACGCGGGCCACGGCGGGCCAGGCGGCCTTGGGATTGTTCGTGCGTTCCGCGTCGAGGTATTGCTTCACGCGGGCGGCTTCGAGTGGCGATGGCTCGCGGGCGAAGCAGAGTTTGAAGGCGAACGCGATCTTGCTCGCGTCGTCTGGTGGGCCTTCCTTCTCGATCCGCTTACCCAGGAAATCCGCGAGTTCCACGAACACCGGATCGTTGGCCATGTGTAACGCTTGCAGCGGGGTGTTGCTGCGGTTGCGTTTGGTGCACGCGGTCTGCGCGTCGGCGGCATCGAAGGTGGTGAGCAAGTGGTGTTGGCTTTGCCGCCAGATGTAGGTGTACATGCCGCGACGGAAGCGATCCGGGCCTTTGCTTTCGGGCCACGCATGGTTGCTTTGCGTGAACGCGAACACCTCCTTCGGTTGCGGCGGATACACGCCCGGCCCGCCGACTGTGGGCGTGAGCGTTCCGCTCGCACTCAGTGCGGCATCGCGGATAATCTCCGCCTCTAATCGCAAACGCGTTTGCCGGGCCAGCAGCAGGTTCCGCGGATCTTTGGCGGTCACATCGTCACGCATGGCAGACGATTGACGATAGGTGGACGATGTCACGATTAACTTGTGAAGTTGTTTAAACGACCAACCGCGTTCGCGGAACTCCACGGCGAGCCAATCGAGCAATTCCGGGTGTGTGGGGAACTCGCCCTGATAGCCGAAGTCGTTCTCGGTGCCGACCAAGCCACGGCCGAAGAACTTTTGCCATTCGCGGTTCACCGTGACACGAGCCGTGAGCGGATTCTCGGGCGACGTGAGCCAATTGGCGAGATCCAGGCGCGTGAGGCGTTTCGTTGCAGATTGCGGTTGTTCCGGGTTACGCAGCGAGACCGGGAACGCCGGTTGCACTTCATCGCCCTTGCGAAGGAAATCCCCGCGAATCTGCACGTGTGTAACACGCGGCGTGGGGCGTTCGCGCATCACCAGCGTTGTGGGCACCTTCCCTTGCACTTTCTTGATGGAAGCGCGAATGCGGGCGATGTCTTCGCGGCTGCCGCCATTCTTCTGAACGTAGAACTCCATGTGCTGCAGTTTGGCGATCGTCTCTTCGATTTTGGGATCACCGCCAACGGGCATCGTGGGTTCATCGCAGGAATCGAAGAACGCATAGAGTTGGTAGTAATCTTTCTGCGACACGGGGTCGAACTTGTGGTCGTGGCATTGCGCGCACCCCGCCGTGAGGCCAAGCCACACGGCCGCGGTGGTGCTCGCGCGATCGATGGTGCGTTCAACGCGGAACTGCTCCGCATCGGTGCCGCCTTCTTCGTTGAACGATGTGTTGCGGTGGAAGCCGGTGGCGATCTTCTGTGCCATCGTGGCCTTCGGCAGCAAATCGCCCGCGAGTTGCTCGCGCGTGAATTGATCGAAAGGCATATCGCTGTTGAACGCGTTAATCACCCAGTCGCGGTACGCCCAGATCTGCCGCGCGCCATCAATGGTGAAGCCGTTGCTATCGGCGTAGCGGGCCAGATCGAGCCAGTGGCGGGCTTGCCGTTCGCCGTAGTGCGGGCTGGCCAGCAAACGATTCACCAGTTTCTCGTATGCGTCCGGTGCGGTGTCCTTCACGAAGGCATCCACTTCGCCCGGCGTGGGAAGCAAACCGACCAGATCGAGCGACACACGCCGAATGAGCGTGGCGCGATCCGCTTCGGGCGAAGGCTTCAAGCCCGCCTTCGTGAGTTGCGGGCGAATGAACGCATCGATCGGGTGCGCGGTGCCGGGCACTTCGGGCCGTTGTGGCGGAACGAACGCCCAGTGCGGCGTATACTTCGCGCCTTGCTCGATCCATGCCCGCAACTTCGCCACTTGTTGCGGCGTGAGGCGATCGGCGACTTCGGCCGGTGGCATGCGGAGTTCATCGAAATCTGGCAGTAGCACGCGATGAAGCAGTTCGCTCTCGGCCGGTTTGCCGGGCGCAATGGCTCCCTTGGCGAGTACGGTCTCGCGTTGATCGAGGCGGAGTTTCGCCTTCTGTGTGGCCGGGCCGTGACATTTGAAGCACGAGTTCGAGAGAATCGGCCGGATATCGCGACCGAAATCCACTTCGTCCGCGGCGAGTGCCGAACCCGGAAGGAATGCGAGCGCGAGGGCGAGGAGGCGTGGATGATAACGCATAATGATGGTTGTTGACGAGCCGTGCGGGGAGGGCGGCAGCGGGATAAATATAGGATAACCGCAAATGCCCGCGAGACAAAGAAAATCGCGCGCCGGTTGTGAACGATTATGAGGGTATCGCAGGGCGGGGCAGGAGCAAGCATGCGAGCAGATCGCGCTCGAACTCGTTCCAGTTTAGCTCATCGGAGAACACCTCGATGCGGCTATCGCGGCGATACGCGGTCGGGGCGATGCTGATGGCCGTGCCCGAGCGGTTCACCGTTTCCCATTCGTCGATCAGCCGGAATACGCCCTTGAGCCGCGAAACGTACTTGGTTCCGCCCAGCAGTGCCAACAACTTCCCTTCATCGAACACATCTTCGGCGTCGAACACCCAACCGCAACACGCGGGCTTCACACCGGGTGGTGAAGGATAACGCACTGGCGCACCGGGAGCCGCCGTTGCGGGCTTCGCTTCCCTGCCACTCTCCGCGTGGTGATGCTCATGGTGTTCATGGGATTGGTGATCGTGGGCTTCGGGAAAGAGCGGCAAGCGTTCGTCGTTGGCGGTGAGATCGAGCCATTCCGGTTCCAGGCGGCCATGCGTGGTGCCGGCAATCAGCAACTTCGGCGGGAACAGCCCACCGGCCCACGATTGGAACTCGGCGATGAGTTCCGGCGTGGCCGTATCGAGCTTGTTCATCACCACCACATCGGCAAGTTGCAGTTGATCCAGAAAGACGGGGTTGGCCCGCATCTCGGGCTTGGCGAAGTCTGCAGGGTCCACGATTCCGAGTGTGGCACGCACATCGAGGCGGCCCGCGTAATTCTCACGTAGGGTATCGAGCAAGCGGGCGGGATGGCCCAGACCGGTGGTTTCGATGATGAGCCGCTCGGGCTTCGCATCGAGAAGCAGGAAGTGCAACGCGACGGGCAAATACGGGGCACTCGCGCAGCACACGCAACCGCCGCCCACTTCACGCACGGTCACGCCTTCTGGCCCTGCACCTTCGATCATGGCACCATCGATGCTCACGTCGCCATATTCATTCACCAGCACCGCCCACCGCGAACCCGCCGGCTTGCGCTGCAGCAGATTAATGACGGCGGTCGTCTTGCCGACGCCGAGAAAACCGGTGATCAGATTGGTTGGTATGCCCATGCGAAGTATTGTACGGCACGGATCACTCGGAAATGCCAACTGCGACTTACCGAATATTCTCTGGCGGCGGCGTTCTATTATGGCTATTATTCTTCATAACCCGCCTACCGCACTCCCCGCACGATCCCACCTACCATGCGGCGACTCAGTCTTATCCTCTGTACTTCCTTCTTTCTCACCGCTTTTCCCGCACGAGCGGCGGAAACGCTGGCGATCTTCCCTGCCGCCGTGTCGCTCGATGGGGCCGACGATCGACAGCAACTTGTGATCACCGGCACCCTTAACGACAAGCCAGATGGCAAGCCCGCGGATCGCACGGCAATCGCCACTTACACCAGCAGTGACCCTTCGATTGCCACGATAACGGCCACCGGCGTGGTGCTTCCGGCACGCGATGGCGAAGCGACGATCACCGCCACAACCGGCGGTGCCACAGGAACGGTGAAAGTGCAGGTGCGAAACACCAAGGCCACCAAGCCCGTCACGTTCGAGAAAGACATTCAACCGATTCTCACGCGGTATGGGTGCAACGCTGGTGCGTGCCACGGGAAAGCCCGCGGGCAAAACGGCTTCCAGCTTTCGCTTCTCGCCTACGATCACGACTTCGATTACAACGCCATCGCCACGGAAGCCCGCGGTCGCCGGGTGTTCCCGGCCAACCCATCGTTCAGTTTGTTGGTGCGGAAAGCCAGCGGGCAAACGCCGCACGGCGGTGGTCGCAAGATCGCGGAAACCGACCCCGCACTGCGAACGCTGGAACGCTGGGTGGCAGCGGGCACCCCGCGCACCGAAGCCAACGCGCCAAAGATCGAGAAGGTCACGGTGTTTCCCGCCAGCCGGGCCATGGTCTTCAAGGCCACGCAGCAACTCGCCGTGACCGCTCATTACTCAGATGGCAGCACGAGTGATGTCACACACCTGGCGCAGTTCTCCAGCAGCGAGAGCGTATATGTCGGTGTAGACTCCAGCGGCATGGTGAAGGTGGGGCCGATTGCAGGTGAAGCCGCCATCATGGCGCGATTCGCGGAGAAGTTCGCCATCTCCACCGTGCTGATTCCGCTACCCACACCCGTTGCCGCTGCGGTCTATGAGCAACTCCCACGCAAGAACTTCATCGATGGGCTGGTGTGGGCGAAGTTAAAGCAACTGAACCTCACGCCATCGGGGCCATCCACCGATAGCCAGTTCCATCGCCGTGCGTTCCTCGATGTGATCGGTCGCCTGCCCACGCCGCAAGAAACACGCGCGTTCCTCGCCGACACCGACGCCGCCAAGCGCGAAAAGCTCATCGACCACTTGCTGCAACGCCCCGAATACGCCGACTTCTGGGCCAACAAGTGGACCGACCTGCTCCGACCCAACGCGTACCACGTCGGCATCAAGGCGACGTACAATCTCGACCAGTGGTTGCGAAAACAGTTCCGCGAGAACAAGCCTTACGATCAGTTCATCCGGGAGATTGTGACCGCCAACGGCAGCACCTTCTCCAACGGGGCCACGGTCTTCTATCGCAATCGCCGCCAGCCGGACGAACTCACCACGATGGTGAGTCAACTGTTCCTGGGCGTGCGGCTCGATTGTGCGAAGTGCCATCATCACCCGTTCGAGATCTGGAGCCAGGACGATTTCTACAGCTTTGCCGCGTTCTTTGGCCGCATCGGTCGCAAAGGTGTTGGCATCTCGGCTCCCATTTCCGGCGGCGAAGAAGTGATTTACCTGGGAACGGGCACCGGTGGTGGGCGGCGTGGCATGACGGGCGGGGTGAAACACCCGATTACCGGTGCCGATATGACGCCCACACCGCTTCTGGGCAAGCCGCTCGACATCCCAACCGAACAAGATCCTCGTGCGGTGCTGGCCGAGTGGATCACTTCGCCCAAGAACCCGTACTTCGCCAAGGTGCAAGTGAACCGCGTGTGGGCCGATTTAATGGGCCGCGGCATCGTCGATCCGGTAGACGATCTGCGGGCGACCAACCCCGCGAGCAATCCCGAATTGCTGAATGCGCTGGCCGAAGACTTTCGCAAGAACGGCTACGATCTCAAGAAGTTGATCCGCACCGTCATGCTCAGCCACGCCTACGGGATCAGCACCACACCTAACGAACGCAATGGGTCCGATCTGCGGAACTACTCGCGGCATTATCGCCAACGCCTGCGGGCCGAAGTGCTGCTCGATATGGTCAGCGATATCACCGGAGTTCCGGAACGCTTCGATGCGATGCCACCGGGTTCGCGGGCCATGGAAGTGTGGACCGCTCGCAGCGGCTCTGTGTTCCTCGATAGCTTCGGTCGCCCCGATCCGAACCAGGATCCGCCGTGCGAGCGAACCAGCGATACCACCGTGGTGCAGGCGCTGCATCTGATGAACAGCCCGAGTTTGTACAGCAAAGTGACAAGCGATTCCGGCCGCTGTGCGGAGTTAGCAAAGAGTTCACGCTCGCCAGGCGAACTGGTCGATGAATTGTATTTGCTGGCGTATTGCCGCTTGCCGACCGAAGCCGAACGAGCGAACGCTGTAAAGCGCTTCGAGGCGAAGGGGGCCACACGCCGCACCGCCTGCGAAGACCTGTTGTGGGCCATGATCAACACGCCGGAATTTGTGTTTAACGACTAACGATTCACGATTGAACGCCCGCCACACCTGTGTGTGGCTCTGGCCTAGCCTGGAGTGCCTTCGATGTCAAACCATGTGAACTGCGCGGGTGTCACTCGCCGCGATTGCCTGCAACTGGGCCTCGGCACGCTGCTGGGCGGCGGGCTTGTCACGGCGTTGCGTGCTCGCGGAATCGCCGCGGAAGCGGTGAACACACCTGCGGCCAGCGCGAAATCGTGCATCCTCATCTGGCAAGATGGCGGGCCAACCCATTACGAGATGTTCGACCCCAAGCCCAACGCACCCGAAGAATATCGCGGGCAGTTCAAGGCGATTCCCACCGCCGTGCCCGGCGTGCAGTTCTCCGAACACATGACGAAGCTCGCGGCGGGCTTGGGCAAGTATTCGATCATCCGCTCCATTCGCCACGACCAGGGGAACCACGGAGCGGGCAACCACTACATGATGACCGGCGCACCGCCGCGGATTCCGGTCGGTTGCGGGGCGTTCGTGAGCTTCCACCCGAGCATGGGTTCGGTTGTCGCAGCCGAGAAAGGCGCACCGGCAGGGCTACCCGCTTATTTCAGTTTGCCGAGCATGTCGCGATCGGGCGGGCCGAACTTCCTCGGCGCGAAATACGCGCCGTTTGTGGTGGGCGGCGACCCCAACAGCAACGGGTTCAAGGTGCGTGATGTTGCACTGCCCGAAGGGCTGACCAGCGACCGCTTCATGAATCGCGCGGATGTTCGCGGGGAAGTCGATACCTTCCGCCGCATCATGGATAAGGCCGCTGGCGACCCCGCTTTGGCGCTGGATGATCATTACAAGCAAGCCTACGATCTGATGAACTCGAAGGAGGCCCAAGCCGCCTTCGATATTGGCCGCGAATCGGAGAAGAGCCGCGCCACCTATGGCCGCAACGCTTTCGGCCAACGCTGCCTGCTCGCACGCCGTTTGGTGGAAGCGGGCGTTCCGTTCATCACCGTATACGACGGCGGCTGGGATCATCACCGCGACCTGTTCACCACGCTCAAGAAGCGGCTCCCCGAGTGGGATAACAGCGTTGCAGCACTCATCGAAGACCTCGATCAACGCGGACTGCTCGATACCACAATGGTGATCGCGCTGGGCGAGTTTGGCCGCACGCCGCAAATTAACAAAGATGCGGGCCGCGACCACTGGGCCAACGCCATGAGCGTGCTGTTCGCCGGCGGCGGAACGCCGGGCGGCCGCGTGATTGGTGCGACCGATGCCAAGGGCTTCGCCGCGGTCGAGCGCGTGCTTTCGCCCGAGAACTTCGTCTCCACGGTGTACACCAAGCTCGGCATCGATCCGGACAAGATCCTGTACACGCCCAACGGTCGCCCGGCTCACTTGGTGAGCGATCCCAAGACCATCAGCGAGTTGATGTGAAGATGAGAATGGCTGCCACCGTGCCCGACCGAGACACCATGAGAACACGCCACCGCTGGGTTCCGCCCGCTTTCTTGTGGGGTGCTTCATGCGTGTTCGTGGCGATGGCGACTTCGCTTTCCGCAGCCCCGCCTGCCATCACGAATCTCTACCCGGCCGGTGCGCAACGTGGCACCACGGTGGAAGTGACGGCGACGGGCACGCTCGATCCGTGGCCCACAAAATTCTGGGTAAGCGGGCCGGGAATAACCGCAGAGCCTGCGAAAACCAAGGGAAAGCTCGCCATCACCACAGCCGCCGAAGCAATTCCCGGCGTGTACTGGCTTCGCGCGCACAACGCCGATGGAGCCAGCAATCTGCGGCCGTTCATCGTGGGCGTGATTCCGGAAATTGCGGAAGTCGAACCGAACGACGAAGTTCGCAAAGCGCAAGTTGTGAAACTGTCTGCCGTCACCATTAATGGGCGGTTAGCGAAATCGGGCGATGTCGATAGCTTCGCGGTTGCGCTCAAGAAGGGCGAGACGCTGGTGGCCACGCTCGAAGCGAATCACACGCTGAAGTCGCCGATGGATAGCATCATGCAGGTGGTTTCGGCGGATGAATTCGTGGTGGCCGAGAACCACGACACACACGGCCTCGATCCGCAAATCGCCTTCACCGCCCCGCGCGACGGCACATTCACCGTCCGGGTGTTCGCCTTCCCATCCATGCCCGACTCCAGCATTCGCTTCTCGGGTTCGGAGACGTATATCTATCGCCTCACGCTTACAACCGGCCCGTTCGCCACGCACACAACGCCGCTCGCGGTGGGAACGGGTGGATCGCAGCGAGTGAAGTTGGAAGGCTGGAATCTGCTCGCCGGCGATAACGAGTTCGTCGTGAAACCGGTGGGTAGCGAAACCTTCGGCACCGTGTTCGGCCCTAATCTCGCCAACAGCATCCGCGTGCCCATCGAACCGCACGCCGTGAGAAGTTCGAGCGATAAGCAACCGTTACTCCCGCCATTCTCGTTCAGCGGGCAACTCGCGAAGCCCGGCGACGAAGTCCGCTTCTCATTCGATGCGAAGAAGGCGCAACCGCTCTCGATTCAGGTGGAAAGTCGCGGGCTGGGGCTGGCGCTGAATCCGCTGGTGCGTGTGCTGAACGCGCAGAAAGATGTGCTCGCCCGCGCGGAACCCGGCAAGTTGAACTCCGATACCACGGTGGCGTTCAACCCCACCGCCGACGGCACCTACACGCTTGTGGTAAGTGATCTGTTTGGCGACGGCGGCGAGCGATTCGCATTCCTGGCCCGCGTTCGCCCCGTTATGCCCGACTGCGAGCTAACCGTGGCCGGCGATCTCTTCACGTTGGTGCCGGGCAAGCCCACGAACATCCCGATCAAGGTTGTTCGCAAAGGTGGCTTCAAGCTCCCGATCGAGATAACGGCTGAAGGAATCCCCGAAGGAATTCGCGTGGAAACCGCCAAACCGGCCAAACCGGACCCCAACACGATCACGCTCACACTCACGGCCGAAAAGCCTGCTTCCGGGCCGTTTCAACTGGTGGGAAAAGTGAAGGAGCAACCGGGCCTCACGCGTGTGGCAACGGCTGCGTTGCCTGAACTGGATCACGCCACCGCGGATCTCTGGGTTACCGCCACGGCTTCGCCCAAAAAGTAATAAGATTAGCGTTTTGTCTTTCCTTGCTCGACGGCCACAGGCAGGGTAAATACGTTCTTGGTGTCGGGATGTCCGGTCGCGTGTCGCGATCACCTCACCGACACATAACACGAAAGGGTAGCAGATGCGGGCTTTCACGGGTCTGGTGATGATTCTGGCGATCGCGGGTTTCACCGCGGCCCAGGAAAAAGAAATGCCGATCGATGGCAAGAAGCTCATTGGCAAGTGGAAACCAAGCGACGAGAAGGCCCCTGTCACCATCGAGTTCACCGACAAGGGTAAGATCACAATGAGCATCGAACTGGGCGGCAAGACCGAGAAGATCGAAGGCACTTACAAACTCGACAAGAACAAGCTGGAAATGGCCCTGGCGTTCGGCGGCAAAGAAGAAAAAGAAACCATTACCATTCTGAAACTGACCGACGAAGTAATGGTGGGCAAGGACTCGAAGGGGAAAGAAGAAACGCTCAAGAAGGTGAAAGCGGAAAAGAAGTAATCGGTAACCCGATTCTGGCATTTGTAACCGCGGGGCATTCTGGGAATGCTCCGCGGTTTCTTTTTCCCCTGCACTCACGGTATCATCGAAAGAGGTCATTCGTTCGCTAACTCACCCGTGGTGCCCCATGACAACAACCGCTCTGCTGTGCGTGCTTCTCGCCACTCCTGCGGCACCGATTCCCAAAGAACGCGCGGAAGCCGAGAAAGTGGTTGGCACCTGGAAACTGGTACGCAGCACGAATTCCCCCGAGGGAATCACAACCCGCTTAACACTGGAACTCACGCAGGGCGGCAAACTGGTGATTCGCCAATCGAGTAACGGCGGGCCAGAATTGGCGTATGAAGGCGAATACAAAGTGGTGGGCAAGGAAATACCGTACAAGGTGAAATACCCCAACGGCGGTGGCGAGAAGATGGAAACACTCACCATCAAGAAGCTCACGGAAACAGAACTGCACGTAGTGGACCCAGACGGCATCCAGGAAGATTTCGAACGCGTGAAGCCCGAGAAGAAAGACGACAAGAAGGAAGAAAAGAAAGACGAGAAGTAACTGCGTTAAGGTGGCGAATGCGATCAGCGCACCGCCCCATGATGATTTGTAACTTCTTGACGAGCCGGAAGCGTGAGCGACGGATCAAGCCAGAACCGTCGCTCACGCATCCGGCTCGTCAAGACAGCTTAACCCGCGAGTTTGCGAATGATCGCGGCGGCGTGTTCGCAGTCGGCCCGCGACACATCCAGATGCGTTACCGCACGAATCACGTTGGCCCCCAGCGCTGCGACCAACACGCCCTCAGCCTTCATGCGGTTGGCCAGTTCGCGGGCCGTGCCCAGTTGGCCGCCCACTTCAAACCACACCAGATTCGTTTCCACTTCGGCGGGCACCAGTTTCAGGCCCGGCACTTGTCGCACCGCATCCGTGAGCAACTTCGCGTTCGCGTGGTCTTCGCCCAGACGTTCCAGGTGATGATCCAGCGCATGTAAGCAGGCCGCCGCGAGGAAGCCCGCCTGTCGCATTGCACCGCCAAAGAGCTTGCGAATGCGTCGTGCTTGCGCGATGAAATCGCGTGGCCCGAGCAAGGCCGAGCCAACCGGCGTGCCTAGCCCTTTGCTGAAGCACACACTCACGGTATCGAAGCGCCGGCCCCACTCGGTAGCCGCAACGCCCGTGGCCGCCATGGCGTTCCAGATGCGTGCGCCATCGAGATGCATCGCCAGACCATTCGCCCGTGCCCAGTGCGAAATGCGATCCACGGCGTCCAGCGAATAAACCGTGCCCCCGCCGCGGTTGTGCGTGTTCTCCAGGCACACCAAGCGCGTGCGAACCGCGTGCATGTCGTCGGGGCGAATCTTCCCTTCAAAGTCTTCCACAGTTAACTGACCGAATCGGCCATCAATGCAGCGACACGTCACGCCGCTTAGCGCGGCCGGCCCGCCCGCTTCCCACAGAATGATGTGGCTCGTGGATTCCAGCAGAATCTCATCTTGCGGGCGACAGTGCACACGCACCGCAATCTGGTTAGACATGGTTCCCGACGGCACGAACAAACCCGCCTCATGGCCGAACATCGCGGCGGTGCGGCGTTCGAGTTCATTCACCGTGGGGTCTTCGCCAAACACGTCGTCGCC
This sequence comes from Gemmata sp., assembly GCA_041740855.1. GTDB lineage: Bacteria > Planctomycetota > Planctomycetia > Gemmatales > Gemmataceae > Gemmata. The sequence goes on from JBGSLF010000084.1 coordinate 54,308, forward strand.
CACTGCGGCGCGTGTCATCGCCGCGAGCATGGCGGGTGTGGGCTTGGTCACGGTATCGCTTCGCAGGTCGATCATGCTGTCATTCTCGAATCGTCAACGCATCAGTGCGGGTGGGCGGAAAACCGGAATCACATGCCCGGCATTTTGGGCGGCGGAGCATCTTCGTGGCGATTCTCCAGGAACCAGCGTTCGCCGATCTTGCTAAGAAACAGCGCGCGATTCTTCACATCCGGGTGCGACACTTTGGCCCCCGTGGCAATGTCTTCGAACGTCCCTTCGCGCAGCAGCGTTTTCAGATCCTTGAACGCCTGCGGATCGTCGCGCAACTTCTCTTGCATATCGCTCACGAGTTGCCGAAACGCGCGATCGCGGCTCCGTTCCGCCACGAGTGCCGCGAACTTGGCCCGATCGGTGGGCACGCGATCTTCCGGGCGATACCGATCCGGATTGCTGGTTTGCAGATCGCGAACGCGGGCGAGTTCCACTTCAATCGTGGCTTCGTACTGTTTCGATCGATCATCGACCCGGAAATCGACGAAGCCGGGATCGAGTAGGTGTGCGAGAAGGTACGGCACGTCGCCCTTTTCGATGGCATCGATTGCCGAGGCGAGCGCTTTCTTCGCGGTCTGTTGCGGAAAAGTCTTGAGCTTCGGGCCAACGCCAAACCGGCGTTGGGGTTCGTCCGGGTCGCCGGGGTTCTGTTGGGCAAATGCCACAGTCCCGGCACACAGGCTGAGCGCGATCACCAGACGCATCGGCGTTCCTCCGCTCGACTCCGGCAAGGCAGGGCTATCGACGGCCGGAGCCGTATAATCACCTGCATGGCAGGTAACACCTTCGGCAAACTGTTCCGGGTCACCACTGCGGGCGTCAGCCACGGCCCCGGATATCTTTGTATTATCGACGGATGCCCTGCGGGGCTTGAGTTGTCCGTCGAGGATTTACTCCCGGATCTGGCACGCCGCAAACCCGGCCAGAGCAAACTCACCACGCAACGCGACGAAGCCGATACGCCGGAAATCTGGTCGGGCGTGTTCGAAGGGAAGACCGATGGCACGCCCATTGGGCTGCTCTTCCGCAATTCGGATCAGCGTAGCGGGGACTACGGCGATATCAAAGACAAGTATCGCCCCGGTCACGCCGATTTCACCTTCGATGCGAAATTCGGCTTTCGCGATTATCGTGGCGGGGGCCGCAGCAGCGCCCGCGAAACCGTGTGCCGCGTGGCCGCCGGAGCCGTCGCGAAAAAGCTCCTCGCACGCGAAGGAATTCGCGTTCTTGGATACGTGACGCAAGTGGGCGATGTGAAAGCCGAGATCCCCGATCCCACCGCCATCACGCTCGATCAAGTAGAGGCAACGCCCATTCGTTGCCCCGTTCCGGCGGCAGCCAACGCGATGATTGAACTCATCGACGCCGTGCGAAAAGATCGCGATTCGATTGGTGGCGTGTGCGAACTCGTCGCCGTGGGAGTGCCGCCTGGGCTGGGCGAACCGGTCTTCGACAAGCTGAAAGCGGACCTCGGCAAAGCCCTGCTATCTCTGCCCGCCGTGACCGGCTTCGAGTATGGCAACGGGTTCGCGGTGGCGACCATGCGCGGCAGTGAGAACAACGACGTGTTCGTGCCAGCCGCCCCAATTCCACACGCAGAATCGCCCGGTGCCGCCGATCTCTCTCCGGATTGCAACGAAGCAATCTGGCAACCGCCGCCCTTCCCGCCTTCCATCGCCACGGAAACCAACCGGCACGGCGGAATGCTGGGCGGCATCTCTTCCGGGCAGCCCGTAGTGTGCCGCGTCGCCATCAAGCCGACGAGTTCCATCCCGCGCTCGCAGCGAACGGTCACCCGCACTGGTGAAGCCACGGAGATTCTGGTGAAAGGTCGCCACGATCCTTGCTTGTTGCCGCGATTTGTGCCAATGGGTGAGGCGATGGTTGCGCTTGTGCTTATCGATCATCTCTTGCGAGCACGCACAAGCCGCCTGCTGAAATGAGAGCATGCCAGAGGTTAAAGCCACCTCTGGCATGCTTATGCTTCAAATGCGTAGTCTTCCCGTCACTGCTTCATGAGCAACATGGCCCCGAAATAGACAGCGATCATCAGAATCAGTGCGACACACACCAGGCCAATCGGGCCAACATTGGTTCCGCCAGAAGAAGCCCGCACCGGTTCTTCGGTAAACCAGCTCGCTGGCGTTTCTTCTTCAACGAGTTCCGGCTCGGGTGTGGGTTCTTTGCGTGCGGCCCGTGTTACGGGAGGCGGTGTCGTCGCAACCTGGCCACGCTTGGGGACGGCCGCAGCAGCTTCGGCATTTGCGGAAAGCTGCAACGAAGCCCGATTCGGTAGCCCGGTGCCGGGTCGGGCGGGTGCCGGTGGCGGCGTCCGTGTTGCTGGCGAGCGATCTGCGGGCGCTCCGGCTGAACCGCGTGTGGGCAAGCCCGGCGTTGGGGTGGCAGGTGGTTCGCGCGGTGGCAAGCCGCTCATGCGTGAAGCGGAACCGCTTCCCGGCCGGTTGCCAATGCCCGGCATGCGACCACTGGAACCGCCAATGCCCGATGTTCGGCTTACTTTGCGGCCCGGTGCGCCGCCCAGAATCGCGTTCGGGTCGCCGATGCAAGACCGCAACGCCTCGACAAGTTCATCGCAAACCGTGAAGCGGCTATCGGGGTCTTTATCCATCAATCGGCGAACCACGGCTACCAGGCCAGCCGGCACGTTCGGAGCGAGTTCCGCAATCGAAGCCGGCTCTTTAGTCTGATGCGCCATCATCTTCTCAACGGCGCTTCCCTCCGGGAAGGGCACGCGACCGGTGAGACAGTAATACAGCGTGCAGCCGAGGCTATATTGATCGCCAGCCGGGGTTCGGTTGGTCGGATCCATGATGCTTTCGGGGCTAGCGCAATCCAAGCCACTGGTGAGCGTATTGGCCGTGGACATGGTATCCACCAAGCTTTCGCCCTCGTTCTCGACCAACAGCGAACCAATGCCAAAGTCCAGGATGTGCGCCTGGTTATCCGACCCGACCAGGATGTTCGATGGCTTAATCAGCCCGTGGAAAAGCCCATTCTGATGGGCCTCGGCAAGCCCTTGAGCGATTTGCGTTCCCAACAGAGCCGTGAGATTGGGCGCGAGTTTTCCCGACTCTTGAATGAGTTGCTCCAGAGTGGTTCCCTCGGCGAGAGGCCAAACGAGATAATGCAACCCACCTGCGGTTCCCACATCCACAAACGGAACGACAGCGGGATTCGAGAAGTTGGCGAACGATCGCACCTGTCGGCGAGCCAGTCGCACGTTCCACATGCTTCGCCGCGGAAGCACCTTCACGGCATACAGGCTCGAATCGTTCTTGGAACTGGCCCGATAAACTTGCCCCATGCTTCCGGAGCCGATCGAATCCAGAAGCACGTATGGGCCAAGCACTAGCCCCTGGGTCTTGCCATTGAGGACGCGTTCGGCCTGGAAAGGCGTCAGCGTTGCTTGATCGACCAGATGCTCGGCGAGCGCCGGGGCTTCGGCACGCGGATTGCGCCGAAGGAACTCCCCCACGATCGTATCAAGCTGGCCGCGGTCGATCAGCCCGCTGCGGCGTAGATCCCAGACGAACCACTCACACGCCCCGAGGTCGCTACTCACCATGTTCCGGGCATCCTTCGAATGTTTTCGGCACCTATTTGGCACCTATTTGGCACCTTTTCGGCACCCTTGGGCATCTGAGCGTGGGACGTGCCCGCACATGACGCCCGAACGGGGGTTCTCGGTTTCCGCAAAAGTAGGACGGGTTTCGCCCCTGTCAAACTCGGCCGACCCCGTTTTCAGCCCCAACCCAACCCGATATCCTGTGATAAGTGCCCGGCATCGGAGGCCGGGGTGGCGACCTTGCGGCGGGCAGGCGATTGCGGCTCCGTGTGTGTAACGCGGTGCCTTTGTTGGGAAAGTGTTGTAGTTTTCTCGACTTGCAACCCAATTACCTGCGCCCTCGCTTGTTGGATTATCGCCACCCACGAACCGCCTCCCGCCCTGCCACTCCACTACCCAAGGTTCCCGATTATGTCTCTCGATCCTTATATTTCGTGTCCCTGTGGCAGCGGTAAGAAATTTAAGTGGTGTTGTGCCCCGTATTACCCAGAAGTCGAGAAGGCGCTCGCACTGGAACAGCAAGCGCAGCACGAAGCGGCGCTTGCCGCCATGAAAGACCTGACAGCCAAGCACGGCGATAAGCCCGCGGTGTGGGGTTACTACGCGCAGTTCCTGTACAACGCCGGCATGCCCGAGCAAGCCGAAGAAGCCGTTTCGCAGGCTCTCAAGGTGAACCCGAATTTCGGCATGGCCCACTTCCTGCGTGCCCAGTTCCGCGAGAACGAAGGCGAGTTGATCGGCTCGTTACTGCTATTCCGCCGAGCGGCCGATGCCTACGATCCCGAGGCGCACGACGCGCTGACCACGGTTTACCTGAAGATTTACCAGCACGAGACCATGCTCAACCGCCCCGTCGCGGCTCGGGCGGCGTTGGAGCGGGCCGTTCACTTGCAACCAGCCGACCCGGAGATTCGCGAGCAACTCGAAGGCGAATTCGGCGACGAAAGCCCGCTTCCCGTCGCGGCTCGCAAGAAATATCTCTTCCGCCCCACCGCCAAGCCGGTCTCTTCCGATCTGGCCACCGGCCGACTCGACGACGCACGCAAAGCGTTCGAGCAACTCACCGCACTCACGCCAGACGATCCGGCGGCATGGTTCAACTTGGGTGTGGTTCTGGCCTGGATTGGCGAGCAACCCAAAGCAGTTGGAGCCTTGCACAAATCGATCGAACTGGAGACCGACGACCACCGGGCCGAAGAAGCCGGCGCGCTGATCGAAGTTCTTTCTTGCGGCCACGGGATGGAAGCCGACACCGATCACCTGGCACACGGCTTCGTGATGCCCATTCGGGAACCGAACGCCATCATTCAATTGCTCCAGTCCTGGAGCAAGGCGGGCAAGATTCGCGGCGTTCGCAGCAATCCCGAAGCCGGTGTGCTGATGGGGTTGATTGTCGAAGAATTGCCATCGCTCCTGGCGGTCGGCAGTGCCACGCTGGCCCGAGTGGCCGCCAAAATGGTTATTGCTCAGGGTGTTGTTCGCGTTTCGCACCCGAACCGCGAGTCGGTCGCCAAGGTGGCCGACGAACTGCGAACCGAGCTGCAACTGGCCGTTGAATCGCCACAAGAAACGACCACCCCGATCAGCTTTGGCGATGTGACACTGGAAGCCCTCGCTCAGCCCGTTCAAACAACAGATCTGAACGCGGCCGAGAGCAAGCTCCGCGACCACGCCCGGAACTTCTTCGAGAACATCTGGATTCATCGCCCGCTCAAGGCGCTCGCAGGAAATAGCCCTCTGGATGCGGTGGGCAGTTCCATGCTGCGAAAGCGCGTGTTTGGTGTCGTGAAGTTCATGGAAGATTGCCTCATGGCGGTTCAACCGCACAAGCAGATTGGCGAAGAGGTCGTTCCAATCGAAACCTACAACTTCGATTCGTTGCGGCACAAGTTGGGCCTGGAATATGTCAGCGCCGAGCCGCCGAAAGTGAACGTGCCACCGGAACCGGAAGCACCCGCACTCGCGGCCAAGCCACACGACACGCCACCTTCTATTGCTGCCGGCACAACCGAAGGCCCGAAGAAGCGCGAGATCACTTCGCTCAACGCGGGGGAACTGGCCGGGCTGGATGTCGCGGCGATGTCGGTCGATGAACTCGAACAGGCGATGCGGGCCGCCCTGAAGCTCGATGCCAAGGAACTCGCCGTGGCATTCGCGCAGGCCGGAGTGCTCAAACCCTTCGACCCCACGAAGCCGGACCGCTATCCCCTGTATGCCGCCGCGATTACTGGCGCTTCGGTTGCGGGCGAACTACCGCGGGCGGTGGAACTCGTCGAGCAGGGTGAGAAGTACGATGCCGAACACAACGGCGGCACGCGTGCGGTCGATTTCGGCCTGAAAAAGGCTCAGTTGTTCGTGAAGATGAAAGATGTGGATGGCGCGGTTGCCGCGTTCGAATCGGTCATCGCGAAGCACCCAGACGAAGGGAAGTTCTACACCACGGCGGCCGAGGAAATGCTTCGGCTCAAAAGTGGCATAAAGGCGTTGGCCTTCGCCGAGAAGGGGTTGGAGCGAGCCAAGGAACAGAATAATCGCGATCTGGAAGGCCATTGCCACGAACTGATCGCGGCCGCCAAGAAGACTTCGTAAGCCGATTACTCGCGCCATTTTCCCAATGGCATTCGCAGTGCGTGCGGCGGCAGATTGGATCTGTCGCCGCTCGCACTTTTCTTTCGAACGCCGCGTCGGTCTTGTTACCCCGTTCATAACGGTCGTACAATGCCGGGTATCGCCGGAACTGAAGCCCGGATGGCCACGGATAATTCGCATGGTCCCCGATAACCCGAAATCCTCACGGCCGCGACGCGTCGCCGTTCTCGGGTCGGCCGGGTCGATCGGCACGAATGCGCTCGATGTGATTCGGCACTTGCCCGATCACCTTGAACTTGCTGGTCTGGCCACGCACTCACGCTGGGAAGAACTCGCCGAGCAGTGCCAGGAATTCAAGCCGCGCGTCGCGATTCTCACCGATGCCACCGCTCACGCTCGTGCGGATCGTTCGCGATTCCCGCGTGAAACGGAACTCCTGAGCGGGCCAGATGCGGCCGCCGATCTCGCCGCAGCACCCGATGTGGATATCGTACTTTCCGCTGTCGTGGGTGCGGCCGGGTTAAACAGCACATGGGCTGCATTGGAAGCCGGAAAGACGGTCGCGCTCGCCAACAAAGAAACACTTGTCGTTGGCGGCCCACTGGTGATGGAACTCGTTGCCCGGCGCGGGGCGAAGATCCTCCCGGTCGATAGCGAGCACTCCGCGATCTTCCAGGCACTCACGGGGCACACCGCCGAAGATGTGGCCCGCGTCGTTCTCACGGCGAGCGGCGGCCCCTTCCGAGGAAAGCGTGCGGCCGATCTGGAAGTGGTGAAACCGCAAGACGCCCTTCGTCACCCCACATGGCAGATGGGGCCGAAAATCACCATCGATTCCGCCACACTGATGAACAAGGCGTTGGAAGTGATCGAAGCCCGATGGCTGTTCGATTTGCCCGCCGAGAAGATTGATGTGATCGTTCATCCGGAGTCCATTGTTCATTCCTTCGTGGAATTCGCGGATGGATCGGTGCTGGCCCAACTCTCGCCGCCCGACATGCGATTGCCGATCCAGCTCGCACTCACGCACCCCGCGCGCGTGCCCGGCCCCACGAAGCGACTCGATTGGCGCGAACTATCGTCCCTTCACTTCGAGCCGCCGGACCGGGAAACGTTCCCGGCGCTGGATCTTGGCTTCGAGGTGGCCGCACGCGGTGGAACGTGTGGCGTCGTGCTGAACGCCGCCAATGAAGCCGCCGTCGAGCGATTCCTTGCCGGCCGATTTGCTTTCCCAGACATCGCCCGGTGTTGTCGGGCCGTTCTCAACGCTCACGACTTCGATCCCCGACCCACCATGACGCGACTTCTCGCGCTCGATCGGTGGGCACGGCAGGAGGTAGCCAGTTGGACCCGAACGCGAACGCCAGTAACCCCAAGAACATGAACAACTCTCCCGATACCCCCGGTTCTTCCGACCATACCGCCGAAGTATCGGCGCTCAAGGCGTGGTTCCGCGAGAACCGCGTGTCCTTGATCGTGACGGCCGTCGTTGTGGGGCTTGTCGTGGTCTATCTGGACCCGATCGACACCCTGAAGGTGATTCTGGGCCTAGGCCTGGTCATCTTCATTCACGAACTTGGCCACTTCCTCGCCGCGAAGTGGTGCGATGTTCACGTCCGAACTTTCAGCATCGGCTTTGGCCCCGCCGTGCCATTCTGTTCATACAAGTGGGGCGAAACCACTTACATGGTTGGCATCATTCCGCTAGGCGGTTATGTGTCGATGGTGGGCGAAGGCGATAACGCTGGCGAAGACGAAGCAGAGGAAGACCCACGCAGTTTCCGCAAGAAAACCGTGGGCCAGCGCATGCTTATCATCTCGGCCGGCGTCATCATGAACATCCTGCTGGGGATGGCATGCTTCGTGGCCGCCTACATGCACGGCGTGCAAGAAAAGCCCGCCACGGTGGGATGGGTGGAAAGTGGCGGGGCCGCATGGCGAGCCGGCATTCACGCCGACGACGATATTGTTCGCATTGCTTCGCGCGACAAACCGTTCTTCAACGATATGCGCCCGTATCTCATGGCCACGCAGAAGGGCGACAAGGTCGATCTCGTTATCCAACACCCCGAACGCAAAGAAACCCAAGCGATTTCCGTGGAACCACTGAAGGAAGAAGGCGCACGGTTTCCGCAACTTGGTGTGGCACCGCCCTACCGCCTTACGCTTCTCTCGATCAAGAAGAAGGGTTTCCGCCCCACCATGCCCGGCAGCGTGGCGGACGCGGCGAAAGATCCCGGATTTGAGCCGGGCGACAAGATCGTTGCCATGACCAACCCGGACGACCCCACTCAGATTACACCACTGAACCCGGACCTGCGCGACCCCGAGATTGGCCCGGATATCAACGATTTTTATCGCCGCATGGAGAAGCTCGCCGGCAAGCCCGTCACGATTCGCGTGGTTCGCAAACTGACCGGCGAAACGGCCGATGTTCTGGTGCAACCGGCTTACCGTTCCGATCTGGGATTGCGAATGCGCATGGGCAAAATCGTGGCGTTGCGCAGCGGCGGCCCCGCAGAGCAAGCGGGAGTCGAGGCGTGGTCCGAAGAAACGCCCACACGCGGCGACCGCATCAAGACGATCAAGTTCCCGGAACCCGATGGCCGCGAAATCTGGCTAACCACCGGTGATCTGAAGAACGAAGATCCCAAGATCGAGGTGCGCAAGCTCGATCCCGTCTTGCTCCCCACAGAGCTTAAACGCTGGGCCGATCGGATGGCCGCAGCCGGCGAATCCGCCCCCAAGGTGCGGTTGGAAGTGCTTCGCCAACAGGGACACGAGGAAGCCAAACCGGTCGAGTTATCGCTGCAATACGACAAGGCGTATCGCTACGACCGCGAAGTGATCACACTGCCTAACTCCCCGGTTCCGCTTGGCGGCTTGGGGCTGGCGTACTGGGTGGAAGGCGTCGTCGATGATGTGGAACCCGGCAGCCCCGCCGATGGCAAGTTGCAACGCGACGACATTATCACTGCCGTGCGTTTCAAGATCGTCGATGGTGCGGGCACGGTGCAGGCGGGCGACTGGGAAGAGATCAAGCCCCATCAGTGGGCATCCATCGATTACTCGCTCCAGAGCCGGCCCAACAGCCGCATCGATGTGAAAGTGAAGCGTGGCGATCAAGAAATTGAAGTGCTGGATCTGCAAGCCCGCCCCGATACCCGTTACCCCAGCGATGATATCGGTCTGGTGTTCCAACAAGACTTCCGCATTCAGAAGGCAACGAGCATCGGCGATGCCGCAGCGCTCGGTTATCAGCGCACCGTACGATTCATCCGCGAAGTGTACATGAATCTGTATGCGATGGCCTTTGGCCGCGTCAGTGCCAAAACCATGAGCGGCCCGCTCACCATCGCGAATGTCTCGTACCGATTCGCGGGGGAAGATTTCTGGCAGTTCTTGCTTTTCCTCGGCATGATCTCGGTGAACCTGGCCGTGGTGAACTTCCTGCCGATTCCGGTGCTCGATGGCGGGCACATGGTCTTCTTGCTGCTGGAATGGATTCTGGGCCGGCCGGTGCCCGAGAAAGTGTTCGCTGCGGCCATGTGGACAGGGCTATTTATGATCCTGTCGCTGATGGTGTTCGTTATCGTGCTCGACATTCGCCGCCTGTTCTTCGGCTGGTTCTAAACCAGCGGGCGGGGTTGTGTGGGATGTGTTGACGAGCCGCACGCGTCCGCGGCGGCAAACCAAGAACCGTCGCTAACGCGTCCGGCTCGTCAAGAAGTGACCAACTCGTCAAGAAGTTACCAAACAGATAACCGAACGCCAAAGGCCCACCCGATATCGGGTGGGCCTTTGGCGTTGCTTGTCGCAATTAACTTGCCGCCAGGGGCGGGACGGATGGGGGTGCCCTGAGCCGCAACCTCTAGAGCTTATGGCTGCTTCCTTCCGGACCTGACCAGGTTCACGCCTTCAGCTCGGTCAGGCCCCCACCCGTCTCGACCCCAACGGTTTGTATCAAGGTTAAGGTGCCCATTGCTTTGAAGATCACAAGCAACAGGACACCCAAGTATCACTTCTTCGTTTGGCCGCGAGCAAAAATACTGGCGACGAAGTTCAACACATCTGTGGCACTGGATTCATTATATCCGTAGTTCCGAATCAGGCGACTCTTCACCACATCAATTTTCTCTTGCGTCGCTTTATCCACCACGTTAGACACCAGCGAACTCAGTTTAATGGTATCTTTCTGGTCTTCGAAGAGTTTCAGTTCCAGCGCTTTCTGCAACCGCTCGTTGGTCTTGTAGTCGAATCTCTTCCCATCGATGGCGAGGGCACCGATGTAGTTCATGATCTCACGACGGAAATCGTCTTTGCGGCCCTCGGGGATATCGATCTTCTCTTCCACCGATCGCATAAGCCGTTCATCCGGGTCGTCGTTGGCCCCGGTGAACTTATTGCGTACCTTCTCGCGCAGGGTGTAGGCCTTCACATTGTCGATGTAGTTGGCACACAACCGCATGAGTGCGTCTTCATCGGCCGCGATGGCCCGTTGCACCTCGTTCTTGACCAAGTCTTCGTACTCTTCACGCACGACGGCGAGCAGTTCCTTGTAATGGCGATACTGTTCTTCGTCGCGGATCAGCGAGTGGTGCCGCAGCCCGGCTTCCAGTTCGTGCATCACCATGAACGGGTTAATGTTGTCTTCGTCCGGGTGCGCCACGAGTGCATTGGAGATTTTATCCTGAATGTAGCGCGGGCTGATGCCGGTCATTCCTTCGTTCGTTGCGTCGCGTTTCAACTCGATGACGTTATCTTCGGTGAAGCCGGGAAGCGTCTTCCCGTTATAGAGCTTCATCTTTTGCAGCACGCTTAAACTCGCGTGTTTGGGCGGCGTCAGTCGCGTGAGCACCGCCCACATGGCGGCCACCTCGACGGTGTGCGGAGCGATGTGCTTGCCACGCACTTTCTCGGGGCTGTAGTCCTTCTCGTAAATCTTCACTTCGTCGCGCAAACGGGTGACGTACGGAATATCGATCTTCACCGTGCGATCCCGCAGCGCTTCCATGAACTCGTTATTCTGCAGGCGGCGATATTCCGGCTCGTTGGTGTGGCCGAGAATCACCTCGTCGATGTCGGTCTGGGCGAACTTCTTGGGCTTGATCTTGTGCTCTTGCGACGCCCCGAGAAGATCGTACAGGAACGCCACATCCAACTTGAGCACTTCGATGAACTCGACAATACCGCGATTGGCGATGTTCAATTCGCCATCGAAGTTAAACGCACGCGGATCGCTATCCGAGCCATACTCCGCAATTTTGCGGTAGTTGATGTCGCCGGTTAACTCGGTGCTATCCTGGTTCTTTTCATCCTTGGGCTGGAAGGTGCCAATGCCGATGCGGTCTTTCTCGCTGAGCACCAGGCGATACACTTTCACCTCGTTTTCAAGCATTTTGAGCCAGTCGCCATCGTAATTGGCCAACCGCGTTTTGAACTCGTACCGGCTGAAGGGGCTAAGATCGCCCTTGATTTTGATGTCGTAAGCATAAGGCTTCGTGCAATCGGCGTTAAGCGAGGCGAGCAGCGAGGGGCGGTGTTCGTCCGGAATCAGTTGCAGCGGTTCGCCGTGCATGGGGTCTTTGGTCCACCCGCTGCCATCCGCGTTCTTCCAGGCGAAGCTAAAGAGTTGGCCGTCGTCGGTGCGGCTATACTCTTCCAGCCCGCGTTTGAGCAACCGCGCGATGGTGGATTTCGCGCTGCCGACCGGGCCATGCAGCAGAATGACGCGGCGTTCGGTGCCATACCCAAGGGCGGCGCTCTTGAACGTGTTCACCAACTGCATCAGCGAGCGATCTAGCCCGTAGATGCCATCGGCGTGCCGCGTCGCGAACTCGGTGAAGAATTTGTACCGAGAGAGCTTGTCCTTGTTCTCGTAGATGTCCTCCGTGCCATGGACGAGGATCATATCGTAAAGACGTTGGAAAGCCGTGCGTGTGACACCGGGCTTCGCCAGCACGATGGTTAGGTAGTCTGCAAACGAACCTTCCCAGTTCAGCTTCTTGTACTCGGTAGTATCAAGCCGGGAACGCAGGCCGTCGAGAATCGCCGAGGCGGTGGCCATGGTTGTGATTGTCCTCCGGTTTGTCGCCGAAAGGCGACGCGGGTTAGGCTCGGCTGTGCCCGGTTCGGATGATTGGCTTCCGCCGGGACAGGTAATCGACCGGGGCGAAGTGGGAAAGGTAACAGCGATCAAGCCGTGCCAGCCTAACCCTTCGCCCTGGTGCGTGCAAGTTGTTGTGGATTGTCGCCGTGCTATTTAAGCCTGCGGCACCTGTATTCTATCTGCCCCGCGTGTCGCCTACCAAGAGCAGATGTCGCTGCACCGCAATCCTGCGACTCATTCGCGAGCCGCGCCAGTCAAAGGTGCAAACGGCAAAAGCCCCCGGAGAACCGGAGGCTTGGTGTTAGAGCGTTTGAATCGCGACAATGAAGTGAGGTCACGGGTGTTCGATGATCCGAACAGGCCCATTGCGCCACAGTTCTTCGACCAGTTTCGCATATTCGCCGAGGCGGAATTGCCGGATCAAGGTTTCGCGGATTTCGCCTTGCACCTTCGAATCGAACGGCCGCATCCCGGCGTATTCTCGCTCGGCGATCTTCACAATGTGGTAGCCCGTGGGCGTTTCGATGAGCTGGCTCACCGCTCCTACCTCGAGCGCCCAGACGGTGGGTTCGACAAACTGAGGTTTGATCTCGCCCCGTGTCGTACCCACGCCCACGCCGTTCGTGCCAACGGCTAACCCGTTATCGTACTGTTTAACGAGTGCAACGAAGTCGCCACCTGCGGCGGCTTTCTGCCGGACTGCCATCGCATGGTCATACGCGGCGCGCGGGGTGGCGTGTTGGTTAAAGCTGATGAAAATGTCCAACCACTTCACGCTATCCTCGGATTGGAACTGATCCGGGTGGCGGTCGTAGTACTCGCGGATATCGGCCAGGCCAGGCGTGCGGCCTTTCTCTCGCATCACACTGCGAACATACTCATCGGCCATCATTTGCCGTTCCAGTTGGCGGCGAATAACGGGAATGGTCATTCCTTGCGTGCGCAGAATTCCCTGGAACTCTTCTTCGCTGAGATTGCCAGATTGTTTCCGCATCGCGCGAATGGTTTGCTCGGCGGCCTTCGTTGCGAACTCTTTAATCTCATCCACAACGTGCAGACGATTGGCTTTTTTCAGCTTGGCATACATCTCGTCCAGGATCAGTTCGCGTTCGATCACGCGGCGAAGTTCGGCATCGTACAGTTCCTTTTCCTTCACCTTGCGGGCGGGGCCATCCAGCGCGTGCAATTCGCCATACCGCTGTCGCACGGCTTCAATCACTTCTTGATTCGTAACCAGATTCGTGGCACCAACCAGAGCCACAACCTTGATTTGCGGGATGCTGTCTTTAAGCAGTTCCGCACTCTTCGCCGCGGCATCGGCCACTGCGGGCACGGCGGAATAGCCGGCTTTCTGGATATCTTTCTCCACTTCCATCGGCTCTTTGGGCGGAGCCGTGGGCATCAGTGGCATGCCCGCAATCGGGCTTGTAGCTGCCCTTGCGGGTGCTTCTGGAGCAATCGGATATTGCCCACGAGCCAGCGGCAAAGACGATTTACCATCCGAATGACACCCGACGGCGGCAGCTAGGCCAGCGGCCAGAAGCCACCGACTCAGCGGGTTCGCGGCATCCATGCCTGCCCCCAATTGCGAAAGTTGCGTGCGCTCAGGAAGTCGCCCGTATAACGTGAGCATCCGAACATGCAAGGCGAACACCGGAATCGCGTGAACCGCGTGTTGCGTTCTGAAGAGCACCGACCCTCCGCACGCGGAGTTTCGTAACTAGAACTCCGGTGTCATCACGAGCACCGCTGGCCAAGTTCCTGCCTCTTGTCGCAGGTCACCACATTGCGGCATAATAGAGTGCATTCTCCCACCGTCATTCACTCATCGCGCCCGAGGTCAACCCGCATGTTTCACCGCGTTCTTGGTTCGGCCTTTGTGGCGAGCCTGATCCTTCTCATTGCCGCGACGGCTTCACCCGCGCAGAAGCCATTCGAAGATCCCGTGTTGGAGCGAATGCGGAAAGATGTGTTCTTCCTCGCCAGCCCGGAATGCGAAGGACGCGGGGTTGATACCAAGGGGATCGAACTGGCAGCCAATCACGTTGCCGAACAGTTCAAACTGGCCGGGCTGAAGCCACTGATGAAGGATGGATCGTACTTCCAGCCCTTTACCATCGCCGCGGGAGCCAAACTCGGGAAGCCAAACACACTGGCCATCACCGATTCCGCTGGGAAATCGCGTGAACTGCAAGCCGGCACGGAGTTCAGCGTCATGGGCTTTAGCCGCACGGGTAAAGCAGATGCCGAAATGGTGTTTGTGGGGTATGGCATCACGGCTCCCGCTCTTAAGTACGACGATTACGCGGGCGTGAATGTGGCAGGGAAAGTTGTCGTCATTCTTCGCCGCACGCCACGCTACAGCGAGAAGGGCGACCGCCGCTTCGATCCGGCCTTGCCCGAAGGCGAAGATAGCCCGTTTGCCCCGTTCGTCGCCAAGATCGAGAATGCCATTGCTCATAAGGCTGCGGCCATCGTGATCGTGAGCGATGCGGGTTCTGCCGGCACGACCGATCCGCTATTCCAGTTCGCGAACCACTCCGTTGGCGTGCCACCTGCTCCGATTCCCGTGCTGCAAATCAAGCGCAACGTGCTCGATTCTTTGATCGCAGAGGGGCCGATTCAGTCTGTCGCCGACATCGAAACGTTGATTGATAAAGACCTGAAGCCGCGTTCCTTCGCCATCAAAGGCTCGAAGGCGAATATCGAAGTGGCAGTGGATCGGACCGATTACAAGTGCAAGAACGTGGTGGGTGTTCTGGAAGGTTCTGGCCCACTAGCAGACGAAACAGTTGTGATCGGCGCACACTACGATCATGTTGGTTATGGCACATTCGGCAGTCTGGGCGGGGCTTCGGCCAAAGGGAAGATTCACCTCGGAGCCGACGATAACGCAAGCGGCACCACGGGCTTGATGGAACTGGCTCGCCGCTATGGTGGCATGAAAGAGCGCAAAGGGCGACGGTTGGTGTTCATCGCCTTCAGCGCCGAAGAACGCGGATTGTTTGGCTCGGTCCACTACTGCAAAGAACCACTCGTTCCGCTTAACAAAACCGTGGCAATGATCAACATGGACATGATCGGCCGCGTTAGCCCGGTAGCCGCCGATTGGTTGGGGCTTTGGGGCAAGAAGGATCGCTTGATCGTGTACGGAACCGGGACGGGCGAAGGGTTCGCACAACTAGTTCAAGAAGCGGGCGCGGAGGCCGATTTCAAACTCACCACACTCGCCGCGGGCACCGGGCCAAGCGACCACGATTCGTTCTACCGCAAGAAAGTGCCGGTCTTGTTCCTCTACACCGGCACACACGGCGAATATCACCGACCAACCGATGTGCCCGAGAAGATTAACGTTCCGGGCATGCGGAAAGTCGTCGATTTCGTGCAACTCCTGACCAACGACCTGGCGACCCGCGAATCCCGCCCGAACTATCTGGTGACGCGCGACCCCTGGAGCGACCCGACCGACCCACGCGCCGGCCGGCCATCCGGTCCGCGACTGGGCGTTCGCCCTGGAAACTACGAAACCGAAGATGGCGGCGTTCTGGTCGAGGGCGTTTCGCCCGGCGGTCCCGCCGAGAAGGGCGGCGTGAAGGATAACGATGTGATTGTCGAGATTGGCGGCCGTTCCGTGAAGAACATCGGCAGCTACATGACCGCCATGAGCGCACAAAAGCCCGGAAACCCCGTGGATGTGATTGTTCTGCGTAAAGGGCAGAAGTTAACCTTAAAGGTGACGCCGGAATAAACCGGAGAGGTAATTTCGGCTTGATCGACCCGGCCCCTGACGGGGCGCGGCTCGCTGATAAAATCCGTTGAGTCGAGTCGCGTTCTTCGGCGAGCCGAGTCGCGTCAGCGACCGGGTCTCTTTCATCGGCGAGCCGAGTCGCGTCAGCGACCGGTGTCTTCATACAGGTTCATTTCGAGGTCACTTGTGGACATTCCGCACGTTCAAGGTTTTCGCCAAACGGCCCCGCAACCCACCGTTGCCGATGTGGCGGGCGAAGTTCGGCGGCAATGGCTCACGTCGGCAACCGCCAAGCGAATCAAGCCGGGCATGCGAATCGCCGTGGGTTGCGGGAGCCGCGGCATCAAGAACTATCTGACAATCGCCAAAGCCACCATCGATGCGTTGAAGGAACTGGGCGCTTCGCCGTTCGTTGTTGCGGCCATGGGTTCGCACGGCGGTGCCACGGCAGAAGGCCAACGCGAACTCCTGGCCAGTTACGATATCGATGAAGCCCACCTGGGCGTTCCCATCGTCACCGACATGGACGCGGTGCCCATCGGCACGAACTCGTGGGGCCAACCGGTGTGGTGGGATCGCAACGCGCTGGCCGCCGATGGCGTGGTCACGGTATCGCGGGTGAAGCCGCACACCGACTTCCGCGGTGCGTTCGAAAGCGGCATCATGAAGATGCTTGTCATTGGGCTTGGCAAGCGGCACGGTGCCGATCAAGTGCATAGCTTCGGCACGCGCGGCCTGCGTGACATGCTGCCCGAATCCGGGAAAATCATCCTTGCCAAAACGCCCTTCCTCGGCGGTCTCGCCATTCTGGAGAACGCGAACGAAGAAACGGCCAAGCTCGAAGTGGTGGACCGCGACGATGTCCTCGATCGCGAGCCGCCTCTTCTGATCGAGGCGCGACAACTGATGGGCCGCTTGCCCTTCAAGGCCATGGATGTGCTGATTGTTGGCGAGTGCGGCAAGAACTATTCCGGTGCGGGCATGGATCCGAATGTCGTGGGTCGCATGCTGATCGAGGCTAGCCCGGAAGCCGAAACCAACGACCCGCGAATCACACGCATGGGCGTGTTGGAAGTGTCGCCCGAAAGCCACGGCAATGCGACCGGCATCGGCATTGCCGATCTGACGACCAACCGCGCGCTGGCGGGCATCGATCAGGGGCCATTCCGCATGAACAACCTCACGGCCCGCTTTCTGTGGCGAAGCAAGCTCCCCATCGCCTTCGAGACCGACCACGAAGTGATCTCCGCGTGCATCGAAACGTGCTGGCAACCCGAGTTCGAGAAGCTCAAGTTCTGCGTCATCCCCAACACGCTGGAAGTGGCGGAACTGTGGGTTTCGCCCGCTCTGGCTGCGGAAGCCCGAGCAACCCCGCATCTAGAAGCGTTTGGTGAGCCACAACCGCTGCCATTCGATGCGGCCGGGAACTTACTGCAAGAGAAACTTTTCCCGCACAGTGTGCGTGGTCGCCGAACCGCCGCCTGTTCGCATCATTGATCCGTTCCACGGATGAGCAGGAACACACGCAGCGGCGATCGAGCTTAACCTTCGGCCTGGTCGTCGCTTCGCGTTGTGGCATTTCTCCCTCATTCACGATCCGGTTGCTTTTGTCTATTCTGTCCTCGGGAGGACTTCTGACCGACTGAGGATTAACGCGTGATCCGTATTTCCTTGCCCGACGCCGAGGTTGGCCGACTGGTGGATCTGTTTGAGACCACCCCGGA
>JBGSLF010000085.1:0-2096 GCA_041740855.1 Gemmata sp.
GCGGTGACGAGCGGGTGGTCGCCGGGGTTGCCCACGAACCGCATGCAGGACACGCCAACCAGCCGGCCGCCATCGTCGCAGACGCGGGCAAGTGTGTCGAGCATCCGCGCCTCCGCCGGCTCGGGGTTTCCTGCCGAACAAGTAATTGAACAGAAGCGAATCTGCCTGGCCGCACGACTGTTAGGACGTTTGCCGTGCGACGCCAAGCTAACAGTCCCGCTGCGAGTCTGCAAACAGCAAATCACCGCACGCATGACATTGTTGCGATGATTCGATAACGCGATAACACTTACCGAGAACACCGCGACCCCAAGCGCATTATCTCAACGCCGCGCGAACGGCGATAACTAAGATCAAAGTGCCTCTCCGTGAATCGCTAACACCTTTGATGGCAGGATTTCGCCGATGCAAACCGTTCCCCTCGATACGATTCTTACACAACTTGGCTGGCGATACGCGGTGAAGAAATTCGATCCGGCTCGCAAGATTGCACCAGAAGTGTGGTCGCAACTCGAACAGGCGGCGGTGCTGTCGCCCTCTTCGTATGGGTTGCAGCCGTGGAAATTCGTGGTGATCACGGACCCCGAGGTGCGAAAGAAACTCCACGCGGTTTCCTTTAGTCAACCGCAGATTCTCGATGCGTCGCACCTGGTGGTCTTCGCGGCGAGGAATCCGCCAACCCCCGCCGATGTGGAACGCCACGTTGCCCGCACCGCAGAAGTACGCGGGCTGGAACCGGCCGCGCTGGAAGGCTTCAAGAAATCGATGCTCGGTTCACTGTCGCGCATGACCGAAGCCGACGCTCACGCCTGGGCCGCCCGTCAGTGCTACATCGCGCTGGGCGTATTTCTTTCGAGTTGCGCGCTTGCGGGTGTCGATGCTTGCCCGATGGAAGGCTTCCAACCCGAACATTACGACGAAATTCTCGGGCTAAAGGCGAAGGGGTATCGCTCGGTTGTGATCGCCACATCGGGCTATCGTTCGGAAAGCGACCCCGCAGCGAAGCATGCCAAATCGCGCTTCGCGGTGAACGACGTGATCGAGAGAATCTGAGCAAGCCGGGCTGCGTCGCGGCGAAGTGGCCCCGTGTGGCGGCGACAAGTGGTTCTGGTGGCAGGCGGCAGGTGGGTTTGCCGGACGTTCCGCACAGGTTCGGAAACTTCGCATTACATCGGTTGCCGCCACAGAACGCGGAACAGGGCTTGAACCCGCTTTTGCGATTGTTAGAATTCCGAGTGTTGCGGGATTGGTATATCGGTTGTGCCCAGCCTTCCCAAGGCTGTGAGACGAGTTCGACTCTCGTATCCCGCTCTTCTAAACTACTGCGAAATCAGGACTTACGACACGTCTGGTTGTGGGCAAATTTTGCGGGCAAATCTGCGGGCAAATTCGGGACAAATCTCGGTGCACTTCAACGCCTCTTAACCGGCTTCGTCGGTCACGCCTCGCTCCCATTACGACGACATCATCCGCTGACACCGGCTTGCCCGTCGTCACGCCATCACTCTTAGCCGGGGGCGTCATGCACGGCCAGCAGCCGAACACCATTACCGATGCCGAGGTCTTGGCCGTCTGCGGCGGCGTGGACGAAGCCACCGGCCAGCACATCGTCATCTTGACGCTGCGGCCGGACACAGGCTCGGGCTGGCAATTCGTCAACTACTCCCTGCACCCCGAGAACGCCCAGTCACTCCTCGACCGGCTGACCGGCGTGGTCATCGAGATGGAGAGTGTATAGCTCACCCCGGCTTCCGAGCCACCACGAACCACGCCTTCGGCCCACCCTCGCTGAACGAGATGTCGTTCGGATCGGGCCGGACCTCAAACCGGGTCGGCTCGATGGACTCGATCACCCAGCCCTCTGTGAAGGCATCCTCGATCTCCTTCTTCGACACCCGCCTCGGCCCCTGATCGCCCGGCTCGGCGTCCGAGAAGCATAGCAAGAACAACCTGCCGCCCGGCTTCAGCACCGACGCCAGTCCTTCGACATAGCGGCGGCGGTCGTCGTCCGAGAAGACGTGGAACAACCCGCTGTCGATCACGCTGTCGAAGACTTCGGGAAGTTCCTTCAGGACCAGAGCGTCCATCATCAGGAA
>JBGSLF010000086.1:0-68836 GCA_041740855.1 Gemmata sp.
GCTGTGGGCCGAGTCCCTTTTGCCACAGGCCGGTCAAACCATGGGTCTTGAACAACTCCCGAAGCCCGTGCGGGAACTCTTGCTCACCACGCTCGCACCTGCTGCATGACCGTCACAGAATCGGCATCAGTCGAGCTTAGAGTACCAACGAATGGCGCGAGCAACGCGAAACTGTTTGCTTGTGGTGTGGTCGCCGGTTATCGTTCAATCGTCCGCCTTAACCTTTCCTTACCCGCCCGGAGGTTCTCTCTCATGGCCCGCCTGAACCGCCGCTCGTTTATCAAGCACACTCTCGCCAGTGCTGCGACTGTGACGATCGCAGGAACCAAATCGTCTGGGAAAGTTCTCGGTGCGAACGACACCGTTCGCATTGCGGTTGCCGGCCTCAATGGTCGCGGTAGCGCGCATACCGGTGCGTACTATGGCATGAAGAACGTTCAGGTGGCATACCTTGTGGACCCGGATCAGCGGACTTACAAAAAGCACGCCGACGCTGCGGACAAGAAAGGGCTTCCACCCGCGAAAACCCTGACGGACATTCGCAAAGCTCTCGAAGACAAGGAACTGAACGCGGTTTCCATTGCGACGCCGAACCACTGGCATAGCCTCATGACCATCTGGGCGTGCGAGGCGGGCAAGGATGTGTATGTGGAAAAGCCGTGTTCGCACAACATTCACGAAGGCCGCATCGCGGTTGAGATGGCACGCAAGCACAAGCGAATTGTGCAGCACGGCACGCAGAGCCGTAGCAGCCAGAGTTGGGAAGATCTTGCGGCGCTAGCCAAGTCGGGCAAACTCGGCAAACTGCTCGTGTCGCGTGGACTGTGCTACAAAGATGGCGGAACCGGGGGCAGCACTCGCGGCGATATCGGGCACAAGCCCACCAAGGCGCCGCCAGCGGAATTGGACTTCAACATTTGGCTCGGGCCAGCGCAAGAGCAACCGTTCCACGAGAACATCGTTCACTATCGCTGGCACTGGTTCTGGGACTTCGGCAACGGCGATGCCGGGAACCAGGGCGTTCACCAGATGGACATTGCCCGCTGGGTTATTCCCAATGCCCGCTGGCCCAAGAGCGTGATTAGCCTGGGCGGCCGGTTTGCGAACAACGATCAGGGACAAACCCCCAACGGGCTTGTCAGCATCTTCGACTACGGCGATACGCAGTTAATCTTCGAGACACGCGGCCTCAAGTCGCCGGGTTATCGTGGGCAGAATGTGGGCAACATCCTTCACTTCGAGGAAGGCGTGGTCGCCGGCGGCAAGTTTTATCCGAAGGGCCAAGGGGACGGAATCGCCATTCCCAAGGTGCCCGCAGAAATGAAGCGTGGCGGCGATCACTTCTCGAATTTCATCGACTGCGTCCGCAGCCGCGATATGTCCAAGTTGCATGCCGACATCGAAGTCGGGCATATTTCGAGCGGGCTATGCCACCTTGGGAACATCAGCTACCGACTGGGCAAACCCACGGAATTCGATGCGAATCTCGGTAAGCTCTCGGGCAACGAGTTCGGCACCGATGCCCTCACTCGCATGGGTGACCACTTGAAGGATAGCGGCGTCAAGTTCGACGGTAAGAACCTGATCGCCGGTCGCAAATTGGAATTCGATGGGAATGCGGAAAGGTTTGTGAACGATAAGGAAGCTGATGCGATGCTGACGCGAAACTACCGCAAACCGTTCCTGGTGCCGGAAAAGGTTTGAGTAACTTGCAAGTCTTCCGATAGCCATGTAGCCCTCATGGCTTGGCTATCGGATCGTTCAGGTTCCCTTGCCTTCTTTCACTTCGCCGCGATCGAAGTCCACGCCAATCACCGATGTAACCGGTATCTCTCGCCCGTCGCGCTCAATCATTCCACTCCGCAACTGGATTCGCCATTGCATGGGTTCGGTCGAGTTCCGGACCAATCTGAGCAACTTGAGATCGGCGGCCGAAGGGAGAAAGTATTCGCGGGATTCGCCAGGTTTCAGCGGCGTGGTGTCGTTCTCTTGTTCTTTATCAAAGACCCGCGTCTCTTTGCGAAACGGCCAGTTGATTGGTCCACCGTAGAACACGTTATCCGCAACCACCACGCGTGTGAGCGGTCGGTCTTCGGTAATGGTTTTCCGGTTGAACGCGGGATCGACGGGATGAAATGACAGGTCGGGCGAAGTGTTTGTCACTTTGAACTGCAATACCAGCGCATCACCCGGGCTGTTCATTGTCCGACTTGGCTCGCCTTTCCCTTCGATGTGCAGGTTGACGCGGCGAATCACGATACTCTGCGGTTCCACTTCCAGTTGCCCCACCGTAATCTTGCCGCCCAACCCCGCGTGCAACTCGGCAGGCAGTGGGAGATCGGTCTTGAATCGATAGAGGCTTACCTTCTTTCGAGTCGCGGGTTCGAACTCACCAAACGTATCCGGAATGGTGGAGAGCGGGTGTTCCGGGGGTAACGCACCGGATTTGAACGCCAAGCCATACACGGCCAACGCGGTCATGAGCAGTGCGTATGCGGCCAGGCCAAACAAAACACCTTTGGGAATCCCGCCCGAACTGGGTTCATTCCGCCGCCCGCGATTAATCCGCACGGGCTTCTCTTGCGAAACTTCTTCTACGGTCGCCACCACAGTGGGAACCATCATGGGAGGCTGCACTGCGACCGGGCGAGCAACGACAGGCGCGGGATAAGCTACCGCTACGTTTGGCGATGCCGGACCCATCGCACCCGGGGGCGCACCCTGGGGAACAACCACGGGTGCCATCCCCGCCCAAGGGTTACCGGTCGCATGCGGGTTTGATTCTGCGGGGCGTTGCACCGGGGTGTATTGTGGCAACTGCGGAACGGCAGACGGAAGCGGTTGCGGGTTAACGTGCGGTGCCGGCGGAGCAGACGATACCGTTGGGTAAGCGATCGGTGGATCATCCAGGTCCGGATCGTCTTCGGGCACGGGTAGCACGTGAGCCGTTGGGTTGACGGGTGGTTCGGAAAGCATGTCCAGTTCGAGCGGTTCATCGAACTGCAAAGGCGGCGATTCCGGAAACTCCACGGGAAGTGGTTCCGTTGGCAGATCGGACACCGGTCGGAAAGAGATGGGCTTCGGGTTGGCGTTGCCAAACACATCATCTTCCGACTCATTCTCTTCGCTGAAAATGCTATCAGCGCGTTCCTTGTTTGGGATATTGAAGACCGGTTCCAGAGGAGACGCCGGCTCTGGCACGGGCACAGATGGCGGAAGCGGCGTGGGCACGGGTGGAATTGGCGGTTGCGAACGGAGAGAGGATTCGAAAGCAAAAAGCTCATCGATAACTGGCGGCGCAGGAGCAACGTGAGGCGGTGGCGGCGTCACCGGTGTTGGCACCGCAACTGCGACCGCAACCGGTTCGGCAGGCGGAGGAGCCAGCACGACTTGCTTGCAGTGCGGGCAGCGAACATGTTTACCAAGAAGGTCAATTCCCACGCCCATCCGGCGGCCGCAGAATGGACAAGGGAACGTCTGTGATTGGGATGGCATTTCGCTGATGGAGTTAGGCCGGATACCACGCCGGAGGATACAGGAAACGGAGCGCGTGGTTCGCCGGGAAAACTATCTTACTGTGCGATTCCGGGTGCCACAAATCAAACAAGGCAACGCACCACTGCTGGCATCATCACACTCGTTTGACCACCACCAGTGTTCGATCGTCCGCCACGGGCACGCCGAAGGTAAATGCCATGAAGTCACGCAGGATCATCTGGATCATGATTTCGGCCGTGGGTGCCGAACCACCAATCACCGCATCCAGGCGATTCGAGCCAAACACGTCGCCCTCGGCATTCACCGCTTCGATCACGCCATCCGTGAAGAAAACGACCTGATCGCCTTGGTGAAGCGTCACGGTTTGCTCGGGGTACGCTTCATCGGTTTTGATGCCAAGCGGCAGGCGTTGTGCGCGGTTTAGCACCACGCGCGAGCCATCGGCCCCACGCACGAGTCGTGGCGGATTGTGCCCGGCACTGGCGTAAGAAAGTGTGCCGCCGACGGGATCGAACACGGCATAGAACGCCGTCATGAAGTTGCCGGTTTGCCGCGTATAACGCCGCGTCAGGTGGTCGTTGAGGTGCGTGAGCAATTCGCCGGGGTGAATGGGCGGTTCCGGTCGTGTGTGCGCGATACTGTGAGCGATCGCCATCAGCACCGCAGCCGGGGCACCATGCCCGCTGGCATCGGCCACTAACACGCCAAGTTTGCCACCGGGAAGCGGGAAGAAGTCGTAGTAATCGCCGCCGGCACGCTTGGCCGTTTGATAGTGGACTGCCACATCAAGCCCGGGCACACGCGGCATGCTGGCCGGCAACAGCGACTTCTGGATATCTTCCACGGTTCGCAGTTCGTAATCGACCGCTTCATAGGCCTCGCGAACCGCCTGCGAAAGAACAAGTGTTTGCGTGGCGCGACCGAAAAGATTGCTCAGTAGCACCAAATCCGCGATCCGATCACGCGGGAAGGCATTGGCATCCTCGCGAGCCAGAATCACGACGTTCTGGGCCGTGCCCTGATCGTAATGCGGAATCGCCAGCACGGAACGCTGACCCGCAAGGTATTCAAATGCGGGGTCATCCGCATCGAGTGTGAGTTGCTCGATCATGCGCGGCTCGTCGGCGTAAACCAACTCCGCGAGCAACCCGCCCTCATGGACCGGAAGCCGGTGCGGCTCCTTCCATGGGTTCACCTGATCTTTCCACAGATTGAAGCGCGTGACGCGATATTGCGGTTCCCGCAGCCCGCGCCGCGACACCGATAGTTGCCGGCTTACCGGGAAGAGTTGAGCCATCCGGCGAGCGAACACGGCATACATTTCTTGCGGATCCGAATACCGGCTCAGTTCGCGCATCACATCTACGCTAACGGCCAGTCTGGCGCGCCAGTTGCGGGGTTCTGTCTCGAAGAAATCAGGAGCCACGGTCATAGGGCCGCCTCCGCGGCTGGGTCGAATCTCAATCCATCGAGGACACCGTCCGAATGGTGATTTAGTAGAACTTGGCTTGCCTCGAAACGCAACCCACTGCGGATGAATTTTTCCTGATCTTGCGAAGTGGGTGTTAAATTGGATGAGGCACAGAACCCCAATGGAAGGCTAGACTGAAGCCATAGCGAACGTGGGGCACTCTTCAATACGCGGGGGCTATGCATCACAGCACCCCGCGTGTGGATTGGGAGTTATCGCACGATCAAACCCGTCGGATTAGTTAGCGGAAGCCCGCCAATGACTTGAATCGGGTCCAAGGCTCCGCCCCGCATGATGTCAAAAACACCGACAGAGCCATCGTCGCGGTTCAGCACAAACAGCGTGCGGTTGCCGAGAATGGTCATGTCGGTGGGCGAAGTTCCCGTCTCGGCTGTGACGCCATCGATATCCAGGATGGTGAGTTTCCCTTTGTTGCTGAGCTTGTAACCGGTGACTGTGGCGCTAGCCGTGTTCGTGGTATACGCATACTCAGCGTTCTGCGTAATTGCGATCCAACAAGCTGCGGACTCGGTTGTCGGAATCGACTCGCTGATAACTTCCAGAGTGCCTTCGTCGTTATTAAGCCAGTAGGAAGAAACAGCGCTCGCGTCTGCGGCCCCGCCGAACGCCTCTGACACCACAAGGAATCCGTCGCGGCTAAACTCGAAGCCGAATGGAGTCTGGCCGACGGAATCGGCAAACGCTCGACCGTCTGCAAGTCCGCGTCGATTGATGGCGAACGCGGCGATCTTGTTCGTGCTTTTCTCAGTCACGATGAGGACATTACCCGCGCGGTTGAAGCCAACCTGTGCCGGGGCGGTGCTCGCCGCACTAAGCAGTTGGGCTGAACCCGCGAGGTAGACCAGTCGCCCGTTGGGACGAATCTCGAAGCCGGCGATGCCATCCATATCTTGCACCGCCCCGCGTGCGTTAAGCACATAAAGAAGATTGCGGTGAACCGTTAAGCTGATCGGACGTTTGCCCTTGCTCTCGATCACCTGCAACACTTGCGGCCCTCGCCGCGTGAGCCGGAAGACAGTGATCGTGTTGCTTCCCGGGTTCACGGCATAGAGGAACTGCTTGTTATCGCTAAGCGCAAGTGCGCCTTGATTGCCGAGGCCACCGCCCGTTCCGTTGCCGCCCGTGGGAATGAAATCGGCTGTGCCTAACCGCCCGCGATTGTCCCGCGAGTATACGGCAAGTTCGTTGCCTTCCGGGTCGTTCGTGAGAGTGAAGACGGCACTCCAATCTCCACCCGGTTCATCGGCACCGGCTCCTGACACACCGGCCGCCAAAGCCAATCCGGTGAGCAACAAGGCCGCAACGCCCAAACGCCAGCCGCGTAGATTTTTCCTGATTCGCATGATGACCTCGACCTCCATAAAAGGAATAACTCAATACCAGCGGTTGATCCTTGGCCGCTGATGTAAGTTGGTCGTCGACCGCACGAATCAGTTACACTCAGTTATTGCTGGTTTCTTCGATGAGCCACGATATCGCCTGGTGTGCGATTGAATCGCGCGTGCTTGTAGCGAAAAGTGTGGTGCAGGCGGTAATACTTGAAATTGTTGGTGATTCGCTTGCCGCGTGAAAGCACGAATGGCAGCGGCAATAAAGATTACGCCATATCAGGATTCCGCATCGAGCTGGTAGACGATGATGGCTTTAAGTTGCTCCTTCGATGAGGGAGGCATGGTCTCACCGGGGTTTACCGCTCGGGCTGATGCAAAGTATTCTTCAACGGCTTCATCCATCACGCCGAGTTGTCGCCGGTATCGCCGACAAGACATGCACACAAGCACGTGAAATGCCAGACCGGCACGCAGGTGTAGCGACAGGTCATAGTCCAGTTCCTCAGAAATCAACACGGCTGCGCGACGGCACGTTATCACTTCCCACCCTCCGAAGGCGTCATGGGCTCCTCCCCGAACCAATTCACCGTGAGGCATTGCCAGAGTCGCAGCCGGGCGCGATGCAACATAACTGCCAGGTTGGTCGCCGTCACCCCAGTTGTCTTACGGATATCGTCCACAGCTTCTTCATCCATGTACTTGAGAACAAACACCTGTCGGAGCCGCGTGGGAAGTTTGCTCAGGCAACCGTCAAGAGTCTTTCGAAACTCGGCCCGGTTGAGTTCTTGCCCCGGATCGTCCGACGACCACTCGCCGGGTTTCTGTTTCCATTTCCCGTTGCGGGTGAAGCGGGAGCCCATCGCTTTGTCCAAATCAAGCTCTTGGCGAACCCTCCGGCGAACAGCAGTGCGGAGTGAATCAGCAACTTTCCGCTTGAGAATCGCGGTGAGCCAGGTTCGTTCCGAAGAGTGGCCACGAAACAAGTGGCGGGCGGTCAGTGCGGCGAGCAGGGCTTGCTGAACCAATTCTTGGGCTGTCTCTTGATCGCAAACCCTGGCGAGCGCGAATCGATAAAGATGATCGCCATGCAAATCCACCCACATTGCAGGATCAAGACGCGGTGTAGTAATAGATGAGTCCATCCACGGTCCTCGACGACATCTTGTTCGGGCGTTCGGGGATACCCGCAATTGCAATTAGTCGCTGAGGATGGGCGAACCTTACACTTTTTGAAATAAAACTTAGGTTTGGGCGGTGAAGATGTGAAACGCGTATCGTGCCTCTGTGCGGCCGCGCCGGTCAACGCCGACCGGCCGCCGCCGCCAAGTCTCCATATCTTCACATCACCTTGTTTTCGATTATCTATACTCTCCCAATACGTGATGCAATTGTTTTGAGCTCCTCAAGCAAATCATGATTTGCAATAGGCACAAGATCATACACTTCTCGCGATTCAAGCAAATCGGCTATAGCTTTTCCAAATCTTTCGCTGAGCTGCCTCCGTCGTTCTGAAGACAGCAACTTTCGATGCATTGCCTGCACTTGGCTGGATTTTCCCTCTATTCTCAATTCAAATTCCGGCGATTTCTCATAGTCAAAACTCCTCAAGAGTTGATCAATTATAGTCGCCATCGCAAGGACATTAGGTCTATCTTTAACGTTGCATGTGACTGAGAGAATGGTTTCACCCGAAACAATATCAAGATCTCCAACTTCACCAAGACCCACAAGCATTTTTATAATATCTGCCGCATTCAGCATATATTACTCATTAGTATGGATCGCAGAAAACAAAGCGTATAACGCTTGCATTCCCAACTTTTCTAAAGTCGTCAACTTGTGGATCTCGAAGGGGCGTTCCTCTTGTTTTGACATCAATGATTGTTGAGTTGATGCCGTCAAAAGCGTAATCCGAATCCTGGCACTGCGCGGCCGCACCGGTCAACGCCGACCGGCCACCACTCAATCGCCCTCGGCGAATGCGACCAACTGATCAAACGCATTATAACCGTACAGCGTCTCTCGGTTCAGAAGCCTAGCAATCCGGAGATTTGGATAACCAAGTGCCCCCACCAATAATAGCTCACGACCAACAGGCACGTCATGAACAAACTGATCAGCAGTTGTAACCAATCGGAGTTTGCTTGATGCGGGAGGAGCGCCTGCCCAATCCAAGCACACATACCTCCGCACAGAAACCCAATTATCATTGGAATGATGTAAGGAGTGTACACGGGTCCGAGAGGAGGAAAATATGTATCCAAATACCAGTAAACGAAGCCTGCGACGGATAGCGCAATTGTGGGCAACATCACCGCAGGCCAGAAGATTCCCCGGCCTCGTGGTAGCTCTGACATGATGGTAATCACCTCATCGTGCCACACCGTAATAGATGTTGTCGAGTGGCATCACGCGGTCGTTCATCATCCGCCCCAACACATCGTAGTTCAACGTATGCTGTTGCGGTCCGTGGCCGTCAGCATTTGGCTCGACGAAGTTGAAGTTGGCGTCGCGCATCGCCCACAGGCGTTCGTCCAGTGTGCCAGAGGTGTAGGTATCTGTCGCTGAAGAAATGATTGAGTGGGCGTTGAGGGATTTGAACCCCCGACTTCCTCCTTGTAAGGGAGGCACTCTAACCGCTGAGTTAAACGCCCTGCGAGGCTTTACTATGCCTTCTATCTGTTACCAACAATTCACTTTTACTCGTTGTTTAAGTCGCGAATCAAGCCACGAACATAACGCGCCTGGTTCAGCACCGACTCAATCTTTTCCCGCGTACTTGCATTGGCCGCTTCAAAGAGTGTCGCGAGTTCGTTCGCCATCGTGGCGAGTTGGCCCGAAAACTCCTGCTCCAGTTCCGTAATCGCAGTCGCATTTCCGCGTGCTTCTTCCAACCGCTCGCGTGCTTCCAACATTTCCGCCAAGAATGCCGGTGGGAGTTTGACACCGGCACGGGCCGCAGGTTCGCGTTCGAGACTGAGAAGATACTCCGCACGGGAAAACGGATCACGAAGAGTGTTATACGCCTCATTGACCGCAGCGGCCGCTTCCAGACTCACATCGCGTTCCGCATCGGTGCCCGCGAGGTGATAATCCGGGTGAACGAGCCGCGAGTGTGCGAGGTACGCCCGTTCCAGTTCCGCGGCATCGATAGAAAAACGCCTCGGTAGGCCGAGGCGTGCGAAGTAGTCCATGCTGGCCCCGATTCCGCACCCGCAAGCGCAGAGCTTGCGGGCGAGATTGGTTTACATGCTGTAAGAGCTGCCGCAGCCACAGGTGCTCTTGGCGTTCGGGTTGGTGATGGTGAAACCACGCTTGTTCAGGTCGTCGTGGAAATCGACCACGGCCCCGTTGAGGTACAACATCGAACGCTTATCCACAACCACTTCGATGCCGTGGAATTCGAGCTTGTGGTCGGTCTTTTCGTCGAACTTGGCATCGAGATCCAGTTTGTTCTGGAACCCGCTGCAGCCGCCACCTTGAACGCGGACACGCAAATACAGCTTGCCGCCTTCTTCGATTTGCCCGCTCGCCTGCATATCGGCGATATGGCGACGCACTTCTGCCGCCGCCTTTTCGGTGACCGTTACAGGCAGCACCGCAGGCGGGGCATCTTTGACGCCCAGGTTTTGGGCTTCTGGAGTTGCAACAGCAGACATGGTACTTCCTTTGGTTAATGTTGCGTTCGTGAACTCTGTTGAATTATACCCGATCCGGCTTCAATAATTACACCGCAGCCGGTTCGCGCTTCTCGGGGGTCGGCTCGGGCGTTTCCTGTTTCTGGTTATAATTGGCAATGGCCGCCTTGATGGCATCTTCGGCCAATACCGAACAGTGAACTTTCACCGGCGGCAGTGCGA
This sequence comes from Gemmata sp., assembly GCA_041740855.1. Lineage (GTDB taxonomy): Bacteria > Planctomycetota > Planctomycetia > Gemmatales > Gemmataceae > Gemmata. The sequence goes on from JBGSLF010000086.1 coordinate 10,182, forward strand.
GTTCTTCGACAATCTCGGTGTTCTTGATGCCAAGCGCTTCGTCCACCGTCTTACCCTTGAGCCACTCGGTCGCCAGGCTGCTCGATGCGATGGCGGAACCGCAACCGAAGGTCTTGAAGCGGGCATCTTCGATGACGCCGGTATCCGGGTTCACCTTGATCTGCAGCTTCATCACGTCGCCGCACTCCGGCGCACCAACCAAACCGGTGCCAACCGAGGGATCTTTCGCGTCGAAGCTCCCCACGTTACGCGGGTTGTTGTAATGCTCCAGAACTTTGTCGCTGTAAGGCATGTTTATCTCCTTTAAATGATAACCGAAGGACACTGATGCCCCCCGGATGAAATTCCGTGATCAGTGCCCGGCCCACTCGATGGATTTCAGATCAATCCCTTGCTGCACCATCTCGTATAGCGGAGACATTTCTCGCAGGCGGCTCACTTCTCGCACCACGAGATCCGCGACATAATCCACCTCTTCTTCCGTGGTGAACCGGCCGATGCCGAAGCGAATACTGGAATGGGCGAGTTCATCGCCCACGCCGAGCGCGCGAAGCACATAGCTCGGTTCGAGGCTCGCGCTGGTGCAAGCGGACCCACTCGAAACCGCCACATCCTTGATACCCATCATCAAGCCTTCGCCTTCAACATATGCGAAGCTGATGTTGGCGTTTCCGGGCAGACGTTCGGTCGGGTGACCGTTGAGGTACGACTCGGGCAAGCGATCCATGATGCTGGAACGCAAGCGTTCGCGAAGGCGATAAGTTCGCTCGGTTTCTTCCGCCATTTCGCGGTGTGCGATTTCGCAGGCTGCGCCCAGGCCCACAATCATGGGCACCGCCAGTGTGCCCGATCGCATACCGCGTTCGTGGCCGCCGCCATCCATTTGCGGTTCGAGCCGCACGCGCGGATCTTTCTTGCGAACATACAGGGCACCCACGCCCTTCGGGCCGTAGATCTTGTGTGCCGTGAGGCTCAGCAGATCGATTCCCATCTCTTCCACATCCACCGGCACTTTGCCAACAACTTGCACGGCGTCGGTGTGGAATAGCACGCCCTTTTCTTTGCACAACTGACCAATCGCCTTGATCGGCTGCACGGTGCCAATCTCGTTGTTCGCTGCCATGATCGAGACAAGAATTGTCTTGTCGGTCATCGCAGCGCGAATCTGGTCGGCGGTCACACGGCCGAATTTGTCTACCGGGAGGTAAGTGACCTGGCACCCATCGCGTTCCAACCGCTTGCAGGTATCGAGCACCGCTTTGTGCTCGGTCGCCTGCGTGATGATGTGGTTCCCCTTCTACTTGTACAGGGCCGCAACACCCTTGATGGCCAGGTTGTTGCTCTCGGTCGCACCGCTGGTGAAGATGATTTCCTTCGCGGTGGCCCCGATCAGTGCGGCGATCTGCTCGCGTGCCTCCTCGACGGCGGCCTCCGCTTCCCAACCATAAGGGTGATTGCGGCTCGCGGCGTTCCCGTATGATTCGGTGAAATACGGGAGCATCGCCTGCACCACGCGCGGATCGGTGCGGGTGGTGGCGTTGTTATCCATGTAAATCGGCGTCTTGACCGACATCGTAGCAAACTCCTGATGAACTGCGACCGTTGCGGGTTCAGGCCTGGGTTGTCGTTGGAACCACAACCGAACCCGCAGTTGAGGAAAGCAGTGAAAGGGAAAGCAAGGCCGACGATGGTCGGCTCAGTGAACCGTTGGGATCGAACAGATCCGCCAAAGTCACGGACTGCAGCACTTCAAGCAACCGATGGCGAACTGCGGTGAGCGGGCCTTTCAACGCACACCCTCCGGCATGAGTGCAATGTTCAGATTCGTGGTTCGCGCCTGAGGGGTTGCATACCGTCAGGCGGAAGCCATCTTCAATCGATTCGAGCAGTTCTGCGAGGGTAATGGTTGTAGCAGGGCGAGCCAAAGCGTAACCGCCCTTCACACCGCGATGGCTGGCCACAAATCCGAAATGGCACAACTCCTTCAAGATGTTAGCCACGAACGGGCGGCTCAGGCCGAACTTTTCGGCAATCGCCCTCGCCGTTCCACCAACGGTTTTCTGGTGAAGGAAAGAGAGTATCAGGAGGGCGTAGTCGGCCTTGCGGCTTAGTAGCGTCACGACTCGACCTCGTATGGGTAACGGAAACAGCACAGCTCGTATACTATTTGTAACCACTTAATCGCATCAGACAAGTGCTATTTCGCTGAGACACAATCTCATTTACTCCTCCCACTCAACCGCGAGTTCGGCTTTCTCGGCGTTGGCTGGCGTGCTACCGTTCCGCGGTCGTCAAATCCTTCAAGGTGGTGCGGGTATGGAAACCCTGAGCTTGGTTCTCCCGGCATACAACGAGGCGGATGTCATTGCTCAGGCGATTGCCGAAGCGGAAGTAGCACTCAGCAAGCGATTTAGAGCTTTTGAAGTACTAGTAGTCGATGATGGCAGCACAGATGCAACCGCCGCCGTGGTCGCGCAACAACTCCGAAACGCCCCGCACTCCAAACTCATTCGGCATGGCACCAATCGTGGGTATGGTGCCGCTTTACGCACGGGTTTCGAGGCGACGTGCTTCCCGCTCATCGCGTTTACCGACGCAGATTGTCAGTTCGATCTCACCGAACTTGGCACGCTGGCGGAAATGGCCAATGAATATCCGGTTGTCGTCGGCTATCGCGTGGACCGGAAAGACCCGGGGAAGCGGCGGTTCTTCTCGTGGGGCTATAATCTGATGGCCCGCACCTTGCTTGGCACGGGCGTTCGCGATGTCGATTGTGCTCTCAAAGTGTTCCGCCGCGGTGCTCTGGCCCAGCTATTGCCAGAATCGAACGGCTTCTTCGTGAATACCGAGATGATGACGCGGGCGCGACAAGCCAGGCTCCCCGTGATGGAAGTCCCCGTTACGCATCGCCCGCGTGCAGGCGGACAGAGTAAGGTTTCGCTTCGCGAGATTCCGCCGACCGCCGCACGCCTGTTGCGTTTCTGGTGGTCGAATGTGCTGTTTGCTCCCAAGCCCAAGCCGGCCGCTCCTGTTGTGCTCACGGCACGGGTCCGCTTACCGATCGCAACTCCCGAAGCAGCGCCAGGCCCTCTTGCTTCGTCTGAATCTGGCCGTCGAGCTGCGCCGCGCGAGCGGCGTCGAGGAGTCGCTTGAAATCTGGCCCGGGCTTCAAGCCGGAAGCAATGAGATCCTCGCCGGTCAGCATTGGCAGCGGGTTCAACTCGTCGGGCGGAGTGACGCGAAGATAATCTTCACAGTACGCCACATGAGCGGTCGAACGCCCCTTGGCGAGTGAGTCTGCGCGGTGGAACGCGAGCAATTCGCCGATGCCCGGATGAATGAGCAGCGGCTTCAACACACTGGGCCGCATCGTGGCTGCGTTGGCAAGTGTTTGCTGATTCTGAACCAACCAGGAAGCGCGACTCTTCTCTGCGGTCGATAACCGAAGACGTTCTGCGATGGCTTCGACGCCCACTTTTCCCAGTTCGTGCAGCAGGGCGGCGAACGCCAGCGGAAACGACGTATCTTGCGCGAGTTGATCGATCACGCCCACTGCCCGTTCCCAGATCTCAGGGCTTGCCAGTTCTGGCAGAATGGGATCGATCAGCCCAAATTCACGCAGTAACCGCACGCCTCTGCCGCGGTTCCGATGCGTGAGCAACTTGCGTAGTTCCGTGGCGATTCGCTCCGGCGACACCACGCGAATCTCAGGGGCCATTCGCTTGCCCGCAATCAACGTCTCCGGATCGATCATGAGATCGAAGCGCGAAGCCATGCGAACGGCGCGAAGGATGCGGAGTTTATCTTCCGTGAAGCGAGCGGTCGGGTCGCCAATCGCACGAAGAATCTTCGCCTGCAGATCCGCAAGACCGCCAACGTAGTCGATGAGTTGCTGCTTCACAGGATCGAAGAACATGCCGTTGATGGTGAAGTCGCGCCGGGTCGCGTCTTCCTCGGCCGACGAGAAGGTGACCGCGTCGGGGCGGCGGCCATCGGTATATGTGCCGTCCGAACGAAACGTCGCGACCTCAACCGTCAGCCATTCGCGATCGTCACCACGCGGACCAATAACCTGCACGACACCAAAGCTCACGCCAATCTCGTTCCGATGGCGAAAGAGCGGGCGCAGATCGGCCGGTTTGGCGTCCGTTGCCACATCGTAGTCGTCCGGAGAAAGTCCAAGGAGTTCATCACGAACGCAACCTCCCGCCCACATAGCCGCGAACCCGGCGTGCTGCAGCGTGCGAACCACGGATAAGGCAAACTCGCGTTCGGTCATGGGGCTTCATTCATGCGATTTCGGAACGGGTGTCGCAGGGGAAAAAGGTGCCCCGACCGGAGTAGCCTTCCGGTCGGGGCTGGGTTCCAAATAGCTTCCGCTATATGGTGTGCTGTCTCAAGGAGTGACCACGATTAGCCAGTTGCCGGCACTCAATCTGTTAACCCTGCGTGATGCGATTTCACTACCTCCACATTCAATAGTTGGGCGAAGCGTGGAGGGCTGGAATTGAACCAGCAACTCAGGGCTGCGTTTATCGCCGGTCGTTCGAGTGGTCACCTCAGCACGGGTTTGAAACTGGTGTGGAAGTCTGACTCTGGGTTGCGGAATACCTGCCTCTACCTGTTGGGCTATCCCGCCGGGGTTGAAAGTGGCGGGAGCAGGATTCGAACCTGCAACTGTGGGTGATCCGCGTTGAGCCTTAGCCGGAGCTTGAGCCTGCACGCCTGTGCGAGAGTAATGATTGCGCGAACCGCGAAAAGGTTCAAGGGAAAAGACGCGACTCCAGGTTTAAGTCGCCCGAATCGCTGGTTCGATGCGGGATATTGCGTTAACCGCCGAACACAAACTCCAGCAACGGTTCGCCCGCTTTCTGTCGTTCCACTTCGAGCAAGTTGGCCTGCTCTTTTGCGGCCTTGATCGCATCCTGCAGTTTCCGCACGCGGGCCAGAATGGTGTTCTTTCGGTCAGTAGCAATGCACCCGCTATAGAGAATCTGTGTCCACGTTCCGACAGGCACATCCTTGGTGAACAGTTCGGTCTGCGCCGGGTGTTCCGTCGTGGCGGGGTATTTCACGATCACCGTTGGCTCCTTGCTGGTGCGAAGCGATTCGTTCGCTTTACTGCGGAGCAAGCCGGTGTTCGGGTCGTGGTTCCACTCTTCCGATGGATCGGGAGTGGGGAGCTTGGACACGAATGTTTCGAGATCATTCACCTGCTTATCCAGAAACAACAGACTGGTTATCGGGACGCTGGCGAGAATCACTTTGCCGTCCACCACAATATCGGCACGCGCCGACTGATTACCGGTGTCTTGCGTGAGCACAAGGTTCCACAACTCCGTCCATTTGTCGCGTGCCTGGCGAACCAGGTCGTCGACACGCTGTTGCACTCGCTGGCTTTCGGCCGGCAACTTCTGCCCGTTCACTTCGTCGAGTGGCCGATACATCCGTTCGCGACCGGTGAACAGCGCATCCTTCTGTATGAGCTTGTAGAGTTCGGTGACGGCCTTCTCGGCTTCGTTCTTGCGAGCCGAAACCACGGCGTTGATCTGGTTCAATTTGGGCACGGGTCTCTCCTTAATGATGAAGTGTGCTTATGAATCGATCTGCGGCATGGACACCGAAGGAACCGGGCGGGTTCATCGGGCATGCGTTCGATCCGTACAAACTCGACTGAATGCTGCGACCGCGCAGTTTTAAGAGGTGAGCAGGCGTTGTTGCATCACGAATGCAAGCAAGTCGGGGTAAAATGTATGAAAGTCGGCGGACAATTCTTCGTGCACTTCGCACAGGTCTGGTAGCACTTCCGGAAGCCAGATCGCCCGCTTGGGTATGCGAATCGCAATCACGCGCGAAACCCGCGCGAGGGTTTCGGCAATCCCTTCGCGCGTGGCGTATTGGGCGATCAAATCATGATCGATGAAGGTGCGAATGAAGCCCTGCGCATCGGGCGGGGCGGTCGCCCATTGGTCGTTAAGAGTGCGATACGCGCGACTCGAAAAATCGGAGAGCGTTTCACTGGAATATGTCTTCCAGTGGCGAGCAAGGATATGGTCGTAGTAGATATCGATCACAATGCCAGCGAACCAACCGAGTTGCCGCGTGACACGCCCCATGCTGCGGTGAACGATCGGGTGGCTATCGGTGAAGCCATCGATTTGGCGGTGCAGGCGAACCCCGCGTTGCACATCTTCGGGCAGAACAGCAATCTCGGGGTTGCGAGCAAAATCCGCGACGATGCCACCAAGCATTAGCCCCGGTTCGGGATCGGCCAGATGTAAATGAGCCAGGAAGTTCAGAGGTTCCGATCCCGATCTGTGAAGTTATCGCGCGTTGTCATCGCTCCCGGTATGTTCAGCATTCAAGCACGAGAAACGGCGGCTTCAATCAAAGCACGCCTTTGGTCGAAGGGATGCCGGTGCCGCGCGGATCGGGTTCGACGGCGGACCGCAGCGCGCGGGCACAAGCCTTGAAGATCGCTTCGACAATGTGGTGTGTGTTGTGCCCGTGGTGCAGCACGACATGCAAGGTCAGCAACCCCGCCGACGATAGCGCCCGCCAAAACTCTTCGGCCAGTTGCGACGAGAACGTGCCAAGTGTTTCGCGTGGCACATCGGCACGCCAAACCAAGAACGGCCGCCCGCTGAGATCGATCGCAGCGGTTGCGAGTGTCTCATCCATCGGCAACGTGCAATCTCCGAACCGGCGAATTCCTGCTTTGTTGCCGAGCGCTTCCACCAGTGCTTTTCCGAAGCAAATCCCCACATCTTCAACGGTGTGGTGGGCATCGATGTGAGTATCGCCCTTGCAAACAACAGAAAGATCGAAGAGGCCATGCTTGCCAATGTGCGTCAGCATGTGGTCGAAGAACCCGACGCCCGTGGAAACATCCACCTTCCCCGTGCCATCGAGGTTCAACGAAAGTTGAATGTCCGTTTCCGCAGTTTTGCGGGTGATGGTGGCAGACCGAGCCATTACAGAATCGCCTGGAGTTCGGTGAACAGTTGATCGATTTCCGCGTCGGTTCCGACGGACATTCGCAGTCCGTCGTAGCCATCATAATTCATGTAGCGAACGAGGATCTTGCGGGCCTTCAATTCCTCGTAGATCGGCTTCAGTGGGCGATCCGATCGCCGACACCAGAGGAAATTCGCGTGGCTCGGCGTAACGTCGAAGCCGAGCTTCGCCAGTGCCGGCCGCATGCGTTCGCGGGTGGCGATGATCTTCGCACGCACTTCACCAAAGTACGCCTGATCTTCGATCGCGGCCGTTGCCGCGGCGAGGCTGAGCACGTCGCAGTTATACGAGTCCTTCACCTTCACGAGTTCGCGAATGGTGTCGGGCTGGCCAACCGCGTAGCCGAAACGAAGCCCCGCGAGCGAATAGGCTTTGCTGAAACTTCGCGTAATCAGAAGATTGGGAACGCGCGGAAGCAGTTCAAGCCCATTCCAGGCTGCGAAGTCTGCGTATGCTTCGTCCAGAATCAAGGGTGCCGGTGCCACGCGTTGCGCCAGTGCCATTACCGCTGCTGCGCTTAGGACCGTTCCGGATGGCGAGTTCGGGTTCGGCAGGAAGTTGAGATGCGTGTTCTCGGGCCACTGCTCAGTTAAGAGGTTCCAATCGTTTGTGAAACGGACTGTCGCGAAGCGTGCCCCCTGAATGGCCGCCAATGTTTGGTACAGAATGTAGCTTGGCGTGGGGCTGGCGATCAAGCCACCATCGGGCACGAATGCGCGTGTCAGGATGGTGAGGATATCGTCGGAGCCGTTGCCAATCAGTATGCCGTCCGGATCGACGTTCAGCACCTTCGCGGCGGCCTTGCGGAAGTCGTCGCCGAGCGGTTGCGGATACTTGCGAAGTTTGTCGCCCGTTAGTGCGGCGCGAATCGCCTCGAACACACGCGGACTGGGCGGATACGGGTTTTCGTTGGTGTTGAGCTTAACAATCTGAGGATCGTTAAGTTGCTCTCCAGGAACGTACCCCCGCATCGCGGCGATGTTAGATCGAACGGAACTCATGGAGAATAGCCGGTGTCAACCGGCCGGTGAGGTGTTGGATCGCGGATACACGGCGAACGAGCGATGCCAATTCGGGTGATCGTTCGCGTTCACGTGAACCAAGCCATTGTCTGAAGTTTGCCGATCACTTCTTCGTTGTCGCAGCCGGTGCGGGCTTGTCCACTTTGGGCTTGGGGCGTGCTTCCGGGCCGTTGTTATTGGCCCGCTGTTCCACACTCGCTGCGTGAGCCGTGAGGCCCTCGGCGTTGGCCAGAAACATCACGTCCGGCGCGATCTGTTGCAGCCCCTTGCGGGAAAAACGCATCACGCTGGTGCGCTTGCGGAAGTCGTTGGCATTCAATCCGCTGGCGAATCGCGAAGTTCCGCCGGTGGGGAGAACATGCGATGGCCCTGCGGCGTAGTCTCCCACCGCAACTGGCGTGAACGGCCCCAAGAACATCGCGCCGGCGTTTCGCACGTTCTCGGCGAACGCCTCGGGGTCGCGTGTCTGGATGTGCAAGTGTTCCGGTGCGAGTGCGTTCACGCAATCGAGCGCCGCCTCTTTATCAGGGGCCAAGACTAATGCGCCAAATCGCTCCAGGCTGTCGCGGGCGAGGTCGGCCCGTGTCAATTTCATGAGCTTCTTCTGGATCGACTCCTGAACTTCTTCGATGAGCGGCGGATACCACGTTACCAGAATGGCCACGCCGGGCGAGTGTTCCGCCTGAGCGATGAGGTCCAGTGCGACCCAGTCCGGGTGAGCGGCATCATCCGCCGCAACCACGATTTCGCTTGGCCCGGCGATACAATCGATGGCGACTTGCCCAAACACCTGCTTCTTGGCCAGCGCGACATATTGGTTTCCCGGCCCAACGATCATATCGACTGGCTTCAATCCCTCGACGCCATACGCCATGGCCGCAATCGCCTGTGCCCCACCAAAGCGATACACTTCGGTGATGCCCAGTTCATGGCAAGTGGCCAGCATCTCGCGGTTGTATGCACCGGTCGCGGTGGGCGGCATGCAAACAATAATCTGTTCCACACCCGCGGCTTGAGCCGGGCAAACCGTCATCAACAGAGTGGAAGGGTACGCCGCAGCACCACCGGGGCAATACACACCGACACGATCGAGCGGGCGATAGCGGAGTTGCAACTCATGCCGTTCCGAAACACGCATGACAGCGTCACGGTGAAGCACACCCGACTGGAACTGTATCACGTTGTACTGCACCTGACGGATCGTTTCGAGAAACTCCGGAGCCACGGCGGCATGCGCTTCGGAAAGCTCCGAGGGCTTCACGCGAAGCGCATCCGGCTTCAACTTAATCTTGTCAAACTGCTCGGTATAAGACAGGACCGCCGCTAAGCCTTTATCGCGCACATCGTTACAGATGCGTTCAACCGCTCGTATTGGAGAGAGGTGTTCGCCAAACACTGCCAGTGTTAGCTTCTTGCCGGCGGCGGAGACCACTTCGGAATCGTAGCGAAACTGGTCCCTGAGTTTCGTGATCTGGGCCGCGGCATTATTGGCTGAAAGATCGATTCGCCGCAGCTTGAGTGCTGGCATCAGAGGAACCTCACGGGCAACCTGATCCTGAAAGTTCGTACCAGGATAGATAACCCGGCGGGATCGGAATTTCGTAACACACCCCGACTCAATGAAGCCGGGAATAAAAGGCAATTCTCATTTATGTTATACAGAGATATTGGCCCATTCGCAAGGAAGCGACTACATTCCCGGCGGCATGCGATTCGTAAAGTTTAATGACAATAGGGGTTATGACGAGTGTTTGGCTCAACTAAACCGCTGCATTCCTCGTGCGATCGTCAGCTTATTCGGACCGGCTAATCCGTAAGGAATGGTGCCTGATGGCGTCGTACCCGCTACGATCGTTCTTCCCTGATCATTATCGCATGAACGATGAATTGCGATTCGCAAACCAAACGCGCGAAATGTTCAAAATTTGATACCGACACCTTGCCGCGGGTTGACTATACTAACCACGCCGCGAATGACACCGGCTTGTGAAGCCGTGCACAAAGTCGCACTTTGCTTCTTCCGTTGCGATCACCCGAGTCGTTCTTGGGAGTCGCCTTCGGATTCGCCCATACGGGTGTCATCAACCGACGCGGCACGGTGACCCTCATCACCGTCCATTGCGTTGGTCACCTGCCAACACCCCACACAGCTCAGGTACTCTATTGGCTACCGCGAACAGTCTCAACCCTCTCTCCCCCAACCTCCCAAGCCCGAAATTGCCGGTTAACAGCCGGGAACGGATAATCGCGTGGGTGGCCACTTTTATTGGTGTGACGGTTCCAGTCGTGGGATTGGTTACCGCTGGTATTCTGCTTTGGGGCGAAGGTTTCCATTGGGTCGATTTGGGCCTGATGACAGGTATGTATTTGCTAACGGCGTTGGGCATCACGGTCGGTTACCACCGCCTGTTCACGCACCGCGCTTTCCAGACCATCAAGCCGATTAAGTACACTCTGGGTGCCCTTGGTTCGATGGCCTTTCAGGGTCCGCTTATCCAGTGGGTTGGCATGCACCGCATGCACCATCAGTTCAGTGATGAAGACGGCGACCCGCATTCCCCGCACGCACCCCGCCGGCGATTCTTGACGCGCGTCCGCGGGTTCTGGCACGCGCACATCGGCTGGGCTTTCGCTCCCATGCCGGCCGGAATGGAGCGCTACGCCGGCGACCTCATCCGCGACCCCGGCATCAATCTCGTGAGCCGCTTATTCCCGTTCTGGGCGTTGCTTGGCTTTCTGATTCCCGCCGCGATCGGATTCGCCTTTGGTGGTTGGAACGGTGCGTTCACCGGTTTTATCTGGGGCGGTTTGGTCCGGATTTTCATTCTCCACCATGCGACATGGAGTGTGAACTCTGTCTGCCATCTTTGGGGTTCGCAGCCTTATCGCAGCGATGACCATAGCCGGAACAACCCCTTCGTGGGGATTTTGGCTCTGGGCGAAGGCTGGCACAACAACCACCATGCGTTTCCCTCTTCCGCCCGCCACGGGCTTCGCTGGTGGCAACTCGATATCAGCTATCTCTTCATTCGGGGCTTGGAGCTTTGCGGATTGGCCTGGTCGGTTCGCCTCCCATCGGCTGAAGAGCAGACGGCGCGATTGAAGACCACACCGATCACGGAACCGCTGCCGAAGCCCGCACCATGAGGCGAGATGAGGCGGGGCTTGCTTTCTTCAACTCCGAAGTCCAAGAATGCGTAAGAGTGGTTCGTTGGTGCATTCCCTCTCCTTGCTTGCTGATATGATTCAGTGAGTGAGTAAAATAAGGGGGAATGTTTCCAACGATTTCTGGCCTTTCGCTCAATCGAATCGAACTTGCATCATGACTCACCCACAAGTCGTTGGTATCGACCTGGGCACAACCTTCAGCCTGGCTGCGTATGTCGAGGGCGGGCGGCCGCACGTCGTTCGCGATCAACTGGGCGTTGCACTTGTTCCCAGCTGCATTAGCTTCCATGACGATGGAACCGTTTTGGTGGGCACAGCGGCCCGCGATCGCGCTCTCTCCGATCCGGAGCACACGATCTTCAGCGTGAAGCGACTCATGGGCCGCACGCTTGCCGATCTGGAGAAGGAACTCAAACTCATCCCGCACCAGATTGTCGAACGCGAAACCGATACCGGGCGCAAGGTGCTGCGAGTGCAGATTGCGGGCCACGAATACACGCCGGAAGAACTCTCTGCACTGATTCTCAAAGAACTGCGTGCCCGGGCGGGCAACCCCACCAAGGCCGTGATCACAGTGCCCGCGTACTTCGATGATTCGCAGCGACAAGCCACACGGGATGCCGGGCGTATCGCCGGGTTGGATGTTCTTCGCATTGTGAACGAGCCAACCGCGGCCGCGCTTGCTTACGGCCTCGATCAGCGTAACAACGCCACCATCGCCGTATACGATCTGGGCGGCGGCACCTTCGATTGTTCCATACTTGCCATATCCGATGGCGTCTTCAAAGTCCTCGCCACGAACGGCGATACCTACCTTGGCGGCGACGACTTTGATCGCGCACTGATGGAACTTGTCGCTCATGAGATGCAAGCCGATCTCGATTCCAAAAACCCGGAACTCCTACAACACCTCCGCGACGCCGCCGAAAAGACCAAGATCCGGTTAAGCCGGTATCCGGATGCGGAGTTGGTTGTTGCGTATCCCGATGCCAATAAGCCGTATCGCCGTTCCGTGTCGCGGGCGGAGTTTGAAGAGTTGATCCGCCCGCACATCGATCGGAGCATCGATCGCTGCAAGGCCGCGTTGCGCGACGCCGGCTTGAAAGCCTCGCAGGTGGATGAAGTGGTGATGGTGGGCGGTTCCACACGCATTCCTTACGTTCGCCAGCGCGTCGCGGAGTTCTTTGGCCGCACCCCTCACACTGATCTCAATCCGGATGAAGTTGTGGCTCTGGGTGCAGCCGTTCAGGCGGACATCCTTACGAGCGGTCGGCGGGATATGCTTCTGCTCGATGTAGTGCCGCTTTCACTTGGAATGGAAACACTTGGCGGAGTGGTCGACAAAGTCATTCACCGCAACACCACGGTGCCAGCACGCAAGACCACGCGATACACAACGGCAGTCGATAATCAGACCGCCATCGTGCTGAACCTCTATCAAGGTGAACGAGAACTCACCCGCGATTGCCGTTTCCTTGGCACTTTCAAGCTTGGCGGCATTCCGGCCATGCCCGCTCAATTCGCTCAGGTGGATGTGACATTCCTCGTGAACCAGGATGGCATGCTTACGGTTTCCGCCAAGGAACTGCGAAGCGGTGCCGAGGCGACGGTCACGGTGCAACCGGCACATGGACTGACGCCCGATGAAGTCGATCAACTCGTGAGCGAGAGCATCCAGAATGCGGAAGCGGATTTCACCAATCGAAGGTTAATCGAGCTTCGCAATAAAGCCGAGACAGACATTCGCCACACGGAAAAAGCCATCATCAGTGCGGGCCTACAACTCAGCCCTCAACAACTGGCTCACATCGCCACGACACAGGCGGAATTGCGGGCGGCCGTGGCGGGCAACGATCTTTCCGCACTGCAGCACGCACTGGATCGATTCGCACTAGCAACCAACCCGCTGGCGACGCTGATGATGAACGCCGTGATTCGCAAAGCACTGGGCGGCACCGACCCGGAAAAGCTCGACCCCTCGAAGTTGTGAGTTTACACAAAGAACAACTCAGCACACTCATCGTGCTACGGAGACTCACGCATGACCTGGCACGACACCCGCACGATCGGCGAAGCCCTGTTCGAGCAGTTCGATACACTCGACCCGCTCACCGTTCGCTTCACCGACTTGCACAAGCACATTCTGAACCTGGAAGACTTCCAGGGAAAACCGAACGAATCCAACGAGAAGCTGTTGGAAGCGATTCAGATGGCATGGTACGAGGAATGGAAAGACGAATACGGCGGGAAATAGACTTCACTCGCGCGAGTGTTCATTCCGCAATGGCTCGCGCTAAGCCTGTTTGATTGGTAGCACGCGGTTGTAAAGCGTGGTCATTTCCGCGATGCGGTGGATCATCTCTGGGCGGAACTGTTCGAGTCGGAATCGCCAGCGCCAGTTCCCTTCCGGCACTCCCGGGCGATTCATGCGCGCTTCGTTCCCCAATCCGAGCAAGTCCTGGAATTGCGCCACAGCTACCACGGCCACGGACGACCACGCCGAGCGAATCATTTCCCATGATGGCTCGGTGACATGTCGGCCAAGAGTGATGCCAAGATAGTGCCGGTTACCCTCGGTGAGACCGCCATACCAGCCGTTCACAGTCTCGTTGTCGTGCGTGCCGGTGTAGCACACACAGTTCGGCACGAAGTTATGCGGCCAGTGCGTATCGTGTGGCCCATTGAGCGCGAACTGCAACACGCGCATGCCCGGTAGACCGAGTTCATCGCGCAACGCAATCACATCGGGGGTAATGAGTCCGAGATCTTCCGCAATCAGGGGTAGGCCACCGAGTTGTTCGCTGAGTTTCTGGAAGAACGTGATGCCGGGGCCATCTTGCCACATACCATTTCGTGCGGTCTGTTCGCCCGCGGGAATGTGCCACGCTTGAGCAAACGCGCGGAAGTGATCGAGCCGAATGACATCGGCCTGATCGAACTGGCGTTTCATGCGTGCCACCCACCAGGCGTAGCCCTTTGCTTCCATGCGCTTCCAATCGTAAATCGGATTCCCCCAGTGTTGCCCATCGGCACTGAAATAGTCTGGCGGAACGCCCGCAACAACAATCGGGTTGTGATTGGCATCGAGTAGGAACTGTTCCGGGTTAGCCCAGACGTCGGCGGAATCGAGCGAGACGAAGATCGGCGCGTCGCCAATGATGCGCACGCCACGTTCGGCCCCGAATTGCCGCAGCGCCGCCCACTGGCGATCGAACAAGAACTGCCCAAATGTGTGCATTCCCACTTCGCCAGCGAGTTCTTTCTCCATCGTGGCGATTGCAGCGGGTTTGCGGTTAATCAGATCCTTCGGCCAGTCCAGCAGTCCCACGCCACCGAGCGAATCGCGGATCGCGGTAAAGAGCGCGTAATCGTGCAGCCAAAAGGCCTCGCGTTGAGTGTAGGCGTTGAGATCATCCTTCAATTGCGGCGCTTTGCCGGCGCGGTAATTCGCCCATGCCTCGCGAAGCAGCGTCTTCTTGAACGGGTTCACGTGGTTGTAATCGACTTGATCATTCGAGAAGTGCTTCCCCGACCAGAGCGACGAAGAAACGAGTCCATCCCGTTCGAGCAACTCCGGGCTTAACAGCGAGACACTGCCGGCGAAGGCTGAATACGATTGATACGGCGAATCGCCGGCTCCCGTTGGGCCAAGTGGCAACACTTGCCACCACGACTGTTTCATGGCCGCAAGGGTTTCGATCCAGCGATACGCAATCGGGCCAAAATCGCCGATGCCGAACGGCCCAGGAAGACTTGTGGGGTGAAGGAGAACACCGGAAGTGCGTGGGAGACTGGAGTCGGACATTGGCTTCTCGTGCGTCGTAGCAGTTAGCACCTCTTACTCGGAGTAGGAGGAATGCGGGCAATTACCAGAGCAAGTTAAGCAACGAGTGATTTCGCACGCCTCCACACCGCAACTGCTCAGAGGAAGATCGTAGGGTTCACACCACGCGACAAAAGACCGCTTTAAGATAACGGCCTTCGGGAACATGCAACAGAAACGGGTGATCGGGGCCGGCTCCACTTACCTTGAACACCTGGAGCGTTCGCCCTGCTTGCCATGCGGCCCGCCGGAGCGATTCCAGGAAATCCATTTCGCTAACAAGCCCCGTGCACGAACAAGTGAGCAACACACCGCCGGGCTTGACCACTTGAATGGCGAGCCGGTTCATGTCGCAGTATTTCCGCAACGCCTGATCGACCGATTCGCGGTCACGCGTGAGCTTGGCGGGATCGAGCACGACAACATCGAAGCGTTCGCCGTTGGGAATTACGTCGCGAAGCCAGGTGAAGAGATCGGCCTGAATGTAGCGAACCTGGGCGTTGTTGAGCTTGGCGTTCTGCTTGGCCAGCTCAATAGCTTCTTCATCCAGATCAAGCCCGACGACTTCATCCGCCCTGCCCAAGGCCTTCGCATACACGCCAAAACCGCCCGTGTTGCAGCAGATATCCAGCACGCGCTTTTCGTGGCAGAACTCGCTCAGGAATTTGCGATTGTCGCGTTGATCGACAAAGAAGCCGGTCTTGTGTTTGCTGCCAGGCGCAACGCGGAATTTCAGGCCATGTTCGTGAATCACATCGGGCAACGGCGGCTCGGGTGGGCGGCAATCGAACGATTCCTGTTTGCCGACGTGCTCCTCGGCGAAGTAATAGAAGCGAGCATCCGGGAAGTGCCCCCGCAGCGCGTCCATAATCGCCGAGCGTTGCTTGAACATGCCGGCCGAGAAGAACTCAAGCACGATCGTGTCGCCAAAGCGATCCACAACAAGACCGCTCAGCTCATCGGCTTCTGAGTGAACCAGACGATACGCGTTGGTCACTTTATCGAGCTTCAAGACATTGCGTCGGAAGCCGACCGCATCGCCGAGTTTGCGGGCGAAGTATTCCGCGTCGATCGCTTCATTGCGGTCGGCGGTCAAAAGGCGTAGTGAGATGCGAGAGTGGCCATTATAGAACCCACGCCCAACCCAGTTGCCGGAGCGCTCGACGATATCCACGACCGTGCCGGGCGGTATCCGCGTCGTCGGCTTTTCCACCATCTTTTGAAAGATCCACGGATGCGACGACCGCCGGTCGATTTTGAGCGTAACAGTGGGTAGCGCAGGAATGGTCGTGTCAGAGTTCATCAGGGCATCTTATGGCCAGAACCGTCGCGCAAGAATGTGGAATTCGAAGAGCACCGCGATGAAGCCGCGTTATCCGCCACGCGGCTCGCTTCACTCGCCTATTTTGCACTTATTCTTCCAGGAAACGGATGCGTTTGCTCACATCTGCGTTTATGGAGTGATACGGCATTTTCAGGTGGCTCGGATCGAACAGTTCGGCCCGCATCACTTCGACATCATCAGATCCCACCGCACCGGTGAAAATGGGAACGAGGTAGTCAATGCCGGTTTGGCTGGGCCGCAGACCGATCGGATCGTAGAAACTCGGGTGCATCATTCGTGCATGGATCAGGCCCCAGCGGTCGCGGAAATCGTTCGCGTAGACTCCGCCAACATGGAACTTCTTGTCGCGCGAATACTGCAACACCGAGACGGCGTTCATCATGCCATTGACAAGCATATCGACCGCGTGACCACCGAGTTGAGCAGCGTAGTAGCGATCGAAGAGAATTGGCCGCCCGCCTCGTTGGGTGTGCCCGAGTTTACGAGTGAAGATCGCGGCCTTGGCCGATTCGTTGCGCCGCTTGCTTGTGAAGTATGTGTCGCCCAGTCGTTGAATCAGCACCGAGCGGAGTGCTTCGGAAGCTCCACTCAACACCAGATTCCCCGCGGGGTCGGTACTGCTTAACTCTGCCCCGAGTTCTTCCCCCTTCTCGTCCACAATCCCTTCACCGCAAACAATGACGCAGTGTTTTTGCAGATCGTAAATCTCCTTGATCCGCTCCACCAGCATGTCGACATCGAGGCGGTGTTCCGGCACCAGCAGAATATCCGGTTGGCCGTACGCCGCACCAAGAGCCAGGTAACCGGAGTGGCGGCCCATCACTTCGACGATGGCGATGCGGCGATGGCTTTCTGCGGTTGTCCGCACCCGTTGCACGCCCGACGCTGAGACGAACACCGCCGTGGCGTAGCCGGGTGTAACGTAATTCACCATGTGATCGATATCGAAGCGCACATGCGAGTTGGCACGAGTGTAGAGGAACCCGCCCTTCTCCGTGGCACCCGGAACATTGGCCCCTTCCGGATGGCGAATCCATTCGTCTACTTCGGTGCGATAATTCATCCCAAGATCGTTATCGATGGTCTTGGGAGCAAGCACGGTTGGAAGGCAATCGCACAACGCCTGCATTCCGTTGAGTGTGCCATCCCCGCCAATGCAGATGAGGCCATCGACGCCGAGCTTCTTCAACCGAGCCGCAATCTGATCCACACTCTGCTTATCATCCCCGTCAACATAATCGCGCGAAGCCCCAATGAGCGTGCCGCCCACCGTGGGATCAAGCTCGGGTATGGGAGAATAAAGTGGGTTGAGATGAAGATGAGGCACACGGGGATTGAAGAGACTGCTGAACCCCTTGATCAACCCCAGAACCTCAATCTTGCATTGACTCGCACGTGTGACTGCCCCATGAATCGTCGCGTTCAGGGCGGGGGTATCGCCCCCGGCCGTCAAGATGCCAATCCGCTTCATCGGTAACCCCGTGATGATTGAGTTGGGAGAGGGGTTCGCAGAGAAGTGTATATATGCAACAGGCAAATCTCCCATGAAGACTCAAGGGAAATTCGGCGAATCGGCGATTGAATTGGGGTTAATTGGGCAATGATCGTGCGAGGCGATCAACTGCCCAGATACATGCGAAGCATGTGATTGAGCTTATCGCAGCGTTGTCGCCAGTGCGTTGGGTTCGTGGGCGGGTAGTCTTTGAGCGGACTAAACGCCACACGCACGCTGAGCCGGGCTTCCGTAAGGGTGGGCTTCTTCAAGAAAAGTTCGAGTTCGATCGGTTCTTGCCCGTTCGCCACAGTTGGGTTGCGTGACTGCCTGACCCAACTAAACAAGCCGCTTCGTGGCGTGCGATTCTCTTGGTAGCCATCGGGCACGCCAAACCGCACGCGAATCAGCCCGGGTTCGCTCGCGAGCACTTGCCCCCTGTGGTCTTCAACAAAGCCGCGGAGTTTGGCCGCCGCGAGTCGTTCCGGCATACGTGCTTCGAATGTGTGCGTCACACAATAGGGATTGGAAAGGAGATTCGGTTCGGGGTCCGTCGCGAGTGCAATGAATGGTGCTGCGGCTTCCCAACCTGCGGGAGTTGTCTGGTCCCAGAACGTCTCACCCATGGCGTGACCGAAAGCTTCGACCAATTCGCGTGCGGTTTGCGGGCGTTCGATGGGGAATTTCGAGAGGGTATGCCGCACAACGGCTTCCACCTCCTTCGGAATATCTCCTGCTCCCATATCCGCAAATCGCGGCGGGTTTTCCTTAACGTGTGCGATAAGCAGTTGATTCTGATCTTCGTAGTCGAAGGGGAGTCGCCCCGTAAGCATCTCGTAAAGAATGACGCCAACCGAGTAGAGATCACTGCGAGAATCGACCGTATCGCCGCGGATCATTTCCGGGCTAACATATGCCGGGGTTCCCAGTGCGTGAAGCGGACCGCGACCTGTTAGTTCAGCCAGTTGAATGTGCGGCTTGGCGGCGAAGCCCGCAAAGCCAAAGTCCATGACTTTGAGAGATTCCGTTTCAGTGCCAAGATTCGATACGATCAGATTGGCCGGCTTCAAATCGCGATGCACAATGCCCGCCTCGTGGGCGGCCTGGAGTGCGTGCCCAAACTGGCCTAATAAGCGACCAGCTCGTGGCCCATCCAACACCCGTCGTTTTTCAAGCAAAGCTTCCAGCGTGATTCCGGGAACATATTCCATGGCCAAACACGGGCCAAGCGGATCATCGATCGACGCATCCAGAAACTGCACGGCATACGGATGCGAGAAGTTCGCCATCGATTGAATTTCCGCCTCGAACAACTGGCGGAATTTCGGATGCTTTGTCACATGCGGATGGATGCACTTCACCACCACTCTGTTGCCCGGCTCGCGGATCGGCTCTGCGAGAAACACTTCAGCGTTGCTGCCACGACCCAATGGCCGAAGCAGCCGATACTTCCCCAACGCAACTTGACCCAGCATGGGCAAGCCCCCGCACCCAACCGCAGCAACACAATACTCCCAATACCTAGTTCAAGAATCACCCTCCCGCAAACCAGATGCACGTTATCGCGGTCGTTACAACTCCGCCGGTTCCCAACAGTACTCGACTGCGGAACGCCAGGTTGCCCCCGCTTCAATCTCCAACCAACCCGAATCGATACCGCGAGCCGCGAGGTTGGCGGCGTTAGCCGAACAGGTGTAAGGTTCAATAGCGATGGCTTGACGATGAGGGGGCGTGAACAGCACAAGTTCGCGAAAGACCGGATCGACCAGGAAACGCACCCGCCCCGCCGCAGTTGGGTGCGACAGCGTTGCGATATCGATCATGCCCGAGCGCGTGGGTTTGCCGCACACACCCGTTAAGACATGATCCAGTTCCGTGGCACCAATCGGCTTGGCGTGGCGGAAATCGAGTTCCGGCGGAACCTCGCCTCGGCGACCAGTGGGCAAGCTGTTCTGGGCTTCCCACAGTTCCGCCACATTGGCTTGCAGCACATGCCCGCCAACATCCGCATCGTTAACGCCGGGCAATCGAAAGTACGCGTGATAACCCAACCCCATGGGAAGTCGCCCCGGACCGGGATTCTGCACCACGGCTTCAACCCGCAACCGATCGCGGAATAGGCGATACGTCACGTTGAATGTGAAGTCGCCCGGCCATTGCGATAACGACCGCGGCAGATCCTGGCTTAACTGGAACTCGCCCGTCACGAACGCTGATTCCTCTTCACCGTGCCAGTGCGAGACTCGCCAGGGATTTCGCGGCGTGAAGCCATGAATCGCGTGCTGTTTCGTGGAATCGTTTGCTGGCAACGTGAACTCGACACCATCGTGAGTGAACGTACCCAAAGCTAATCGACCGGGGAAAGGAAACAGAATCGGATGACCGCTCCGCGTGGGCACGGGGTTGGTTTCCCAGTCGGGCGCGGAATAGAGAATGTCGGCCCAACGACCATCCTGTTGACGCAGTTGCCAGCGAAGGCAATTGAAGCCCCACTGCGGCCACACTTCCGCTCGAACGCTCTCGTCAGAGGCGATCAGTTCATACACATCGCCACTGCGTTCGCCAGCTTGTTTCTGCGAGATCCGGACTTCGAAAGACATGAGTGCTTCTCCTTGGGGCTACCAATTGCCGATGATGATTGTAGTCTGCGAACAAACCTCACCCGGAAACCTACTCATGCCAACATTCACCGCACCCGTTTTAACGTCACTGGCTCAATCGCTGTTCGAGGCCGCGGGGGTTCCCACGCCCGATGCGAGTGTTGTCGCTCATAGCCTAGTAGATGCGAACCTGTGTGGGCACGATTCACATGGTGTGATGCGTGCGCCGCAGTATGTGGATTTCTTGCAAAAGGGAACGTATCAGGCCAATGCGACGTTAACGATCATCAACGAAACGCCTGCGGTTGTGACAGCCGACGCCAACTGGGGGTTGGGCCAACCGCAGTCTTACCGACTGCTCGACAAGCTCGTTCCCAAGGCGAAAGCACTCGGCATCGCGGCAGGCACTCTGCGAAATTGCGGGCACGTCGGGCGACTGGGAGAGTACGCGGAATTCGCCGCACGCGAGAAGATGGCCCTGTTCGCAGCGGTCAACTCGCACGGAGCGGGTCGCCGCGTGGTGCCACCGGGCGGGACGGAAGGCCGCATCAGCACCAATCCGATTTGCATGGGCGCACCGACTTCCGCGGCCCCTGTGGTTCTCGATTTTGGAACGAGTGCGGCGGCGGAAGGAAAAGTGCGTGCGCAATTCCAGAAGAAAGTCCCCTGCCCCGATGGCTGGCTGGTCGATCACGAAGGCAACCCGACGACCGATCCGGCTGTGTTGTATAGCGATCCACGCGGAAGCCTGCTTCCCTTTGGTGGCACACAAGCGTACAAGGGCTTCGGACTCGGTTTGCTTCTCGATCTGCTCTGTGGCGGGCTTTCCGGCGGGCCATGCAGCAACCCGACGTTTCCTCTCGCCGGACAGGGGAACGCGGCGGTCTTCGTGCTGTTCAACCCGGCACTGTTTGGTGGCACCGATCACTTCCTGAAGGAAAGCGATGGCCTCACTGCGTTCGTCCGCTCCTGCCCCACCGCCGCGGGCGTGAGCGCCATCACGTTACCTGGCGACCCGGAACAAAGTATGAAGGCCAAGCGATTGGTCGAAGGAATTGCTATACCCGATGGCACCTGGGAACTGATCACCAAAACTGCGACGCAACTGAAGGTGCCACTGCCGGTTTGAACCGAACGAATTCCGGCGAGAAACGAATAAGCTCCATCCCTCGATCCCGTCGGGGGGCAGGTGCCTTGTCCGATTAACCACTGTTGGGTATTATTAGCTTTGGTTTTACGAAGTTATCCTGCGGTGAGATTCGACATGATACCCCAACGATTGCGAACCTCAAGGGCCACGCTGCTTCTCGCCGCTGCCGTTCTGCTTACCTTCGCCGGTTGCGGCACTGTGGACGATGGTTGGCCCGCCGACAGCGATAAGCTCAAAGTGGTGACATCTTTCGCACCGCTCTATTCCTTCGCGACCAACGTGGCAGGTGAAGACGCCATTGTGCGGAATCTCCTTTCTACTTCTGGCCCGCACCACTTTAACCCGACCGATAAAGACGCTCGTCTACTTCGTCGCGCGGATCTCTTCTTCGTTAACGGTCTGGGGTTGGAGGGCGATAAGCCTGGCAAGATGGCAACGGGCAGTGGTAACAAGAATCTCAAGATCGTTGAACTCGGTGCCGCCATTCCGGAGAACATGCTCTTGGAGGGAAGTTGCAATCACGATCATGGCGATGGCGATCACGGCCACGCACACGATGGCGAAGGTAAAGATCCACACCTCTGGCTTAGCCCGGAATACGCAGTGCTGATGGTGCAAGCCATTCGCGATGAACTGAAGGCGGCCGACCCCGCACATGCGGAAGGCTATGAACGGCGGGCGGCGGAGTATATCGCCAAACTCCGCAAACTAAAGGATGAAGGTGATGCACTGTTCAAGGAAAAGACGGATCGCCGCCTGATCACCTTCCACGATTCCATGACATACTTCGCCAAGACCTTTGGCCTCGATATCGTCGGTGTTGTGCAAAAGTACCCGGGAGCCGAACCGGGCGATAAACAGCTCAAGGAACTCACCGCACGCTGCGCCGGCGTGACACCGCCCGTGCGTGTGATTTGTGCGGAGCCACAATATGCCAACTCCAATGCCGGAACCGAACTGGTAAAGATTCTCAAAGCCAAGGGTGTGCCGGACCCAGTGCTGGTTGAATTGGACACGCTCGAAACCGTGCCCGCCGAGCAACTCAACGCGGAATGGTATGAAGCCCGGATGCGTGCGAACCTGCAAGCACTTTCCGGAGCGATGAAATGACTCCGGTCCGCCCGCTAAAGGCGACCGAGTTACCCATGGCCCCCGTTCCGCCACTGGTTGCGATCCGCGACCTGACGGTGGAACTGGGTGGCTTTCAAGTGTTATCCGGCGTATCTGCCGATATCGCTCGTGGGCAAATCACAGCTCTGATCGGACTGAACGGTTCAGGCAAAACAACCTTGCTTCGCGCGGTGGTCGGGGAGTACCAATATCGGGGACAGATCAAATACTTCTGCGGGCACGACCACTCAAGCCCCACGCCGGAAAATGTGGGCTATGTTCCGCAGCGGTTGATCATGGACGCCCGCATGCCGCTGACGGTGGTTGATCTGTTCGCACTGGCACTTTCCCGCCGCCCGCTTTTCCTGGGAATCTCACGACGCGTCTCAGTGCGTGCATCGCAATTGCTCGAACGTGTCGGTTTGTCTGATGTTCTCAACCGACCGGTTGAAACGCTTTCGGGCGGTCAGTTGCAGCGGGTGTTGCTGGCGTTGGCGCTGGAGCCTTCGCCAGAGTTGCTGCTTCTCGATGAGCCGGCGGCGGGGATCGACTTTAAGGATCAGACGAAGTTCTATGATTTGATTTCGCAGATCAATCGCGAAACGGGAATCACGATTTTGCTGGTCTCGCACGATCTGAATATGGTGAACGATTACTCGCACCACGTTTTGTGCTTGTGTAATGGCACGATCGCTTGCCAGGGAACACCTGAGGAGATCCTGACTCCAGCGAACCTTTCCCGCGTCTTTGGGGCCGAGTTCCGACTGAATGCCAAGCGATCGAGCTAACGGTTTTTGTCACAGTTCTGCCTAAAACATCGACGAATCTGTCGGTGTGGCTTCGCCATTCACGACAGCGGCGGCCAGTCTTTATCGACTCCTTCTTTCTCGATCAAATCGAGCTGTTCGCGGCTGAGTTGGAACTCGGCGGCCACTTTCTTTTTGGAATCAATCACGTTCAGACCCTGATCCTGAACTTCAACCAGGGCATGGAAAATAGATTGCCGCTGCTTTACAGTCAAGGTTTTGGTAGCCATGCTTAGAACCTCGTTGTGGTGTCTATACGTTACTATGGGTTCAACTCGGAATAGCCCAATAGTTGTCCGGGTATTCCTGTTGAAGTCGAACCGACATCTCACGCTAGGGCGGACAGGTGAAGAGATGTGACGGAACGGTTAATAAACTATACGCCCGGGTCGGTGCCTCATCTCGACCGAAAATACCACGATTGTTACTTTCCTCAACCCTTGGCCCTTAAATCCCTTGTATTGGTATGATCTTCATGACCATTCGAAACCCATCTGCCTTACTTGTAATGATTTACGTCTTATGCCTGTCGGGTGGTGTGAGCCAAAGCCCCGCTCAACCCGCACCACCTGGAAAAACAGTACTCCCCAACCCTCCGCCAAAAGGCTGGGTGAAGGAGAGGTTAATCGCGGTGGATAAGCGACTGGACACCGACATTAAGGAACTCGTCTCGTTGTATCAACATCTCCACGCAAATCCCGAACTTTCCCTGACAGAGTCCAAAACGGCGATGCGATTGGCGGACGAAGTTCGAAAACTGGGCTTCGAGGTCACGGAGAAAGTCGGTGGGACCGGTATTGTGGCGGTCATGAAAAACGGGCCAGGGCCAGTCGTGTTAATCCGCACGGATCTGGATGCCTTGCCAATTGTTGAACAAACCGGCCTGCCCTATGCCAGCAAGGTGAAGGTGCGTGATAAAACCGGTAACGAAGTGGGAGTGATGCATGCGTGCGGTCACGATATTCACATGACGTGCTGGGTTGGCGTGGCCCGCATGCTGACTGCGATGAAAGATGAATGGTCAGGAACCGTTGTGCTGATTGGCCAACCCGCCGAGGAGATTATTGCCGGCGCACGCATGATGCTCGAAGACGGGTTGTATAAGCGTTTTCCCAAGCCCGACTATGCACTCGCTCTCCACTCCGACCCGCTGAACCCGGTCGGCGTGGTGTCGTATAGCGAAGGTCTCGCGTTAGCGGCTTCCGACACGATCGACATTGTGGTGAAAGGAAAGGGCGGGCACGGTGCCGCACCGCACGCGACGATTGATCCGGTCGTGCTGGCGGCTCGAATTATCCTGGATTTGCAGACGATCGTGAGCCGTGAGGTGAACCCGCTTAATCCCTGTGTTATCACAGTTGGCTCGATCCACGGCGGGACCAAACACAACATCATCCCCAATGAAGTGCGACTCCAACTCACGGTTCGCACCACCAAAACCGAGGTGCGTGACCATGTTCTTAAGGCGATTGAACGCATGGTGAAGGCCGCAGCGGTGTCGGCACGAGCGCCGGAGCCTGAGATTAAGGTGAATCTGGAACAATACACACCGGCCACGGTCAACGATATCGCACTCTCGCAGCGGTGCGCGGGAATCTTCAACGAAGTGCTTGGTGCTGAGGGCGTGAAGCAACGCAGCCCAATGATGGGTGCCGAGGATTTCGGCCGCTTTTCTGAAGGGAAGACTCCGATCTTTATGTACTTCCTGGGAACGATCGCGCGCGAGAAATACGACGAGGCACAGAAGCCCGATGCAACTCCGCTTCCGGGCATGCACACCGACCGTTACTACCCGCTCCCCGAACCGAGCATCCGCACGGGTGTCCGTACCATGAGCTTGGCCGCGATGAATCTGATGCCCAAGCAGAAGTGAGGCATGCCATACCGGGCGAGTTATGGATGTTTGCTGTGCTATTCGCAGGATGCCGCAGAAGTTCTGCCACGATTCGCCCGAGTTCACTCGCACACTTGTGTCCAGAATCAGCCACTGCGAATCGACTTGACGAGACGCATGCAGCAAGTACAAAAGAAGGGCAGGAAGTGATCGCGCGCTTAGCTCAGTTGGTTAGAGTACCACATTGACATTGTGGGGGTCACTGGTTCGAGCCCAGTAGCGCGCACTCAACAGAACCCCAGAAGTTGTAAAGACTTCTGGGGTTCTTCTATGTTTCTGCAGCAATCAGTATCAAGTTGTACTGCTGCCAATCGACAGCCTTCGCAATCACATGGTGTGAACCAGTTATCCCCACAAGCCCTTGAGCCGTTCCTCGTCTTTCACACCGAGTGGGAACTTCTTGCTGTGCGGGTGTTGGGCGATGCCTGCGAATTCCCGCAGTGCTTCGTGGATGTGTTCGGGCCGCACCCGCACGCCTTTCTCCTTGGAAACCTGCAACGACTGCGGATCGAGTGGAAGCGCAAACTGCTTTTCGTCGGTTGCACCAACCACGCGATTCCCTTTAATTCCGCGGCCGATAAATTGGGCCGAGCCAATCGACCAGTGATCCTTGCCGTTCCCTTTGTTGTAAGTGGGTGTGCGGCCCATCTCGCTTTGCATCACCACCACAAGTTGTTCGCGGATCTTCAATTCCTCGGCGCGCCGAATCGTGTAGGCGATACCCGCGAGCAACTCTGGGATTAGCTTCATCTGGTCCGTGTCGTTGTTGGCGTGGCTATCGAACTGGCCGATGGTCAGGTTCGCGGAGACACCGACACCCGCTTTGAAAGAGGCTAGCGCGATCTCGGCTTGCTGGGCGAGCCGCTCCTTGGGCACCGATGCCGGAATGTGCTGCGTCACCCGTTGCAGAGCTTTGGAACTCACCTGTGCGGCGTAGAGCATGTTCTCGCCCCGTTCCGCACGCGGCAACAGCGGACCGGCAATTTGCAACTCGGTTTGCGCACGGAGTGCTTGCTCGATGCGATCGAGAGCGAAGGAATCGTGATAGGGTGAGCGTTCGTTCCCCTCAATCGCATCCGCATTCGCGATCCGCCGGAGTGAGGGCAAATACGGGACACGCGACATCGGCACAAGGTTACCGGTCGCAGAATAGTTACCGAAGGTGAGAAACGCGAGCGGGCATTCTGGCCCCTGGCATGCGGCCACCAGCGCGGCGAAGGTCGGGTATGCGGTGCTATCGAGCTTCCCGGTGGCCATATACCTCGCACCGGGTGAATGGTTATTCACCGAGTAATCGAAACCGTTGAAGGTGAGCAACTCGTCGCCGAACTCGGCATAAAAGTCTTCGTTGCACATGCCACCTTGCGTGTGTTTCTTGATCGGCGCGTACTTGTGGGCACCCTTCGTAAGGATGTCGCCTTCCTTATAAAGGCGGTTGATCCCGTTCACGCCCTTGGGATCCATCATGTAGGTGGTGTCCCATCCACCCGAAGCGTTGAAAACAACGTAATACGGCCCGCCATACGGTTCGTCTTTCGGCTTCGCATGAAGCGTGGAAGGCCGCACGGGAGCCGCGAGGCCAAGGCCCGCAAGCCCACAGAGTTTCAGGAAATCGCGTCGCATGAGAGTACTCCAATCAACCTGATGCACACTGCGGTTGCCAACGTGCGAGATAAACTTTATCGATCATTGACCCACAACATGCGTGATGAACCGAGGCTACAGAATCACTCGTACAGGAATTCGTGGCGACGCAGCAAATAGGTAACCACGGCACGCCACGCCCGCACGGTGTAGTGTGGGTCGTCGATCAGAGCGCCATCTTGCCGGCACGAATAGGCTTCGCGTTTGTCGATACCTTTTTGCCCCTTGGCATCCGCAACAATACTCGCGAATAGCTTGAAGGTACGTTCGACATCAGCGGAATCCGGCGTATCGATCTTGCCCAAAATGCGTTCGTGCAAATACACAATCGCCTGGCGAATGGCCTTGTCCCCTTCGGGCGACGCACCCGGAACGAGGTTCGGTTCGATGTTTGGGAAGAGCAATCGCTCTGCTGCGGGGCGGGCGAAATCGCGTGCCACGTTCTTGCATGCCACATCGTTGGCGAGAATCCGCTGAATGGCACCCATCGCACCGCTCGGATCTGCGGGGCGTTCGGTCACCTCTTGTGAATCGATGCCGCCATAGAGCATGCCGAGTTGATCGTTGAGTCGATCCCACCGTTTACCAAAGATGGCCGAGATCTTCCGTTCAACTTGCTCGGGCGCGAGCATGCGGACCACGCCAATGTCATCGAGTTCCGCTCGCCGCTTGGCATCTTTGGTGATGGTGGCAAGTCCATCGGCACGGTAAAAATCTGATGCGATCCAGTCCTTAAACACCGACTTCAGGTTGAACCCACCCTTCGAGAAGCGTGCGGCAATCGCCTCGACTTCACGGCGTTGTTCCTGGTACGCCCGTCGGTGAGCAGTGAAGAGCGGGTCGTCGATATCTTTGGGCGGCAAAAGAACCTTGCGGCCCATCAAGATGTAGTAAACGTGCTCGACCATCGCCACGGCGAAGCGCGGATCTTTGGCTGTCCGTTCGCCGAGCCACTGCAAGGCACGCCAGCGATCTTTCTCGGGAAGGTCTTCGCCTTCGAAGCCCGCACCAAACATATCAGTGAACCAACCACCTTTGCGTCGGCCATACACACCTTCAAACTTCCAATAGTCCTGGAACATGCCGGCAACGGGGTCGAGTGTCTTGTGGCAGACCACACATTCCGATGCCTGCATGGTCGGGTTCGCATGCTTCGCAGTGGCCGTGGCCGCATCGGACACGCGCGCCGCCAGTTCGAGCACATCCACACCGAGGAAGTGCTGATAATACATGCGGGCACGCAGGCGGTTGCGGTTGGTCTCGGTTGTGGGATAACGCCGCAAATACTGGAAGTTGCTCAGAATCCCCGCGTGCGGATAGAACCCGGTGGCTGATTCTTGGTTGTCCGCCTTATTGCGGCCCACGAGCGATTTCAACTTCACCGGAATGTATTCGAATGGATCATCCGGATTCTTGAATCGATCCTTCACCTCGTCGAAGACGCCATACCCGCGAGCGGTGTACGGCGACACCATGATGTAATCGGCGGTTACGATCTCAGTAAATGGCTTATCGGTGCGGACGATGTGTTCGATGAGTTTCATCGGCTCACCCCGCAGCGCACTTCGGTAATCATTGGCTAGCTTATAGCGGGCTTGCGTTTGGGCTTTCTGGTCGCCCGCGTGGCTGAGGTCGTATTTCTGATACCAGAGCCTTGTGGTGCTGAAGTGATCGTATGCCAGTGCCGCTTCCGCACCGTCGCCATAGCCGATGGTCAGAAAGATGTCGTTGAAGGCTTCCCGAAGGCGATCGTAAAACGCGTCTTCCTTCATGATCGCGTCGAGTTGTGCGGGGAGTTCTTTCCGCCCATCTTTGGTCATCGTTGCCAGTTCCGTGTCGGTCGGCAAGCGACCCGCGAGTGAGAGCGTCACACGGCGAAGCAGGCGGCGGTCGTCCAGCATCACAACGCCATCGAAGAACGGCGGCGCTTTGGGATCGTGCCCAAGGTCGCCCGGTGTCGTTGCAACCGGCGTGTTCACACGTCGCACGAAATCCGCCAGAATGCGATAACCAGTGGAATCGGCTTTCAGCACATCCATGCCGCCGTGACTCAACTCGCCAACGACCTTCAATAACAAGCGAGACTGATCTTTCACTTTCAGGCGAGCCATGCGGGCGAACGCAGCACGATTCTGCTGCATGGCTTCATCGCGGGCCGCACCTTCCACACGCCGTGGGTCCAGAAGCAGGAACTTGCTCTCTTCGGCTTCACCACCGAGTTTGTGGCAAGTCAAACACTTCTGAGCGCCGACCTTCGCCCAGACCTCGTCCTGGAAGAAAGCATCAACGACCGCAGCCGTTTCCGGGCGTTTCTGCGGCGGCTTCTCGTCTTGGCAATAAGCAACCACGGTGCAGCCGATAGTTGTCGTCGCAACAATAAAGAAGAAGCGAGTCTTCGAGAGCATGGTGGCACTCGCATCGCGAAAAGTTGTTATGGTTTGCAGTGAATCCAAACTACTGGCGGGTTGTATATTCAACTGAGGCTCATTCAATTATTTCTTAATCGTGATGGTAACCGAGCCGCGATATCGCAGCAATTCCATTCCCGCCTTTGTGCCAAAGTCCGGCACGATCCTCGTTGAATCATCAACCTATTCGAAGTTTCCGGTACTACGTCAAAAGTCTATCGAAGAACTCGGAATCTCGTGGCATCTCGCCGTATGAAGATTGGCAATAATGCCGTACTCTTATGAGTGAATTTATAAACCAATCGCAGTAAAGATCAGCAAACCTTTACCTATCTGGAAAACCACATGGCAAACGGCACTCCCGGTCTTTCTGCCGCAGAAACGCCCTATGTCTCGACTGGTCATCTTCCGCCTGATGAAGAAGTGAAGGCTCTGGTTGCCGAGGCTCACGTTCGATTCAAAGGCACCACAGATGGGCAAAACTCGCAAGTGTATCCCGCACTGGCACGGGTTCCCAGCGATCTGTTTGGCATCTGCGTGGTGGGCACCACAGGAAACGTGTACGCAGCCGGCGAGGCAGATCATCCATTCTCCATCATGAGCGTTTCCAAGCCGTTCGTGTTTGCACTGGTTTGCGAAGCTATGGGCTTCGATCAAGTGCGCGAAAAGATTGGAGTGAACGCAACGGGTCTGGCGTTCAATTCACTCGCAGCCGTTGAACAGAGTGGCGATGGCCGCACGAACCCGATGGTGAACTCTGGAGCCATCGCAACCACGAGTCTGGTTCCAGGCGACAAATTCGATTCGCGCTGGAAGTTCATTCACGAGGGTTTGTCACGCTTCGCGGGGCGGGCACTACCACTCAATGAAGAGGTCTACGCTTCGGCATCGGAAACAAACTTCCGCAACCAGGGGATCGCCCGCCTGTTGCAGAGTTTCGGGCGGGTTTATCTCGACCCCGCTGAAGCCGTGGATCTTTACACCAAGCAATGTTCGCTGAATGTTAGCGCGCGTGATCTGGCTGTTATGGGGGCGACTCTCGCCGATGGCGGAGTGAATCCAGTTACCAAGGAACGCGTCGTTAGCCCCACCGTCTGCCACTACGCGCTGGCGGTGATGGCCACTGCAGGGCTTTATGAAACCTCGGGCGAATGGCTGTACAACATCGGCCTTCCCGGCAAGAGCGGCATTGGCGGCGGCATCGTTACGGTGTCTCCGGGTAAAGGTGGGCTGGGCACGTTCGCACCCCCGCTCGATCAGGCGGGCAACAGTATCAAGGGTCAACTCGTCGCCAAGTTCCTGTCGCAACGTTTGGGTATGGACCTGTTCGTATCGAGGCCCGAGGTCTAAGACGGACGCATTCGCGACTCACACAAATCATTGAATATCTCACCCAACTCCACGAGCGAACATTCATGGCAACTGCAGGTGTAACGACAGGATCGTCCAGCCCCAGTGATCGCGATTCATGGGTTCCCATGATCGTGATTGCCATGGGGCAAATGTTGATGTCGTTCAACGTCGCCGCTCTCCCTGTTTCGATGGGTGGAATGGTCGAAAGCTTCAGCGTGCCACCAACCACGGTGGGAACAGCGATTGTGCTGTATTCGCTTGGCGTTTCCGGGTTCATTATGCTCGGGGCCAAGCTCGGTCAGCGTTTCGGCGCGAAGACATTCTTCCAGGGTGCCACGGCCTTATTCCTGGTGGCGATGATCACAATGGTGGTCAGCCCGACTGCTGAAGTCATGCTTGCGGGCCAGGCGTTGGCCGGGTTCGCGGGGGCCGCGCTTGTGCCCACCTTGGTGGTGTTAATCGCCGATCATTACCGAGGCAAGCAACAGGCCGAAGCAGTTGGTTGGCTCGGATCGGCGCGAGCCATCGCGGGTGTGCTTGCGTTCGTCATTGTCGGGACAGTAGCCACATTCCTCAGTTGGCGGTGGGCGTTCGGCCTACTCATCTTGCACTCCGGCGTGATCCTTGCGTTGAGTACTAAACTGAAGCCGGCCGTGGGTAAACCGGAAGTGAAGATCGATCTCTTCGGCGTGTTATTGTCGGCGGTGGCCATCATCATGATCACCTTCGGGTTTAACAACCTCCGCAACTGGGGGGCGCTGTTAGCTCGGCCGGCCGCACCGTTCGATATCGTCGGTGTTTCACCGGCACCAGTGATGATTGTCATTGGCATTGTCATCCTGACCGGCTTCCTGGTCTGGACTCAGCGTGTCTCGAAAAAGAGCAATACTCCGCTTCTGGCCTTGGAAGTTGTCAGTTCGCCGCGGGAGTGGGCCACAGTCGTGACGCTGTTTATCATCGTTGCGATGGAAGGGGCCATCAACTTCTCGGTTCCGCTGTACATCCAGATTGTGCAGGGCCAGCCCGCTTTCCAGACTTCAATCGCGATGATGCCGTTCATGCTCACGGTGTTCTTTACCGCCATCCTGATTGTTCGGCTTTACACTCGCTTCACGCCAAGGCAGCTCGCTACCGCAGCCTTCCTGATTGTGGCGGCCGGCACAGCGTGGCTCTCATTCGTCGTCTCCAACGACTGGGGCACCGCACCGGTTGTCGCCGGCTTGATCACTGTTGGTCTGGGGCAAGGGGCACTGGTCACTCTGCTGTTTAACGTGCTGGTAACGGCAGCCCCGAAGCACCTGGCCGGGGATGTTGGCTCGCTTCGCGGGGTGACGCAAAACCTCGCAGCGGCAGTGGG
Source organism: Gemmata sp. (assembly GCA_041740855.1). Classification (GTDB taxonomy): domain Bacteria; phylum Planctomycetota; class Planctomycetia; order Gemmatales; family Gemmataceae; genus Gemmata. The sequence goes on from JBGSLF010000086.1 coordinate 42,371, forward strand.
CACAGCGCTCGTTGGGGCAACACTGGTCGGTTTGCTCAGCGCGACCATCATCGGAAAGGCGACAGAGAATCCGGTGATCTCGGCCGAACTCAAGGACGAGGTGAACCTGACCAACTTAAACTTCATGAGTGATCGGCAATTGAAGGAGCGGCTCAAGAACACCTCTGCCACGCAAGAAGAATTCGACGAGGCGCTTCGCATCAACATGGAAGCCCGCACTCGCGCGCTCAAGACCGGTTTCATGATTCTTTCGGGCCTCGCACTGCTGGCACTTCTTCCGTGCCGAATGCTGCCAGACTACCGGCCCGGCGAAATCCCACCTGATCCGAATCCGAACGCAGGGGAGCCAACCTAAAGAGGCACCCGCAAGTGATGGCATAGTACGTTTCCTTTCGCCAGGCGCGCAAATCATCAGGGTGCGTATCAGGGTGCGTGCCTGGCGAAAGTGTTTGCCGTAACGGGATGATCCCGCACAAGCCCCTGGTACCCGGTACGGCCGCACATCCGTGAATTCGCTCTTCGGCGCGGGGAAGTCTAACGCAGACAACATGTCATGGAATTCAAATGAAGAGTAAAACCTCCCCGGCCGATACAGAAGCCCTGCTTGAGTTCATGTTGCAACTCGGGCAGGCGTATCTGGCGTGTGGCGAGCAGACTGCCGAAGTCGAGCGGTTCCTTCGTCGCATCGCCATGGCTCGCGGATTAAAGCGGCCCCGTGTCGTCGCTTTCCCAACTGCCATTTTTATCGCTATTCACGACGGAGAAGCCGAACATGTGACTCTTTCCGAAGGCGCGACTTTACGACTTCGCCTGGATCAGATCGCGGCTGTTTACACACTGGGTGAAGAAGCACAACGCGGCGGCGTGGCACCGCAAGAAGGGATTGAGCGGATAGACGAGATTGCCCGACAGAAACCAAGGTTTGGCAGAGTGGGCGTTGTTTTGGGTCACGCCATCTTAACGGCTGGCTTGGCAATCGTGCTCATGCCTTCGCAGATGAACATTGCCGTCGCAGCGGTGTTAGGGCTTATCGTTGGTGCGCTCAAGGTCTTCAACCGCGACCAACCGATCCTCTCCGCGCCGCTATCCGTGGTGGCGGCCATGTTAGTTTCAACCCTTGTCTTCTTGGGAGTGTATCAAGGATTAGCGATCGATCCGGTGTATGCCCTCGTGCCGCCGCTCGTCACATTCTTGCCCGGAGCGATGCTGGCTTTCGGTTTAGTTGAGCTAGCAGGTGGCGATATGGTGAGCGGATCGAGTCGATTAATCACGGGCTTCGTGCAACTGATTCTGCTTGCCTTCGGCCTCACGGCAGGAGCACTCCTTATTGGTTACCGGCCGGATAACTTGCTCGACGGTCAGCGAGAAGTGATCGTCCCGTTGTGGACCTCATTGGTAGGCGTGGTAGTGTTTGGCGTGGGTGTGTTCGTTCACCATTCGGCCCCGCGTGGCTCGTTACCGTGGATGTTACTGGTCTTATTCACGGCTTTTGCAGGTCAACGCATCGCGGCGGGCACGATCGGGCCAGAGATTAGCGGCTTCTTCGGAATGATGGGTGCAACCTTGCTTGGCAATCTCATCCAGAACCGCCTCAACGGGCCACCTTCCATGGTGACCTTTCTCCCGAGCTTCTGGCTACTTGTGCCAGGGGTGCTAGGCTTAATTAGCATAAAGCGTATCTTGACCAACACCGCTGGCATCGATGGCGTGGCAACCGTCGTTTTCACCTTCACGGCAATCGCTCTGGGCACGCTGGTCGGCGAATCGCTTTACAAGTGGTTGGCCAAGTATCTGGATGAAGGAAAGACGTGAACCCGCGCCGGAGATGAAGTCCGACGCGGGCGCAGATGTGCATTACAGAGCATTAGTAACGGAAGATCGCGGCCAGGCCGGTTTTCGTGGGCATCCGGTCGCCCGGAACCACAACCACTTCTCCCCCGGTCTTCAGAACGAGTTCGGCTAGATCGTCGAGCTTATCGTCCACCTTGGGGTTGGCGAGTTCATCGGGCCGGATGGCACCGGTTTCCGCATCAATCGATCCGGGCTGAACTTGATCCCCATCGATCAACAGCTTGCCAATTTGCCCGGCAACGGCCGCCCGCGCCGCATCTGATAGATCACCTGTTCCTTTTTGGCGGCTCACGGCGACCCCAAAGTCGTCGGTCAGTTTCGCAAGCCGGGCCAGATAGTGCTTCTCGACGATGGCCCAAGCTCGGGCACGCAAGGCTTCGGCATCGAGGGCAAATGGATCGCCCGTGATTGAATCCGGCAGTAAGTACGGGTTCTTCGCGACATCTCGAAACGGCGTCAGATTCTCGCCAAGCGCGGCCAGTACCATTGGAAGCTCTGTGGGCTTCGAGACTTCATCGGTAATCGCACGGTCCACGGCGCGGAAGTACGTCGCCATGCCTTCGCCAGGGACAACTTCGGCCCTTGGATCCGATGGGGCGGCTGGACGTGCGTTACCCGAAACCTTCGGTGTTGGGATTGGGTCCAGCACATACCGATTCCCTTCGAATAAGGCGATCCGGTCTTCGGCAACGCCTAACACATGGAAGCGGTCGGCAGACTGGATGTACCGCAACAGTGGCTTAACGTGGAAGGATTCGGCCACCAACGCGAGTTCGGGCACTTTGCGTGGGAGCTTGAACACATCGAACCGGTTTGCTGAGCAAAGAACGGCCGTTCCTTCAAGTGTGTGATTCCAGAAGGCCGAATCCTCTTCCAACTTGTGAAGCGATTCGAGCAAAGCACGCACTTGCCGCACCGGATAATCGCGGTTTAGCGATTCTTCAACCTTCGTGACCAGGTTTTTGAACAGAATCGGGTCGGCGGCATTTTCCGGATGCTTACGGTGCGTTGGCAAGTAGATCGAAACGCACGGAGCCTCTGTGGCGGCGATGGTAGACGCCAGGTAGCTAGTACTAGGAAGCGGCATGGTGTGAATTACCTTTTGTGGAGTGAGGGAAGGAGTTTGTTAGCCTTCAAGGGTTGCCAGCGCAACCGCGAGGCGACAGCCCTGAAAGAACTCGGGCACATCGACATATTCTTTGATCGTGTGGATCTCGTATTGCCCTGCCCCGATCGTGACAGTGGGTACTCCGTGTCTTACGAACCAGTTGGCATCCAGCCCACCGTTCGAGAAGAGAGTCGTAGGCTTCAGGCCGATCGATTCCGCAGCCCGCTTGGCATGTTTAACGACGGCATCATCAGCGGAAAGGTTGAACGGCGGATACGATGGCTTACTGGTGAATTTCACTTCTGCCGTTGCTCCGCCATCGTCCTTCACTTCTGCCTTCGCTTTGGCGAAGGCCTCTGCGTACGCTTTTGAAATGCTTGCGGCAAATTCTTCGGCGGAGCTGCGGGCTTCGCCTTTCATATGCACATAGTCCGTAACAACGTTGGTCGCGTCGCCTGCTGGTTTACCATCTTTGCCGCCGAACACGCCAACATTGCTCGTTCCTTTACCATTCGGCTTCACAACCTTGCCAAACCACCCACCGCGATGCGCCTCGGCGAGTGCAATCGAACCCACGAGTGTCGCAGAGATTCCTTTTTCCGGTGCGACTCCCGCGTGCGCGGCTTTTCCGGTAATCTCCACATCCCAGTTTTCTTGCCCAACGGCACCGATGATCAACTCGGCGGCAAGCCGACCATCCACGTTAAAGCACATGGTGGCTCCGCCGAGATCTTTCGGATCCAGTTCGCGGGCACCATGCAAGCCGCTTTCTTCGCGCACGGTCAGAAGCAGCGTGATGGGCGGGTGCGGCAGTTTGTGCTTGATCAGCATTTCCACCAGTGTCACGAGCACGGCACAACCGGTGCGGTTGTCGCCGCCTAACGCGGTGGTGCCATCGCCCACGATGCGATCGCCTTCACGCCGCGGTTTCGCACCGGCACAAAGTGGAACCGTGTCCAGGTGGGTGGCGAACAGAAGCCGCGGACCGGGACGGGTGCCGGGAAGTTCAACGATGAGATTGCCCGTTTGGGTCGGTAGTGGAATCCGCTCGTTGACCGTGTCGAATCGAATAGCGGATGCGGGCACACCCACTTTCTTCAATTCATCAGAAACCGCTTCGGCAATGGCCTTCTCCTGACCCGTTACACCTTCGACTGCAAGAAACCGCATCAAGTGTGCCTCGGCGGCTTTTTCATCAATCGGTGGCATCATGGCGTTCATGGCGAGAGTCCTTGGTGAGAATGAATTGATGTTGTTGTGATGGAGTGCGAATTCCCCTCCATCAGACGGTTAGCTAAACTGCGTACACATCAGAGTGGAATTTCACACCAATCACAGGCCCCACGGGAGGCCCAGTTTGTGCCACACCGCGAAGAGGATCGTCCACAGGAGGAACATCCAGATCACGTAGGGCAACATGAGAGACACAACGGTGCCAACGCCCGCATTCTTGTCGTACTTCTGGGCGAATCCCACAACCAGTGCGAAGTACGCATTGAGTGGCGTGATGGAATTGGCAGGCGAATCCGCCACGCGATAGGCCGCGAGCACAGCTTCGGGTGCCACACCCAACTTCATCAGAAGTGGCACGAAGATCGGCGCGAAGATCGCCCACTTCGCAATCGCACCTGTTAGCAGAAGATCGATAATCCCGACCACCACAATGAACCCAATTAGCAGAACCAGTGCGTCCAGATTGGCGTCGCGGAGAACATTGGCCATCTTCACGGCCATGATGCTCCCCATGTTGGTGTAGTTAAAATACGAAACGAACTGACTGAGAATGAAGAACAGGAAGATGAGGCCACCAAGACCCACTATCGCTTTTTCGATGGCTTTGATGATGTCCGTGAGGCTCTTCATGGTTCCGGCTCCGTAGCCATATGCGGCTCCTGTGACCAGGAACAACACCATGATCACAGCGATCAAGCCATTCATGAACGGCGTGTTGCCGATAAGGCTGCCTGTTGCCGGATCGCGGAGCGGAGCGCCAGGCGGAAGCGTCAGCAGCCCAAAGAATAGCAGTACACCCAGGAATGCGAAGAACGCATACCGAAGCCCACGCGATTCCTGGGCCGACAATTCTCGCCCTTCCTTATCTTTGCCCGATTCGCCGCCATTCTCTTTAACCGGCTTGTATTTGCCCAAGCGCGGTTCGATCACACGTTCAGTGATGAACCCAATGATGCCTGTCAGGAAAATCACGGAAGCGATGGAAAACCAAAGATTGGAGGTGAGACCGATCGATTTATCTGGGTCAACCAAGTGAATGGCGTCGTTGGTAAATTCCACAAGAACGGCATCAAGTGGCTTGATCAGCATGTTAACAGTGAACGCCCCCGCGACAGCGGCGAATCCCAGTGCGAGACCCGCAAGCGGATGCCGCCCCACGCTCATGAAGGCAACACCCGCAAGGGGAATGAGCACGAGATAACCCGCATCGGCGGCGATGCTCGAAATGATACCCAGAAACGCCAACAGGTAGGTTAAGGCCCACTTCGGTGAGATAATCACCAGTTTGCGAATCAGTGTGTTCACTAGCCCAGCTTCTTCGGCCACACCCACACCCACCATCGCCACGATAATCAGCCCAAGTGCCGTGAAGCTCATGAAGCTCGGGATCAGCGAAACGTACATGAAGCGAATGCCATCCGCCGTCAGAAGGCTCCGAACATATCTCGTCCGTGTTTCAAACTTGGTTTTCGTTTCATCAATGTTTTCGTAATTGACGGCTGCTGTTCCCATCTCATACGCTTGGGCGTCGGTTGCGGTTCCTGCCGCAACTGGTTTGGTATCCGGAACGATTACCTCGTAGGTAACACCCACACCTGCCAGTCCGAGAATGGCAGACAGCACAATGACAATGGCAATGAGTATCAGGAAGATCACGACAGGGTGAGGAACCTTATTCCCGACCTTTTCAACCACATCCAAAACACGTTGCATCACGGTTTTGGGCGGCGATACCGCTGGGCTAGTCATCGTTGTTATCCAAGAATACAGGAAGAAAAGCGGAAGCTTGAGACTTAGTAGAGTGGTAGTAACTTCGGCACCATGAACACACTCACCACCATCACGATCAAGCTAAATGGCACCCCCACACGAATGAAATCGATGAAGGAGTAACGCCCGGGAGTCACCACTAAGGTATTCACCGGGGAAGATACGGGAGTCATGAAAGCCGTGGATGCCGCAAGTGCGACGATCATGGCGAACGGATACGGTGATGCGTTCAATTCTTTGGCAACCGCAAGCGCGACCGGTGCCATCAATACGGCCGTTGCCGTGTTCGAGATGAACATTCCCAGGATCGCGGTGAGGCCAAACAATGCAGCAAGTATACCGTATGTTCCTGCTCCGTTTGTAATCGACATTAAAGCGTCCGACGCATGATCCACGCCACCGGTGCGTTGCAAAGCAACTGAGAATGGAAGCATGCCCACAATTAACACGATCGTCTTCCAATCGATCGACTGATACGAACTCGCAAGTGTAATGCATCCCAGAACGCCCATTAACAGACAGCCAATGAGTGCCGCCTGAACATTGGGGATCACCCCCGAAACCATTAGCCCGACCACAAGCAGCAGGCAAACGATAGCATGAGTGGCTCGCCCTGCTACGGGAAGAATCTCATGGATTTCTGTGGGCAGGCGAAGAAGCAACACTCCTGAGTTGTCGGGTTGCAACCGCTCAATATCCCGCCAAGGGCCAATCACGAGCAATGTATCGCCAAGTTGAAGCGTTTCTTCTCGAAGCCCTTGTTCCAAAGCAACCACACCACGACGCAGGCCAATGATTGTTAGACCGGTGCGTTCGCGAAAGCGCGAACCGGATACCGTTTTGCCCAGCAATTGTGAATCTGCCGGAACGATCACTTCAGCCATCCCGATATCCTGCGACCGATCACTGAAATACGCACCGGATAGCGGAATCGCTTCGAGGCCATATTGCTGTCTTAAAACCGCCGTCTCCGCATCCACCGCGACCAGATCTACCAGAAGAATATCACCTGCTTCAAACGTGGTGCTAGGTATAGGTTGAATCAGCGTGCCCATGCGATCAATGGCGACAATCATCGCGCCGGATGTATCGGTTTGCTGCAATTCTTCGATCGTTTTTCCGATCAGTGGCGACGAAGTAGAGACGCGGACACGATGTTCGCGAAGCGTCAGTTTGTAGTCCTCAATCCAACTGTTCATGCTTGGCCGGCGAGTGTTGCTGGCCGCTGCCGCTTCACTATCACCAGCGGGCAACCAGCGGCGTGCGAAGTACATGTACAGAATCGCCAGTGCCAGGATGGGCAAGCCGAACGGCGTGAAACTGAAGAACCGAAAGCCAGTCTCTCCTTGCCGCATCAGTTCACTGTTCACGACCAGATTGGGAGCGGTGGCGACGAGGGTCATCATTCCACTAATGAGTGCGGCAACGCTCAGTGGCATCATCAACCGACTGGGCGACGTTCCCGTTGTTTGGCAGATGCGGAGCACCACGGGAATGAAGATGGCGGTAACGGCAGTGGAACTCATGGTGGCTCCCAGGCCGCACACCACAATCATGAGTAGCACCATTAAGCGAGTTTCATTGCTCCCCGCCTTGGCAAGCAACCAATCGCCCAACTGACGCGCAACACCGGTTCGCACCAAGCCATGGCCGATCACAAACAACGCCGCAATCAAAACGATGTTGGGATCGCTGAACCCGGCCAGCGTTTCGGACATGGTAACTACGCCAGTAAACGGCAACGCGACAAGCATAATCAACGCAACGGCATCCATTCTTGGCTTGTTGATTGCGAACATGACGATCGCGGAAACAAGCAGAAAGAGAACCATCGCGAGTTCAGTTGTCATCGTGCGGCGTCCATCAGATTGCGTCTCGAATCTCATACCGGCGTGAGATTCTTGATACGACTATGTTAGTTGTCGGACTTCATCCGAAGTAGTTGGGCCTTTAACGCCGCGCAAAGATTCTCCGCCGATTTCACCTTGAGCTTGGGAAAACCGTTTGTTCTTCGGAAGTATCTACTGGTCGATATAAGCGATAGTGAAAGTACACTACAGCTAATCTGCTCTGATGTGCTTTCTTTCCAAGAGAATCCAAGAATATCTATAAACTCTCTTTCGGAAGCTTTGGTGGAATCTCACGCTGTTGATCGAACTATTCCGATTCCGCTTCGGCCAAGCTTAATATGACCTAACTTCGCTGCTTAATGATAAACTTTGTGGTAATCCCGCGAGCGCACTGGAGATCGGTTCATGTCTACTGTTCCCTCGAATGTTCTTCTCACAAGAGATGGCCGACAGCAGGAGGTAGTGATCGTCAGTCACTCCCCCTTCTTCTACTGGTGGCCACTGTGGGCGGTCGGTTTCTTGATGGCCGCGTGGACATATCAATCGGGTCATCAGGTGGCATTCGTTCCTCCGGGTACCATCATTTCGCGCGAAGCAACTGTGGAAGGTCTGGATAAACCACGAGACATCCTTGTCACTCCCGCTGGCCAATCCTTACCTGTTACATCGCCCTATGGCTCGGATTCCGCTCTGCCTCGCCTGACCATGACGACCAGCAACAACCCCGGCATTATCTGGGCACTCACGCTGTGCGCTTTGGTGGTCGTGACACATATTGAGCTTCGTGGTGTGTGGTCGGTGATCGCCGTGATGGCGTTCGCACTCATCACCATCATCCTGGCAGTGACCAATCTTTGGGACATGATGTTCGCTGCGTTTCGTGTCCTCGATATTCACATTAGTGCGGCGGGTTATCTGGCGATTTCGCTGTTCATGTTCGCGCTCTGGTTGTTCACGTTCCTGCTCTACGACCGCAAACAATACATGGTCTTTAGCCGCGGGCAACTCCGCGTGCGCAGAGCCATTGGTACGGGTGAAATGGTCTTTGACACGCGTGGAATGGTGGTGGAAAAACAACGGGATGCGTTGTTTCGTCACTGGTTACTCGGCTTCGGATCGGGCGACCTGATTGTGAACACTTCGGGCACCAACGCCCGCCAATTCCTGATGCCCAATGTCGTGGGAATCACCCGCAAGCTTGCCTTGATCAACACCATGCTGCAGGAGCGTGAAGTGATCAAGGGTTCGTGAGTGTGAAACGCATGGGAAGTTCGCGCGAACTTCCCACCGTTAACTGATATGCCTGAAGTTCAACGATGGATCAAGGCTGCAAGCCAAGCAACTGACGAGATGCAAGTATCATGCGTTCCACCCGGGGCAATTGCTGCCAGTTGTCACGCACTTGAATGAGAAGATCCGGGTCGGAAGTGAGAATGTTGTTCACGCCGCGTTTGATGAATGTCAGCATCTGTGCGGGGTCGTTAATCGTCCAGACATGAACCTCGCGACCCCGTCGTTGTGCATCGCGCAGTAAGCCATCCGAAAGATGATCCGCACGCACATTCAAGACATCCACTTCTAGCCGACTGACATCTCCAAGAGCATGGGCAATGATAAATCCTGTTCGCACGCCCGGTGCCAGTTGTTTCACCATCTGCAAGGCGTCGTAGTCAAAAGATGTGATCAGGCAATCCTTTTCACAGTGTTCCTCGCGAACAATGCGAGCCACCGCTGCGGCAAGTTGTCGATCCGCATCGAAGAACTTCAACTCGATGTTGAGTTTGATTTTCCCTTTCGTTTCGCGAATTACCTCAACGAGCGTTGGCACTCGCTCTCCGATAAAATCCGGAGAGAACCACTGGCCCACGTCCATGGTACGGACCTCTTCATACATGAGATCCGAAAGCCGCCGGGAGTCGCCCGCAACTCGTTTCAAATCGCGATCGTGAAGTAGAACGACGACTCCATCGGCCGTTTGCTGAACATCGATTTCGACATAATCAGCCCCGCTCTCAATCGCTTTGCGAATGGCACTGAGCGTGTTTTCGGGTGCGGCGCGAGCATGCCCGCGGTGTGCAGTGACGGCGACCGGCGTGTGAGGGGCAAGATAATTTTGCAATTGATACCAGAGCGAGATTGGCCCAAGAATGACCATTGCAAACGAGATGAAAGCCAACCGACGAACCCATCGCGGAACATCCTGGCCGGTCGGATCGATCCCCGTGGCCGTGGGCCTTGCGAAACCAATCTGCTCGTTTCGGGCCATGTACAATCGCCGCGTTAATAGGCTTTGACCTATGACCGTGGCGAATGACCATGTGGCAAGCATGCCGCCGTGAACCGCAAGCAATAGCAGAGTCGGTGCGACTTCATTCGGCCCCACGGAATCGAGAAAAGTTGCGGCCACGAACCGGAACGCCGCAACCACAATCACACCCAGACACAACACTGCGATCTGCCAGCCGATGAGTACGCGACCGACTCGCCATGCCACACCATGGGTTCGCTCGCGGCTGGCTCGCAGAGCCGTTCGAGCCGTGCCACCTTCAAACATCAAGATCGGAAGCGCGAACGAAAGGCGAACGTAGAGCAAAGTTCCCAGGATGGCCGTGGCCAGCAGAATCACGCCGATGATCGCCGCGGCATACCAAAACGAGGGCGGACGGACCTTGAGATAGAAGTAAAGATCATGACCGGAAAGAAGGAACAGATATGCCAGTGCCGTGACGGCGACAAACGGAGCGAAAGCGATCGTGAGCAAAACCACTTTCACTGCTCCCAACTGAGCAATGCGGAGCATCATGCCGAACGCTTTCCGGAACACCTGCCTGTAGGTCGCCTTTCCTCCAGCGGCGGCAGAGGTCAGCGCGATGATTCCGGCCTGTTCAATGAGTAAGGAAGCAACCGCAAATGTTCCCAGCAACGCCGCGTAGATTAGCCCAAGTGGTGTAAGCAAGAAATCAAGAATGTCCCAGTTGCTCACCGCAACGCGGCCCGCACGCGAAAGCACGGCCGTGAGCACAAAAGCCGCGGCAGGCAGGAGCAGCAGAGTCTGAAGCAACTTAAACAGTGCATCGAAGATAACCAGGACAGGCCACGCCTGGCGGTAATCCCGCCAAGCGGCCTTGCCTACACTTTGGAAATCTGGCGTCACAGATAACGACGTAATCAGAGTGCTGTCCCCGGCTGATCTTCAGCCCGCAACGGGGCTTCGGCTTGTGGTGCGAAGGAGTCCGATGCGTTCGTATTCAAGGGCGCTGTGTCGCCTTCGTGAATACCGAAAGCGATCGCATACATAACGGGAGTCACGAGCAACGAAAGAACCGCGGCGAAAGTTAATCCGAACATAATGCACACAGCCATGGCACCGAAGAACGGATCCACCAGGAGTGGAATCATGCCCAGAACGGTGGTGAACACCACCATGCAAACCGGCCGCACCTTACTCACCGACGCATCAAGAATCGCAAGATAGGGGGCCTTCCCTTTGTTGATCTCTGTTCGGATTTTGCTCAACACGACGATCTGCCCCTTGATAAGTTCACCGCCTAATGCCAACACACCCAGCAGGGCCATGAACCCAAATGGTTTACCCGTGAGCAGCAAACCGGATGTTACGCCGATCATGGCCATGGGTACGATGAACCAGATAAGAGCGGTCACTCGAATCGAGTTAAACAGGCACACCACAATGAAAATCATCAGCGCGGCGAAGAATGGTAATGGCACCATGAGGGCACGCCGTGCATCGCCGGAGTCTTCGTACTCGCCGCCCCATTCCATGCTGTAGCCTTCTGGTAACTCCATCTGCTCGATCTTGGACCTCACCCGGTTGAATAACTCACTCGGTAAGCCAATGGTTGGATCCGCGTGAACCGTTATGGTGAGAAAGCGATTCCGCCTTACCACGATGGGATCTTCCCATCCCGTATCCACACCAGAGATGACCTGACTCATCGGAATCATTCGCCCCGCCACCGGGCTCCAGATTTGCAAGCTTTCGATTGCACCTGCATCGGACCGCTCCGTGAGGGGTGGGCGTGCCACGATGGGTAGGAGGCGCGTTTCTTGGGGAAAAGTGCCTACTCCCGTACCCGCGTTTCCGGGATCGCGATAGAAACCGACCACTCTGCCTTCAAAACTCGTTTGGAGAGCCTGGGCCACATCGACTCGCGTGATCCCATTGCGGCGTGCTTGTGATTCGAGCATTCCAGGCTGAATCGCAAGTTCCCTTTCGCGCCAGTCGTGCCTCACACCCTTGGCACCGCCATCGTCCTCGATGATCTTTTTCGCACGCTCGGCGATATCCCTTAACTGGGTTGGATCAGGCCCACGAAATCTCGCCTGGATTCGCCCGCCATCGCCTGGCCCCAGAAGAAACTTCTTGGCCACCGCGTTCGCATCTGGGTACTTCTCATCCAGGTGTTTCTGTACATCAGCAAGAATTTGATCGATCTTCACGGGATCATCGACATCAACGAGAAACTGCACATAGGCGCGGTTCTCCGATTCGGGCGAGTACACCAGCAAGAACCGCAGGCCACCGCCACCGACAAACGAGGTAACATGCCGGACCCCAGACTGGGAAAGAATGGAATCTTCAACTTCATCGGCAAATGCTTCCGTCTCGCGAATGTGGGTGCCCGAGGGAAGAAACACATCAACCATGAATTGCGGGCGTGTGGCAGGCGGAAAGAAGCTCTGCTTAACTTTGGTGAATCCATACAGGCTGGCAATCGTGGCCAGGATTGCCGCGATCACGATTGCCCAACGGAAACGAAGGCAGAGCACAAGAACGCGGCGATAGGTTTGGAAGATGATACCGCCATAAGCATCCGCCACTTTGCCGTCAGCCCCACTTGGTGAAGGCTTGAAGAACATGGCACCTAACAGTGGAGTTACCGTAATCGACGATACCCAGCTCAGGCTTAACGCAATAAGGATGACCCAGAAAAGTGAGTTGGTGTATTCACCGGTGCGATCTTCGGACAAGCCGATCGCAGCGAATGCAAGCACACCAATGGCCGTTGCGCCAAAGAGTGGCCACTGATTTTCAGCAATCACTTCACGAACCACTTTGAGTTTATCTTCGCCGGCTTCAATCCGTACCTTCACACCCTCGATAACGATAATCGCGTTATCCGTCAGCATGCACAGCGCAATGATCAACGCTCCCAAAGAGATTCGCTCCATGAGCAAATCTCCCGACATGAACATCGCGAGAAACGTGGCCATAATCGTGAGGAAGAGCACCAGACCGATGATGATCCCTGTCTTGCGGCCCATGGTGAGCAAGAGCACGACGATGACAATCGTTACGGCTTTGCCAAGGTTGAAGACGAAATCGCTCACCGACTCAGAAACCGCCTCGGGCTGGAAGTTGATTTCACCGATCTCGATTCCAACGGGTTGATTGGTCTTGAGTGCGTCGAGTTTCTTCCGAATCCCTTCGCCCATTCGGACAACGTTGCCGCCTTGCACCGTGGAGATACCAATCCCGATGGCTGGCTTGCCATCGTATCTGAGAATCCGACGCGGCGGATCGGAGTAACCTCGCTCAATCTCCGCCACATCACCCAAACTCAGTTGTCGGCCCGTACGATCGGAGCCAATCTTGATTCCAAGCATGTCGTACGGCGATTGAAACCCGCCTTCCGGATCGAGCGGCAAATGCTCGACTCCCACCTTCACCCGGCCGCCATCCGCAGCAACATTCTTCTCTTGCAACAGCTTGTAAATCTGGTCTTCATTAATGCCAAGTTGCGAGAGCCTTTGGCGGGATATTTCAAGGAACACCAGTTCTTGTTGTTCCCCGAAGAGATCCACTTTTTGAACATTGTCGACGACAAGAAGTTCCCGTCGCAAGAACTCGGCATAGCGGCGAAGTTCGGGGTAAGTAAAACCTTCGCCGGTGATCGCCAGAAAGATGCCGTATACATCGCCAAAGTCGTCCACAACAACCGATGTTCCGCGTACGGCTGGCGGCAATTGCGATTGCACATCGTTGATCTTGCGGCGAAGTTCGTCCCACACTTGGGGAATCCGATCACGGTCGTAGCGGTCTTCGATCACCGCCTTGACGACGGACCGCCCACGAACCGATTCGGATTCGACTCGCTTCAATTGCCCCAACTGCTGACAGGCCGTTTCGATCGGGTTAGTCACTTCCAACGCGACTTCTTCCGCACTCGCACCCGGATAAGCGGTGACAATCAGGGCTTCTTTGATGGTGAACTCAGGATCTTCCAACCGGCCAAGTTCGCGATACGCGACGATACCACCGATGAGAGCGAACGCCATCGCAACCAGTATGATGCGATTGTTCTGCACTGAAAAAACGCCGGGATTCATGGGCGGTTGCCTCCGAGCGAATCACCAAGATCGCGTACTTTCATTCCATCACGAAGGAATCGCACGCCTGCAACCACCACTTGATCGCCTGGTCGCAGCCCATCCATCACCTCAATACGATCACCTTCTACGGCACCAAGTTTTACGGAGCGTTGAGCGACTGTGGAATCTGGCCCAACGACCCACACGGTTTGCTCTCCGGCCGTTGACTTCATCACGGCTGTAATCGGAGCCATGATGCGCATGCCCAGGATGCTAGCCCGGCGATAGGTCGCGGTTACTGTTGCAGTCATGCCCGGGAGAATGCGAATCCCTTCCTGCGCCTGCAGGGCCACTCGCACGCGGAAGGTTTGCGTGACCGGATCGGCCACTTGCCCGACTTCTCGGATCTGCACCGGGAACTGCAGACCCGGCGCACCACTGATGGTCGCAACAAGTTGCACAATATCGGCAGCCTTTATGTTGGAAGCCATGACTGTTTCGGGAACGTCCACGGCAATCTCGATCTCGTCCACGTCCTGGAAGCGAACAATCACTTGTTTGGCCTTCACATTTTGATTTGCTTCCACAAATCTCTCGGCAATAACGCCGTCGTACGGGGCACGCAGCGTGGTGTCTTGAAGTTGAAGATTGGCTTCAACAACTTGGCCTTCCAAACTGCTAACGGCCCCTTCTTGAGCTTCAATATCTTCTGTCCTGCCAACCTGAGCCTTCTCAAGCATCTGACGAGCCGATTCTAAATTCTGCTGTGCCACGGAGTAATCACGCACAGAGATATCGTAATCCGCCCGGGCAATGACATTGGATCGAATTCCGCGTTCGCTGCGATCCAGTTCGATGCGTGCGGTCGCCAGCTTCGCTTCGGCCGTCCGAACAGTCGCTTCAAGCCTTGCGCGCTCTTCCACGCGTTCCCCGGCACGCAACGCTCGCAAGGAAGCACGGGCTTGATCCAGTTGGCCCTGCAATGCCTTGAGGCGAGCCTGGAATTCGTCTTGCCGCAGTTGCCCAATCACGTCGCCTTTGGCTACGCGCTGGCCTTCTTTAATCGGCAAACTCACCAGCAGCCCGGGCACCTGAAATGCAAGCTCCGCTCGCTTGGACGCATCGACCTTTCCTGTGAAAATGCGTGTAGTAACTTCGTCGCCAGCGGTGATCAGCACTGATTTAACCGGCCGCACGGGATCGGATGTTGGTGGGCTGTCGCCTGAGCAACCAACGGCAAGCATCACCAAAACAAGGCAACCGCTTGTTCCATAGATCCGGCGACCAAGACGCACGGAGTTTGTCACCGCTCGTGTCCTCCCGAACGAATTGCGATGGGTGCGATGATATCACGGCCCAGTACCCATCATAGTTACCAGCCAGATCTCAGTTCTAACGGCGTCTCTCATCCCAGTAGCGGACGAGCTACGCTTTTGTTTGCCGTGAGATGGGTATTGGTAACGGAAATCGAGCTGATTTCAAGAAATGACATTCACTTTAAGACTGGATGCCCGCCGGAAACGAGTGGTGATCGCGTGAGATCACCACTCGCCTCATCTTGCTTTCCCGCGGCTACGGATGACGGCGTGGAAGCGTTCGGTAAATGCCGTAACTGAACGAGCGAATATGATTCGAATCTTTGGCCGGGCACATGCTCTTTTGGCCTGCACGAGTGGCTCGTGAATCAGGGAGTTCGGTCTTCAACGACACGCAGAATCAATTGAAACCCGAAGTCTTTTCGCGGAACCGCCCGGAATGGTTTGAGTGCATCCGACCAAAAGCCATCGAGTTGCGGGGCGGGGTCGAAATCGGCCACAGCAAACTGGCGATGGAACACACCTTTCCCCTGACTGACCCCTATCCGGAACGAACCGGCGAGCCGGTATGAACCTTCCGTAATTCTCGTATCAATTGGTCCTTCACGATGATTGATCGAAGACTCTTGACCGCAACCGACCGCCGAAGACTTCACATTCAAGGATAACACGCTGGTCTCGCCTATTGAGAGGCACGCAGCGGCAGGGCCTTGATCCGCACTTCCCGCAGCCTTTCCGCACTTACCCGGATCGGTGACTTGCAGCGTGCCAACCACGCGACCCACCATGCCAATCCGAGGCGGACGAAGCCCTCGGCGAGTCGGAATGATGTCGAGGTCTTGCTCCAGATTGAACAAGATTCCAGCAGCAGACGAGTGGAATTCCGAACCCACAACCGCCGACCCAGTCATCTTGATCACGATGGTATTGGGTTCGGGTTGCTCCACCAGAATGGTTCCGCCACCGGTTTGCCCATCCTTACTTCGGTTGGGAGTAACCTCTGCGGTGCGAGAGCGAAGAACGATCTGATACGCAGGACCGGACGCAACCGGCGCAGCGGGTTCTTGAGCAGAAAGGGCTGTTATACCGGGCAAACCTGCAAGACTGGCCAACAGGAGTGAACGACGGTTCAACATGGCAAACCCACCTTCCCTGGCGAGTGATCGAGAAACAAACCTGATTGTTCATTCATCGGCCCAATTACAACATCTCACCTTCTCGGGTTGGTGGATTAGATGAGCACGAACGGCATCGAAATCCGGTCGTGCCGATTGGTTGCACTGCGACTAAGAGTGCGAACATACCGACCTGAACCCATTACTGATTTCGCATCGAAAGACAGTGTTCCGATGTTCGAATTGTGCCGTTTGAGCTGAGATTGACACCCCTTGCTCGCAACGGTATCAGCTCAACCTTCACCGCAAATCTCATGATTAAGCTGGCACTCGGGGGAGAAGCCAGTGGGGGGAATCATGGAGACGAAACTCGGGCGTTCGTCGATTCATCGATGGGTATGGGTGTGTTTGTTGAGTGCAATCACATCGGGCAGCATTGCTGTGGGGCAAACGCCTGCGCCGGTTCAACCAACACCAACGCCTACTCCGATTATCGCCACCGAAACACCAAATGGCTCGATGGTCTTCCCGGATGGCGGGTTTCCATCAACTCCATCGGCACCGGAAGGTGGCATTCCCGCAACCGGAACGCCGGAAGGAAAACCGCAAATAACCCTCCCGCCCGCGACAGGTTCGAACCCGCCCAGTGGGTATCCACGAGATTTCGATTATCAGGATGGACCGCGGGTCGATCCGTATGGCGGAACGGATCTTTATCGCACCATGTTGCTTGAAGCGGAATCCGACCGCTTCGGCGTGGCTCCGCGATTCGTCTCGGATTACACACTTCCCGGCTTCGAGGCACGCGATCAGCAAGTTGGGCCAGGTGTTGCGGAATTTACTCCCATTCCACCACCGACGCCGGTCACTCCAGAGGAACGACTGAGATACGTGGTTCGCGGCATCGTGCCAGGCTCGTTTCTTGCGCCGGGAACGAACACCTCGTTTCGTATGCGTGGCTTCGTGCGACTCACCTCGATGTACGACTTCAATTCCATCGGTAGCGCGGACAGCTTCGTGCCCAGAACCATTCCCGCGCCGCAGCAACCCGGCGAGAATTGGAACATGACGGCGCGACCCAGCCGCATTGCATTCGAGTCATGGACGCCCACTTCCGTCTTCGACTGGAATGTTCACACCTTCCTGGAAGGTGACTTCTTCAACGGCGCGGACCAGGCAGCGGGTGGCGGCGGGAACCCGTTCCGTTTGCGGCACGCATTCGTGGACTTCGGCTACTTTCGCGTGGGCCAGCAGAACACCGTCTTCATGGATGCTTCGACATGGCCGTTGCTGGTGGATTTTCAAGGCCCTGCGGGTTGGGTGAACCAACGGCGGCCGAGCATGCGAATGACCGTTCCGCTAGCCGATAAGCTCTTTTGGGCCGGTGGTATTGAAGGGCCATTCTCAGACATCACGACGAACGGCCTCGGTCAGAATGTTCAGGATGTGCCCGATTTCGCGACGCACTTGCGATACGAAAGCGATCTTGGCCACGCTCAAATCGCAGGTCTCATGCGAACGATCGGTTATCGCCCAACCGATGGAGAGGTAACCCGCCGAATGGGTTATGGCATGAGTGTGGGCACCGCGTTCCATCCGTGGGCCGCCCTTATGGGAACGAACCCGGTCCGCAAAGCGAACCCCTCTGGTCTGGAGCGATCACGCATCATCGGCCAATACACATTCGGGTGGGGCATCGGGCGATACCTTCAAGACACGGTTGGGCAAGGATTCGACGGGCAGGTTGATCCCAATACGGGCGGATTCGATGTGCTCTTCGCCAGCGGCTTCGTCATCAGCTACGAACACTGGTTCACGGAGAAGTGGCTATCGCAGGTAACGTATTCGGGGGTGCAAGTCGCGAGTAACCAGGGGCAGCCGGGCACCACTTTCGCGGGGTCCAAGTATCTGGCTGCAACCGTCTGGTATGTCCCGGTTCGTAACGTGTCGATTGGGGCGGAGTACATTTTTGGTCAGCGGAAGAACCTGAACGAACAACGTGGCGACGCGAGCCGAATGCAACTCATGTTCCAGTACAACTTCTGATGCGGGCACTCTTGAACCTGCACCCGCTTGGAGTTGCGGAAAAGCCGGTAACACACGCAAATGTGTACCGGCTTGCACAACACCAAGCGAACAGTTTGCAATCGCGGTTATGAGTGTAGTTCCGAGATCGGACCCGTGAAAGGTGCGTCCGGACGGACCTTCAGCCCGCCCCGGAATCTGTGCTTTCATTCACAAGTCGGTTGACCATCAGAGCGGTTCAGCCTCTGGGACGCTGCTCCACAGTGACGCGAAAGCACCCGCAGACCACCCGACCAGATCGGACACCTGCCCGTCCCCAATCTCGACGACCCGCAGCACCCCGTCACGCCGGCGAACCACATCGATGGAAAAGAATGGGCTGCGGACTCGGTCTGCACAGGCCCGAACCACGTCGGGGACCGGTCCGCCATCGCTTGCATACCCGACCCCGCGTAAGACGAAATACCGCTGCTCCGACTCCTGTGCGAATTCCTCGACTCGGCGGACGCAGATGCCGCCCTCGATTCGGCCCCGGTACTCCCGCAGCTCGGCTACAACAGCGGGGGCGTCGGCTGGGTCGCGCACAACCGACCCGCGGCCCGACTTGAGCGACTTCACGAAGTCCTTGATGAAGTACGAACCCCAGTCCAGCGCTCGTAACTCGGCAACCAGATCGGCATCCTGTGGAAATACCTGCGTCTCGGGCGTAAAGTCGGCCAGCAGCGGATACCAGTTCGGAAGGTGGTGAGCGGCGAGGTACTCGTCCTGCGAGGTCAGTGAAACTGCCCCACCCCGCTCAATGGCCCGGACCAGTGCCGCGTACTCCTCTGCTGTCGACATCCATCCACGATACACCACCGTGCTGCCGGCCGGAATGCCCTTGAGTGGCTTGACTCCGGCAAGCACGCTGTCGGGGCAGATGGACGCAGTGAACCCGGCAGCGGTTAGTGCAGCGTGCTGATCCGCGAACATCTCGTCCGGCGTGTCCGGCGTCGAGCCATTCGGGAAGAGGAAGTGCCACACCGCTTCAAGCTCCCTGTCGCCGAACGCAAAAGAATCTATGCGACGCGGGTGTGTGCAACGGGTTGGACGCAGGAGCTGAACTCCGCGTCGCATAGATTCCGGTTGGACTCACCCGCGTACCCGAGGCGTTTCTGCACTCGCCCCGGCTATGGAGATTCGATCATCTCCGACCACCTGCCGACATCATTGCACAACATCATCACTCCCCTCGCAACACCTTTTCACGACAACGCTCAGTACTCATTCTGTCGCTTCTGAGCCGCCACGAACTTCTTCTTGATGACCAATCCGCCCCTTTCCCAGCACCGCGCGGACCTTCCACGCCCGCGTCGAGCCGACACGCCCCGCGATCAGGTGATCCACTCGCGAACTACGAACTGTCCTCGCTATCACGACATCGCACTTCACCGAACTGACTGAAACGCTCACCGATCAACCACGACTCGATGCCACACTGCGGGCATCGATCCGGTCGCACTTCCGGTTCCGACACGCACACCGGCAACCCACAGGCCAACGCCAGCAGCAAACGACGGCACACGCTCAGCTTCTCTGCCCGATGTCGATTCGCCAGCAACCCGTAATGTCGGATCTTCACGAATCCGCGTGGCAACACATGCTGCACCCAACGACGCAAAAACTCCACGCCTTCCAGCGTCATCGTCTTCGTCCTGGCTGAGTCCGCGTAGTCCTTGTACCCGAACGTCACACGCCCTTCCTCCAGGCTGACCAGCCGAGAGTTACCGATCGCCACACGATGCGTATACCGAGCCAGATATTTCAGCACCTGTTGCGGGCCGCCAAACGGCGGCTTGCTGTACACCACCCAATCCTTCGCCTGTAACTGCGACACCCACGCCTCGAACGCACCAGCATTCTCGAAGCCCGCGAGTTTCCCCGCGGTAAACGCTTCACGCAGTTGGTCCAGGAAGTTTCCGCGGAACACGCGACTGAGTACCCGCACCGGCAGGAAGAACCCGGGGCGACACGACCGCCACTGACGATCCGGTGTCAGTCCACCACCCGTGGCGATGCCGTGAACGTGCGGGTGGTAGGAAAGCGTCTGACCCCAGGTGTGCAGCACCAACAGCAGACCGACCTCGGCACCCAAGTGCTTCGGGTTGGCTGCCACCTCACGAATCGTCTGGGCTGCCGCGGACATCAACGCATCGTACACCGTCGTTGGGTTTTGCAGGCCGATTGGGTTGACTTCCGCAGGCAGTGTGAACACGACGTGGTGATACTCGACAGGCAGCAGGTTGGCCGCTTCTCGCGACAGCCACGCTGCCTGTTGCGAGGCACAGCACTTGGGGCAATGCCGATTGCGGCACGAATTGTAAGCGACCCGCGTGTGATCGCAACCAGCGCAACGTTCGACGTGCCCGCCCAACGCGACCGTGCGACAGCGTTCGACGTCACGCAGTGCCCGGCGTTGCTCCGAGGTCCGTCGGGTTTGCATCGGCAACGCGGGACCGCACGCTCGCACCACGTCAGCCAGTTCGAGGCAGGGTCGTTCCATCGCCCGAGGATGTACTCGATTCGCTCAGCAATTCCAATGGAGATCGGATGTGTGGCAGGCGGTCGCTCCGCAGGTGGAGATACCGCAGCGTGGTCGAGAGATCGCTGTGGCCGAGCAATCGTTGCAGTGTTGGCAGATCGGTCCCAGCTTCGAGCAGGTGTGTGGCGTAGCAGTGACGCAGGGTGTGGCACGTCGCCGGTTGCCTCAACCCCGCGATCCGGCGGGCCTTCTGAAATGCCCGCTGCAAGTTGCTGACATCCAACGGTTGGCCGGTTGGCCCGGCGAACAGCCAGTTTGGCGGGCGGTGCTCACGCCAGTAGGCACGAAGTTCGTCGAGTAACATGGTGGGCAGCGGAACGCTGCGATCCTTGTTCCCCTTGCCGTGCCGTACCCAGAGCACGTTCCGCGAACCGTCGATGTCGTTCACCCGCAAGTGCGTCAACTCGCTGACCCGCAGCCCACAACCGTAAGCGATCCGCAGCATGAGTCGGTTGCGTCCGGCGGGCACGGCGTCGAGAAGTCGGTGGACATCAGCAGGGCTGAGAACCACGGGCAGAGAGCGTGGCTTCTTGCCGAAGACGACGAAGGGGACGAAGTCGGGCCGGTCGAGGACGTTGCGGTAGAAGAACCGCAGAGCGCAGGCGACCTGGTTGAACAGGCTCCAGGAGGCAGACTGTGCGATGAGGTGGAGTTGGAAGTCGCGGAGTTGTTCGGGCGTGAGTCGATCAGGGGAACGGGCGAAGTGCTTGGCGGTGCGTGTAACGGCGGCGACGTAGGTCTCGATGGTGCGTGGCGAGTAGTTGCGACGGGTGAGTTCGTCGATGAGCCGTTGGCGTAACGGGGTCATGGGTTATCCTCGGGACGTTCGGGTGGAACGCCCGAGATCATGTCAACCGCTACGAAATGCGCAAGGGGAAAAGCGACAAACTGAAGACTTGTCGGGAGCCATCATTCCCCGCGAACGCGGGTTAGTTCAACCAGTAATTAGACGGAAACATTTCCGTCTAATTCGGGGATTGGTTCTGTCTAATCTGGGCCGCCGTTCTGTCTAATCCCGGCCCCACCGGATTCCGACGAATCGAACCCACGACCGGGACCCATGTTACGGTCGAGGGGCTATCCGCGTCCACGGAAAAGCTGGAATCGGCCCAGAAAGGGTCCCATCATCCCGAATCAAGCGACCAAATTCGCTCCCCAAACCCGTCTCGGACAGGCGTTCAATCCGCCCCGGAATCATCGGCTTGATTCAATTCGCTCGGCAATGAAAGCGGTTCGGCTTGCTTCGCGCTGGCTCGACTCGGCTGCCTGTCATTTGAATGCGTCCACAACCCTCTGGGCCTCGCCCTCCGACGAGAAGTAACCGATACTAGGGGCAAACGTCTCGGCCTGGGCCTGTTCGGGAACGAACTGCTTGTCCTTGTCCTTCTCGTAGCGAAGAACTCCCCAGTGTTTGCCGTCCACGACGACGGTGAGCAGCCGCATCTCCTTACCCTCGACTGTCCCGGCTAGCTTGTTCCGGGCTTCCTTCGTCAAGTGGAGGGAGACCATGTACTGCACGCCAAGGCCGTTCTTCGTCAGATCGAGCCTGGTGAGGCGGGCCTCGGAAACCTCAGCGGTTGTGAGAGTCAGGGCCGGCTTCTTGTGCAGGTATACGATGTCCTTCGGGTCGCAACTCGATTGGAAACCCTTGTCCTCGGTCAGGCCCTCGACCCGTTTCCTCTCCAGCCACCGGAGTTCGACCTTCGCCTTCGGGGGCTGATCCTGGCCCGCTGCCGGAACAGTGATCGAACACGCCACCAGAAGCACTAAAACCAGATTGTGCCGTACCATATTCGTTGTCCCCCATAATGGACCAGATGCTTTCGTGACACGCCGCTATAGGCTATTCGTCGTTGGTAACTGCAGATTGCCGCGTGGCACCTCCGCCGCCGAATGAATCGTTGCAAGCCGTGTGGGTTCATGTGAAGGGTAGCCGCCCTTCACGTTTGAATGCTTGTGATAGCAACAAACACGATTATTGCCATCGACTTGGGGCGGCACAAGAGTGTTGCGTGCGTTTACCAACGATCCTCACGCGAACATTCGTTCCGCACCATCGACACCACGCTCGACGAACTCACAAAGCTCCTCGCACGTCATCCCGGTGGCATGGTCGATATCACGGCGTGACGTGAGGATGCGTGTGCGCGGCTCACAAGCAAGACACCGGCACCTCAACGGGGCGCGGCTCACATTCGAACTTCGGTGAGCCGTGTCACATGAATTCCGGGTTCTTGTGGAAGCGAGGAAAGCCGAATGCTTTCCCTGCGTCAGGTGTGGCGGTACCATGTCCCCACTGCAACTCTTCGCCAAGGAGCCTTTCCCATGTGTCGTGCGTTCATGTTGTTACTCGCACTGGCTTCCACCGCCACGGGCCAAAAGACTGGCCCCGCGTTCGAGCAAGAGCCGTTCGGCAAACTCCCGCCTTCGCTGGCCAAGAAAGAGAAGGGGAAGAAGGACGAACCGCGGTTGGTGACGCTGTACACGCTGACCAACAAGAACAACATGGTGGTGAAGTGCACCGATTACGGCGCGATCATCACCGAGATTCACGTTCCGGATCGCGACGGGAAGATGGCGGACGTGGCGTTGGGCTTCAGCAATCTGGAAGGCTATCTGAAGGGTCACCCGTATTTCGGCACCAACGCGGGCCGGTGTGCCAATCGCATTGCGAAGGGGAAGTTCACACTCGATGGCACCGAATACACCCTGGCGACCAACAACGATGCGAACCACCTGCACGGCGGCGTCGAAGGCTTCGATAAGAAACTGTGGCGCAGCGAGCCGTTCCTCAGCGCTCGCGGGCCAGGCGTGAAGTTCACCTACGTGAGCGCGGACAAGGAAGAAGGTTACCCCGGTCGTTTATCCACCACCATCGAATACACACTGACCGACAAGAACGAGATCGTCGTCGATTATCAGGCGACCACGGACAAGACCACTGTGTGCAACCTGGCGCACCACAGTTACTTCAACCTGGCGGGGCACAACGCGGGCGACGTGAAGGGTCACGAAGTCGAGTTCGCCGCGAAGAACTACACGCCCACCGACGACACCCTGATTCCCACCGGCAAGATCGCACCGGTCGCGGGCACCGCGTTCGACTTCACCAAGAAGAAGGCGATCGGTGCGGAACTCGCCAAAGCGGGCGGCACGCCCACCGGCTACGACTTGAACTATGTGCTCGATAAAGGCCAGACCGAGCGACCCGAATTCGCCGCCCGCGTCACGGAACCGAAGAGTGGCCGCGTGCTGGAGGTGTATACCACCGAACCGGGGTTGCAGTTCTACACCGGCAACTTCCTCGATGGCACGAATGTCGGCAAAGGCGGCGCGGCCTACAAGCAATACAACGCGTTCTGCCTGGAACCGCAGAAGTTCCCGGACTCGGTGAACAAGCCCGAATGGAAAGCGCAATCCAACGCGGTGCTGAAACCCGGCGAAACCTATCAGCAGACCACCGTGTACAAGTTTGGCGTCGCGAAGTAGCCCGGCGGACGCTAGACCTTCACGCCCGACCTCACGCGAAACGTGGAGGGCTGCGGCGAACTGCTGCGTGAGTCCGATGCGTTGGTCGAATTGCCGCAGGGGCAAGAGACTGGCATCGGAGGTGATCGGTGCGTCGGACACCTCGACCTGAATGGGCAGCGGGTCGTAGAAATCGAAGAGGGACGCGGATTGTGGGCGCACGTTCGGTCTCCAGTGTTTGGTGCCCGTGGCTCGGGCTGCAACCGTTTCGGCGAACACAAAGACGGGTTCTGTCACCTCTGGATTCATGTTCCGGGTCGGGCGTGCTGGCACGTCCCGGTAGGTGCGGTATGATCGGGCCTCCGGGAACCTGCTCCCCGTGGTGCCCTTGGGTGGCGGATGGGTCGAACCAGGCGTGCTATCCCGTTCCCCGTTTGTTCTGTGTTCCTGATGGAGCCTCGTCATGTCCGTACATCTCATCGTGTCAGCGTTCTGCGTGTTCGCTGTTCTGACAGCTAACCTTGCCGGTGCGGAGCCTCCGAAGCCGAAGGACGGTCCGAACGGGATGAAGTTCGTGCCCTTGTCGAAGGGGACGTTCTATATGGGGTGGGACGGCGAGAAAGGCTCCGCGAAAATGACGGAGATCAAGGAGGATTTCGAGATCGCGATTCACACGGTCACGCAGGTTCAGTGGCAGGCAGTGATGGGCAAGAACCCGAGTTACTTCTCCCGCGATGGTGGAGGCAAGAACATGGTAAAGGACATCAAAGACGACGAGTTGAAGCAGTTCCCGGTGGAGCAAGTGTCATGGGACGACTGCCAGGCGTTCATCAAGAAGTTGAACGAGCAGGAGAAGGCGAACGGGTGGTCGTACCGCTTGCCGAGTGGGGCGGAATGGGAATACGCGTGTCGTGGTGGAGCGACATCGGAGGAAGAATGCTCACACCACTTCTACTTCGCGAAGCCGACCGACGACCTGTCCTCGAAGGAAGCGAACTTTAACGGCACCTATCCGTTCCGGAAGGGCGAGAAGGGTCCGTACTTGGAGCGGACGACGAAGGTGGGTTCGTATGCGTCGAACAAACTGGGCCTGTACGACATGCACGGCAACGTGTGGCAGTGGTGCTCCGACCTGTACGATCCGAAGTTAGCGACCTCGCACCGAGTGAACCGGGGCAGTTGCTGGCTCAACTCCGGCACGATCTGCCGGGCGGCATCCCGCAGCTGGAACCCGCCGTCGGCCAGGTTCAGCCGCCTCGGCTTGCGGTTGGCCCGAGTTCCGTCGGTTCCAGCAGGCAAGTAAAGTGGGCGGGCCCGTGCCGTCCGTAGCGTAGTGGAATGGAGCGTAGGCGGATGCCGTAGCGGAATGGAACGGAGTGGAGGTACGGCCCTTCGGCCGGGGCGATCGCAGGGGCGCTTGGTGGCGGGTGAGAGGCTAGCTTGTTCAGACTCGCATCACGTGTCAACCGAATTTCTCGCATTCATTAACGGCTATTCAGGCGTGACCGAAAACCACCATGCGATTCACGCCCAGCCTCACGCGCAAACGACTCCCGAAACAGAAAACGCCCCCGGTTTCCCGGAGGCGCTTGTGTTGGTGTTCCCGTTTCGCTTACGCTGCGGCCTTCGCCTTCACCCGCCGGCGCACACCGAACGCACCCGCCGCCAACGCACCGAACACCGCCAGCGTCGCTGGCTCGGGGACAGCGGCGACCTGTTGCTGGTTGTTGATGGCCAACCCCTCAAAACCGTTCAGTGGACTGCCGTTCAGCGTCACCTGGGCGGCAAAGGTGGCCGCCCCGGTCGCCGTGTTCAC
>JBGSLF010000087.1:0-32723 GCA_041740855.1 Gemmata sp.
GATTCACGGGCGGGCGTGCCCCACCTCCACCGCCGCCGCCACCGCCAGCGCGACCTTTCAATTGAGCCGTGGCCATCTCGGGACTGACTAAACCCGTAAGAAAGCCCGCCCCAACCAGGAGCGAAGCAACAATCATGCGTCGCATGTGCGATTCTCCTCAAGTTCGGGGTTCGGGTTATTTCTTGGGTGTTGGGGCTTTGCGAACCATGATGGCGGTGGAATCGCCTTCGATGGTGTCGCCTACAACTTTGTGCATCGCCTTGATTTCGATGCGATCTTTGCTGATGGGCTTGATGATCAACGTCACGCCCGATTCATCGCCATCGGAAGTTACGCCCTTGGAACGAACCAACCATTCGTCGCCGTTCTTGGTCCAGGTGCTTTCACTTCGCCCACCTCCGGTGTCGAACGACCACGACTTGATCGTTCCCGTAAGCGGGTCGATTCCGATCCATTCCATCCCCTTGAGCAGAACATCGCCCTCTTGCTTGACGCTGTAATCGCGAATCAAGTGCGACTTATCGGCCGCGATCCGCACGCTGTTGGTCACGAGCGAATCGCCGCCTTCATCGACCCATTCCCCCACGAACCACGCAAGATCTTGCAAGCGGTCTTCAATAGCGACGACTTCTGGCTCTTCGGGGTATTCACGCAGGCTCGCGATTTTCCAGCCGCCATCCACTTTGGCGTAAACGACTGTGAACTTGCGAGTCGATTGCGTCGACTTGGCGGGCACGGTAATCACCGATTCGCCATCTTCCACCACCACACCCCCGGCAATCGTGCGTGCTCCCGAAGGTGTGATCTGGATTTTCGCCCCCGCGTTCGCGGTCAGGAACTTGCTTAACAGTTCTCCCACCGCGGCGCTTCCCACAATCCGGTTGCTGTCGTCATCGATGTATTCCGCAGTCTCGGTCAAAGTGGCAGCCGCTTTCTTCCCGTCGCCCGCATTGAACGCATTGACGAATTCTTCAAGCGTCTTGTGAACTGCGACCTCATCGGGTGATGGCTTGGGCGCAACTGGTTCCGGGGCTTGCGTCGCGGCCGTGGGGCGAGTGGTGTGGCTGAATACCAAACCACCCACAAGCCCAAGTGTTATCAAACCGGCTGCCAGACCCGCACGAAGAGAGAATCGCATGGTTACTCCCAAATTGTGGAAATCGGTGGTGAATTTACTTCTTGATCAACTCGAACGTCATTTTCTCGATCTTGCCAGTGAACGGGAACGTATCCTTGTAATCGGGCGAGACTGGCGTGATCGAGTCGCGCCCGACCTCGAACGGTTCCAACCCGTGCCGGAAGCTCGACCGCTTGACCTTCCCCTCGCCCGCCGGCCGGCCGTTAACGAACAGCTTCATCGTGCCGCCGCCCTCCTTCGAGCCGTCCGGGGTGAACTCGGTCTTCAGCGTCACCTTACCCTCGGGGATCGCTTCCGTTCCGGGAATCGTCACATCGGCGAGTTCGAAGAACGTGTAGCGGAACACCGGCTTGCCGCCTTTGATGTACAGCGACCACCCGCCAGAGAACGACCCGGCGCACGTGATGACGCCCTCGGCTCCACCCTTGGGAATGACCAGTTCGGCGGTGATGGTGTGGCCGCGCGGGAAGATTTGCGGGCCGATCGGTTCTGGCAACCAGACGTTGTTGCCAAAGTAAGTCCAGCTCGTCTTCGGTTCGCCGGCGATTCGCAGGCTCGGGTCGAACCGCTCGGAGAACCGTGGGTCGAGCGGGAACACGTCGTACTTCTTCGCTTCTTCCAGGAACTTGATCTGCAACTCCTTGAGCTTGGCAGGCTCTTTCGTCGCGAGGTCATCGGCCTGGCTGAAGTCGTTTTCAATGTTGTAAAGTTCCCAGGGGGCTTTCTGGAAATCCAGATTGCGGCCAAGAGTCTCCCATGGGAAGCCGTACTTGCTGCACGCCACCCAGCCATCGTGGTAGATCGCCCGGTTGGTCGCGAGTTCGAAATACTGCGTCGTCCGCCGGCTCTTGGCCTTGGCGTCATCGAACGAGTACAGCATTGAGACGCCTTCGATCGGCTTCTGCGGGATGCCGTTCACGACCTTCGGCTCCGGGATCTTGCACGCCTCCAGGATCGTCGGCACCACGTCGATAACGTGGTGGAACTGGTCGCGCAACTCGCCCTTCGCCTTGATGCCTTTCGGCCAGTGGACGACCATCGGGTTCCGCGTGCCGCCGAAGTGACTGGCGACCTGCTTGGTCCACTGGAACGGAGCGTTCATCGCCCACGCCCAGCCAACCGGAACGTGCGGTTCGCTCGTTGGCCCGCCAATCTCGTCGATCCGCTTGATCGTGCTCCCCAAACCGAGTTGCACGCCGAGCAGACTGGCGAGTTCGCTGAAAGTTCCTTCCAACCCGCCTTCGGCGCTCGCGCCGTTGTCGCCGACGACGTACATGACAAGCGTGTTGTCCAGTTCGCCGGACACCCGCAGGCTCTCGATGAGTCGGCCGATCTCGGCATCCGTGTACGCCATATACGCGGCGTAGTTCTCCATCAGGCGGGTGTACACCTTCTTCGCGTCGGGCTTCTGGTCATCCCACGCGGCGACCTCTTTTGGCCGCGGGGTGAGCTTCGTCCCCTTCGGGATGATGCCCATTTCGAGTTGCTTCGCGTGTGTCAGTTCGCGCTGCTTGTCCCAGCCGTGGTCGAACTTGCCGACATACTTCTCTCGCCATTCCTTCGGAGCGTGGTGCGGGGCATGGACGCCGCCCGTGCTGAAGTAGTTGAACCACGGTTTATCGCGATCGGCGGCCCGGACATTGCGGGTCCAGGCAATCGCTTCGTCCGTCATGTCCGCGGTGAAGTGGTAACCCTGTTCAGGCGTTTTCGGCTGCGCCACCCACGTCGTGTTGCGATAGATGACCGGATAGTACTGGTGCGTTTCGCCCTGGTTGAAGCCGTAGAAGTACTCGAACCCGAGGCCGGTGGGCCAGCGGTTGAACGGGCCGGCGGGGCTGATGTCCGGCTCCGGGGTGTTGTGCCACTTGCCGAACATGCTGGTCGCGTACCCGTTGTCGCGAAGCGTTTGCGACACCAGCGCCGTGCTCTGGGGGATGATGCCCGTATAGCCGGGGAAGCCGGTGCCCATTTCGATGATGACGCCGGTGGCGACACTGTGATGGTTCCGCCCCGCCAACAGTGCCCCGCGCGTCGGGCTGCACAGCGCGGTCGTGTGGAACCGGTTGTATTTCAGTCCATTGTTCGCGAGCGTGTCCATGTGCGGCGTCGGCACCGGCCCGCCGAAGGTTGAACACATGCCGAAGCCAACATCGTCGAGCAGGATCAGCAACACGTTCGGGCTGCCCTTCGCGGCCTTGACCGGGAGCGGGAAGCTCGGCGTCGAGTCCTGGTACGTCTCGCCAATCTTGCCGGTAAACTTTGGATCGGGCTTTGGCAACTGCGTGCCATCGGAGGGAATCGTGGGGGCTTTGGCCTCCTGTGCGAAAACCTCAGCCAAACGGCCGGATGCGACGAGCCAGCCAACGCCAAACGCGATTGCGACAATCGCAATCGGAATCAAGAATCGCGAATTCATGGTGTTTGGTTCCTGCTATTACTTTTTGGGTGAAGGCGAACCGATCAATTGATGGTGGTTATTGTCTGAAGATCAGCCGCGACTTTCTTGCGGCAAATCTGCGGAGAACTCGAACCGGGCGGTTGAAAGATCTGCGGTTCGCAGACTCAACTACCCGGTTCGCGGTTCACCAAAGATAGACTTAACGGAACGCCGCTCCGGCAACGGTCCGAGTGCCACCTACGCCGAGCGGCCCTGCCGTGGCCGTGCGCGATGAACTTGTCGCAGCTACGCCACCTGGCCCGGCTGCCACTCTGTTCTTGGAAGTGTGAGCGTAGGTTTGCCCCGAAGGCGTGGTTACTTTCACACCCTTCGCCGAGGCCGCACTTCCGCCAAACGGAGTGGAGCGGGCTGCGGATGCTCCGCCATACTGAACCGTCGCACCACCGGGCGTGACCTTTGTCCCGGTCCTCACCTGTGTTGCCGAACTCCCCAGTGGGCCTGCACGGGCTGTTGTCCGGGTCTGCCCCGTCGAGATTCCGCCCCGCGGTCCGACCGCGACGTGCCCCGTGCGTGCCGCCCCACGGTACTGCGCATGTGCCGCGTTGGCCTCAATTGTGCAGTAGGCGCCAGATAATAACGCAACAATCAGAAATCGTTTCATGAGGTTTCTCACTGGAGTGTTTGGTGGCATCATTGCGATGCGGATTACTTCGTGACGCGGGTGACCTTCACGGGCGTGGAATCCGCGAGTTTCTCGCCATCCACCGATCGTTCGGTGGAGAGATAAGTAAACTCATTGAGGCTCGTGGGCGTCAGGGTTCGCACGGCTTTCACCGGTTCGCCGTCCGCTGTGGTTGCGGTGATGTTCGCCAGCCATCCCTTTTCGGTGCGAACCCACTCTGCGGTGCCAATGCTGCCGTCGCTCTCGAACGTCCACGACTTCAGCTTGCCCGAAGCGGGATCGATGCCAATGATCTGCGTGGCGACTTCTTCATCTTCAACGTCCTTCACTCGCGTCTGCACAAGCAAGTACGTCTTCTTCTTGGTGAATTGAACCGACATAGTTCCTTCAACATTCTCCGTCTTGAAAGCCCAATCGCCGACCATCCATTCGAGTTCGGCCAGAGCCGGCCCTTCCGATTGTTCACGCAGCATGCCAACGTGCCAAGTCCCATCGATCTTCAAATACAACACGCTGAACTTGTTGCGGACGTTATCAGCGGGGTTATCTCGATTAACCGTGAAAACCCCTTCCTGCACCGCGACGGAATCGGATAGGAATCGAACAGAGCTTTCCGCGATCGTCAGCTTTCCAGTCGTCTTCATCTTGAAATGCTCGGCATACGCCTTGCGGATGTTGTCGCGGCCGCGAATCGTTACGGCATCGCGAGCATACTCGCCCGTTGGCGTCCAGAAGTTGGCGAGTGCATCAGCATCGCCGCCGGTCAGAGCCTTGACCAGCTCTTGTGCCCGAGCGTTGATCGGAGCGGGGTCCGCATCCTGGGCATGCGTCCAACCCGCAGCGATGGTGACACACGCCGCCAACGCCAGACACGAAGTGCGAAATCTCACGGTTAAACTCCTGGTGTGACACAACTTGATGTGAACGAAGCCGGAACACTTCCGGCCTCGGCAACGACTGCAATAATAGTTGAACATGCAGCAGCCCGGAGGTAGCCTCGGCCGCGAAGACTCACTTCAATTCCACTTCCACTTTTTCAATCTTCCCATTGAACTTGAACGGTGCCCGATCGAAGTAGTCGAGTGATACGGGTGACCCGAGATCCACGCCCACGTCGAACGTCTCGCTTGCGGTGAACGCGGCTGGAACGGTGCGTTTGACCGTGGTCTTGACCGCTTCTTTGCCATCGACCACGATCACCACTTCGGCCGGTGCGCCGGGTTTGGGAAGCGTCGGCCCGGCTTTGCTGGCTGAAGGAGTAGGCGGAAATGGCAAGATGCTGCCGTTAGCTTTGGCAGGAGTGGATTGGTCCTGAGTTTCCGCGAATGTGAATTGCTCGCTTGCCATCCAATATCCGAGCCATCCTCCCATCGCGAGGATGCTGGCAATGATCGTAAAGCGAGTTTTCATATCAAGCATCCGCGTGTAGTTTGAGAGCGTGTCGCGATATGCGCTATGCTAAAGAAACTGGTTGTGTGCAACGACGACAAATCAGGGTGATATCCCATAGTGGCAAACGGCCAGAATCGTGAAGCCTGAGTGCGCGGCTCGCCTCTAACTTGCCAGTGTTAACGGAACGCTCAGTTGGCCTTGGGTTGGTAAAGTGCCTTCTTGATCAGCTCAAGAATCCCCCAGCCCGAAACCATTCCGAGCATGAAGGTGCCGAGGATCACCAAAACCTTCGGAGCGGAAAAGCTCCAAAGAAGCAGCGAGACATCCATTTGGCCGGTGTTCTGCAATGCGAAGATTGCCGTAAAAACCAGAACCAGAATTGCGAGTGTGCTGTTGACGTACTTCATGGAGAATCTCTGCGAGAGTGTAAGGGATGTTGTACTGGGTTCAATCGAAAGGTTTGTCCAAGGCTTCATGATGAGATAGGTTGCCGGCTTGATGCAACAGAGTTGTTCACGAGTCAACAGGCCTACGCCGCTCACACGTCCCACTCAGCAGACCAACTCGGTCCTGGCACATTCATCAAACTGAAGTCTCCTGGCTCACGCGATGTGCGATTGTGCCGCACACCGCTTGTGCCAGGAGATTCGTAGACAACGCTTGGCTCTGGCACGGAGAGACTCATGGCATCTCACCTACCCGGGCTTTCACAGCAGCGCAAACTTACTTTGCAGGTGTTGTAACGGTGACCTCGGGCAGTTTCATCTCAGGCCACTTTTCGCCTCGGTAAACCTGGATCACGCTCATGACCAGCCCGACCAGGCTAACGATAATGAAAGCCTTCACGAACAAGGACAGAATGCGGTACAGCATTCGCAAGTTATCCAGGGCCAGCATGAGGAAGCTCATGTCGTACCCGCGTGTTTCGACGATGGCCCGGAAGCCGACGGATGCCGTCATGGTCCAGCGAGCGAACGCGAAATACAGGATCACGTTGGCCAGCAGGAAAAGGGCCACGCCAACGACTTGCCAGTCCTTGTATGCGCCGGTCTTGGCCATCCACACAATTTGCATGATGAGATAGAACAGGCCCAGCGAAGCCAGTGCGAAGGCCGGCAGCGCGACCCACTTCATGGCATGGCCGAGTGCCCCGATCACTTCATTCTGGGCTGGGGTAAACTCGTAAGGCGGTCCGCCGGCATATTTCCGAGCTTCTTGCGAATTAAATTCGTTCATGTGGTTCTCCATGATGGGGTTGGCCAACGATAATTGGCCAACCTGGGGGGTATTGCTGAGAGGCTTAACTGCTGAGAAGAATTACGCACCAAGCGATTTGAGCTTTTCGACCATGCGATCGACGTATGGCTTGATCATGTCCCATGCCACTCCGCCAACATTCTTGAGCTTATCAAAGATTACCTGGAGTTTGGGAAGTTCCGTTGCGGCCAAGCGCTTGACGGCATCTTTCCCGTCTGCGGGGAGCTTGTCGCTCATCGCCTTGATCGAGTCGAGCGTGGTTTCCAGTTCGGTCAGTTTGGGGACAGCGGCCTTAGCGCTGGCGGCATCGGTCACATCGCCCAGAACTTTCGTCGCATCGGTGAACAAACCCTGAAGTTTGGTCGTCACTTCCGGGACAGTAATCGGGACGACAACCGGAACAGTCGGAACAGTGCCAGTTCCAACGCGATTGACTCCGGTGCCGGTTCCTGTTGGCTTATCCAGCTGGCAAGAGCGGAGCAGGTACATGCCCAGGAGAGCGAGGCCGATCAGCGGGAGAAGCCAGGTGAGCCAGCTCCACGCCGATGCCGTGGTGTCCTTCGCAATCGTTCCGACAGAGCCCATGCTCGGAAGCGCGAACTGACGGGTTAAATCCGTCACATCGGAAGGAAGTGTAGCTGGAACTTGGCCATTGGGGGCAAGCTTGGCTAACAATGCGGGAACGGCCATTGCGACGGCCGAGTTCACGGTCGATTCGCCAAGGCCAAGTTTGGAAGCCATGGCACCGATATTGTTCCCAAACAGGCTGTTAACCTGGCCACCGGTCAGCTGGGCGGTGCTGCTGCCTAGGATCGAATCAAGACCCATGCTCTTGATCTTGCTCAAGAACCCGCCCAGTCCGCCCACTGCGGGGCTGGTGATGTATGACAGCAGATACCCAACCAGAGCGTTTGCCTTGTCGCCGATACCAAACCGGCTCGCGATTTCCGAAATGAGGGTGCTTAACCAACTGCTCATGTTGTGCCTCCGAGGGGGGGTCTAGCCACTGAACCGTATGACAGCCACGAAACTACTTGAGGTTGCAGACAACTGTAACCTCTCAACAATACGGTGAGGTGGAGACTAGAGAATGCTTGCAGTGACTGGAACAGCCACTGCACTGAACAAGCTAATGGTCATTGCAGAATGTGTCGAGTAGAAAGTTCCATTTATCCTATAGTGGCAAACACCTCGAAATCTTCATCTCTCTTGGGCTATCGATGACTCGTCCGATTCCGATTGGCCGAGAATTGCCATGTGAACTGATCGGGCAGCGATTGAGCCGCTTCGAGCACCTTCAGAGAGTGTTTTCGCAGTGGTAGGGGCGTTCGAGCAGCTCACATGTGGGCCATTTGCTGGTCGATTGCTGATCAATCAGGGTCGGCAACTGACTGGTTTCTATGCCACATCTAACCAGGCGATTCTCGCACGCGGTCGCACCGCACCCGAACTCTGATATCGCGGAAGAGCTTGGTTTCCATCACCGCGGCAAGTTCTCTGGCTACTATCGACGGATGTTTGGCGAGGTGCCCACGCACACACTTGCACTGGCCTAACCAGGCACACGCCGGTCCTAATTCAGATGTGATAAGACCAGCCAATTCGTTGCGCCACCTCGGCGAACCAGGGTGGCGCAATTCGCTTAATTAGGCGGGAATCAGCACGGTATCGATGACGTGAATCACGCCGTTGCTGCACTCGATATCCGCCTTGGAAACGGTGGCTCCGCCAATCTTCACGCCGTTGGTTGTGTCGATTGCGAGTTCACCACCTTGAACAGTCTTGGCCGCCTTGCCATTTAGCCCTGCGACATCCTTGGCCATGACTTTGCCCGCAACGACGTGGTACGTCAGGATGGCGGTCAGTTTGGCCTTATCGGCAAGTACGGCTTCCAGTGTGCCGGCGGGGAGCTTCTTGAATGCGTCGTCCGTGGGGGCGAGCACCGTGAACGGGCCTGCTCCTTTGAGTGTATCCACGAGTCCCGCTGCTTTAACAGCTGTAACCAGAGTTGAGAACGAACCGGCTGCTACTGCCGTGTCGACGATGTCTGCCATGATGAGTACCTCGAAGTTGTTGGCGGTCGTGTTGCTCGGCGACCTGCGAGAACTGCTCTCGCTATCTGGCTGAGCCACTTGCCGCCATCACATGAATAGTCCGCAGCGTGGTGGCTCAGGCGACTTCATTGCGAGAAAATTCTTGTTTGTTATTAACTCGTGGCGTTAACGGTTAAAACGCCAATTTGGCGACACGATTGCCCCGCGTTCGCCCTGTTTTTCGCTCACTTCTCGTGGTTCGCGACAATCACTTGTCACTGCGACTATGAATGATTGGTCACTCCACTTCCACCTTGCCCGTTGGCGATGCACAATCCACTCTCGCAAGATCTTCACGGAACCCAGGCGAAGCAAAGCGTGCAACGCAATCATGGAATACCCCGCGTGTGTTGCCAAGTTGGCTGGCCGGTCCGCGACGGGGTCGTAACGTAAAGTAAAGTGTGCAACCTTGTGCGTTCCGAGTCGGGCGGCCTTTGCGGTCTGCCCGTTTTCGTTTCTGGGGAGTGTTCGATGGGCTTCCGCTGTGGGATCGTCGGGCTGCCGAATGTCGGGAAGTCCACGCTGTTCAACGCGCTCTTATCCACCATGCAGGCCGAAGCGGCGAATTATCCGTTCTGTACCATCGAGCCAAATGTTGGCCGGGTCGAAGTGCCCGATGCGCGGCTGGCGAAGCTTGCGGGCATCGCGGGTTCCGCGAAACTGCTTCCCACGCAACTGGAATTCGTCGATATCGCCGGGTTGGTTCGCGGGGCGAGCAAGGGCGAAGGGCTGGGCAACAAGTTCCTGTCTCACATTCGCGAAGTGGACGCGATCATCTATGTGCTCCGCTGCTTCGAAGATGGCGACGTGGTTCACGTTGAAGGACGTGTAGACCCGCTGCGCGATAGCGATGTTGTCGAAACGGAACTCCTGCTGGCGGATCTGGAAAGCCTGGAGAAGCGGCACCCTATCGCCGAGAAAAAAGCGAAGGGCGGCGATCAGGAAGCCGCAGAACAAGCGGCGCTCATGGCGAAGGTGCTTGCGGTGTTGAATGTGAATCAGCCCGCTCGCATGGTGGCCACGCGTGATGCGGCCGAACGGCGGCTCTTGAATGAGATGCAGCTCATCACCGCCAAGCCGATGATGTATGTGTGCAATGTGGATGAAGCGAGCGCCGCCACCGGTAACGCCCTCTCGGAGCAAGTGGCCGCGATGGCTGCGGAACGCAAAGCCCCATGTGTTGTCGTTTCGGCTCGCATCGAAGCCGAGATTTCGATGTTGCCCACGGAAGAAGACAAGCGCGAGTTCCTATCGTCGCTTGGGTTAGTTGAGACGGGCCTGGCGCGGGTGATCGCCGCGGGTTATCAACTTCTCGATCTGGTCACGTACTTCACTGTGGGGCCGAAGGAAGCCCGTGCGTGGACCGTGCCCGCTGGAACAATGGCCCCGCAAGCCGCTGGCGTGATCCATACGGACTTCGAACGCGGTTTCATTCGGGCCGAAACAGTCTCGTATGCCGATTACGCCGAACACGGCGGTGAAGCGGGGGCACGCAAGGCGGGCAAGTTCCGCCTGGAAGGCAAAGAGTACGTTGTGCAAGATGGCGATGTGTTGCACTTCCGTTTCAATGTGTAATCACGAGCGTGGAGTGAGCATTCACGCTCACTCTGCCATCACTCTGCCATTAAGCGCCACTTAAGTAACGAGTATCGCAACTTCGTGTCGGCGCTATTCACGGCTTTCCAGAGCGCCTTGCGACTGCCGACCAACGCAACCAACTTTCGCCCGCGTGTGATGCCAGTGTAAATCAGGTTGCGTTGCAGCATGGTGAAGTGTTGGTAATGCACCGGAATGACCACCGCGGGGTATTCGCTCCCTTGCGATTTGTGGATCGAACAGGCGTAGGCAAGTTGCAACTCGTCGAGGTCGTTGAAGTCGTACTCAACGGCTCGGCCTTCGAATTCCACAATCACTTCCTGATCGTCGGCCTTGATGGCGGAGACGCGGCCAATGTCGCCGTTGAACACTTCGCGATCGTAGTTATTGCGCATCTGCATGACCTTGTCGCCGATGCGGTACGCGGTGTCGAACCGCTTGATCTCTGCAACACCCGATCCGCCGGGGTTGAGAGCGGCCTGCAACTCCCGATTGAGATTGCTGACTCCGAGTATCGTCTTGACCTGCGGGCTAAGCACTTGCACATCGCGGAACGGATCGAGGCCGAACTTTCTCGGGATGCGTTCGGTAACCATTTGACGAATGACCGCGATCACTTGATCCGGTTCGTTCGCTTCGACCATGTAGAAATCACCATCGCCGCCTGTTGGGGCGGATTCGGGCACTTCGCCGCGATTAACCGCATGTGCCGCCCGCACGATCCAACTGCTCCCGGCCTGCCGGTGTACTTCCGTAAGACGCGCGACCGGCACGATCTTCGACTCGATCAGGTCCGTGAGGACCGCGCCAGCACCAACCGAAGGAAGCTGATCCACATCGCCCACGAAGACGACACACGCCCACGGCGGCACCGCTTGCAGCAAGCGGTTCATCAGCACGACATCGACCATCGATGTTTCGTCGATCACAAGCAAATCGGCATCGAGTGGGTTCTCGCGGCCACGCCGGAATGTGCCGATGCCCGGATCGAATTCCAGCAAGCGGTGAATGGTTTTGGATTCGCGATTGGTGGATTCGGTGAGTCGCTTCGCCGCGCGGCCCGTGGGAGCGCAGAGCAACACACGCAGCCCCTTCGCCTGGAAAATCTCGATGATCGCGCGAACGATGGTGGTTTTGCCCGTGCCGGGGCCACCGGTCACAACCACGAGCTTGTTTTCGGCGGCAGCGCAGATGGCTTTGCGTTGGCTCTCGGCGAACGCGATTCCCATCTTGCGTTCCACCCACACCAGGGCCGCTTCCACATCGAGTGCCGGCAATGGGTGCGGCCCGCGTGCCAGCGTCTTCACGGCCCGCGATACGCCGAGTTCCGCGAGAAAGAGTGGCTTCAAGAAAATGAGTTCTTCTGCAACAGAGCCGGCATCGCTGTCGCCGTCCGCTTTTGATCTGCCCGCGGAATCGCGCACGATTTCGTCGGTGATGCGTAGTTGCTCAATCGCATCGGCAATTCCGGTTGGCGGAATCTCCGTCATCTCTGTGGCGCGTTCGCGCAGCAATTCCTCGGGAATGCCCACATGGCCATCGCCGGTGGCCTCCGACAGCAGATGTCGCACGGCGGCTTGTGCACGGAACGGTGAATCGCGGGGAAGGCCAAGTTTCAGAGCAAGTTCGTCCGCAGTCGCGAAGCCGATGCCCCAGATATCGGCACTCAGTCGATATGGGTTCGCCTTGATCAACTCAATGGCGTTCTCACCATATGTTTTGTAAATTCGGACCGCCCGCGCCGTGCCCATGCCGTGCGATTGCAGGAAGACCATGATCTTGCGGCTCTCGCGTTGTTCTTCCCAACTTTGGCGAATCTTCTCGATGAGCTTTGGCCCGATCCCTTTAACCTGCGTGAGAAACGTGGGCGATTGGTCGATCACATCCAATGTGTTTTCGCCGAACACATCCACGATACGCCGGGCGAATCGTGGCCCGATTCCCTTCACCAACCCACTGCCGAGATACTTGGCAATCCCATCGGCCGTTTGCGGCGGGTGCGTTTTGATCTCGTCGGCCTTGAACTGTAGGCCGTGTGCCCGATCGGTCGTCCAATCGCCATTGGCCGTGATGAACTCACCCGCAACGATTTGCTGCGCATGCCCGACAACGGTAACAAGATCGCGGTGCCCACGAGTGCGAACCCGCAGCACGCAATACCCGTTATCCAGGTTGTGGAAGGTAATCCGTTCCACCACGCCTGTAAGTTCTTCGGCCAAGTTTCACCGCTAATCCGGAATGGGGAGAGGAATCTGAGCAGTTCGATTGCTTACTTGGTTATCGATTGCATTTTCCCTTTTCGAGGTTACCCGTTCCTGGCTGAATGTCCAACCGCGTAGGCGATTCGTAACTCTGATTCCATGCGTTACTCCGCCTTTTCGCTTCTGTATGCCGCTGCACTCGCCTTGGGCCTGATGGCAACCTTTAGCCCGACGATTCGCTCCGGGTTTGCTCGCATGCAAACCGAGCGCGGCGACGGCATGCTTAATCATTACATTCTCGAACATACCTGGCGATCGATTTCGGAAGCGGACTATCGCGGGAACCTGTACGACCCGCCCATGTTCTATCCGGAACCGAACACCATCTGGTATTCGGAGCATCTGTTCGGAGTCGCGCCTATTTATTGGGCGTTGCGGCTCGCACTGCCATACGATGCGGCTTACCAATGGTGGCAGATTGTGCTCAGTGTGTTGAACTTCGTGGCGTTCGCCGCTGTGGTGCGCTGGTTGCGTGGGTCGCATGTTCTGGCCGCACTCGGTGGTTACCTGTGGGCGTTCGGGTTGGTTCACATCGATCAGCTCAATCACCAACAGATGATCCCGCGATTCTGCATGCCGCTGGCACTCTACCATGCCTGGAAATGCGTCTTCACTTTGCACGATGCGGCGACCTACAAGGCTTTGTTCGCCCACGCGAATGAACCGCAAGACATCGAACACCAGAACCGCACTTCGCGTGTGGCACTGCACCACCTCAATGGCATGTGTGCCGCGGTGTTCGTGCAGGCGATCTCGTGTGTGAATACCGGGTGGTTTCTGGTTGTCGGTATCGCCACATTCCTGCTGTTAGCACTCACATTCAATCGGGGGGTGTGGCGAGAACTCTTCCGCTTTCTGCTATGGCGTCGCGGGCGTGCGGTTCTGGTGTTGGCGATATGGTCGGCCGCACTGGTCGCGGCCTATGTGCCCTATATTGTGGTGAACCGCGGACTTTCACGCCAATATGCGGAGTGCTATGGCTTGATCCCGACGCCTTCGGCATGGATCACTGGCCCGGTTGGCAGTGTCTGGCGACAGTTTACCGCGCGGTTCCGTTTGCCGGTGCTGGGCGAATGCAAGCTGTTCTGCGGGTTCGGGCTATACGTGCTCATGGTGGTCGCCCTCTTGCACACATTAATAAGGGGATTGCGTAAACCGCGGCCGATGGAATGGGGGATGATCGCAGCCGCGTTGCTCACCGCGATATTGTGGTTCGCGTTCGCGTTCACACCCGAGAATGGCGGGCCATCACTCTGGCAATTCGTTCGCAAGATTCCCGGCGGCACCGCGATTCGAGTGGTGTCGCGCGTGTATGTTCTGGTGTACCTGTTCGGCACAATCGGCGCTCTGGTGTGGCTGTCGCGCGTAACCGAAAGCCTTCTCCCCAGGCGGCAGTTCATCATTCACAGCACGGTCGCCCTGTTCTGCATCATGGAACAGCAAGGCTATTCCCCGCCGAGCTTCGATAAGCGTGATTTCTATGCCATCGCCGATCGTGCCGCCGTGGAAGCTCGGAAAGGGGACATCGCCTATGTGGTCCCGCGTTACACCGACACCAAAGGAGAAGTATTGGACTGGGTGTATGGCGAAGTGATGGGGATGTGGGTGGGAATGAAAGCGAACGTGCCGGTGGTGAACGGCTACTCGGGCCGCACGCCGCATGTCACGCATCCCAGTTTGGAAGTCGCCAGCGATGAGAAGTTGCGTGCGTGGCTCGAAGGTGGGTTTCGTGGGCGAGTGGCGATTGTCGATCCTGATCATCCAGAATCCACGCGCATTCTGGAGATACCCTGATTTGTGGGGTTGGCCATACAAACGCTAACATCGTTTCACATTGCCGTTTCGTGATTCTTGAGTCTTTCTGTCCACAATTTGGTAACAAGTGTGTCGAGCGCCCCTTGAGGCGGTATTCATCCACTGCTACGCTAGTACCCGTCCCGGCTGTTTGTGTGGAACGGCCTTTCCATGTGCGCAATGATGACGCCGGGATCGCATCCACGTTCCGGAAGACCAACCTGAAGATCAAACCGAGGCATCTCATGCGTTGCAAATCCGGTTGGGCAGCGATCGCGTTACTTGCTGGTGGCGGTGTTGGGTTAACTGCTCTCGCAGAAGACAAGGCTATGCCGCCGGGGCAAGCGCCCGTTACCAAAGCCGCTGATCCTGCTGACAAAACAACAGCACAGCTCATCGCCGATCTGGGATCGGATGATTACCGTGTGCGAGAAAAAGCGGGGCGTGAACTCGGGCAACTCGGCGAGCGAGCGCTTCCCGCCTTGCGAGCCGCGCTACTGGCAACCGATAGCCCCGAAGTTCAGCAACGCCTCGCCATCATCGTTCGCAAATCGGACATTGCTCGATTGGTGAACCCCAAGCGCGTGACGCTGGCCGTGAAAGGGAAGACGGTTAAAGAGGTTTTTCAAAGCATCCAGAAGCAAACCGGTTACAAGATCGAGTACAGTGCCGATTCAGGAACCGGTGCCCCAAAGATCGATCTGGAACTGGATAATGTGCCGTTTTGGGTAGCGATTGATAAGGTCGCGGCCACGAGCGGTTTGATGACATCGGCCGACTATGGCGACGATACTATCCGCGTCTTTAACCAGGGAACGGTGAACCCGTATGTTGCGTATGCGGGGCCATTCCGGTTTGTCGCGACCAACATCCAATCCAGCAGAAGTGTGCAACTCTCGGGCATCAATCTCCGTGGCGGTAACGGCGCACGGCAAGACTACATGAATCTGAACTTCCAGATTCAATCGGAACCAAAAAACCCGATGCTTGGCATCACGCAGGCGGAAGTGATTAGCGCGGTCGATGACAAGGGCGTGTCACTTGTGCCACCCAAAGAGGGGAATAGCCAATCGTATTACGAAAACCGTGGTAATCGTGGGTTTAACAATTACGGAAGTGTGAACCTCAACCGCAATGGTGCCACATCTACGAGCGGCACCATCAAATCGCTCAAGGGGAAGATCGGCATCATTCTCCTATCTGGCACAACGCCCGATATTACCGTTA
Source organism: Gemmata sp. (assembly GCA_041740855.1). Lineage (GTDB taxonomy): Bacteria > Planctomycetota > Planctomycetia > Gemmatales > Gemmataceae > Gemmata. The sequence continues at coordinate 15,839 of JBGSLF010000087.1, forward strand.
TTGATCCGCTTAAAGTGAAGGCCAAGTCGTTTGTGGGGCGAACCTGCGATATGAGTTTCACTTCGCTCACGGAAGATCCCAACACGAAGGGATTCTACATGATGCAAGTGACGCTCAAGAAACGCAACAACGAGGGTCGCGAAGATTACAATTGGGGAAATAACATCTGGTCCAAGATTCAGTTGCTCGACGAGGCCGGCAATGCCTATTCAAATCAAGGGCTTAATGAGATCAATAATGACGGCAACTCGGTTCAGATGAGTATCACATACACTAACTCAGATCCCCGCACGGGTAAGTCGATTAAACTCGGCCCGCCCGTGAAACTGGTGTTCGAAGAGTGGTTATCAATCACGCAAGAAGTGACATTCGAGTTCAAAGACATTCCGTTGCCATGATCATGATGCGGATTGATTGGCGTGTAATGACTAAAGCCCGGAGTTCCTCCGGGCTTTAGTCACACTCAGATTTACATCACGTTTACCAATTCCCATCGCTTAGAACGCGGTCGAAATCTCCAACCCCCAGGCGAGTCGCAAGCTGGCGGAATTCGTCGGCGTATCCCTCGGTTGTGTGGTGAAGGTGTTCCGCTTCCGAGATCAGCGGAAGCTTGGATTGCCGAGTCAGACCTGCTCGCCGAAGAATTCGCCGGAATGGTTTGAGATCGTAGGCGTAGATGCGGAAGAGTTTGTGTTCGTCGAATTGCACCTCGATCGGCCGACCCGTTGCCATGACCGCAACCCCCGCGCAGCCGTCGTGCGTCAGCAGGTTCTCGAACTCGCAGAAATGGCTCGCCAACACCGGTGTATCGATATGATCGCGGCGCAGGTCGGCATGATCGTCTGTTGGGCTGCCATGGCTGCTTTCGAGCACCACATGCACGACTTTCCCCAGCGGCTTTAAGAGATCAAGGAAAGTATCGAACAGGTGTTCCGCCGAAAGAGCCGCCGTGAGCATGGGAAGGCGGACCTTCCGCGTGCGGTCGCGATACAGATCGACGCGGTATCCTTCATGCGGATGAAACGGAACATCCGGCCCCGGACGAACGGCTTCCGTGAGGGTGAAAGAACCGTAACGTTTGATATTGAGATGATTAGCTAGTCGGTCCGGAATCACGGAACACCCTCGCGACAAGAATGCGGTTGGTTACTGGCCGAAGCCAGGAACCAGAAAGATTCAAATGGGGTCGCGTCGTGGCGAGTGGTGTCAAATCGAGGGTGTGGGTCGAACCCCAGCATTGCAAACATAATCCCTGTTTGACATCGCTGGCGTCCTTGCCGGAGAAATTATAGCAGTCTGTGAGTCCATCGGGTACGAATCGGTGGAGGAAGCGGGAGGTTCGGGTTATCCCGGAGTGGGAGCCAGAGCCGATCCTGCCGTGTCTCGGGGTGGGAATGCGGTCGAGAAACAGGTAAGCTCATGTCAGGAATTGGTCGATGAATTCGCGGATCGCCACGTGCGAAACTCAGCGAGCGGGGCCGATGTTGGCCAGGAAGTCGTTTTCTTAACAAGGGTTGGACCGCGTCCATGACCCAACAACTAGCATCCCAACAAGGCGGGACCATGCGAGTGAGGATTGCTTCCCTCCTTTTCCTGATCAGTGCGGCATGCGTTGCCATTGCACAGTCCCCAACCGGAACCCCACCCGATAACGGGAAACTGGTCATTCGGCCCGGTGGCAAAGGCGTGGAAGTCGATCGTTCGGAGGAGAAGGCCGGCTTCCTCATCATTCGGCCCGGCGGCAGTGGAGTTCTCACGGCGAACCGACCGACACAAACAACGCAAACGACACAAACCGCACCGCCCGTTCCGGGGGTTCCCGCCATTCCGCCTGTGCCTGTTGCCGGCGGCCTACCGGTGCCGCAACCACCCGGCTTGCCCGCACGCAAAGATGGCGACGGCGAGAAGGCGGACTTCGACTACTGGTTCGCGGTGAGCGTGGATGGCCAACGTGTGGGTTATGTGAACTGGTCCGCCCGTGAGATGGAACAGAAGGGGAAACCCTTCGTCGTCGGCGTGCGCTATCTCAATCTCACCGTGTCGCGGTTTGGAAACGCCGTGACACAATGGGGCGAAGAATCGACCGTTGAAACTCCTGCGGGCGAAGTGTTGATTACGTCCATGCGTCAGGGGCTTGGCAAAGATCAGGCGCTGGCCTTAACGGGGGTTGTGGAAGGGAAAACTCTCAAGGTAAAGGGCGAAGGGCCAGCCGCCGGGGCCAGCGATACACCGTGGCCGGGTGGCGTGGTGGGCTTGGTGCGCGAACCGAAACTCTTTAAGGAACTCAAACTCGCCAAGGGCGAATCTTTTTCTTACCCATCGTACATCCCGACGATCAATCGTGTGGTAAAGACGACTGTCACCTTCGAGGGCGAGGAATCCAAAATCCTCTGGAAGGGGACCGCGGCGCGAAAGTTGCTTCGATTCGTCACCAAGCCCGAGCCGATTGCGAAGGTGAAACTACCTGTCTCCGTGAGTTGGGTTGATCCTGAGACTTTCGAACCGCTTGAGATGGAAACCGATTTCCCCGCACTGGGCGGTCGCCTCAACTTCCTGCGAACCACAAAGGAAGCGGCGACGGCTCCGGTGGTCAAGCCGGTGGAAATGTTCAATGTGCAATCGATTCAACTCGATCGGGAGATTTCTGGAATACATGGGAGGGGTTCGGTCGTCTACAAAGTCACCGCGCCGCGCGACGACGAACCGGGCACGCTATTCGCATCGGAAAGTCGGCAACAGGTGAAGAATCTCGACGCCGCTACGGCGAGCTTCGAGTTGCACCTGTTGGCATCGCACGGTCCGGTCCGCAACGCGACGGCTCAGCCCGCACCGGGTAAGGAGTTCACGGAGAGCAACTTCTTCGTTAACTGGGATAACGATGCGGTTAAAGCGCACACGGCTCAGGCGCTCAAGGAATTGCCCGCCACAGCCGGAGCCTGGGACAAAGCGGTTGCGATCGAACGCTGGGTGCAGGCGAACATGAAGGCGTTCGAGTTCTCACAGGCAATGGCGACCGCCGATAACGTTGCAAAGACACTCACCGGCGATTGCACCGAATACGCGATGCTATCAGCGGCGATGTGCCGGGCGGCGGGCGTTCCATCTCGCACGGCACTGGGTTTGGTTTATGCGGGTGGCCAAGGTGGCAAGCCATTCCTGGCTTATCACATGTGGTTTGAAGTATTCGCCGAGGGTCAGTGGGTGCCGCTCGACGCAACTTTGGGAATGAAAGGTGTTGGTCCGGGGCATATCAAGATTGTGGACCAGAGTTGGCATGACGAGAAAACCTTCGCCCCGTTGCTTCCCGTGTTAAGAACTTTGAGTGCGAAGCCGACGGTAACCGTGCTCAAAATTAGTCCTTGAGTGAGTTGGCCCAATGCGATTGAATAATTGTTCTCAACCGAGAATAAAATATTCTAACCGTGAATTTTCAGTGTTCGATAGCTTCTGCCCAAGTCTGCGTCTATACTCGTGGATGTTTAAGAATTCCGTGCCACGACGAAATCTGTCGCGCAACTCCCAAAAGGATTTGTGTTACAGTAATCGCCGATGGCAGAAGTTAATCAGGGCCGCAGGATGTCGCCGTGAGCCAGAACTGATGAAACCTCCGGGCATTGGCCAAGAGGTAGAGTTACGGGCATGAGCAACCGGGACAATTCCAACCCGGTGAATCATCCCTCCCGCTCGGAGCAGGCGCGGACGGCCGCACCGAGCGCAGGCTCGAACATGAATGCGCATCCAGAATCCGCTCCTCAAGGCGATGGCCCGCCGATGTCTCTGATGCTCGCCCCCGCAATCCAGTACCGAAGCCACAATTCCAGCGGCCGAGTGGCCGATCCGGCTCGGGAATTACTGGCCCATCTATCTGCTACGGCAGAACCTCTCCCTCCGTTCACTATCGTGGATAGTCATCTGCTCAACGAGCACACTCCGGCCGAGGTGGTCGCAATTATGCGGGCCGCCGGTTGTCCGGATTTGTTCGTCGTGCATGTGGCCGATCACACGAGCGGGGAACGAGTGATTGCCGGCATCAGTCGGCTTCTGCTATCGGGCCGCACCCTCGTGCTGTCGCCGAATCCCGCCACGGCGGACCGGATTGTGGAGCGTCTGATTCAGACGGCACCTGACGATAATCCGGTGCAGGTTATTCGTACGCTCGCGGAAGAAGAGAATCCGGTTCGCCCTTCGCAGATTGTTTCGAAGCGCACATCCGTCGCCTTACTGTCGCATTATGAATCGCAATCGCGCCATGAAGCGACTACCGCTGTTGCCACGGCCGATGATCGCGTTTCCGCGCTGGAACGGCTCTGCGAACTCACCGAACAAGCTGCACGCCTCGACGCCGAGATCGCCGAACTTCGTGCGAGCTGTGATGGATTGGAGTCGATCGTTGCTGCGGAGGCCGCGACTGAGGCTTCCCCACTCGCGAACACCATTGCGGAACGCTGCAAGATTCGCGAAAACGCGACGGTCGTGATCGATGCCGAGGTAGTGGCTTTAACACGTTCGCGGGAAATCGCGGCCGAGCAACTCGCCACACTGCGGCAACAGCACGCCAGCGTTATTGCCGAGAGTGCCAAGAAGCCCGGCTTGTTTGGTCGCTTATTTGGTGCGAGCAAAACTACGACTGAACCGACCGAAATTGAAAGTCGCGTTCTCACTGCCGAAGCCGAACTTCAAGCTATCGATGCACGGCTTGGTGAATTGCAAGCCGCACGAACCAGTGTTCAAATCGATGAAACCGAGACGATCATTCGTGCGGAAATCGCGGCCCGCACTGCGCGGATGGAAGATCGCATGACAGCGATTCACGCGACGCGCGATCAGATTCGAGCTGCGATTGAAACGCTCTCCGCGAACGATCTGAACGCGAGCAATCTCGCGGAGGCTCGGCGGGTGGCGACGCATCAATTAGTGACGGCGCGGGAATGTGCGGCGGAAGTCGATCGATGCATGTGCAACGCGGCACGGCAATCACTCGCTTCGGCGTCCATTATTGTGGGAACACCGGGCAGCCTGCACAACGATCCCGTCTTCGATCGCGACCAATCCGGCAATTTCGTGCCCTTCGATGTCTTGATTCTCGATCGTGCCGAGGAAGTTACCGAGTCAGACTTTCTTCGGCTCGCTGCACTGGCGAGTCGGTGGATTCTGGTCGGCGAAGTGCCGCCGGTTAATGAAGCTCGGCCTCATTGGAATGCGAACGGCTCGGCACAACACCAGTATCGCAACGGGCGCGTGCATGAGCCTTGTTTTGCGGCTCGTGTGGCACGGGAACTGAATCGCGAACCGTGGGTTCTGAATGCGGACTGGCTAGTTTGTCGTCTGGCTCATGCCAGTGTGGATCAACGTAGTGCGATGACACGCGAACCGCTGGTCGATCGCCCCGAGGTGGAACTGCGTTTCATAACGGACGATGCGGGCGAACCGGTGCTTGCCGAAGTCGCATTCCCCGCCGGAACCACAGTTGCCGCGGCCAAGGCGTTCCTCTTCGCGGAACTTGGTGATGTCCGGCTCCAACCCTGCGGAACGGGTAGCTGGTGCGACAACGAGTTAGCTGTTTGCTGGCCGCAAGCCGAAGCGAGTTCAGCGGCAGTATGGATTGATCTCGATCCGGGCGTGCGTGAGAAAGTGGTTGGTGATGGGCTTGCGGCGTTCACCGCTGCGGTTACCTTCGATACCGCAATGTGGGATAAGGAAACGGCTGCGGCATGGTTGGCCCAACGGCTTCCGACGCATTCCTCAAGTCGTTACGCGGCAGTGCCACACGCGGCTCGACCTGGCCTATAAGGCTCTTGCAACGGTGCGGCGCTGTTCCCTGCCTCACCCTCAAATCGCGTTCATTCGCTCGCCCCGATTCTGAGCCAACTTTCCCCTTCATAAAACCGCTCATCTCGAACGTGCGACGACGTACACTATCGGTATGCCAATCCTTCTCGTGTTCGCCATCACGGCGGCGTGTGTTCCGGTGAAATGGTGGCCCCCGCTTATGGGTGGGGGAGCGGGAACCGCCATCGGCTTCACTGCCAGTGCGGTGTTTCTCTCGCTGGGCTGTGCGTTTGCGCTACGATCGTGGGTTGTGCGCGGGTTGCTTGAAGAACCGATGCGCAAACCCGAGATTATAGGACGGTATAGCCAGTTTCGCCGCATCCTGTTCTATCTCAATATTGGTCTGGTGGCGTTGTGTGTGCTGGTGTTCGGCTGGGGTTGGTTCGTGCGCGAACACTTCGTGATTCCCGGCCGCATCGATCCGCTTCATGGTGGCCCTCTTCTCGCACCGTTTGCGGAATTGGCGGTGCCACTCCCTTATTTCGCGATACTCCTCGGCATTTGGCTCATTTACTTTGACGCCGAACTCGCCTTACACCGCACGACTGTTCTTGGGCCTACCGAGCGAACCTTCTGGACTCGTGCCGGCTATGTGCTGCAGCATTTGCGGCAGTTTGCTCTGCTCGTCATGCTTCCGGTCATGTTGTTTGTTTCGCAGCAAACCGCCGTTCGTTTTGCACCGGAAACCACACAAAGCGATTGGTATCGCCTGGGGTCGATCGCAGTGGTTCCATTGCTGATCCTTTTCATGCCGTTGCTCATCAAACCCTTACTCGGGCTGAAGACTATGCCACCGGGGCCGTTCCGCGATCGGCTCGAACGTATCTCGCAGCGGCTCCACTTTCGCTGCACGGATTTCCTGCTATGGCCCACGCACGGAGCCGCAGCGAATGCAATGATCGTGGGGTTGTTGCCGCGTATTCGGTATGTCATCTTTACCGATCGCATTTTGGAAGATCTTCCGGAGGAAGAACTCGATGCCGTGTTCGGGCATGAAGTGGGGCACGCCAAGCACGGGCACATCTGGCTGTATGCTGTGTTCCTCATTCTCAGCATGACCGTGCTGGCCGCGGTGTTGCTGCTGTTGGGTAACGAATTGCAGGCGGCCCAGGTGGAGTTCCCCGCCTGGGTCGAAGAGTGGTTGATCCTGTTCCCGGTGCTGCTGGTTGCAAGTTATGTGTTCCTGGTGTTCGGGTATCTATCGCGACGTTGCGAGCGGCAGGCGGATGTGTATGGGTGCAGGGCCGTATCGTGTGGTGATCCGAATTGCCACGGCCACGATGCCCGCACCATTTACCCCGAGCGTGCTCGTGGCCTTTGCCCCACCGGAATCCGCACGTTTGTGCGTGCTCTCGAACGCGTTGGTCTGGTGAATGAATCGAGCGGCTCCGAGACACGCCGCGGGGCCGTGATATCCGCGTTGGCGGGCATCGTCGCATGGTTGCGAGCCTGGCAGCATTCAACCATGCCGCGACGCATCGATTTCCTCCTGGGGCTGATCGATGACCGCACCAAAGAACGCCGTTTCCAGCGGTCGATCTTCTTGCTCCGCTGGGGTCTCATCGGCGGCTTGCTCGTGGCACTCTTGGTGATTGGTCAGTTGGTCGGTTGGCGTGAACTGCTTCAGGCCATGTGAACCGCGAGCTGATTTCGACGGAGCCAACCATGCCCGCTCCTGAACCCCTTCGCATTCTCCCGGCACCCGAAGCGAGTGCCGCACTGCTCGACTGGCTGCTTGCGACACTCGCTCCGATGAACCGCACGCGCGTGAAACAACTGCTCCGCTCCGGCAAGGTGCATGTGAATGGTGTCGCGATTACACGCCACGACCACGCGCTGCGGCCAGGAGATCGCATCGCCATTGCCCGCGACACGGGCCTTGCCCCGTCTGCGAATGCGAGTGGTTCTGCCGTTGCGATTGTGTACGCCGATGATTCCCTCGTCATCATCGATAAACCCGCGGGACTGCTCACCGTTGCTACTGAGACAGAGAAAATCGACACCGCCTTCGTGCGACTCCGCGATCGCATGGCATCGCAACGTGCAGGCCGGCCCTTCGTGGTTCATCGCCTTGATCGCGATACCTCGGGCTTGCTCGTGTTCGCGAAAAGCCCCGAAGTGCGCGACGCACTCCAAAACAACTGGGATGCGGTTACCAAGACGTATCTCGCAGTGGTTGAGGGCACGCCGCAGTTGCGCGAAGGAGTGGTTGAGAATTACCTCACCGAAGGGCGTGATCTGAAAGTGCGGGCTAGCCATCGGCCGGGCGAGCATGCGAAGCGTGCCGTCACGCATTACAAAGTCGTGGCGACCGATAGCCGATACTCGCTGCTAGAGGTTGTGCTGGAAACGGGCCGCAAGCACCAGATTCGCGTGCATCTTGCGGGATTGGGTTGCCCCGTGGCGGGCGATACATTCTACGACGCGAAGACCGACCCCGCCCGCCGACTGGCGCTGCACGCTGCGAAACTGGACTTCGAGCATTCCCTTACGGGCGAGCAAATAGAGGTAGAATCGCCTTTCCCGGATCGGCTGCAGCGATTGGTACATGCGAATCGCCCCGATCGACTTCAATGAAGAAAATCTCGCGTGCAATTATTCCGATCATTCGTTAAGCTTTTCTAGTATTCACAAGCATCCTTTGAGGCGTTCCCATGCTTCGGGTTTTGGGAAATCGTGGTTCGGATTGCTCTGGCATCACGCGCCGTTCCTTCATTCAAGCGGGCGTGCTGGGCGGGGCGTTTGGCTTATCGGATCTGCTTCGCGCTCGCGCTGCTCAACGCTTGCCATCACTTTCGTCTGATACCAACGTCATCCTCTTCTGGATGAGCGGTGGGCCGGGCCACATGGAAACATGGGATCCGAAACCGGAAGCGGTGGATCAATATCGCGGGCCGTTCGGCGCGATCAAGACAAACGTGCCCGGTATTCAGTTCGGCGAGCTTCTTCCGGAACACGCCAAGATCGCGGATAAGCTTGCGATTCTTCGCGGCGTGAATCATGGCACCGGCGACCACACCAAAGGGAACCACTGGATGCTCACCGGCTTTGAAGGGCCGGCGTTCAACGTGCGCGATTTCAATGTGCAGCGGCGACCTTCGATGGGTTCCGCCGTGGCGAAACTCCGCGGCCCGAATCGCCCGGGTTTGCCGCCCTATGCCGCGGTGCCCAACCTCAAGGGCGGCACCGATAACTTCTTCCACTATGCCGCGTATCTTGGCCGCGGTTGCAACCCGTTCAACACCGACTCCGATCCGAACGAGAAGAACTTCCGCGTGCGGAACCTCGCTCCCTCTTCGGATCTCACCATCGATCGCCTGGAAGATCGCAAATCGTTGCTCGAATCGCTCGACACCAGCAAACGTGCCGCGGATCAGCACGCCGCGAATCTCGATCCGCACATGCAGCGGGCGTTCTCGCTTCTTACCAGCCGCGAGGCGTCGGCCGCATTCGATATCTCGGCAGAGCCAGACAAACTTCGCGACGAATATGGTCGCCACACCTTTGGCCAAAGCGCTCTGTTGGCCCGGCGATTGGTGGAAGCGGGTGTCACGTTCGTAACGGTGAACTGCGTGCCCTGGGATCACCACGGCACGGCGAACCGGCTGGCCACGGCACCGGGTGCGAAGTTGCTGATCCCGCCGTTCGATCGCGCGCTGGCGGCGCTGGTTCGCGACCTCATCAATCGCGGGCTGTATGAACGCACACTGATCGTGGCGATGGGCGAATTCGGCCGCACGCCCAAGATGAACCCCGAAGGGGGCCGCGATCACTGGGGGAATGTGTTCAGCGTGCTCATGGGTTGCGGCTCGATGAAGATGGGGCAAGTGATTGGCCGCAGCAGCCCGCGTGGCGAACATGTCGCCGATCGACCCGTGACGCCGCAAGATGTGACATCGACGGTCTTCCATCACCTGGGCATTAATGCCAGCGAGGTGCTTTTCCCGGACACGGTGAACCGGCCCACCGCACTGGTTGAACATGGTGAGCCGGTCCGCGAGCTCTGGAGCTGAAGCTCGCTGCGTCAGTGATACTGCGGGCTAACGCAAAGAGCCGTGTCGCAGACGCGACACGGCTCTTTGTGATTTTGCGAAGACCGCGTCGGTGATGACGATGACGCGGGTTCGCCTCTCTGTTTCTCCTCTCAATTCCCGGCCGAGAACGTCCGATCGATCCGCGTGATGTTCCCCTGCTTATCCTTCACACTCACAGTGAGCTTCCCCTGTTTCACGGCGAGTGGGGAGGCGAGCTTCAATTCGTACACTCCGTTACCAAGTGATTGGAACTTCGTGGCGAGGTTCTCGCCGGCGGCGATGCCGTTCACCGCGAAGTCCGCGTTAACGGTGAAGCTCGCGGAATCCACACCGGTGCCGTAATCGTGCATGCCGATTAGCACGCGTTCGAGCGGCGGGTTCGCACCCGCTTTCGGGTGTGTGAGCGTCAGCGTGGGGCGTTGGTCGTCCAGCATCCAGCCGAACCCGCGTGCTTGCGGATTCTTCGCGTCGAAGTCCAGATCGATCGGGCAGCCCAGATCGATCCAGCGAACGAGCGTGAGTCGGTCTTCGTCGGTCAGCGGAGCCACTTTCCCGCTCTTCACGGCTTCCGGTGGTGGCATCATGCTACCAGTGAAGTCGAGGTCCGCACGGTTGCGGTTATCGGTGGTGTTCGCCACCACTTCGCCTTTCAGCTTGAGCGTTCGCGCATCGCCAGGGGTGGTTTCGGTGGGGAAGTCGTCGTTACTCCAGCCATCGAGCCGCTCGCCATAGATCTTCCAAACCAGCAGACTGCGACGCGATTGGAACATGCGAATATAGCGCGAGGCGTTTTGGTTACGCCACGAACCAATCAGCGGCTTGTGCCCGAAGCGGCCCGCGTAGTCCATGGCGAGCCGGTAATACGTTCCGGGTACATCGGCGTTATCGGGCAGATCCACAATCTTATCGTCGTTAAGAACCAGATTGCCGGCGGGGTTGGAACCAGTGTGGCACGCGGCGCAACTGCGATCGAGGATCGGCTTCACATCGCGCCAGAACTCCACGTTCTTCGCACCCGCTTCGAATCGCAGGCCGGTTTCGTTCTTGGCATCCCACGTTTTGCCCGACTCATCCTTGGCCTTGGTCGTAATCAGCGGGGCCTTTTCGCTCAGGTCGAAGACGGCGTAGTCTGGCTTGGCCGCGGCGGTCAGTTTGAACTCGGTGGGTTTCTGGCTGTGGGCGTGGCAACCGCCGCAATCGTTGCGGATTTCGCCGGGCCGCACCTGATGCCAGGTCTGCGCCATGTTCAACACCATGCCGCGTTTATCGATGGTCTGGAAGGTGAAGCCGACATCAGCCGGGATCTTGGCCAGGAAGCTCGTATCGGGGTTTCCATCCGGATCGTTCTCTTCGAGCGGGGTTGCGTCAGCGCCCCGTGCTTCAGCCTTGGCGGCAAACTTCCGCAATGGAATCTCGCCGAGTATGCGGAGCTTCTCGCTGGCATGGCTGCGATAGGTGCGGCCAGAGTGCGGGCCGGTGCTTCGATCTGTGGCGGGTTCCATCGCAAGAATGCGGACGGCGTGAATGTCGTCGTTGGTATAGCGGCCGGCGTCGGCCCCCTGGTTGAACCAATTCAAGGATGTGCCATCGACAGTGCTGTTAAACGGGTCGAGATCTTCGTAACCCGTCGCGTTCCGCCCACCAGCGAACACTGCTGTCACGCTGCCAGGCTTGACCACACCATTCGGATAGCTCTCACGCTTGTAGAAGCTGGACGTGCCAACCAAACCCAACGGAGTACCGGCGGGCAAGTGCGGCGAGAGCTTCCCATCGTTGGCCACAGTTGCAAGCGCCTTCGGCTCATCCACGCCGTGTACCCGCCGATACGGCACCAGCGCTCGCGGCCATTGCTCGTTGTATTTCGGGTCGTTCTTGATCAGCAGCAGTTGCCCCGGTTCTTGCACCGGTTTGCCGTCCTTGATGAGATAAAGCCCGCCATCCACAGCAGGTTGGTGAACGGTGTAGCCGCCATTCACCGGCCCCGGCGACCACACACACAACAGATGATTCTCTGGTGCCGCCGAGGGATGCGTGACCTTGCCAACACGCGGACCTTCGCGTTGCCCGCGACCCGCAGGGCGTTGCCCGCGAATTGCATAATCCGCTGGGCCTTCTTCGGTGCGGGCGAACGGCGTGAGGTTCTCGATTCCGAATGGCGTGAACGGGTAACGGCGCACGCGCGGTTCCCCGTTATCCAGGCGACCTTGTTGAAGCGATGGGTTGCGCGGATCACTTACATCGCCAGGGCCAAACGCCCGTTCACCCGCAGGCACTTGCGGTGGGAACTTCACGAAGCCGCCAAAGCCGCTGCTCGTTTGGCTGTAATACTCCTCGGCGACAATCGAACCATCCGAGAGTTGCGTTTGGAAATGCCACGCGCTGGGGTTCACACCGGTCATGAACGCGCTGGCCAGCGGCCCCCAACCGGTGCCATCCGGATTGATGCTCCACAAACCCCACAGTGTGCTCGAACGCAAGCCCTGCGATTCCAGCGAGGAAAACATCACACGCCCATCGCGCAGCACAACTGGGTGCAACGCCATGCCGAGATTCAAGTGACCAATGCACTCCACGTTCGCGCCGTCGTCGTCCATTACAAACAGTTGCAGCACATGCGGCAAGCGCTTGGGCGGTTTGAACGCATTGCGGTTGCTCGCGAAGATCACCTTCCCATCCGGAAGCGGCGATGGCCCCATGTTGAACACGCCATATGCGATGCTGTTCTTGCCGGCCTCGGGTGTGCGATAGTCCTTCACCCAGTTGGCCGCGCCGGTGTTCGGCGTGAATTCTTGGTGCGTGAGCCGCACAATCTTCCGCGACTTAACATGAATCTTGTAGATATCCGCACCGGCGGGTGGCCCCATTGCGGACGATGCGCCCGTCATATCGTGGAAGAGCGTGTAATAAACCGATTCGCCATCGAACGACACGAAGGGATCGGTCACGGAACCTTTGCCACCAGCAACCAGCAACTTTTCGGTGCCGTCTGGGTGCAGCAACATGAGATCGGCCCCGGCATCCATGAAGGCGGGGTTGGCGATCTCGGGCCAGTTGGTGCCAACGTCGTCGCCCTTGCGCGGGGCACGCACATAAACGATGTCGTAGTCGCGCTTCACCGAAGGGTCGGATGCGATCGACTTCGGGTTAATGTTGATGGTGTCGGGTAACGTGCGGGCGGGTTGTTGTGCGAGTGAGAAGGACAAACACGCGATGAGTGCAGCAGGCACCGCGAGAATAGGCAACCGCATGAAGATCTCCGAACGCGGATTTCGAGCAGGATAGTCTTTTTACGTGGCGTGGTGCCGAAAATGAAGTGAGAGAAGTGGCAGACCGACAACCCAACAGAAACCAGGGGCCAAAGCCCCTGGCTCCAAAAGCATTACGACTTACTTAACAGCTTCTTCTGCGGCAGCGGCGATTTCCTTGGCCTTCTCTGCGGCGGCCTTGGTGTCCTTGAACGCGAAGCTCTTGCTGATCGCGCCACCCTTCTTGTACACGAGAACCGTGACGGCGGCGTCCTTGTTCAAGTTGTACTTGGCTGGGCCGTCCTTGTCGGAGGCAACGGTCAATGGGGTGGTCAGCTTGTGCGTGCTTTGCAGCTTGTCGAAGTCCGCTTCGGCAACACCGCTCACGCCAACAACCACAGTGCCGAGCTTGGCGTTGGTCTTCTGAACTTCGTCCACCGACTTGACCAGCGTGGCCAGGTTTTCGTCTGCCTTCTGCGTGAAGATCAGCACAACGCCTGGGCGGGCTTCCGCGCCGAACTTGCAAACGTAGCAGAAGGTGTCGCCCTTCTTGTCGCCGGTGATGGCTTTCACATTGAAAGCCCCGCCGATCTTGCCATCTGGACCCGACTTGAGGTCGTCGGCGCGAGCGGCCGACAGGGAGAAGGCGACTGCAAGGGCCAGACCGACGTTACGGAACATACGCATGATGCACTCCTTCGTGTAGCCACACCACAGAACCGTTCCGGGTGGGGCGTTGAGCCTGAGTTCGGGGAGCGAACTCCCCCTACTTAAAGTAGGGAAAATGGGATAATGTGCGGAACAACTGTTACAACTGTTTGAAAGATCGCAGTTGCACGGCCGCCATCACATCAACCCACCCCGCAGACGATTCCACGGGCCAGAGTATTCGATACATCCTGAAAAACTATTCGCGGCTGCTTCGATTCTGTTCGATTACGTGTGGCACGCATCAACTCGCATCGAAACTTTGAGATATTGGTTAAGGTATGATGCACGTTTGCGGAGGATCACTCATTCGTTTTCGGCTTGCCGGCGTTGCGATAGTCCAGCGGCGGGGGTTGATCTTTCTCCAGCATTGCCTCGTACTTCCGTCCTTCGAGGCGTTTGGCGTGCTCAGCTTTGGCATCGTTGAGTAACTGCGGGTCGGTGAAGAGATCGTAGGCCGTTGCGGCCAAGGTGCGAGCGGCGAGGTTCATCCCCTTCTTACCAATGGTCGTTCCGCCACACGCGACCGCTTGCCACGAATGCCCCGGCGTGCCCGGAACCCAGCACGCAGCGCTGAACCCAGTAACCGGCACGACCCACGACACATCGCCCACATCGGTGCTGCCACCGCTCGATTTGCCCGCAGAGTCGAATACGCGGGCGATGTCTTCGATAGCGGCTTTCTCCGGGAACGATTCCTGCAATCGCAATGCAAACTTCATTTCCTCCGCGTCGTACTTCAGATCGTTTAACGCCGTGAGGTTTCGCTTGGCGACCACGGAAAGCGTGTTGTTTGGCACGATCTCCATTGTGCCGCCGAGGTATTCCACTTCCAGACGTGTTTCAGTGGCGAGTGCGCCGGCTTGCGCGCACTTCAACAGCCGCGGATAGAGTTGCTTGACCACATCTGCCTTGGGATGCCGCACATAGAAGAACCCTTCCGTGAACGCAGGAACCACGTTGGGCGCGCCGCCGCCACTGGTGATGGTGTGATGCAATCGGGTGCCATCGGGCGTGTGCTCGCGCATCAGTTCCACTGCGTGGATCGTTAGCAATAGCGCATCCAATGCTGAGCGGCCTTTCTCCGGCGATCCTGCTGCGTGGGCCGCCGTGCCGTGGAAGCGGAACTTCACCGCGATGCGTGCTAGGCATGTGGCATCGCCCGCCGTGTTGCGGTTTCCGGGGTGCCAGTGCAAAACCGTGTCGCAATCGTTGAACAAGCCCGCCCGCGTCATAAATACCTTCGCTGCGCCGCCCTCTTCGGCCGGGCACATGTAGAAGCGGAGCGTTCCCTTGAGCTTGCCGCTCTTGATCTGCTCGCCCACCGCCAGCGCCGCCGAGAGCGATGCCACGCCAAAGAGATGATGCCCACACGCGTGGCCATAGCCGTTACCATTCGCACGCGACTTTCGGAACGGCACCGCTTCTTGCGACAGTTCCGGCAACGCATCGAATTCCCCCATGATCCCGATCACCGGCTTGCCCGAACCGAGTTCTGCCGTGAACGCCGTGGGAATGCCTGCCACGCCGCGCTTCACAGTAAACCCGGCCTTCTCGGCCAGATCCGCGAGTGCCTCGGCCGACTTCTTCTCCTGGTAACCGGGTTCCGCCCAATCCCAGAGTTTCAACGCCACCGGCCACTGCGCATCGGCGTGCGCGCTTGCGGCTTTCACCGTCACTTCTTTCTGAGCGTGAACGCTAATTGGCAAAATTAAAAGCATCAACAACGCGCATATTCGCATGACAGGTTCCGTGAGTGGTGTTTCGGACGGAGAGTGGCAATTGTCTACGGAAACTTCTCGCCGGGCAACTATTCGAATGATGGCGACAACATGCGGCCGCATTTATGAAGTTGCAGCGAAGTATGCGCGACCCAAACGGATGAGTGGTTATTGCGGGATCAGAACGCCTCTCATTTCATCATCATTACTCTTGCCTATATCAGAAAATACCGAAATATCTTGGCCCAAGTGTCCGAAAAACCCTCCCAATCGGAATGCTTTATAGCAAGGTCTCCCACTACACCAATCGCGGCGCGATTGATCGGTCTTCATTCGATAATCGTAATGTTCCGCTTGTGCGGGTCAGGCGAACGAGTTTGTGTGTCACATTGGGCATTTCGTCTCTTGCGGAGCTTGGGCACGGATGTCAAATTGGCGAAACCGCGGAACTAGTATCGCCTGAGTGCGATGTGAGGGTAGGGATGCCTGCAATCTTCAACAATCTCTCAACTTCCATTGTGAGCCGCCCCAATGACTCGCCGCAAATCGGTTCTTTGGACTGAAGCCCTCAAACAAGTGTTCAGCCCATACCGGAAGAACCTGAAGCGGCTTCCGGTGTCGCAACACCTGGCACTTGAGCGGCTCGATGATCGCATCGTGCCAGCGCTGTTGCTTAACGCACTGCCAGGTGCCGCGGACGACATCACAAGCGGAAACAGCATCGACTCCGGGTCGCTCCGGCATGTCATCGGTATCGCCAATGCGAGTTCGCAGAGCGATATCTTCATTCAGCTAAGCCAGGGTTCCAGTTATAACCTTTCCAAGACGAACACCCTGCCAGAAGGGATTAGCCCGCAAGAAAACGATAACGTTCGCGGCGACCTCGATATTCGCGATAATGCGGGCGTAACGGCCATCAAGCGTTACACCATCGTCGGTAACGGCGCAACTATCAATCAAAGCGTTCTCGATCGTGTTTTCCACATTCACGGGAATGATGTGCAGGTCATCTTCCAGAACGTTACCATTTCCGGTGGAACGGCGGTGGATGATGGCGTGGGCGGCGTCGTGCCGTACACCTCCGATTCGCATGGCGGAGCAATCCTGAATTCCGGCGGCGCGAACATGACGTTCACAAACGTCGTGCTCAGTAATAACCGCGCGCAGGGAACGCCCGTTCCTATTTCACCTGCGGCAACCGGCACACAAGGCACCAACGGCTTTGGCAACGGCAACACCGGCACAGCCGGCGGCGTCGGGGCATCTGGTGGCGTGGGGCAACCCGGCGGAACGGGCGGCTCCGGCGGCAACGGATCTGCGGGGTTCGTGAACACCGGAACGACTGGCG
>JBGSLF010000088.1:0-10380 GCA_041740855.1 Gemmata sp.
ACGCCGGCCATGCCCGCAACGCGACTGGCTGCCGGAGCCGCAACGCCGCCCGCCACACCCGGCTTCGCAGGAACAGCTTCGGGTGCCTTGCCAGCGGCAGCGCCTTCGGCCTGGGCCATTACTCGCGCTAAAGCCTTTTCATCGACCTGAGCACCGCGTTCTTTGGCTCGAACCAGACCCTTGTTCGCGATTCCCACTGATAGTGTTGGTGCCCACCCAGCGTTGCCCGCGAAGCCGCCATCGGCAGTTTGGTGGCGAACGATCTTGGTCATCGTCTTTTCAAGAGCCGCAACAAGTTGCTTTTCCTGATCGCCCGATTTGCCGCGGAACTCGGCCAACACCAAGTTCACAAGGAAGGTATCGACATACTGCCCAATCTTACCTTGCAACTGCGTGCCCCGCACGTCGGTGACATACAGCGAATCCTTGTCCGCCTTTTCTGTCTTGGTAATGACGAACTTCAACCCCTTCTTCACGACCTCTTTGTATTCGCCTTCGGTGACAGTGTTGCCCGCTCGCAACAGAGCCAGCAGCACGAAGCAAGTGTTGCCAATATCCGATGGATCTTCGATCTTTTCCCCTTCGACGCGGCCGCCGCCATTGGCATTCCGCCATCCCCCGCCCTGATTCCATCCGCCATCGTCTTGTTGGCTTTTCACCAAGAACTCAAGCCCTTTCTTGACGGCCGGGCTAAGTGTTTTGGGCTTAACTGCGAAGTCCGTCTTGGCGATTACATCCGTGACCTTGACGGGTGCCACGGTGGCGTCCGGCTTGGAATCGCCCATCGGGTTCGCGTTGGCACCGCCTAACCGCCCCTCGACTGGCGGCAGCGTGCGAGCTGGCCCTGTTTGAAGTGGAGTACCTCGCACCGGGGGTTCCGCAGCCGGCTTCACCGGTTTCTCGTCGGCGAGCAAGTAATTGGTGCCCGCCATGGCTCCCAAGCCAAGTGCGGCGGAGAGTGCGAAATGCTTGAACGGCGTCTTCATCGTCGTAGCTCCGTGAAACCGGAGGAAGAGAATTGGCAGCGGGTTTTGCCCATCCCGCGTCTTGAAGTCTATCAACACAGACGAAGGAGAGGGGTAACGGGATGGTAACGGCTTTGCATCGTGCGCGTCTTTCACAGCTGCGAAGGAAAAGGAATCTTTCCGCTTGACATCTCACCTTTTCATTGCAGCATGACTCACTCAACGGCATAATACCGCTAAGCCCTGCCTGGCATGGAATAAGCGCATGGCAGGATAACCAGTCGTGGTGTTCCACGACTGAACGCCATGATGGCGGTTTTACATCGGTTTCAACAACAATTACGCCCGTCGCACCTCGGTTCCCGCATACCAGCGGGGAGTGATTTTGATGACGACTGCGTGGGGATTACAGCCCGGGCTGGTTCGGGTCACGCACATTGCGTGCCTGCTGGGTATTTCCAGCTACCATTGGTTTCGCCCGGAAGATCGCGCTGCCGCCAGACATCCGAGAACCGACGGGCCTCCAACAGGAGTTGCCCCAATATGGACCCGCTACACGCCGGCGGGATCGCCTGCGCCGCCGCTCTGCTTGCCATGGGTGGCACATATCTGGTCGTGCGCCGATCCGCTCGTCGTTCGCCAGCCGAATTGCCGGATGTCAAGGATGATAGCCGGCTCCGCGATGCGCAAGCCCGTGGCCAAGAACTTGTCGAACAGTCTCGCCGCGATGCCGAGCAAATCACGCGCGAGGCCGAACTGCGCGGACGCGATGAAGCGTTCCGACGCCGGGAAGAACTGACACGTGAGTTGGAAACCGCCCGCACCGAATTGCGCGAACTCGAACGCCGCGCCGAAAAGAGAGAAGACGCCGCTGAACAGAAACAAAAGGAACTGAGCCGAAAAGAAAAGCAGATTGAAGCACTGAAGGAGAAGCTCGCCGATCGGCGTGACGCATTGGAAAAGAAGGCCAAGCGACTCGAAGAAGTGATCGAAGAGGAGACAAAAAAGCTTCACGAGATCACGTCGCTTTCTCGTGAGGCAGCTGAAAAGATGCTGCTTGATCGCCTGGAGCGTGAACTCTCCAATGAGATCGCGACCAAGATTCGGCGTTACGATGAACAACTCAAGACGCACGCCGAAACGAAAGCCCGCGAGATTCTTTCGACCACGATTCAGCGCTGGGCGGCGGAACATACCGCTTCTGCGACCGTGAGCACGGTGGATATTCCATCGGACGATATGAAGGGACGAATCATTGGTCGGGAGGGGCGAAACATCCGCACCTTCGAGAAAGCAACCGGTGTGGATGTCATTGTGGACGACACACCGGGGGTGGTGATCGTCTCGGCGTTCGATAATGTTCGCCGCGAAACGGCACGCCTTGCTCTGAACAAGCTCATTCAAGATGGGCGAATTCACCCGACGAGGATCGAGGAAGTTGTAGCTGAAACGCAATTGGAGATGGAGAAGCACATCATCGAACTCGGGAAGCAAGCCGTTTTCGACGCCGATATCCCGATGCCGCAAGACAAGCTTGTGTACCTTCTTGGTCGCCTGCGATTTCGGACCAGTTACAGCCAAAACGTTCTGTCGCACTCGGTCGAGGTGGCACACTTGTGTGGCTTGATGGCCGGAGAGTTGGGGCTGAATCCGCAACTGGCGCGACGTTGTGGATTGCTTCACGATGTCGGGAAAGCCGCGGACCACGAGATGGAAGGCGGGCACCCGAAAGTCGGGGCCGAACTCGCACGCCGATATGGCGAAACGAGCAAGGAAGTGCTTCATGCCATTGCCGGCCACCACGACGATGTAACTGTCGATAACATCTATACCGTTCTGGTGTCCGCTGCTGATGCCATCAGTGCCAGCCGCCCCGGTGCACGCCGCGAAACGCTGGAGAAATACGTCAAGCGGCTTGAAGAATTGGAAGCAGTGGCGTGCGGATTCCCCGAGGTGGAACACGCCTACGCGATCCAGGCTGGCCGGGAATTACGTGTGATCGCCAACTCGAACCGAGCAACCGATGCGGACGCAGTGCGTATCTGCCGGGAGATTGCCCGCGCGATCGAGCAACAACTCGATTACCCCGGCGAGATCAAGGTCACGGTGATTCGCGAGAGCCGCAGTGTGGACGTGGCGAAGTAAAGCCGAGGTGTTATGCGTCTTCTTTTCCTGGGTGATATCGTCGGCTCGCCCGGACTGGCACTTGTTCGGCGGGCCGTGCCTTTGCTTCGTAATGGTGAACGTCTCGATCTCGTCATCGCGAATGCCGAGAACGTGGCGGGCGGAGCGGGGCTAAACGTGGGGCAATATCGCCAACTTCGCGCCGCAGGCGTGGACGTGATCACGCTGGGCGACCACGTTTATAAGAAGTTCGATATTGCCGAGATGCTCGTTAACCCGGCCGAACCGACCATTCGCCCGGCCAACTTCCCGCCCGTTGCTCCGGGCAAAGATCACGCCATCGTAACCACGGCGGGAGGCATTCGCGTTGCCGTCGTTTCTGTGTTGGGCCGAACGTATATGAAGGCCGTGGATTGCCCCTTCGCGGCCCTCGATCGTGTGTTGAAGCAACTCCCCGCTGATGTGAAAGTGATTGTGGCCGACGTGCACGCCGAAGCGACTGCGGACAAGTATCTTTTGGCTCATCACTTAAACGGGCGTGCCACGGCGGTATTTGGCACCCATACGCATGTTCCCACGGCCGACGAACACATCATGCAGGGCGGAACGGCGTTCCAGTGCGATGTGGGCATGTGTGGCCCGCACGATGGCATCCTTGGGCGGCGCGTGGATCGCGTGCTGGCAGCGGCTGTGACCTTTGTTCCGCACTCGTTTGATGTCTCATCGGGCGACGTGCGTCTGTGCGGCGCGATTGTGGAGTGCGACCCCAACACCGGAAAAGCTAGTAGCATTCGTCGCGTGATGTGGCACGAGAACGATATCAACGCGATGGCCGCGAAGTAGCAAACCCTTCACCACTTCCGCAGGAACAACTCCATGTTCACCCGCCGCGAATTCATGGCTACCACCGCCACAGTTATTCCCGGTGCGGTGGCAGGTACGCAGCAGAAAGAAACCGTGCCGGTGATCGATACTCACCTACACTGCTTCGCGGGCAAAGACGACGCCCGATTCCCGTATCACAAAGATGCGCCTTACAAACCCAACGATAAGGCCACACCGGAACATCTGTTGAAATGCATGACCGATGCGGGTGTTGATTTCGCAGTGGTTGTTCATCCCGAACCGTACCAGGACGATCACACATACCTTGAACACTGTCTTGCTGTCGGGAAGGGAAAACTCAAAGGCACTTGTCTGCTGTTCGCCGATCGGCCTGATACGCCCGCAAAGCTGAAAGAACTCGCGAAGAAACTCCCACTCGTTGCCGCCCGCATTCACGCTTACCAACCTGATCGCCTTCCACCTTTTGGGAAGCCGGAACTCAAAGCGATCTGGAAAGCCGCAGCCGATTCGCAACTCGCAATTCAACTCCACTTTGAACCGAGATATGCGGAAGGATTCGAGCCATACATCAAGGAGTTCAAAGATACACGCGTGTTCGTCGATCACCTTGGCCGACCATTTCAAGGAACTGAAAAAGAGTATGCCGTGGTGATGCGATGGGCCAAGCTCGATAACGTGGTGGTGAAGCTCTCGGCGGTTCCGAGCAAGAACAGCTATCCGCACCGCGATCCGCAAACCGCGGTGAAGCGACTGACTGAAGCCTTCGGGGCCGACCGGCTCATGTATGGCGGCGGGTTCGGTCTGAACGCGACCGGGAAAAGTTATCGCGAAGAGCGCGAGCGGATAGCTTCACTCCTCGCTTACCTGAGTGCCACCGACCGTGCCAAGGTGATTGGTGGAACAGCTGCGAAACTGATGGGCTTTGGCGATAAGTCGTGAATTGCCTGAGCACCAGGTACAAGGATTGCGGCTTCAAGTCTTTTTGCTGGTGGCTTGCCGCAGCTTCAATGCCTGTGGTGTCGGTTGGCCGTCACATAACGGAATGCTCTTGCCCGGTTCGGATAGCACCTCGGCGAGTGTGGTGCCTCGGAACGCGGCCTCAACCGTGGCCATCGCTTCGTCCATCCGCTTGTGAAGCGGGCATAGGTTCACGCCGTGTGTAACCAACCCCAGCGGGCATGTGATGATGCGCTGTATTGGTTCAACGGCATTCACCACATCCAGAATCGTCAACTCTTCTGGTGGCCGAGCAAGGGCCACACCACCGCCAACACCCCTTTGTGTCGTCACGATTTTCTTCTTCGCGAGTCCCTGGAGAATCTTGGAGAGATACGCCCGCTTCACGCGCGTTGCAACGTGGATTTGTTCGGTTGTTCGGGCGTCCGGCGCTTCATGCGCCAAATACACCACTGCACGCAAAGCGTACTCGACCGTCTGCGAGAACATCCTTACCTCCCGGAATTCACGACCCAAGCGGCGATCATGGCTTGACAGGCGATTATAGCCAAGTAAACTTCACCATGAAATTGGAATTCAGAGTCCGAATTCTTATTTCTACTCTCCCGGAGGAATCTTGTGACGAACATCGACGAACCGCGTTTGGAATCCGATCTGGCTTATCGGTTCGATTATGTCTCGAAATTCATGGGTTTCGGCCCGGACGATATTACTGCCATTCATGCGACCGCTCCCATGCTCGCGCCGCTCGTGCCGGCTCTGGTCGATGCGGTTTATAGCAAGTTGATCCAGCAAGATGCAACATGGCGGCACTTCATGCCCCGGCAAGCCGGATACAGCGGCGAGATGCCAGAAAGCCTTGAGAAACTGACGATGGACCATCCGCAGATCGCGTTTCGCAAGCAGCATCTTGGGCGATATCTGGCAACGCTCGTGACCAAACCTTACGATGCGAAGATGGTCGAATACCTGGACATGGTCGGCAAGATTCACACTCCGGTTGCCGGGAATAAGGAGATTAATATTCCACTGGTGCAGATGAATGCACTCATGGGTTTCATGGCCGATGCGCTAACGATAACTGTTCTTGGCCTCAATCTTCCCCGCGACACTGAAGTGAAAACACTGCGTGCGTTCGGCAAGCTATTGTGGATTCAGAACGATCTGATCGCACGCCAGTATCAAAAATGAACCAACGGGTGGGAATCTATCGGCCGATCGCGGGCTGTTAAGCATTTAGCATTGAGCGCGAAGCACCCTCAGGGTTGACGTTGGGCCAAGCTCTTCGCTACAGTCCTGCGTTAATTATGGGTTCTCCTAACATTGTGGCACACGGATGGGCCATTCATGCACGCACACCGTCACATGGGTTTACAAGGCAGCCCGGCTAACGATAACGATTCCGCTCAGTTCGCTGCGACTCACTTTGAATGGGAAGATACCGCATGCCTTTTGTGTGGTGAAAACAGCGCGGAGTTAATTGCTGAAGCATGCGACCCGCTCGACGCGAACGGGCGAGGTCTGCGTTTCGCCGTGGTTCGGTGCAGGCACTGTGGGCTAGCGTTTACTAATCCTCGGCCAAAGGCTGAGCACATCGGTAGTTTCTATCCGCCCGGCTATTCTCCGCACGGGGCGAAAAGCGAACAGAACAAACACCGGATTCCATCGCGCTTGCGATGCCGATTGTTGGGCACGCCCTGTCGCGAGCGTCGCGGCGCAATCCCGGTGCGTGTGCCGGGCCGATTGCTCGATTTCGGTTGTGGCGGTGGCAGCTATCTCACACGAATGGCAGGGCTTGGCTGGGAAGTTACGGGGGTAGATGCTTCTCCGATAGCCGTGCAGCGGGTTGAGGATGAACTCGGCTATCCGGCTCACTTGGGAACCCTGCCAAACGCCAACCTCATGCCCGGTTCGTTCGAGGCGATCACCATGTGGCAATCGCTCGAACACGTCCATCAGCCTTTGGAAGTGTTACGTGCGGCGTTTCGGTTGTTGGTTCCCGGCGGTGCGTTGGTGATCGCCGTCCCGAACTTCGATACGCCGGCCCGAAGTTGGTTTGGCGATCGTTGGCACGGCTATGATTTGCCCCGTCACCTGAGCCATTTCACGCCGGCAACATTGGGTGCCATGATTCAAGCGAGCGGGTTTCAACTGGATGGTGTTCGCGGACTCGCACATTCGGGGTGGCTGCAAACCAGTGCGAAGCGAGCGTTCCGTGGAGGCATCTCGCTCGGAACGCGGTTGTTGAAGTGGCGACCCGCAACACGCGCGGTAGCATGGGCAACTTACACGATTGGCCGGGCCGATTGCCTCGTAGCGGTGGCACATCGACCCGCATGAACTCTTTTCTCAGCTAACCACGACTAGCCGGCCACTAGCGACGGTACGCACGACCAACCTTTAACCCATCCTTGGCCTGATACTCCCAGACGATCTCGCCAGATGGGTCCACTTCGATGAGCTGATTGGAATTCATCAGGCAAATCAGTGTGTTCCCGTTGGGAAGCCGCTGGCAACTGGTTGGGGCGGAGTTCGGCGGGCAGTCGTGTTTCCAGGTCTGCTTCCCGGTCTTGAGATCGTACTCGGCCACGCGATCGGTCTGCTGCCCAGGAGTGTTCATGTCGCGTTCGCACACCAGAACCTTAT
Organism: Gemmata sp.; assembly: GCA_041740855.1. Taxonomy (GTDB): domain Bacteria; phylum Planctomycetota; class Planctomycetia; order Gemmatales; family Gemmataceae; genus Gemmata. Next base: position 7,539 of record JBGSLF010000088.1, read on the forward strand.
CTTCTCCAACCACATCCATGGTTTGAAGCTGATAGATGTAGCCGAAACTCAGATCTTTGCCGGTTGCAGTTCCCTTGGCATCGAGCCGGAAGGCATTGTTGGCTTGGGGTGCATTCGGATTGCGAAACTGATTGGTGAGGAATAGGGTCTCACCGTTGGGGAGGCGGCGGCCCGCCATGATGTCGTAGTTTTGGCGTGCGTGTGCCCACACTTGCTTGCCGGTTTTGTCCCATTCCAGCACGTTATTGCGACAGATAATGACCATGCCGCCATCGGGCAGAAGATCGATATTGATCGGCTGTTGGAAGGCATTGCGGCGGGTGATGATGGTGCCCTGAGTGTCGCGTTCCGTGACCTGGTTATTGTTGGACTCCACCACCCAAATGCGCCCCTCGGGTGTGACTTTCACATCCGTGGGATTGTTCACGCCGGTAATCCGCCATTTCTCCTTGAGATCCGGTCCCAGCGATATCACCCGTCCCTGCCCGTAGCCGCGGTAATCCATCTCGATGATATCGGTGATTCCTTCGATGCGTGGAGCATAGTCGAACTTCACAAAGTCGATGGCGTCGCCCTTGGTTTTCCACCAACCCAACCACGCCTCCCGAGCCTTCGCCAATGATTCGGGCGACTTCAGGAAGCGGCCATCTTTCGGGTGGTTGCCGGCCATGAGCAGCAAGAGTTCTTCAAGCTGCCAAATCCGGCCGCGTCCCAACTTGGGAATCAGCTCGATCAGAGCGGGAATGTATTCCTTTTCGCGTGTGGTCATGGCAAGCGACCATAGCCCCGCGAACTTCGCTTCGGGGTCTACTTCCTTGAGTACCGCTTCGCGAACCTTGGGATAAGCGTCGGGAATGCGGATTCGCTCGGTCTCTGCGCCACCTTCGATGAGGGCGACATATGCTGCGGATCGGCGAATCGGCGAGTTCCCCGTCAGCGCCGCGACCAACTCTTCATCGGCTTTGCCGTCTCGAACTGCCAAGGCAATCAGCGATTCACGGATCACCTCGGCGAGGACCTCGCTATCGGCGAGCGGAAGAAAGCCAATCAATACACCCGCCGCACCCTTGGGCTTTAACTCGACTATGGCTCGAACCGCCGCAGCGGCCGCAGCAGCATGCGGCACTTTTTCCACTCGCGAGAGTGCGACCTGCGCGCGGAAAGCGATCTCGGCATCATCGTCCTTTTCAGCTTTCTTCAGCGGACCGATCGCGGCTGGTCCGAAGAGTGCCACTTCATCTGTTGCTTTTACGCGGTCCTCAAAGCTATCAGCCCCAAACCGGGCAATGATTCCATTGATCTTCCCCTGGTCGGCATCAGAAAGTGTTCGCTGCCGGAGGTACTCGAGGAGTTTGTTGCCATCCTTGGGATCGAGATTTGCCTTCTTCAGTGCCTCTTCGTCGGATAACTGCGGTGCGGCATCCGCAGCTTTCGCCTTTTTGCCTTTTCCCGCTTTCGCAATTGGTTTAACAACCTGGTTGCGAACGACTGCAGGTTTGGCCGGCACATCTTCCGCATCGGCCGCAACAGGCGGGATGAACGACAACTCACCGACAACAATGGCCGGCACGATGAACAGGAACAGGCAGCGCATGCGGAGTCTCCACGGGTACCGAACCCAAATCATCTATCTAATCTATTCGCCCAAGCTCAACACGGGAAATGGTTTTTTGCTCGCGTTACTCGAACCTTCTCTCAATCCACAACCAAGATGATTGAGTTTACGCTCAGTTTGAGTCCTTATGAAACCGCCTTTTCACCAACTCCCCAGCGTGTTACCTTTTCGCACGGAATCAACCCCGCGTGGAGGGTGCTGGTATGGCATCTCGTTGGCAAATTGTGCTCGGACTCTCCGCCGCAAGTGTCGTTGTGGCTACTCCGCTGCTTTATTCGTCGCACCGACACGCGCACATGCGCAACATTCGCGTGGTTGAAGAAGGCGTGTTGTATCGCAGTGCGCAACTCTCACCGGAAGGTTTGGATCGCATCATCCGCGAAAAGGCGATCAAGACGGTCGTCACGCTGCGGGCGGCCCGAAAAAAGGGCGAACCCGATCCCGATGCCTGGGAAGAAGCGTTTTGCACTACACGCGGATTGCGTCATGTTCGCATACCGCCACGGGTTTGGGGGGCAAGCGAGAGCGGCGAGATTCCGGCAGAAGAGACAATCGCGGAGTTCCTGGCAGTGATGGACGACAAGAAGAATTATCCGGTGTTGGTGCACTGCTTCGCGGGCATCCATCGAACGGGAACGATGTGCGCGATCTTCCGCATGGAGTTTAACCACTGGCCAAACTATCAGGCGGTGGAAGAGATGCGGTTGTGTGGTTTCGATCCACTCGACATGCAGGAGCACATAGCAGGTTACTTGATGCAGTACCGGCCTCGCGACAAGCAATAGAAGGTTGGCTAGCAGTTGGCCGGATCGGTTAGTAGATTGAAACGCAATGGTATTCAGCGTGCGGAGATCCGAGAGAATCGAAGCGAGGGTGGCGGAATTGGCAGACGCACTGGACTTAGGATCCAGTGGCCGCAAGGCCGTGGGGGTTCAAGTCCCCCCTCTCGCACTTTCGGAATCGCCAAGGATTTCTAGCAATTTTCAATCGAAACAGGCTTCCCGACGCGCAATCCGAGAACCTGTCTGGATATCATTTTACCCCCGATTTACTGCCCTTTGAAGCTTATTCACTGCCCTTTCACTGCCAGGGCCATTCCTTTATTCACTCTAGGGAATCCCGATAAGCTTCTTTGCGGTCTCGGGATGGAATTGCAGTAATTCGATGGCTTCGGGTCGGCTCTTTGCATCAACATCGGCCAGGAGGTGAATCACCACATTGCGAACC
>JBGSLF010000089.1:0-33372 GCA_041740855.1 Gemmata sp.
GCTGGGCATCGAAGCGTCGGAGAGTCCGGGAGAGAGTAGAGGCCGTGGGGGTTTTGCCTCTTCGAAAACCCAGAGCATGAGCCAGTGGTGTTCCGTGTTGTCTCCCGAAGCGTGCAATTCCTTGGAGACTCTTGCGTCCCAGGAGCATGGCGAGAACAACCAATCCCATAACAGCGGGTAACGGGTGAATGCGACCGTGTCGGCTGCGAGGATCGGGAAGAGTGGCGAGGACCTCGCAGAGAGTGGAAGCCGGCATGGGTGACCTCGCAAACCATCGGAAACGAGGTGCCCCATTTACCCATCACAACTCAATCCCACAATATCAAACAAGGAATGGCCCTGAAGGAATATCACAAAATCAAATGTGAACGAATAACGGCCGGGACAAGCGGATTGCCCCGGCCGCGCAGCGTGTGAGCTTATTTCTCACGAGCTAATCAAGGAAGATCGGCTTGCACTGCGGTGAGCACTTCCCGAGTCATATCGTTCTGAACGAACGCAACGACTTTGAGATTGCGCAGGTCGAGTGGTCGTTCCGTGCGGGGAAAGCTTCCCTGATCACGTTCGAAGTCCGTCAAGTACTTTTGCAAAGCGGCCCGCACTTCAGCTGGGCTGATGGTGACAGTCTGTTCGGCAGTAGCTTTGGTTAAGGGGAAGCCAGCGGTGCCACCGGGCATCGATCGAACAACCATATGGTGGTATCGAATTCCATTACCACCGGGATAACGAACCCGCTCTTCGGCGAGCGCGAACCGCAACGTCATCTTCTCGCCCGGCATGGCCAGGTCTGCAACGGTTGCTTTGGCAGTGAATCCGCCCTTCTCCGCTGGCGTTACGGCGAGCGACAGCTTCACTCCAGGTGCTTTCTCGAGTGCCTCTTCAATCGGTGTGCGGATATCCAGATACTTCTTTCCAGCCGCTGAAGCGGGTCCGCCACCGGGTGCGGCCACCTTACCCGCAACGAAGATTGTGGGCGCACCTTCGATCTGTTCGCCGTAATAGTCCGAAGCGCGTTTCATGCCATCGGGGCTGGTGAGTGCATCGGGTTGCGGAACGTGGAAGTGGTATTGAAGAAGAACCACATCAGTTGGCTTGTATGTTTTCATCAGCCCATCGAATGCGAGATCGACCGCGGCGCACGGTGGGCACTCGGCACCTGTGAAGACTTCAACCAACACGCTGCGATCGGATTTCATTTTGCGGCCGGCAAAGGGTTCCGGCTTGAACGGCAACCCCTTGGCATACTCCGCATAATCTCGCGCTTCCAGTTTCGTGATTTGAGCTTGATAAGCCTTCGCATCTTCAGGCTTTCCCGCTGCACTTAGAGCAGTTGCAACGGCCTGCAGCACTCTCATACGTGCGAGATTCTCGTCGTCATCCGTTAACATTCGCTCGGCACGTTTGGCCTGGGCAACAGCTAGATCACGAAATCCTTCCTGGCTTGCGAGTACAGTGGCTAAACGCAGCGCGACTTCCCGCTCCCAGCGCGAGCCAAAGTCTCCCGCCGCCTTGTTCACACGATCCAGAATCCCCTGCACTTCATCGAGCGGAAGTTTCTTGGCAGCGGCTCGCGAAATCACTTCGGCAGCGGTTTCGAACAACTCTGGACCACCCTCCATCTGTGTCAGCGTTTCCCGTACAATTTCGAATGGGTCGTCCAGTTTCTTCAATTTGGTGGGGAGCAGTTCCGCGAGTTGTAACGGACCACCACCTACTGATACCGACCCCGCAATCTTCTTCTTGTCCTTCGATAGAGAGCCATCGAATGAGATGAACTCGCGACCTGCAAACTCCAGGCTGAAGCGAACAGCGTCGCCTTTGACGCTCAGATTCGTTAGCTTCGGTTGAGCGCGGAGTTCAACAGAGGAAGTCAGATAATCACCGACCCACTTTCCATCTTGCTCCGTGAACGCGACCATCAGCATTAAGTCGCCTTCGCGGCCCAATGGCACATTCAATTTCCAGAAACCCGATGGTGGGACAGGATCGGCTGCCTGTGCAAGACCGGCGGCAGTGAGAAGCCCGGCGGCAACAATGAGTGCGGAACGGCACATACGGGTTCCGGGGTTATAGGGGTATGCTTAAAACAATCTCCGATAACGATACGTCTTCGCGACCGCCTCCGCCACCTGTGCGACTTCACGCTCTGTGAGTGATAGCACCGGATGATGGAGAATCACGCACTGATCGTGGGCGGTAGTGGCGTTCTCCAGCGAGCCACTTGCGAGATAACGCGAAGGCGATCGTCCGATGTGCAAAGCCTTGAATCCCACATCGAACGCGATTCCCTCGGCCCGCATCGCTGCCACGAAGCGTTCGCGACTTAGGCCGAATGCGACAGGATCGTATCGAAAGCCCAACTTGTAAAACGCCGGCACGGTGTTTGAACGCGTGGGGAAGCAATTAAGCCCACAGGAGATGCTCTTGAAGCATTCGAGATGCGCCGCATTCGTGTGTTCGGGGTTTTGTAACTCTTTGGTGAGTTGCTGTACGTTGGCCCATCGTTGCAGAGTCTTCTCGCGTAGCTTGGCCAGTTGCGGGCGTAGCACCGCTGCCTGTAATTCACTGAGCGGTGCCCATTGTTGAATGCCGCGTTGGAGCCAGAGCTTCGCGCGTTGCAAGAGTTGCGAGTCCTTGAACAGTAACGCACCACCGCGACCTGCCGTAAGGAGTTTGGAACCGCCAAAACTCAGCGTGCCAATGTCGCCCCATGTGCCCGCCGGTTTTCCCTGAATCATCGCGCCGGTTGCCTGGGCCGCGTCCTCAACCACGGCGATCCCGTATCGGCTGGCTAACTCGGTCACTTCGCGCATCGCCACCGTTCCACCGTGGAGATGGGAACAGATCACGGCTTTGGTTTGCGGCGTTCGTGCGGTTTCCAGTTGGGTGTGATCCATTTGCCAACTCAGTGGGTCTACATCGATCAGCACAGGTTTAGCGCCGAGAGCGTGCACCGTGAGAAAGTTGGATTCATAGTCGTAGGCGGACATGATGACTTCATCACCCGGAGCAACTCGCAGAGCGCGAAGCGCGACCTCGACCGCAAGCGTTCCGCTGGAACAGCTCAGTGCGTGCGGCACCACGTGAAAAAGTGCCAGCTCGGATTCGAGTGCCGAGACGTGCTCGCCGTGGTATCGCCCCCATGCACCGGATAAACCCGCCTCGGCGAGCGCTGCCTGAACATCGCGGTCGGGCAACGGCCACTCCGGCGGCCCCTGTGGGCGAACCGCAACACCACCAAGTAACGCCGGCCGCGCGGATTCAGGCATCGCTTCGTCACTCGTGGATCATTTCTCGACGCTTAGGCATGGATGCAAGCGGCTTACCTTGAGAGCTTCTGAAGTGCTTCGCGATACTTGGAAGCCGTTCGCTCCACCACTTCAACAGGCAACTCGGGTGGCAAGCTCGCTTTGTCCCAGTCCGTCGTTTCCAACCAATCGCGAACGAACTGCTTATCGAACGATGGCGGGGAAGCGCCCGGGCGGTACGTTTCCTTGGGCCAAAACCGCGAACTATCCGGCGTGAGTACCTCGTCGATCAAGATGAGTTCACCGGTTGGCAATCGCCCCCATTCGAGTTTGGTATCTGCGAGAATGATGCCGCGCGATTCTGCGTGCGTGGCGGCTCGTTGATAAACGTCAAGCGTTCGTGTTCGCAGTTCCGTGGCGGTTTCCATCCCAACGAGTTCGCACATTCGATCGAAGCTAATGTTCTCGTCGTGCTTGCCGCCCTCTTCTTTGGTAGCGGGTGTGAAGATCGGCTCCGGCAATTGGCTCGCATCTTGTAAGCCGGCGGGTAGCGGAATGCCACACACAGTTCGACTCGCGCGATACTCCTTCCATCCGGTTCCGGCGAGATACCCTCGAGCGACACACTCCACCGGAATGACCTTGGCCTTTTTCACAAGCATCGTGCGACCGACCAACTCGGGCTTCCGGAATGGTGCCGGTAAGTCGGCGACATCAGTGCTAAGTAAGTGGTGTGGCACTTGGAGCCAGTTGAACCAAAAGACGCTGAGTTCAGTCAGGATTCGCCCTTTGTCCGGAATCCCGTTGGGCATTACCCAGTCGAACGCGCTGATGCGATCTGTCGCGATAACGGCGAGTGTATCGCCGAGATCGTACACATCACGCACCTTCCCCCTTCGGCAGGGAAACTCGGGCACTTGGCTTTCTAAAAGTGGTTCAGCCGCCATTGCGTTTATCCATCCGCTCGTGGTTCCGATCGATCTCGCAGTTCACCGTGGTCGCTGCAAACATTCAATTTCCGAGTAGCATATCAAAGCCCGAAGCGGATGCAGGCGATAACGGCGATCCGAACGATTATCCTACCTCTTCTTGCCACGGAACTGATCTCACACCGAGGGGCCATTGTTCACGCATCCGCATGTTCCCGATTCACCCATCGCCCGATGGGATACGCGCTGGAAACTCGCGGCCATTGTGGCAGCAGCAGCAGGAACGGCGGCTATCACGAAACTCGCACCCGCCAGTGTCGCGCTTGCAGTTGGCTTATCGCTTATCGCCCTGTCCCGGTTGCCGGCTCATCGCGTTCTGGGGCGCATGGCACTCTTTGCGTTCGCCGCACTCCCCTTTCTTATTCTGCTTCCATTCACTCTGGATTTAAGCGGAGCGGGTTGGAGTATTGGCCCGGTTCGCGTTTCCGAGCAAGGGCTTATCGCCGGTTTGGCGGTGTTTACGCGCTGCCTGGCGATTGGATCGCTCGCCATGGTATTAACCGATACCGCACCCATGCACTTGACACTTGCGGCGGCGCATCGACTGAGAATTCCTGGTTTGTTGCTGCTGTTAATGGGCATGGCGTACCGCTACACATTCCTGCTTGCGAGTGAATTGCGAAGGGTGCGAATTGCCCTGCGATGCCGCGGGTTTCGCATTAAAGCGAATCGTCATGGATACCGCACAACGGGGCACCTCGTGGGTGCGGTGCTTGTTCGCGGGGCCGACCGGGCGGATCGGGTTTCGGAGGCCATGCGCTGTCGCGGGTTCGATGGGTCATTTCATACGACAACCACTTTCCGTAGCACGCCGACTGATATCATATTGTTCACGTTGATCATCGCGATTACCGTCGCGCTTCTCATTTGGGACCGCTACTAATGCGGATCGCGGAATGCGGAATGAATTGAAGAACTCCGAAGTGCCGGGCTTAGCGAACGCATCTGCCACACTCCGCATCAACTCACTTTCCCACCGTTACGCCGATGGCCGCATCGCCCTTCATCAGTTGAATTTCACTGTTGAAGGCGAGGAGTGCGTCGCGTTGGTTGGCCCAAACGGAGCGGGGAAAACGACACTCTTCCTGCGACTTTGCGGTGTGCTGGCGGGCCGCGTGGGCGAAGCAACTGTCTGTGGCCTCGATCCCGCCAACCCGACCGAAAAGAAGAAGCTCCCCGCACATATTGGGATCGTGTTTCAAAATCCGGACGATCAGTTGTTTAGTCCCACTGTGCTCGAAGACGTTTGCTTCGGGCCACTGAACATGGGGCTAACAGCGGACGAAGCCGTGACACGTTCGACCGAGGCGTTTGCGGCCGTGGGGCTTGCGAAAGAAGCCGGCGACCGCGTGCCGTTTCAGTTATCGGGCGGCGACAAACGGCGGGCGGCACTCGCCGGAGTATTAGCAATGCGGCCCTCGGTGTTACTTCTGGATGAACCCAGCGCGTTCCTCGATCCGCGCGGACGCCGCGACTTGATCGAACTAATCTCACGTTTGCCCGGCACGAAGCTCATTGCCACGCACGATCTCGATCTGGTGTTAGATGTGTGCCCACGCGTGTTGGTGCTGGATGGCGGAAGGTTGGTGGCCGATGGGCCAAGTTCACAGTTGCTCGCCGACACGCAGTTAATGACGCGGCACGGCCTGGAAGTACCTTATCGCTTACGCCAGTAAAACAGGAATACCCTCATCGTGTTGGTGTCATACATTTGCTCCAACACCTGTGTACGATTTATCGAGCTGCGCACATGCCTTCGTCCCTTCTCACTGAAGCCCCACTGAAGCTCAGCGATGAGCCGATTCATGCCGATCGCATTCTGAAACCGCTCTCGCCGGAACCCAAGCGGGGCCACAAGGTGATCGCGGTGTTGCCGGCTTACAATGCCGCCTCCACACTCCGCTCCACCATTGCGGACTTCCCGCCCGGATGTGTCGACGAAATCTTACTGGTTGATGACGGAAGTAAGGACAACACCGTTGAGCTTGCACGCGAAATGGGATTAACGGTGATCGTGCATGAGAAGAACACCGGTTATGGCGGGAACCAGAAGACTTGTTACAAGTATTGCCTGGAAGCCGGTGCGGATGTGGTTGTGATGATTCACCCGGATTACCAGTACGATTCGCGCGTGATTCCGCACGCGGTAGCCTTCATCGAACTCGGCATCTGCGATGTGGTATTGGGTAACCGCGTGCGGAGCCGGGCGGAAGCGATCAAGTGTGGAATGCCCTGGTGGAAGTATGTGAGCAATCGCGGCCTAACGGCATTCGAGAACTTCTTCCTTGGCCAGAACCTTGGCGAATTTCACAGTGGGTTCCGCGTTTATCGGCGAAACGTCCTTGAGACGATTCCCTTCGAACGCAATAGCGACGACTTCGTATTCGATACGCAATTCCTGGTGCAAGCGGTTCAATTCGGCTTCCGCCTGGGCGATGTGCCGGTGCCGGTGCGATATTTCGACGAAGCGAGCCAGATTAACTTCCGCCGCAGTACCAAGTATGGCCTGCAAACCGTGAAGACAGTCGGGCAATACTGGCTCAACCGACTCGGGTTGTGGAAAAGCCGATTATTCCAGCCGAAGCCACACACGCAGAGTTAAGACATTCGCTTGCGGAGTGTGCGATTCCGTTACGCGACCTTGCGGTTATCCTTGGCGAGATTAACCAGGTTCAGACAACTGCGAATCGCATACGGACGCTTTCCCTGGCTTTCGAAGTAGACGCGCGCGAGCACTTCGCCCATTAGCCCCAGCGAAACAAACTGAACACCCGCCAGCACAGCGACTGAGCCAAGCAAGAACAGCGGGTTCGCGGTCATTCCAGGGCCGGTGGTGTACTTCATCACCAGCGATGCCGCCACGCCCAGGAAACCACACGCCATGCAGATTAGTCCAAACAGTCCGAACAGATGCATCGGCCGGGTTTGATAGCTTCCCTGGAACTTCACGGTCATGAGATCGAGCAGAACTCGAATGGTGCGTGTCAGGTTGTACTTGGATTTGCCCGCTGTGCGTGCGTGATGCTGTACGGGAAGCTGCGTGACCTTCGCGCCTTGTTGAATGACCAGTGCTGTGATGAATCGATGCATCTCGCCATAGAGCATCAGCCCATCGGCCACTTCGCGCCGCATGACACGCAGTGTGCAACCGAAGTCTTTGAACGGCACGCCGAGAACCTTGCGGATCAGCCAGTTCGCACAGACACTCGGGACTTTTCGCACCAGAAACTTGTCCTGCCGATTCAGGCGTTGACCAAGCACCGCATCGAAGCCTTGATCGAGCATTGCGACCATGCGGGGAATGTCTGCGGGGTCGTTCTGCAAGTCGCCATCCATCGTTACGATGATGTCGCCAATCGCCGCATCGATACCGGCTTGTGTGGCCGCGCTCTGGCCAAAATTTCGCCGCAAGCGAACCACTTTAATGCGCGGATCTTCTGCTGTGACAACCTGAAGTGCTTCGAATGTTTGATCGGTGCTGCCGTCGTCCACCAACACCAATTCCCACGGACCGGATTCACGCAACGAATCACGCACGCGATCGACGAGCGGGCGTACATTCTCTTGCTCATCCTTTAACGGCACGACAACAGAGAGAAGGCCCATTGAGATTACCTCTGCAGATCGGAGTGCGGCAACTGCTGGAGTTGGGTAGCCCGTGATCTTTGTGGAAATCAAGACATCATCACGTTCACAACGAGCGGTTCGGAACCATATTGCATGAACGCGGAATCCAGCAAGTTGATGGGCTGGGCATCAATCAGATCCAGATGAAGCAAGTGTGGCCCCGGTGTTTTGATGGGCGGAAAGCCGGCAGTGAGTTCGATGGCTTCGCCGGGGGCAACTATCTTTGCGAACTGACCCGCTTGTCCGCGATAAACGGAATCACCGCCCATCGCATAGAGATCGTAACGCAGATAAACACCGCCGCTTCCACCGGGAGAAAACTGCCACGGCTTAACGGACCGGTTCACCGCCCGGATCACCACAGAAAACCCCGTGCCCGCTGGGAACACCAACGGATCGGGTGAAACCACCGCCAACTCGGCGAGAAATTGCCCCGGGCAATATTCGGTTGTCGCCCACTTGCGAAAGCGTTCGGGAGAGTGCGGAATTCCTTCGCTCTGCAGGCATGCTTCGTAAGCATCGAAGAATTCGTCGAGCACGCCGGTGCGACCCACGGCCCCGATGTGCCCGTATCGCGGCCACATCTGCCGCCGGGCCATGGAGAGTTCCGAACCGGGCTGCAGCAAGAGTGCGATGCCGCTGGCCAGACCCGTGCGATCGGCACCCGCAGCGCAGTGAAGCAGAATGGGGTATTCCGTGCGATCGAAGACTTCAATCATCCGTGCGATTTCGGGTGCGGGCGGGTGTCGCTTCGCCGAGAAGGTGAGATCTTCCTGACAGATTCCGGCGGCGTGCGTGGCGGCGGCATCCGCCTGATACCACGCGGTCTCTGGGCAACAACCACGCAGATTTAGAACGGTGCGGATACGCTTTTCTGTGATCACGCGTTCGAGTTTCTTTTGCGTGAGTTGTGCGGAGCGATAGATCTTGCCGGGAATAACGGTGTGTTCGTTACTTCCCAGCACAACTCGCCCAGATTCAGCGATTACCGCGACTAACGCGGCTCCGCCAGCCATGCGAAAAAGCATGCGGCGAGATATTCGGCTCGGGGTTTGTGGCAGAGATTCCGGCGTGTCGGTTTCCATGCCTGGGGACAATGCCAAAATCTGCGAAACTCGGCAAGACCGGAACGCGCTTCCGAAGTGCCTGATCCGAAACTGGGGAAGTGAGCCGTTTCAGTTTCTCTCCCGTAGCGTCACTCGGGTTTCGTGCTCGATTCCGTCGGCAACTCGGTGGGTGGTTCTTTGTGTTGAAGCTTTTTCGCGATGAGCCAGTCGGGCAGCCAGTGCGTTAAGTTCATGAGCCACTTGGTGCGGCGCGGAAAGTTGTACACCTTGGGGCGATGAGCCAGCGCGCCGAGAATGCGTTCTGCGGCTTGGTCGGCGTCCATCACAAACGGCATGGGGTGCGGTTTCCCCGCTGTCATTTCGGTTCGCACGAAGCCCGGGCACACGCACGTTACCGCGACACCGCGGCGATTGAGTTCAATACGCAAGCCTTCGCAATAGGTGTTCACAGCGGCTTTGGTGGCACAATAGCCGGCCGAACCGGGCAATCCCTTGTATGCGGCGAGACTCGATATCGCAACGAGGTGGCCACTCTGGCGAGCGAGCATGGAAGCCATAACGGCTTCAAACGCATACGCCACACCCAGCAGATTCACTTTCACCATCTCTTCGAATAGCGGGATATTCATCGGATCGGCACCCGCCGTTTCTCCGCGACCCGCATTGGCAATCATGAGATCGACTGGCCCGAGTTTTTCCGCCAGTGCATGAATAGCGGCGAGCGTGTCATCGCGTTGCGTCACATCGCAGGCGATCGCTTCAATGGTGCCACCGCTCGCTCGAACTTCCGCAACCAGGCTTTCGAGCCGGTCCGCTCGCCTTGCGGTCACGCCAACCCGCATTCCGCGCCTGGTGAGTGCCACGGCCAGCGCGCGACCGATTCCACTCGATGCACCCGTTATAACGGCAACGCCAGTCGTGAAACCCATCCGCATGATCCTCCCAGTCGCAACCATCTGCTTGCGCGATCACCAACCTAAACGATTACACGCATGCCGCCCGTGTCCGTGGCCCAACAAGGGATATTTCTCATGGAAGGATTGGCAAGCCAGGCCACTCACGCGACGATGAATAAACAACTGCGCCCTGTTCCGGACGACACCATGAATATCACACAGTCTATGTTCGCGGTTCTCGCCGTCATGCTCGGTATCGCCGTTAGCACCGCACAACCGCCCCCACTGGCACCGATCCCACATCAGGTTAAAGAGCCGGCGCGATCCGAGAAAGTCGATCTCCAGTTGCGTTATCGCATTCGTGCGGATCGCGACGAGCGGATTCGCCAGTTCCGGGCGCTGGAGAAAAACCTCGATGCTCTGGGGTTTGACGATGCTCGCAAGGACGAACTCGATCGCGATTTAGATTTGCTCGATCCCACCGCAGAGCGTTTAACCGGCGTCATCCCTTCCGATCGCGTTTTGGATGTGCTTAACGATCCGCGAGTCGAGAATATCCTGTTTGCTCCCACGGGCTTCATGTATCCCGCCACACCCGATGGGCCGGTGCGCATTCGCATTGTGCTTCGTGGCGATCTCATCCCGATTTATCAGCAGTCGCTCCACAACCAAACTCTTGAGCACCTGCAACGCCTCGGATTTCTCGAAGCACTCGGCTACGACACGCGCCGCTACACGCAGATCAAAGGAACGATTCCTAACAAGCATCTGGGGACGCTGTTAAAAGACTTGCGAACAGTGCCGGCGGGTTGGTTTTTAAGCGAAACACCGTTGGATCGTCTGCCTCGCCCGTTCGCGGATCGCAACCCGATTCGCTGGGTCGAAGTGATGCCCGCTGCGGAAGCTGTGGCCCCTTTTACCCCAGAAGTCCTCCTGCCAACACGCACGAAACTCACGCCTGAACTGCGGGCGGCATTGGACGATCCGGCGCTGAAGGAAACCCCGGTTCGCGTGATTGCGCTCTTCGCCACACCCGTTGAGGGCCGCCTTGAACAACTCCGCACATACCTTGCCAGCGAATACCCGCCTACGGTGAAGCGCGATGCGGCGGGTGAAATCGTTAAGGGGCCATTCGGTCAACCGGCTCTCACGGAAGGTGCCGCGCTCGATGGAGCCGTGGCGCATCTGGCGAGCATCCGCTTCGATCGCCCCGCAGACGCAGAGCGCTTCGCCCAGGCAGCAGATGTTCTCACCGTGCGATTGCCCACCCACGCCAGCAGCACGCTCTTCCAGATTAACGCACCCGATAAGCCCGCACCCACTGCCGACATCCTGAAGCTGTCCGGCATTAATGCGATGCACAAACTGGGTTACACCGGCACGGGTGTGAAGGTGCTCGTTGTGGGCACAGACTTCACCGGTGCGGATAAGTTCATTGGTAAGGGGCTTCCTGAAAAGACGCGAATCCTCGATCTCACCACGGAACTGAATCCGGATATCGTTCCCTCTCCATCAGATCCGAACTTGGCGGGTTCTGGCATTTCCACTGCCCGAGCGGTTGCTCTGGCCGCACCCGATGCGGAACTGGTGCTGGTTCGCATCGATCCCGGAGCGATCTTTCAGTTGTTCGGCATTCTGCGTGTAGCCCGTGGGGAAGCCGAAATCTCGGATGCCTTGCGTTCTCGCCTGACCGATATCACCAACAAGACCCTCGATCTTGGTAAGCGCAAAGAAGCAGCCCTTGCGGAATACCGCACGGCATTCAATGACCTTGCCGACGACGATGCCGCCAAAGCCCGAAGAGAAGCTGCGAAAAAGTGGCTGGATTCTGTGTTGGCACAGCAAGAAGAACTGACCCGGCGAATTCAGCGCTTCAACACGTTCCAAAAGGATGTGGTGTCTGCGTTAAGCGGTGCGCGCGTGATTGTGAATACACTGGTGTGGGAATCGGGTTACCCACTCGATGCCATGAGCCAACTCAGCCGCACGCTTGAGAAAATGGCAACGCCACTTCCACCTCGCATTGTCCGCCGAGCCGGCGATCCGTTATCCGCACCGAAGCCACCACTGGTTTGGGTTCAGGCTTCGAGCATGGGCGGGGCAAGTATTTGGGGTGGCCCAGTGGTTGATTCGAATCGCGATGCCGCGATGGAATTCATGCAACCTGACGAGCCGCTGCCAACTTCGAACTGGTCCGCCGATATGAACTTCCTTGGTTTCGCGGTGCCCAAAGGTGAAACCTTACCCGAGTTGCCCGCAAACACCACGGTGCGAGTGACAATGCAGTGGCGTGAACCACTCGATCAGAATTTCCCATCGCCGGATCGGCCGATTTACCCTGCAGTGCTCCGGATCTTCCGCCAGATTGATCCCGAAGGAAAGTCGATCCCCAGCGATGAGATGAGCGAAGAATCGCGCTCCGCAGGCGGGCCATACCCGATCTTGCTCACCGATTCGTTTGTGGTGTTTGAACAGGTCGTGGACTTCACGACGAAAGAAGCGGGCCGCTATGCTCTGGTCGTCGCGAAAGGTTACGATGCGGATGCTCTTCTTCCGGCCCTGAAGCGGCAGGCCGAGATCACGCCGCGCATCGTGCTGGAAACACGCAGCAGCAAGCCAGGCGAGGCGCGTGCGGTGTTTCGTTCCTTTGTCACAACTCAAGCCGGTGTGGGAATCCCGGGCGATTCTCTCGGTGCGATCACCGTGGGTATTCCCGTTCTCGGTGAACAGGTAGGCGGTGGCACCGGAATCACACTTCGTTGCAAGCCAGATATCTACGGCCCCGATTCCGCCGATACGGAAGGGATCACCCTGCGCGGCACAGGCGTTGCTTCGGGGTTTCTTGGTGGGATGGCGGCCACGCTAGTTCAAGCGGGTGCGGCGGGTGCGAATGTGTTCCAGTCGTCTGGCTTTGAACCGTGCCGAATGGCCATCATCCCCGAGTTCTGGTTACGCTATCTGCGACCCGCTTCCGTGCGACCGGTGAAGTGATTCCGTCGGCGTGCGTGCAGTTTGGCTTAAACAGTTGCGGTTAAGACTTCACCGCGCCCGCCGTGAAGAATGTCGCCCCGATAGCAACGCATGTGCGACGCGAGCACGGGCAGGTCCACGCCCATACGTTTCAAGTAGGAACGGTACAAGCCGAGGAAACTCGGCTGGTATGTGCTTGCATAACGGAACGATCGCGATAATTCCGGCGGAACAACGGCGATAAGCGTGCCGCGTTTCATTCCGGCACCCAATCGGCCACCAACGGAATCGCACATCACAATTGTGCCCGCAATCATCGATGCACCAGCAAAATCGCCGCACACTCCGCGAACAACAATCAGGCCGCGCCGCATGAGCAAACCGACTTCATCGCCTGCGGTGCCGTGCACAAGAATCGTTCCACCTGTCATGCCTCTTCGCGAGCCGCGATAAGCCGCACCAACCTGATTGCCAGCATCACCGCGAACTACGATCCGCCCGCCGCACATCTCTGCACCAAGCCAGTCGCCGGCTCTGCCCTCGATCACCAGTTCACCACCTGTCATGGCCGCACCCGCGTGCATGCCCGCGTCGCCTGCAACAGAGATTAAGCCACCGGTCATACCGGCTCCAATCCCCTTAACATTGCGTGTGTCGCCCGCGAAACGAATCTCCGGCGTGCCAGTTCCGGCAGCCTGGCGATGGACATCGAAGAACTCGCCGAGCGGTGCGGACCGATTGCCGTGCGGAACGGAAAGCCGCGCGACTGCCAGCGCGGAAAGTTGAGCGACCCGCTCCGGCACAATGCCATCGAGTTCGAGGGGAATAGCAGACGCCGAACGGAGAGTGAGTAGCAACATCAGAGAACGCAATGGGGGTTGATCAGGGGAATTGCGGTATCGCTTTTCGCTCGTTCTGCCGCTTCAATGGATCGAATGATCCCAGAGCCACGAGCTTCATTTCGCCCGATGGTTGGCGGGCAAACGTCGCGCGGAAATACATCGGGAACTGCTTACCATCGGCTTCGCCTTTGCCCAAGAATCCAATCTCTATGGTGTTGGAATCCAGTTGTTTCACATCGGCACGAGCGAAATCCCACGCGGCAACGTGGACGTTGTATTGCTTGAGAACATTCCAGAAGTTGGCCTTCCGAATCTGCTCGCGTGAGAGTGCAATTTTGCCCGCGTCGGTTTGATATTCGAAGGTATCGGCAAGTTGGTTAACGAAGCCCTCGGGATCGTGTTTGTCGGCCGCGTTCACCATTGCCATGACGCGACGCACCGCTTCTTCGCGCGGGCTTTCGGAAGTTTGATCGAGAAGCAGAAGCAAGAGCACCAGCAACATCGACACTGCGAAGACGATGAGGCTGTTGCGTTCTCGCCGCGACGACCAAACGGCTCCGGCGAGGATCACCACGATGCCCAAGAAAAGGAACAGGAAGCTCGGTGGATCGGCCAAGAAAGTGGGCATCGTGGTGTTCCGCATGGTGGGTGCAGCCGCTCGTCTGGCGTGTGCCACCGGGCGGTTGGCGTTCACCGACCAACTCGTTCAATCACTTCCGCAACTCTGCACCATAGACGGCGGCCGAACCAAGTTGTTCCTCGATCCGAAGCAATTGATTGTACTTCGCGATTCGATCGGTTCGGCTGGCAGAACCGGTCTTGATCTGGCCGCAGTTCGTTGCCACGGCAAGATCGGCAATCGTTACGTCTTCGGTTTCACCGCTGCGATGGCTCATGATGGCAGTGAACTTGTTGCGCATCGCCATTTGAACTGCATCGAGTGTTTCGGTGAGTGTGCCGATTTGGTTGACCTTCACCAAGATGCTGTTGCCGCAACTCTCCGCGATGCCACGCTTCAGGCGTTCGGTGTTGGTGACAAACAGATCGTCGCCGACGAGTTGAACCTTGCCACCAATCTTGGCAGTGAGCTTCTTCCAGCCCGCCCAGTCGTCTTCGGAGAGTCCATCTTCGATGGAAAGAATCGGGTACTTCTCGCTGAGCTTGGCCCAGAGATCGATCATTTCGTCGGAAGAAATGATCTTGTTGGGATCGCTCTTGAAGAAGCAATACCCTTCTTTCCCCTTGTGCTTCGCTTCTTCGTAAAGTTCCGTGCAAGCGGGATCGAGTGCGAATGCGACTTGCTCGCCGAGCTTGTATCCGGCCTTTTCGATCGCCTGCGAGATCGTTGCCAGGGCTTCATCGGCCGAAGGGATGTTCGGTGCGAACCCGCCTTCATCGCCAACAGCAGTGTTCAAACCCTTATCGTGAAGCACTTTCTTCAAGCTGTGGAAAACTTCCGCCCCCATTCGCAGAGCTTCGCGAAACGTGGGAGCACCCACGGGCACGATCATGAATTCCTGGAAGTCCACCGTGCTATCGGCGTGTTTGCCACCGTTAAGCACATTCATCAGCGGAACAGGCAGAATGCGGGCGTTGGTGCCGCCGACGTAGCGATAGAGCGGCAGCCCGAGGCTGTTGGCGGCGGCGTGCGCTGCGGCCATTGAAGCGCCCAGAATGGCGTTGGCCCCAAGCTTGCCCTTGTTGGCGGTGCCATCGGCCTTGAGCATTCTCGCGTCGATCGCAACTTGATCGTAAACGCTCATGCCAATGATGGCCGGTGCAATGGCGTCGACCACATTGCGGACGGCCGTTTGAACGCCCTTCTTCAAGTATCGCTTGGGATCGCCATCGCGCAGTTCAACGGCCTCGTGTGCCCCGGTGCTTGCACCACTCGGAACGGCGGCCCGCCCGATGGTGCCACATTCCAGACGAACTTCAACTTCGACAGTGGGGTTGCCGCGACTGTCGAGGATTTCGCGGGCTTTCAATTCACGGATAATGGCGCTGCTCATCGTGCCTGGAGTGTGAGGTGAAGGGAGTTCACACCCGCGGCAACTTGCAGCAAGGGTGCGTTCTTCGGAAACGATGATGGGATATTGGGACAGGCGAGCAGGTCAAGATATGGGAAAGAACCAACCGACCCCGGTATAGGTGAAGTTACGGTGTTTCGCCACAGTCAGGCATCATGCCTGTTGGTCATGGCGAACGGGTGTCGATCGAGCCGGGGCCGGTTGGTCTTGACGAGTTAAAGACGACTTTCATCGCCCTTAACCCGTTGCGGGGCGAGCGGGCCTTGGGTTCACTCGGCCATGGCGGCAAGTGAAGCACAAGGCCGTGCTGCTCAGGGAAGTCCAGGACCGGACGGCGTCGGGGGCCGCACGTCCGGTTTCCCGGATACGGTCGGGCGGGGATCAACGACAACTGGGGATGCCGGATCTCTCCCGCCCGACCACTTCCCTCGTAAACACTTCAGCACACGATCTCCGAAGAGTTTCGTGAACGCTGAAACTCACCTCAACCACCACCCTTCGGCGATGCGATGAGGCGACAACCTTTATGATCGGCGAGTGCGGAACCAAGCTTGACATTTCCCGGTCAAACATCGCGTAATCGATCGATTCTGATGCGATGACGGTTGACCAATCAACGGCGAAAAAGGAACAATGCCATCCGAGACGATTTCAATTCTCGCAGCGGAGTTTCCGCGGCTTGCTAAAGTGAACAGAGTCTGGAGCCTCGTTCGGAGGATGCCATGTGGTGGCGCAAAGGAATTGGCCTTCTTATCATCGCGCTCGCGGTTGCGTTGATCGCACCACTGCTCACCACTCTTGGCCCAAGCAAGAAGATCGCGCAACCGCTTTCCGTTCCGGAAGGAGACTGCGAGATTGCCTGGCTTCACAATCCAACTGCGTTTGAATCATGGGAGCAGTTTGTTTGGGGCGTGAAGCGTGCCGAGATGCCGGGGAATACGGCGTTAGATGGGCTATCCGTCGATGATTCGGGTGCGTACCCGGACAAAACCACGCAGGTGCCGGAAGTGGTTATTCGTCGGTCGGGGTATGCCGGTGCGGTGCGCATTCGCTGGTACAAAGTGACCGATGAGACAACGCAGGAAGCATGGGTGCGATTACTGGCGATGCGAGACCCGAAACCAATCGCGGTGCTGGGGGGATGGTCGAGCGATCGCGCCAAAGCTCTGGCCGATGCGATGCGCGAGACCAACTGGGGAGGATCGCGGCCGTTGCTATTCTTCACCCGAGCCACGGCCGACACGGTTCACGCGGATGATAACATCGCAAGCGGTGGCCAGGGTCCGAGCCTCATTTCGGTTTACGATCGCTCTTACCGATTCTGCTTCACCAACCGCCAGATGGCGAAATCGATCACCAACTTCGTGCTCACCGATCCCACCTTGAAACCGGGCCGCACGGCATGGACAGGTTTGCATTCCATCGGAAGTTCTGCGGCGGGAGTGTGGGCAGGGCTTATCTCCCTGGGCGCTGATTTCAGCAACTTGCCAGAACCGATTCCCGGCTACGCAATCGAATGGAAAGACGATCCGTATTCCACCGACCTGAGCTACAAATTTCGCGAAGCATTGCGTGAAATCGCCGACCAGGAGTTGGGCTGCACACAACTGGAAGTGACGGCGTATTCCGTTCCATTTAGTGTGGGCCGATTTCATCAACCCAACCCCGCCGAGGTCGGCGTTGCCGAGCATATTCTGGCCAACTTGCCGCCGCCGGGGATGCGCACGATGCTTGTCATTCCCACAGTATCCGCACCCGCGCGACGCACCATGCGCTGGCTTGTTCAAGGGAACCCCGCTATTGGCAGACAGCTTGTGGCACTCACGGGCGATGGCATATCGGTCAACACATTTTTTCGCGATCGCGAATTCGCGTGGCCCGTCCGATCGTTGCCGGTGCCCATGGTGCTCTTCACGCATGCAGATCCGCTTGGTTGGGATCAACTGGGAGTGGGGCACAAGCCACCGCCAGACTACGAACTCACGCAACCCGCACCCGGCGAAGTGCGATCAAGCACGGAAGATATTCGCTTGTTCACTCGTGTCACTCGTGTGTTGGCCCAGGCGTTGTTTCCGAATGGTTCGAATCATGTGGTAACGAACGCCGATGAATTCGTGAAGCGATTGCAGGACGAACGCCCCGCGTTCTTCGATACCGCCGGCGACCGCCTGGATGATACGGGCGAGCATGTGGTGGTGCTGCGGCCGATCTTCCCGGGCGAAGAACGAACCGAGTTATCGAAGGCGGATGCCACGCTCGAGGTTTACACCCGAACCGATCATTCCACAGGTTGGACGTTAGTGCATTCGCGATCACTCGGCCGAGACTCCGCGAGCACAGGAGGAGATGATTGATGTCTGCGGCTCCTGGCTCCGACTTCGCCACGCTTCCTTCGATCCCTTTCTGGCGATACGTACTTCGGCTTGCTCCGCTGGCCCTGCTCTGGTTGGGAATGGCGAGTTTGCTCGGTTGGTTGCTTTACGCCCGGGCCGGGTGGAATGAAGCATCGGACCGGGCCGACATGCAAGAATGGATCGAGAATACTCGGATCTTTCGCAAAACACTCAGTGAATTAGTGCGCGATCACGTTGAGTTACTCACCGATTCCAGCCCCGGCCCAGACCATGAAAATCGCTTGCGCAACAAGCGCGACGAGATCATGGAACATATCCGAGCCATGACGGTTCCGCCTCGAACGTATTCATCGCAACTCCCGCTCTTCCCGGAGATCTTTAGCCTGGAGGTCGATTACTCCGGCGTGCCAATCGTTGCAGAACGCGACACTTCGCCCATTCGCTGGGAATCGCCCAAGCCGAAACCCGGTGGGAATGCGCGTGCTCAGCTTCGGCGATTGGAGATCGAGCCAGCAGTCGGGCGTTCCGATACCTCGGCGAAGATCCGCATGGAATATCGTCTGCACACATTTCACCAGATGCAGAAGCAACAGGATGAGTACCGATACTGGCAAACAATTGCCGCCGCCGTGTTAGTGCCAACAACGCTCTTCGTGGGCATGTTGGTCTTCCGCTTCTTGCGGCGTGAACGATTGCGCGAAATTGAGCGACTTCAGGCTGCCCACGCAACCGAGCACCGCGAACGGGAACTTCTCGAAGCACAAGTGGCCGTTCAACTCACGGAAAAGGAATTGCTCGAAACGCGCGTTAAGCAGCAAGAGGCGGAGCGAGCGTCCGAGGAGTTAGGCCGAAAAATCCTGGAGCAGCAACTCGACACCGCACGACTCGAAAGCCGCGCTGCTGAAGCAGAGAAGACCGCACTCGAAATGAAGTCGCAACTGTATGCCAGCATCGGCATCATGGCCGGCAGTTATGCGCACAACATCAAGAATCTGCTGGTGCGGCCGAACGATCTGCTCTCGCGTTGCATCGAAGCCGATGGCGTCAACAGCACACAGCAAGGAATGCTTCACGAAGTGAAAGCAACGCTTGGCACGGTTACGGAACGCCTGCAACAGATTCTCCGCACCGTTCGGCGCGATCCCGCAAACGCGGAAATCACGCACGTCGATCTGGCAGCGATGGTTAATGAATCGCAACGAACATGGGAAGAAATAGGCCGCGACAAATGGAAACTTTCGCTTGGAGCGGAACTGGAAACGCATCATCTCTGGATCGATGGCGACCTCTCGCATTTGCAGCAAGCGGTTGAAAATCTGGTCTTCAATGCCCGCGATGCGACTTTCGAGATGCGGAACTATCTACGCGACGAGGCCAAGAGAGTGAGCGAGCACGCCGCACGCCGCGACATGTTGTTGGCTGCCGCGGGGTGGAAAGGCGTGGTGAAACTCAAGGCGTACCGCGATGGCGATGCGATGGTGCTTGAAGTGAGCGACAACGGAATCGGCATGACCGACGAAGTGCGAAAGAACTGCTTGAATACTCACTTCACAACGAAGCGGAATAATGCACTGTACGAAGGGTACAACGCGGGCATGGGGCTTGGGCTTTCGTTTGTGGCCGTTGTGCTCGAACACCATGCGGGGAAATTGGAAATTGAATCGGCTCCCCTTCGAGGAACCACGTTCAAGCTTCGTTTCCCCGCATCCACGCAGCAGAACCCCTCATGATGCAAGCAACCCGTGTGTTCACACACAACGGCTCGCCATAATGCCACAATCGACAAAAACGTGGATAAATCAAAAGCCAAAGGCAAGTGATCCGCAGATTACACAGATGACGCAGATTTCAAAACAAAGAGCAGAAATCACACGTCAGGATGTGGGCCTCGTTGATCTCTGATTTCAGATGTTTGTCTTCTGATTTCAAATCTGTGTAATCAGCGCAATCTGCGGATAACTCTGAAAAACCAAAGCCGAGTGATCCACAGATGACACAGAAGACGCAGATTTCAAAACAAAGAGCAGAAGACACGCATGATCTCTGTTGTTTGTCTTGTGATTTCAAATCTGTGTAATCTGCGTAATCTGCGGATAACTCTTAAAGGCAACTGATTGGCGAGCCGCGTCATCACTGACGCGGGTTGTGGCAGAAACCCGTGTGTTCACACACAACGGCTCGCCATGATGCCAAAAATCGACAGCCGCACCCTGCAAACAGCAACTCCTTTCCGTGCATCGCGCAATGCGGTATTCTCGGTGCGATCCCTTTCCCTCACGGAGTCGTTGAATGTCCTTCCCCAACCGTCGTCATTTCCTTGCGACCTCGGCTTCGGCCGCAGGGGCCATCACTCTGGGAACGCCTACCCTGCACGCACAAGGCGCGAATGAGAAGCTGAACATTGGCCTGATCGGCAGTGGCAATCGTGGTCGGGCGATTATTACTGAGTGCGTGAAGGCCGGGCAAAACGTAGTTGGCCTGGCAGATATTGCTCAATTCCGCCTCGATGCAATGTGCGAACATCTCGCCAATAACGGCGTGAAGCAGAAGCCCGCTGTCTTCAGCGATTACCGCAAACTGCTTGAAATGCCGGGGCTAGATGCGGTTGTGATTGCCACGCCCGACCACCATCACAAAGATTGCCTGTTGGCAGCAATGGCCGCAGGGAAGCACGCTTATTGCGAGAAGCCGCTGAGCCACACCATCGAGGAAGGCAAAGAGATGGTGAAGGCCGTTCGCGCGGCGAAGCGGATTGTTCAGGTCGGGAATCAACGCCACAGTGGGGAACACTGGGCACGTTGCCGCGACGTGATTCAGTCGCCGGACTTCGGCGATCTGGTGTGGGTCAAGGTGTGGGATTGCCGCAACTGGGTGAAGCGAGACCCGTTCGCCCCACCGGCCACATTCAACAAAGAGCAGATTCGCGGGCTGGACTGGAACGCCTTCCTCGGCAAAGCACCGAAGCGCGAATTCGACCCGATCCGCTACTGGTCGTGGCGTTGGTTCTGGGATTACGCGGGCGGGTTAATGACCGATATCGGCGCACACCAACTGGACATCGTTCAGTGGCTCGGAAATGTGAGCGCTCCCAAAAGTGTGGTAGCTAACGGGGGCATCTATCATTTCAAACACTGGGAAACCCCGGACGTGATTCATGGCGTTTGGGATTATGGCAAGTTCGCCGCCACGTTCGCGGTGCAGTTCATCAACGGGTACGATGGCGTGGGTGCAACGTTCTACGGCACCAAGATGACACTGCACGCGGAAGCCGATGCCGGTGGCATGATTCGCGTGTTCGACACGATCGATAAGCCCAAGCCGGACATGAAGCCAAAGCTAACCTGGAAGGTCGAGAACGAAACGCCCGCGCACGTCCGCAACTGGTTACAGGCGGTGAAAGATAACAAAGATCCAAGCTCGCCCATCGAGTTGGGGCACCGCGTGATCACCGCAGCACACCTGGCGAACATGGCGTACCGCACCGGCAAGAAGGTGATCTGGGATGCAGAGAAAGAGCAAGTGGTGAACGGATAATCTTGCGACTGAACCGGGAGCGAATGCGAACCCGAACCGTTATGGAACGGTCGTTCCTGTCCCTCCCGGTTCATCTGAGATAAGGTAATATGTCTGACGAAAACGCCTTCATCAACACCCTGAAAGCCAACCCCACCGACCAGAACACGCGTCTGGTGTATGCGGACTGGCTCGACGATCACGACCGTCCCGAGGAAGCCGAATACCTGCGTGGTGTCAGTCGCCTCGCGGTTGTGGAATTCGATTCTGACGAAGGAAAGTTGCTGGAACCGCGCATTCGGGAACTGGAAGAATCGCTTCCCTCATCATGGACTACAGCCAGCGCAGCGGCATTCGAGATCGGCTTCCTCGGAATCTCGCTGTGGACTACAGAATTACGCAGCATGTTGGAGTCCGAATTTCGGACTGACATCCACGAACACATCGTACTTCTTCGCAACGCGCCGGCCGTGTTGCTCGACCGACTCCGACCCATCGAGGCACTCGACTTCGCCAACGGATTCTACGAGCGGTTGAACGCTGTCGTGCACCGCGACTCCGAGCGGAACCTCAGCGAATACCTGCGAGAACGGCGAGAGCTGTTCACAGCACAGACCGGCCCGGGAACCGTGTTCAAAGCTCGCCCCACTGACGTGGTAATGGCCCCGCCACTCAACCGCTTCGAGGTTGTGGCCGTGGGGCTATTCGAATGGAATTCGTCGCTCTCCGACCAGAACCCGAACTATCTGGCCGAACCACTTTGCGAATTAATGGGAATGTCGCAGGACAATGCGATCGCCCTGCTCTACTCGGGCGCACCATTCTCGGTGCGTTCGGGGTTATCCTTTGTATCGGCAGTTGAAGCATTCCGCAGCCTACGCAAGCGAGTGAAACGCCATCACCTCGCGCGTGCGTTGGATGAGGCGGTGCGACTGGGCATTCGAGCCTGTGGTGAAGAGAACAATAGCATGGATCTCGATACGACGGCTTACGGGAGCGATTCGTGATGTCCGAGGAGTCCGCGTTTATTCAGATGCTAGGCGAGCACCCCGCCGACGATACCACGCGCCTGGTGTATGCGGACTGGCTCGATGAACGCGATGAATCGCTCAAGGCCGAATATCTCCGCTTGGTGGTGTCGCTGGTTCACCGCTGCGACGATATCCGCAGTGACCAAGCCGATGTGATTCGCTTGAAGGAACTCGTTGATCTTCTTCCGTTCGAGTGGCGAAAGCCGGCGGGCAACCGGTTCATGGTCGTTTACTATCATCTCTCAAATCGCACGCAAAAGATCGCCACGATCAAGTGCATCCGCGAGATTGGAGGTATTGGCCTTGCCCAGGCCAAGCGACTCAGCGAAGAACCGCCGAGCACACTGCTTAACGGCGTTCCCTTCGAACAGGCGCTCGCGGCCCGCGATCATCTGCTCACCGTGCAAGGCACTCTTGTCCGCGTTCACCCCATGGAGTTGGACCCACTTCCGCTATCGGTGGTGTATCGCGTTGAGGCGGTTTGCAACATCTGGGATACTGGCCCCGATGCGGTCGCCACGCGGCAAGAGGCGACCACGGCGTATGCCGCGTTCTTACGCAGCATGCTCGGGATTTCATCGGAAGCCGCCAAGGAGTTGGCCCAAAAAGAACGCAATGTCATCGTGGATGGTTTAAACTTGCGCACCGCTCAAATCCGCGTGGCGGAACTCCGGCCGCTTCTCCCACCCAGTGAACTGACTGTTGGGTGGTCGCTCTGGATCGCATTGGCCACCCGTGCCGTTAACACTCCCTCACCCCATTAACTAACCGAGATCGCCATGTTTATCTTCGAGAAAGCCGAATTCCCGTCCTGTCATGCTCCCACACTGGTGGAACACGAACCGGGCAAACTGCTCGCGGCGTGGTTTGGCGGCAAAGCCGAAGGTGCCAACGATGTGAAGATCTGGGCCAGCGCGTACGATGGCAAAGCCTGGACGGAACCCACGATTATTGGCACAGAACCGAATCAACCCTGCTGGAATCCAGTCTTCTTCAAGACCGCCAAGGGCACGCTTTACTTCTGGTACAAGGCTGGCCCCAGCCCCGAGCGCTGGACCGGTTTCGTGCGCACTTCTGCGGACAACGGCAAAACGTGGTCCAAGCCCGAGATGATGCCGGCGGGGTTCTGGGGGCCGGTTCGCGCGAAGCCGATTCAGCTATCCGACGGAGCGATTCTCGCGGGTACGTCGGTCGAGAGTTACCGGAACTGGACGCCCTTTGTCGATCGATCCGAAGACAACGGCAAAACCTGGACACGGTCGAATGGCTTCCCCGTTGGCGATAAGTTCGGGCAGATTCAACCCACACTCTTTGCTGGCAAAGATGGCTTGGTCGTAGCGTTGATGCGATCACGGAACCCACGCATGGTGTGTCGGGCCGAATCGAAGGATGGCGGGCGGACCTTCGCACCCGCAGAGGAAACCGCACTGGGCAATCCCAGCGCGGGGATCGACGCCGTGAAGACTCGTGAGGGCGATGTGTTCTTGATCTATAACCCAAGTCCACTCGCCCGCACACCCATTAGCCTCGCTCGCTCGACCGATGAGGGGAAAACGTGGAAGAAGGTCGCCGATCTGGAGACGGAACCGGGGGAGTATTCTTATCCCGCCATGATTGAGAACGAAGCCGGGTTGCTGGCGATCACCTACACCTGGCGACGGTCGCACATTAAGTATGTCACAGCCGATCCGAAGAAGTTGCGCGCCTGACCCGTATCCAGCTCGCGGCATGGGGTAGTGGGCATTTACCCCAGGGCCGCTACAATTGCACTCAACTTGGTTTTGGGGTGGTGTTCGCACCTGTAATCACCCCGCCCCACTCTCACACCTGATGCACCCGCTCTGGGATCTTCCCGTTGGCCGAACCCCCTCGCTGTGGCGACGGCTTACGCCGTCCCAGTTGCTGGTGGGTTCATTTGCTCTGCTCATTCTGCTTGGCACAATCGGCTTCAAGTATCTTCCCGGTCTTTACACCGGTGAACCGCTCGACTGGCTCGACGCACTCTTTACAACCACCAGTGCGGTTTGTGTAACGGGCTTAATCGTCGTGGATACGGCGACCTACTTCACGCCTCGCGGGCAGGCGTACATCCTTTTGCTTGTGCAACTTGGCGGACTGGGAATTCTCACGTTCACCACGCTTGTGATCATCGCCATCGGTGGCCGACTCTCGTTGCGTCAGGAAGCGCTTTCGGTCACGAACCCGCTTGAGGTCGGTTACCACAAGATTAACCCCCGAAAGTTATCACGCGATGTGGTCTTCTTCACCTTCGGAATTGAAGGGATCGGGGCGTTGATCCTCTTTGTGCTCTGGGTGCCACGGTTCGGATGGGAAGATGCCGCCTGGCACGCGGTGTTCCACTCCGTGAGCGCGTTCTGCAACGCCGGGTTTTCAACCTTTTCGGACAGCATGGTTTCGTTCCAGTCATCGCCACTCACTCTTCAAACGATTTCTATTGTCGTGATCGTGGGGGGAATCGGGTTCCTGACGTTGGAAGAGCTTTACATGCGAGCCAACGCCAAGCGTGAAAAACGTGTGTTCCGCCTCTCGTTGCACT
This sequence comes from Gemmata sp., assembly GCA_041740855.1. Classification (GTDB taxonomy): domain Bacteria; phylum Planctomycetota; class Planctomycetia; order Gemmatales; family Gemmataceae; genus Gemmata. The sequence continues at coordinate 25,125 of JBGSLF010000089.1, forward strand.
CTCGGCTCGTGCTGCTGACCACCGCGATCCTGCTCTTCGCGCCATGGCCCCTGTACGTCTGGCTGGAGTGGAATGTCACGCTGGCGGAAATGAGCATTCTCGACAAATTATCGAACGGTTTCTTTATCGGCGCTAGCGCCCGAACGGCGGGCTTCAACTCCGTCGATCACGCAGCTGCCACGGATGCGAGTAACTTCCTGACCATCTTGCTGATGTCGATTGGAGGTTCACCAGGGGGAATGGCCGGCGGCATGAAGACCACGACCCTTGCCCTTTTGGTTATTCTCGCCTGGTCTCGCTTCCGGGGGCATAACGTGGCAAGCGTTTGGGGGCGGTCGTTGCGGAAAGATACCACGGATCGTGCGGTGGGGCTGTTCGTGATCGGGTTTGTCATGGTCACCATCGGGATCATGGCCCTGGCCATAACCGAGAATGATTCGGTATACGGCGGATTTCTCGGTCGCATGTTTGAAGCAGTGAGTGCTTTCAACATCGTCGGCCTTTCGATGGGTTTAACTCCACATCTCTCCGCCCCGGGCCGCTTGACAACAATTGGCCTGATGTTCCTGGGCCGGGTTGGTCCACTGGCACTCACAGCGGCTTTCGCAGTCCGCGCACCGGCAGCCAGCAAGTTCCGCTACGCCTACGAAGAAGTTGCCGTCGGCTAATGTCGACTGGCGGGGAGCGGTTATGAAACGATTCGTGGTCATCGGCCTTGGGAACTTCGGCTCCAGCGCGGCCGAGGCACTCCATGCCAAGGGGCACGAGGTAATCGCAGTCGATCCGCGCGAGGAAGTCGTAGACCGCATTGCACCGCACGTTTCTCGCGGTGCCGTGGCAGATGGGCGGAGCATCGATGCCCTGGAGCGAATGGGCGCGCGAAATGCCGATGTGGGAATTGTGAGCACCGGCGACGACATCACCGCGAGCATTCTCTCCACGATGGCACTTCGCGATTTGGGAGTGAAGGAAGTGTATGTCAAGGTGATTTCCCGCGACCATGCCCGCGTAATGGAACGGATCGGCGCGACCGAGACTGTCTTCCCGGAACGCGATACGGCGTTGAGTCTGGCTTCCCGACTATCGGGTTCTGCCATCTTGAACTATGTTCGGCTTGGCACCGGCTTCAGCGTACAAGAGATGGCCGTCCGAGATGACTGGATCGGCAAATCGCTGCGTGTGCTCGAACTGCGAAAGCATTTCGGAATCACTGTCATTGCTGTGCATGATATTCTGCACGACCAAATCATCGGGACGCCTGACCCGGACATGGTGTTGCAAGGCTCCGAGACGCTGCTGGTAGCTGGCCGCGATGAAGATCTGGCACGAGCAGCAGGCTAACACAAACGAAACAACCCGACCGGAAACCTCCGATCGGGCCACGTGCTAGATCGCGTTGCTCGCATGCAAATCAGTTATTTGTCTTCTTCTTGCCCGCCGCTCGCATGGTCACCGAAGTAATCTTGTCGCCTTCAGCTTCGAACGTGATCTTGTTGCCGAACTTCGAGTCCGCTTTGAAGGCTTTGAAACGCTTTTCCAAATCCTCAAACTTGCCTTCCTTCTTCTCGCCATCTTTGCCTGTGAGCAGAGTCACAGCGACCTTATCGGTGTACTTGTAATCCTTGACATCTTCACCAACCTTGATGGAAACCGTTTTGGCTTCCGTGTCCACCTTGGTGATAACGCCTTCGGTGGCGATAACCAGGCCGGTCATGAACAACATTGTCGCAACTGCGAGAGCAAACTTACGCATTTTCATGCACTCCGTGTACGGGCCGCATTTTTGGTGCAACAAAATGTCGCGCCTTTGCTGCCTGCTCTGATATTCAACTGGCTTCTGCCCCGATTGCTACGGAATAATTGATGAGAAAAGGAAATGTGGCGGCCGGGAACCCCTCATGATCATGCCGCATTCACCGATTTGTTCTCCACACGGCGATTTGCTCGCCGGCCGTCACGAGTGTCTTGCCATCGGCAGAGAATTCCATCACGGTTACCGGCTGGGAGTGCCGGCGCAAGTTGATAAGCTCTTGCCCGGTGCGGCGATCCCAAAAGATAACTTCACCGTTCATGCAGCCGCTGACCACTGTGCGCCCGTCTGGCGAGATCGCCAGGCTCGTAATTCTTCCCACGTGACCATGAAGCACGAATTCTTCCCGCCCGCCGGGCATCGACCAGATGCGAACCGCACCGGTATGACTTGCCGTTACGAGAATGTCGCCGGTGGACGATAATCGAAACGCGGTGCCTTGTTGGATTGTGACCATGGCAATTGGGTTGGCATCTCCTACTGCCCAAACCGAAACGCCATTCGGAGTGGGTGCGGCCACGGTCTTCCCATCTGCGGAAATAGCCACTCGCTGTATTGGCCCCTTGTGGCCGCAATCGATTTTTGCGAGGAGTTCACGCCCACTTACCGCCCACACGAACACCCTTCCACGATCGTCCCCCACAACTAAATAGTTGGCATCGGGCGTGAGGGCCGCAGATCGCGGCGTTGCCTGATCTGGTAGCGAAATCAGACTCTGCTTCCCTGCTGCTTTCGCATCGCGAATCGCGATTGCTTTGTCTTCCAGAAGCACGACGACCGGCGGCCCACTCCCTGGAACACTGACTGCGGCCGGTAGCCGATTCGGAAAAGCGACCTCGATCGGTCTGGCTGAATCGTGATGGTCGATCACACGACCGGGCGTTGCCACAGCGATGCGTGCTCCGTCTTCCGAAAGCCCGACCTGAATCACTTCACGCGTTGCCCGTACTCCAAAGAGTTGCAGATCGTCGGGAAGTCGCCAGGAACGGATGATGCCGTTTTCGCCACCAGTGAAAAGGACTTCCCGATTCGGTGATGCGACACCTGCAACAACCGTCCCGCTATCACCGGTAGCAAGTGTAAGCGGGATAGCCGATGAGATGCGAACACGGCCATCCGTTGCGTTGCTGGTGAGACCACTTGCGGTCCTGGCTAACCACTTGATTGGTACAGAGAGTTGCGGTGTGGATTGCGTAATCGATTGGCCCGCTCGCAATGCAAAGATCTGGCCATTCACCGAGCCGCAATCGACCTGCTCGCCTGCTTCATCCAAGGGGAGGATCGCGCTAATCGCCACACCCTGGCTCACCATTGTCCGGGCGATCACTTCCTTCAAATCGGTCGTGCATGCAATCACTTCGCCGCTTGCCGTTCCAGCGAGAACGCGAGCCGAATCGGGGGCCATAGCGAGTGCGGTTATTGCACTACCACTTCCGAATCGCACCGCTTCCGTGGTCGATGGCGATTGTGTGAGCGAGAGCCGATAGACTTCTCCTTTGGTGTTCCCGGCATACACATCTGTGCCATCGGCCAACACCGCGAGGGAGACGATGCTACTCTGCAGATCGTCGGCTACGGGATAGGTGCGAGTAATGGCCCCGTTCGCGGCAACTGTTAAGCACACCGCACGTTTGCCATCCGCGGAAATCAATCGAGTACCGTTGCGTGCGAATACAAGTTGTTTGATCAAGGTTCCCGTGGCGGGCGTAGCTCCGAGTTGCTCACCGGTTGCACTATTCCAAACCGCAATCGAACCGTTGGCGTGCCCACTCGCGAGCATTTTCCCATCGTGCGAGACAGCAAGCGTGGTGATGGAACCGGCGGGGCAGATGATCATGAGCCGGCTGGCTTGATGCAGGCGAGCGATGAAGTTCTGGGGGAAGTCGGTGGCTTCGCCACCAATTTGTGCAAGACGTTCCGCGAGATCGAGGTATTCCGCAACCGCGTTATGATCGCCAGCACGCCAGGCAACAAAGGCCGAGCGCACGGCACGAGCATAGTCGCGTTGTTGGTCGCCGCGGGTTCGCTCGGCCCGGTCGCGAAGCACATTGTCGCGGTCCGACTTGAGCTGGCGAGTCTGATCCAGGCTCCACCACCCGATGGCGAACAGAACCGTGGCGATTGTGGTGACGACGCCCAAGGCGACCGCCTGATCGTTTCGCCGTAACCAGCGTGCGGCGCGACCGGGCCATTTCAACGGGCGGGCGAGCGTGGGCTTGTCGTCGAGGAAGCGTCGCAAATCGTCGGCCAAATCGATCGCGGTCCGATAACGCCGTGCCGGATTCCGGTTCATGGCCTTCAAGCAAATCGCTTCCAGGTCTCGCGGCGTGTCCGGGCGGAGATGGCGCGGTTGAATCATCTTGCCATTGATGGCCAGCCGTAGCACTTCCACATCGGTCTCTCCTTCATAAGGAGCACGCCCGGTAATCGATTCGTAAAGTATCACTCCGAGCGCATACACATCGGCCGCGGGGCCAACATCATCGTGGCGAGCCTGTGCCTGTTCCGGTGCCATGTACTTGGGCGTACCCACAATCTGCCGCGTGGTTGTCTCCGATGGGCCGCCTCGCTCCACAAGTTTCGCCAGCCCAAAATCAACCACGCGCGGAATGAAGTGATCGCCGCGAAGTTGAATCGACCCTGGCGGCGGTTCTTGCTCGATCGGATCTTCTTTGACTGGTTGAAGAATCACATTGTTGGGTTTGAGATCGCGGTGAAGCACACCGCGATCGTGCGCATGTTGCACCGCCTCGGCGACGGTTGCGAGTAGCCGTGCAGCCTGGCGCACCGGAACGGGGTACGCTTGCTTGTCGAGCCATTCTGCCAGGGTGAGGCCAGGACAGAACGCCGTTGCAATAAAGCAAACCGGGCCGGTTTCGCCGGTCTCATACACCGGAACGAGATTCGGGTGATCGAACTCCGCGGCGGCGAGTGCTTCGCGCACCAATCGGCGTCGCGCGTCGGGGCTAAGGAGTAATTCCGGCCGCGGAATCTTCAGAGCCACTTCGCGTTGCAACGTGGGATCGTACGCGAGAAACACAATTCCGCAGCCGCCCTTCCCCAACTGCCGCCGCAACTCGAATCGCCCGATCCGGTGCGGCCCAAGTGGCATCGCCGGGGCGATTGGCAAGTGGCTTGTCTCAATCGGATCTGTATCGGGCAAGACTTCGTTCAGCGAGCCTTCGTTCGCGGACGACGGCAAAGGAGTGATGGGGCGCTCACCGGGCAACGGCGAGAGTTTCGGAACGGTAATTGTTGGCGCATGCGCGTTGGCCCCATCCATGGCGGGGTCGTATGCAGCGAGTAACCGCGCGAGGTTTTCATCGAGCTGAAAGGAGTCGGACGGGTTATTCATCCAGAATCGCCGAGCACGCATTGGGCGACGAAATGAAGCCCGCAACCTGAAATAGCATAACTAAGTCTGCGAGCGAAATCTGCTATTTCGCGATTTCTTCTCACAGTCAGTGATATTCTGACCATGCCGTTTTGTCGAATAAGGGGGAAATGCTCCGTGAAAGCGTTTGTAATCCGCACCGGCTTTGGTCTTGAGAATCTCGCGATGGAAGAACGGCCGGAACTGGCTCCGTCTGCGGGGCAAGTTGTGGTGCGAGTTCGTGCGGCTTCGCTCAACTATCGCGATCTGATGATTGCAAAAGGGATCTACAACCCCAAACTCAATCTCCCGCGGATACTCGGTTCCGATGCCGCTGGTGAAGTGACGGCCATCGGCGAGGGTGTTTCCAAGTTTGTGCCTGGCGATCGTGTTGTGGGCTGTTTCATGCAAAGCTGGATCAGCGGGCCGATTGCGGATTCCGCGGTGCGCTCGGCACTTGGGGGCGAACGCGAAGGCGTGCTGGCGGAATACGTCGTGCTGGATGAGCAAGGACTGGTACACCTTCCGGGTACGCTCTCCTTCGAAGAAGCCGCCACGCTGCCATGCGCCGCAGTCACCGCCTGGAATGCGCTCACCGGTGGCGAATGCGGGCCGGGCAAAACCGTGTTGCTCATCGGAACCGGTGGCGTATCGGTGTTCGCATTGCAATTCGCCAAGGCGATGGGGGCACGGGTACTCATCACATCGGGCCACGACGAAAAGTTAGCACGCGTGCAGGAACTCGGAGCCACGCAAGGAACGAACTACCGCAATAATCCGGATTGGGATAAGTGGGCACGCGAGCAAACCAACGGCGAAGGAGTCGATATCGTGATCGAAGTTGGAGGAGCAGGCACACTCGAGCGCTCGGTGAAAGCTGTGCGGTTGGGTGGCCACATCGCCCTGATTGGCGTGCTGGCGGGTGCGGGAACCTTCAATCCCATCTCGGTGCTCATGAAAGCTGTACGTCTGCAAGGAGTGTTCGTCGGTTCGCGTGTCATGTTCGAAGCGATGAATCGGCTCATCATTGGTGAAGCGATCCGCCCCGTCATCGATCGCGTATTTCCGTTCGCCGACACCGCGACCGCATTCCGGCACCTCGAAAGTGGTTCGCACATGGGAAAGATCGTCGTCGCCATGTAAGCCGCAGATCATGAAGTGGACAATGAGCGAAGGCCGCCACCGCGTGTGTGTGATGGCGACCTTCGCTTTTGTTGCGACAAGCGACGTGCTACTGTTTCTTCTTCTTTGGTGTCGCCTCGCGACCATCGGTAAACGGCGACTTCTCGAACTTGCACTCCGCGTCCATGCGCGGATCGCCGGCATCTTTGAGCACCTTGATGAGCCGCTCGCCCAGTTCCTTCCGTGTCGCTGCGTATTTCGGGTCCGCCGCAACATTGTTGATTTGGTCCGGGTCCGCTTTCAGATCGTAGAGTTCCTCAGCCGGTCGTTTGCCGAATGCCAGGTCGTAGTGTCGCTTCCACATCTCATTACTGCGGTTCGTGACAAGCCACGCCTTGGCGGGGCTTGCGTCCATATCCGCGAAGGCGGCGTAGGTATTTTCGGTTAGATCGTTCAACGTGGGTGTGCGATCTGCAGTAACGCCACGCGGGTCGCCCATCGGATAGCGATCGGGTTCGAAATTGCGAATGTAAAGGAAATCCTTGGTGCGAAGGCCACGATGCGGGTACGGCTTGTTCCCCTCGCGTGCATCCACCACATGCCGTTCTCGCCCCGTTACCACCCAACTCCGGTTGGCATCAACCTGTCCGCTCTTCTCGGAAGTGAGAACGGGCCAGAGCGACTTGCCATTCACGCCCGCAGGAATCTTGACTTGGCCGATATCCAAGAATGTGGGTGTGAGGTCCATCATGTTGACGAAATCGTCCACCACACGCCCACCCTTCACAGCCGGTCCTGCAATGATCAATGCGACGCCTACGCCGAAATCGTAGAGATTACATTTCCCGCGTGGGAAGCCAGGCGCACCATGATCCCCACTAATGACAATGATGGTTCGTTCGAGTTCGCCGGCATCTTTGAGTTGTTTGAGCAACGCACCCACGCAGGCATCGAACGCGTGAGCTTCGCCAAGATAATCGGCGAAGTCTTCACGCATCTCCGGCACATCAGGAAGGAACTCGGGCAGTTTCCCTTTAAGTGAATCGGGATCGATGCCCCACAACGCTTTGCCGGAACCCTTGGTCCATTTGCGGTGAACATTGGTTGGGCCAAACCAGAAGAAGAAAGGCTTCTTCTCGTCGCGGCTCTTCAGGAAACTCTCGAAGTTCCCACCGGCCTGATCGACGAGTTGTTGCTTGGCTTGATCCACGGTCTTGCCAGCTTTCACCGCCGCAGTTGCGGTTTGCGAGAACTGGTTGAAGGCCATGCCGGACTTCTGGAACGCGAACTTCTGGCCGCCAATCGGAGCATCCGCCGGCGTGCCGGGACTCCACACTTTCGCCGTTTTGCCAATGTCGTAGCCGGCACCTTGAAGGAGCATTGGAAAGGTTGGGATGGAATCTTCCCAAACCGCGCCATTCAAGATCGCCGCCCGACCACAGTTGAAGAAATACCGACCGGTGAGGATTGAACTGCGGCATGGCGTGCAAGACGGTGCGTTCACAAACGCATTGCGAAACAACACCCCGCGTGCGGCAACGGCATCGATATTCGGCGTCTTGACGACCTGATTGGGCGAAGGTCGCGATTCGGTTGCGGCATAAGCCGAGGCATAACGGCCCCAATCATCCGCAAACAAAAAGAGAATGTTGGGCCGCGTTTCCGCATCGGGTGCGGCCCGCACGGCACCGTGATAGCTGCATACAAGCAAGGCAGCAAAGAGCATGCGACGCATGGAGAGTTCCTCGCAGAAGTAAAGCGGAGCAGCCCAATCGTAGCATTCCTGGTTAGAACCGTCGATGGAGGCGGTTGCGCTGTGGGGCGGCCGCTCATCCGACTTTGGCCGATTCGGAACCACCCTCACCGCTGAGTTCGTGTAATTTTTTCGCGATGGGTGAGAGTTTCATTGTTCCGAAGGAGCCTTCATAACGCTGTGCTTTGGC
>JBGSLF010000090.1:0-83422 GCA_041740855.1 Gemmata sp.
GCTGTGGGCCGAGTCCCTTTTGCCACAGGCCGGTCAAACCATGGGTCTTGAACAACTCCCGGAGCCCGTGCGGGAACTCTTGCTCACCACGCTCGCACCTGCTGCATGACCGTCACAGAATCGGCATCAGTCGAGCTTAACCCGCTTCACAGATCGTCCACTCAATGTGAACGCAGTTGGCAAGGTGTACATCATTGGTAAGGCAATCGAAGCGGTGCGAGTGAGACTCCCAGCTGTAACCGGTTTGCTAGTCAACATTGGCGGCGATGTGTTCGCGTGGGGCCATCCTAGTGGTGGAGATAGCTGGGCGGTGGGCATCCAGAACCCATTCGCTCGCCAGAATAATGCCGCGCCGCTTGCGGCAGTGCGACTCTCCAACCAGGCCGTAGCAAGCAGCGGCGGGTACGAGCGGTTTTACACAATCGATGGGAAGGGATATTCGCACATCCTTGATCCCCGAAACGGGCTTCCCGCTGCGGGCGTGGCCGGCGCAACAGTCGTGGCTGCGGATAATGTAACGGCCAACGCACTGGCTACCACACTCTGCATTCTCGTTCCAGACGCAGGTCTCAAACTCGTCGCCAGCGTGGCGGGAGCCGAGTGCTTAATCATTGCCGCCGATGGCAAGCAGTATCGCAGCGCTGGCTTGCAGTTGTTCGACGTGGCAGCATGCAGCACCCTTGCCCCGCAAGATAAACCTGTGCCGAAAGGGAACCCATGGCCGGAAGGGTTTCAGGTGAACGTCGTGGTCGAATTGCCAAAAGTGGAAGCCAAGCGATACCGAAAACCTTACACGGCGATCTGGATTGAAGACGATGCGGGGAAAGCGGTCCGCACGCTCAGCGTGTGGGGGAACGCCCCCAAATACCTCAAAGATCTGACCGACTGGTGGAAGATCGGTAAGGGAGAGACGGACTTGATTAAAGCGGTGACGCGAGCAACCCGCGGACCGGGCAAGTATGAGTTAGTATGGGACGGAAAGGACCACATGGGCAACGCACTTCCGCAGGGAACCTACACCGTGCGTGTGGAAGTGCACCGCGAGTTCGGGGCACATTTGCGGCAATCTGGCAAGATCGAGTGCCTCGATCAGCCAACATCAGCAAAACTCAAGCAAAACGACGAAACCGCAGAAACCCTAGTCGAGTTTAAGAAGATCGAGAAGAAATAATCAGCGGGCTGGCGTGTTGATATTCTGAGTCGGGGACGTGTGCGATCCGGGCTTTTCCGTTTCATTCTCATACGACACGTTTCCGCACTGAGACTGCCACTTATGTCCCGCTTGCAACGCTGGCTTCTCAAAACCGCCCGAACAGTGCATGTGTATGTCACACTGTTCGGGTTAATGCTCATCCTGTTCTTCGCCATCACAGGGTTCATGCTCAACCACATCGAGTGGTTTCTGCCCAACGAACCGCAGACGCGGATTGAATCCCGGAATCTGCCACTGGATCGTTTCCCGAATCGTAAACTGCCCGATGCCGGGGATACGACGGGCGATCTGAAGCTGGTGGTCGTCGAGGCGTTGCGAAAAGAGTTTGGGATAACAGGCGAGTTGTCATCGTTCGACAATGGCGACGACGATCAAATTGTGGTGGGCTTCAAACGTGCGGGCGGCGAAGCGGAGTGCCGCATTAACCGCGAGAACGCATCGACCGAAGTCGAGCAGCGGTTTCAGGGCTGGGCGATCGTGATGACCGACTTGCACCGCGGCAACCGGGGCAATGTGACCAATGAGCCGAAATTCACAGGCGAATTGTGGACGTGGGTCATCGACATCACCTGTGTCATGTTGCTCATCATCTCCGCAACCGGCCTGTTCCTTTGGTGGTCACTGAAGTCGCGTGGGAAGTGGGGTGGAATTTTGCTCTTGCTGGGCGGCACAGCAACATTTGTGGTGTACTACTGGTTCGTGCCATAGGCCCATGTGATAACTGTTAACGGTTGCAACCGCGACAAGTGCCAATCAGCAGTTTTCCCATTACACTCGGGGTAGCAAGCATGGAACGGCAAGAGTCCTCGACTATCGAACTGCCAATTACCCGCCGGGCGGCACTGGCCGGTACTGCGGTTGCGGTCATCGGCCAATCGGTATGGGCTGCAGACCATGCAAGTCGCGTGCTCATCCTTGTGGGGCCAAGTAAGCACCCGCCCGGAACGCACGAGGTGGAAGCGGGTGGGCGATTGCTCGAACACTGCCTCCGTGCCGCAGAACTATCGACACCCTTAAAGGCCGAAGTACGGACCGACTGGCCGGCTGATGGAGCGGAAGTATTCGCTGACGTGGCCTCGGTGGTGTTCATCGGAGATCTGTTCCCGCCCGAAGTCATGCCGAACCGCGATGCAATCATGAAAGATCTGGCCGCCATGATGAAGCGGGGCTGTGGGATCGTTTGCCTTCACTATGCAACCGGGCTTGAAGCCAAACACGTTTCCGAAGCCGGTGATCACCCGCTTCTGCACTGGACTGGCGGCTACTTCGCAACTCGCTGCAATCATCATCGCTCGGTCGCGCGGGTGTTTCAGGAAGCCACTGTTGAGCCGGCCAAGAATGAACACCCGGTGCTTCGCGGTTGGAAAAGCTTCACGATTCACGACGAACCTTACATCAACAACTACTTCGGCAAGGATGGGCCTGCCAAGGGCGTTGTCACTCTCGCCACGGCCCAATTGCCACCAGAGAAACCGACTCCAGAGATTGTGGGCTGGGCAGTCGAACGTGCAGACGGTGGGCGTGGCGCATCAGTTGTGATGCCGCACTTCTTCCGGAACTGGCAGAACGAAGACCTACGCACACTGATCTTGAATGCGATCGTCTGGACAACAAAGCAGAACATCCCCAAGGATGGCGTTCGCGTCAAACTTCCCGAACTAGCGACCTTCAAACCCGCAGCGGTCGAACCGCCACCAAAAAAGAAATGACGGGCTTGCGACACTACCACTATTCGCACTCATTCTCTGGGTGCCGGCACGCAAGCCGAGCAATGCACACGCACGATCTCTCCCACGACTTGGAGACATTTACATGAACCGATCAGCATCGGGTTTTCTGTGGGCAACGCTCTTTCTGCTCGCATTAAGCAGCGACTTGCTTGCTCAGAAACCGCCGTACGATGTTTTCCCACCGGCCGAACCACCGTACTACCGCGTGCGTTACGAAGCCTCAACCAAGCAAGGTGAACTACCGTACCCGGTTAACTACACCATCTGGATTCCAAAGGATGTGAAGCAGCTTCGCGGGGTGATCGTGCATCAACACGGTTGTGGCGAAGGCTCTTGCAAGTCCGGCCTCACTGGTGCGTACGATCTCCACTGGCAGGCACTGGCGAAGAAGCACGATTGCGCGTTGCTTTCCCCTTCCTACGAGCAACCCGAGAAAGCCGATTGCCAGATGTGGTGCGATCCGCGAAACGGTTCGGACGCGGCGTTCCAAAAATGCCTTGTCGATCTGGGAACCAAGTCGGGCCATCCGGAATTGGCGAAGGCTCCGTGGGCGTTGTGGGGACATAGCGGGGGTGGCCACTGGGCTGGCGGCATGGCGTTGCTCCATCCGGATCGCGTTGTCGCTGCGTGGCTCCGCTCGGGTGTTCCGCTTCTGAAAGCAGACCCTGCGCGAACGACGATCAAAGCGTACGCCGTACCACCGGCCGCGCTGAATGTGCCCATCATGTGCAATCCGGGAACCAAGGAAGGTGTGACCGTCAAGGACGGGCGATTCGCCGGTGTGTGGCCTGCGAACGAGGCGTTCTTCAGTGCGGTTCGTGGCAAAGGTGGCCTGATTGGCGTCGCGGTCGATCCGTTGACGAGTCATGAGTGCGGCAACCAACGTTATCTTGCCATTCCCTGGCTCGATGCCTGTTTGAGCGCTCGGCTTCCCAAATCTGTCGGCGAACCACTCACAGCGATGCCGTTGGAAAAAGCATGGCTTGCGATGCCCACAGGAACAGAAGCCGTTGCGGCCATGAAGTTCACGGGTGAACCACTCAAGGCCGCATGGCTCCCAAATGAAGCGATTGCCAAAGCCTGGATGCAGTATGTGAAGGATACTGTTGTTAGCGATGAAACGCCGCCGCCGGCACCTTCGAATGTGCAACTGAAAGGGAACGTGCTGACCTGGGAAGCGACATCGGACCCGGAAAGTGGACTGGCGGGCTTCATTATCGAGCGTGATGGAAAAGAACTCGCCAAACTTCCCGAGCAGGGGAAGAACCCGTTCGGCCGCCCCATCTTTCAGAACCTTCAATACAGCGACACGCCTACGCAACCGCTCGTCGCGATGCAGTACACCGACACGAAGCCAGAAGGTGGGAAGACGCATTCGTACCGTGTTATTGCGGTCAACACCGCGGGCTTGAAGTCGCAACCCAGTAGCGTTGTCGCCACGGCTCCCTGACACGTGTAAATAAGTTCAATCCATGCGTTATCGTAGACACTGCCTGCTTCTGTAATTACGATTTGCTACATGAACACACCGAGCGATGCCACAAACCCGCACATTCGGGCCGGAATGGTCGGGTTTGGAATGATCTTTGATGAAACCTATCGCCCGTTCTTTGAAGCGGTCGCAAAGCAACATCTGTATTCCGAACGAACCGGTCCCGTTGCAGTGACACTCGCAGCAGCGGCGTCGCGAACAGGCTCTCGCGTTGAGCGTTACTTGGCCTCTGCCCCTGCCTCGCTTTCTCGCCTGCAGAGTTACGCCGGTTCAGATGCCGTGACTCAACTACTCGCCTCGGATGTCTCGGCGGTTTGTATCGCAACGCCAGACGACCGACACTTTGAAGCGGCACGCTTGGCCCTTATGGCGGGCAAGCATGTCCTCATCGAAAAGCCCTCTGTCCTCGCGTTAGCAGAACTTGATGAGCTTGTCGCCCTTGCCGAAAAACAGGGTTTGCTTGCCAAGGTCGTGTACCACAAACTCGCGGACCCCGATCACAAGAAACTCCGCACTCTGGTGGCAGATGGCGTGCTTCGGCATGTCAACAATGGTTATTGCTCACTGCTTGAACCCAAGTCGATCAGTGGTGGGCAATTCGCCGAGTGGATTCGCGGGCGAAATCCCGGCACCTACGTCGCGGTCCATTATCTCAAGTTGATCGACTTCTCATTCGGCCCGGATTGGTCCTTAAGCCGAATCGCGGCGACCGGCCAACGTGGTCTCGTTGGTCCCGCCGATGGTTCCACCTGGGATTCGGTACAACTCCAGGTGGTCTACACTCACCCAGATGGTCGCGAAGCGGCTTTCGATATTCACACGAGTTGGGTTACCCCGGATAACTTTCCGGGTTACGTCGAGCAAGAAGTTCAGTTTCGTTTCGATAATGCCGTTTGGAATGCGCATCAGCGCAAGCGTGGCGTGGAACTGACGATCGAAGGCCGAACACCTGTTGATTTCAAATACACACCGAACTTCCATTACAACGGCACGTTTCTGGAGCCATGGGGTGAACGCTCGCAGCGTGGCTACGGCGTCGAGATCATCGAGCGGTTCTTTCGCGAAGTGGCGTTTGTGGAATTTGGCGGTTCGCTTGAAACGCGTGTTCAACGATTAAGCGAGATGCGAGCACTGACTTACAACGACCTCTCAGCCGATCGCAATTGCGTGGCCATCGTTCAATCGCTTGAGGTCATTCTCGCCCGTGCGGCAGCGGGTGTTCCGGGCTGCCTTGTGAAGATCAACACTTCCGAAGGCGGCATCGTTCTGTACGAACCCGGCAACCCAACCGCACAGGTGATTTATCCCGGAAGAGTGTAGCCCCGCAAAATGATTCATCATTGCGGGTTGTTAACCATCCGCTATCCGCATTTTCAGATCCTCGAAGGCGTATGCCTTGTTGTAGCTGATTTGCTAGAGTAACTTCGGTAGAAGATACTGGAGAAAACGCATGCCTGAAGTTCACCACCATGGCGAACCCGGTGGCAACGCCTGTCGGGATTCGATCGCACGCATTGAACCACGTTCTCTGCGCACATTCACACCCACTCAGGCCGTTGTTGCCCGCAGTGCCGGCGTCTTCCACTGGACAGCCGATGGCCGCCGCCTTTACGACTACACATCCGGCGTTCTCGTTGCCAATCTCGGCCACAATCCCGCCCATTGGATGAAACGATTCTCGGATTACATGGGTTGGCCCGCGAATGGCTTCGGCACCTGCGATAATCAGGCTTACATCCCAGCGATGACGATGACCGCGTATAACGCAGTCACTCCACTTGAAGTCGATGCCAGCTCGCGCCTGTTGCGATCGTTGCGGAACGCCCCGGGCGGTTCGCGAATGGATCAGGTGATGTGGGCGGCGTCCGGGTCTGAAGCCATTCAGAAGGCGCTTTGGGCCGCGATGGCACGTGATCGCACTCGCCCCATGATTCTGGCCACGCGAAACGGCTTCCACGGCAAGAAAGGTTTAGCGAATGCCGTGACTGGTTCGGAGACCGATGCGGAACGCGACCCGCGCGTCAGGTTTATCTCTTTCCCGACTGCCGAATGCCGCGATGTATCCATGCGTGGGCATCCGTTCGATGGCAAAGTTTACCAACGGGAGCTGGAAGCCCTCTTGCATCAGTTCGGTCGCAAGATCGGGACTCTGATTACTGAGCCTTATTTGGGTGGCGGTGGATCGTATCACCCGCCCAAAGAGTACTTACAACTCCTCGAACGCTTTTGCCGCGAACACGATATCGTGTTTATTCTGGACGAAGTCCAGGCGAATTTCGGCCGCACGGGTGCCATGTACGCCTTTGAAACATACGGTATCGAGCCAGATATTGTCGTGTTGGGCAAGGGCCTGGGTAACGGAGTGCCTGTCGCGGCCGCAGTGGGGCGGGCCGATATCTTTGATGCCCTCGAATATGGCGAAGGCTCCGACACCTGGAGCGCGAATCCGCTTTGCTGCGCCGCAGTCTTGGCCACCCTGGATGAATTTGAAAGCCACGATGTGCTCGCTGCGATGAAACCGGCGTCCGAGATCATTGAGCAAGGCTTGGCGGAATTAAAAAAACTCCCGTTCGTCGCGAACTTGCGCGGTGAAGCCGGCGGCATGGTCTGGGGACTGGAACTGAAAGACCACGCGGAGAAATCGGCCAATGAATGGGCCAATGCTCTGGTGCTGGCTTCCTATCTGGGCGATGAAAGTGGCGATGGTGTTCACCTTCTTGGTCCGCTGGCCAAGAAAGTTGTTCGTGTAGCTCCTCCGCTCACTATTACCGTAGATCAGGCAACCGCTTCCGTGGCGATCATGAAGCACGCTGCAAGCCAACTCGCTACAACGCCCGATCTGGTCGCAGTGGGCTAAAAAGCTCTAGCTACTGGATGCAGTCTGTAAGAGAAGCTTGTTACCAACCCTGGAGTGCGCAAAGCGGAGCACGCATGCCTATCGAATGGCTATCCGATGCCATACTTTGGTTAGCCGACACACTGGGCACAGAGATCTTCATTGTCAAGGGCGTGATGGCAGTTGCTCTCGTCTGTGCTTTGTGCGGAATGTTGGGTTCGATGGTGGTCGGTAATCGGATGGCGTTCTTCTCGGATGCTATGGCACACTGCGCCTTTGCAGGCGTTTCGCTTGGCTATCTCAGTGTGCTTCTCACAGGAGGAGACAGAGCAACAGCCACCTGGGCTGTGCCCCTGGTTATGGTTCTGTTCGGGATTCTTGTGGGTGCAGGAATGGTTTATGTCCGTGATCGGACTGGCCTGGCTCACGATACGGTTATCGGAGTGTTCTTTGCCCTTGCGATTGGTTTCGGGGCGATGCTCTTCCAGGTGTTATCTGTCAAGTTTGCGTTCAATCCCGAATCGTTCTTCTTCGGAAATCTGGTTCTGATCCCCGAACAAGATCTGTTCTATTTGATGGTTCTGGCCGTGGTGGTTATTCCGGTGTTCACCTGGAAATACAACCACTTGGTGTTTGCGAGTTTTAACCCCACATTGGCCCGCACACGCGGGCTGAGCCTCACGGCCAACAACTACCTGTTCATTATCATCCTGGCACTGGTTGTGAACCTTTCGATCAAGGCAGTGGGTGCCTTGCTTATCAATGCAATACTCGTGGTTCCGGCGGCAGCAGCCGCGAATATTGCACGCAACCTGCGACAGATGTTTTGGTTAACGGTACTCTTTTGCGTTGGTGCGGGCTTAATCGGATTCGGCTTACGCAACTCCATCGAAGTTCGCATTGGTGGTGGCGATCCGGTCGCCTTTGGGCCAAGCGGTATTATTGTCGTAACGAATGTGGTTCTGTTCTTCGGAACAATAGTAGCCAGTTCCGTCTGGAATCGATTCGCACCGGTGCTTGGGTTGGCTCCGCTTCCCAACCGAATGCGTCGCCATGTTCACGACGACTCTTGTTCAGAGGACCATAGCTTCGGACAATGTCCTTGATTCGCGTGTTAAATGTCCAAACCCGCCCGAACCCGTCGGTGCCCACCGACGTAGCAAGGGTGCCCCCGCCCCCGACGACGGTGATACGGTGGACCCGATAATCTCTGACTTTCTGATTCGTTTCAGCGCCATTCTTTGGGAGGCGATGCCTTTCATTGTTATTGGCGCGATCGTGGCTGGCATTCTCGAAGAGTTCCTGCCGCAACAAGCCATTACCCGACTTCTGCCGAAAGCCGTCGCTCCTGCGATCATGATTGGCGCTCTGCTGGGGTTGATCTTCCCCATGTGTGAGTGCGGTATCGTTGTCGTCATGCGGCGATTGCTCCGAAAAGGGCTTCCGCTCTCGTGTGCCATCGCATACATGCTGGCTGGCCCTGTGATTAATGGCGTGGTGATCTTCAGCACATGGGTTGCCTTCCGCGATCACGGAATTGGCCCAGAGATGGTTGCCATGCGTGTGGGAATGGCGTTCATCGTGGCCTGCATCACGGCCACGGTTGTACATTGGCAGCATCAGAAATACGGGAATGCTCTGCTCAATCCCACTGCGATCCCGCAAGACGTTCCCGTTGTGGACCCGACGCTTCCTGTGAAGCGCCGCCCGCTGATGCAACGACTGGGCAACATCTCGGGCACCGCACTGCACGACTTTGTCGATATCACGGTCTTCCTCATTCTGGGTGCGGTGCTCGCGGCTATTGCGAAGCAGAACATTTCGCCGGATCAGATTGAGTCGCTCTCGCGAGATATGCCGTATTTGGCGATCCCTGCCATGATGCTCCTCGCCTTCGTGATGTGTTTATGCAGCGAGGCGGATGCGTTCGTGGCCGCGAGTTTCACCAATATGCACGTTTCGGCGAAACTCAGCTTTCTCGTTCTCGGGCCGATGCTCGATATCAAACTGATCATGATGTTCACGCGGGTCTTCCGACCTCGCCTGATTCTCACCATCATTGTGTGCACTACAACACTGGTATTTTTGCTCTCGCTGCTTGTTCACATGGTGTATCAGTCCAATGGCTGGAACGGATTACCGATCACGGCTCGCGTGGCCGTATGATTTGGTTAAGAAGTGTTTAACAGCGAGTTCGTAGTGTTTCGCTTAGAAGTGTTCCGCGTTGCGAACCAAACCTTGAACCGGAGGCAGAGCCGTGGGCCACGGTCACCATCATCATGGCGAATCGGTCAGTGCGTACTTTACAGAGCAACTCCTCACCATTCTTGTGTGTGGCCTGTTCGGTTTTGTCGCGATTCAGTTGTACCGAACGGGAATGCTCGAACAGATCCTGGCGAAACAGTTCCGGCCCTGGGTTCTGGGTGGTGGCATCGCCATTCTGGTTCTTGTCGTGATTCGATCCCTGGCCGTTTGGCGAGAAGCGGGAGAGTTCCAGGCGCAATCGCAATCCGATTATGGCCCATCTTGCGGCATCGATCACATACATGACGTGGACTGCGACCATGATCCGGGCATTGGTGCATCGGGCGATGCTGCCCAGGCACATAGCCATGATCACAGCCACGATATGTCGTGGGTTTTCGCGCGAATGCTCGTGCTCGTGTTCCCGATTGCGTTATTCTTCCTCGGCTTGCCCAGCGGGAGTTTCAGCCAGGCCGCGCAAGCCAAGATGCTCGGCAAAGAAGAAGCACTGGGGGCCGATCAACTCGACGCTTTGATGAAGGGCGCAGGTGCTGGCGGTGCCGGTAGTGAGATGGGTTTCAACGAACTGAATGATGCCGCCTTCGATGAAGCAAAACGGCAGAGTCTGGAAGGGAAGACGGCGATCCTTGAAGGGCGTTTCAAGCGATTAGCCGACAAAGAGTTCACACTGTTTCGCCTGAAAATGACATGCTGTGCGGCGGATACGGTTCCTCTCAAGGTGCGAATCATCGTTCCGCAGTCGCCTAACAACATCAAGGATTTCGACTGGGTGCGGGTGAAAGGTCAGATCCAGTTCATTGCCCTTCCCGGGGGCAAAGCAGGGGCAGAGAATTACATACCCGTATTGTTAGTCGCCGACATTACGGATGTCCGCAAGGCGGAGCCGAAGAACGAGTACGAGTGATTTCCGATCAGTGCCGACTTGTGATCACAAGTCGGCACTGATCGCGTTTTCTTTACTTCCCCGCAATGCGCAAGTAAGCAAATAGATCTGCCACATCCTGCGGTTTCAATTCTTTCTCCAGGCCAACAGGCATCAGCGAGAGCGTTGTTGCACGCAAGGTATCGAGATTGGTTCGCAGAATCACATCTTCCGTCCCTTCCGCACGCCGAATCGTTATGCTTGTGGCGGATTCACTTGCGACGATTCCCGTCAGAACACGTCCGTCGGCGGTGCCAACCTGATACGTGAGATAGCGCGGATCGACTTCGCGATTGGGGTCGAATACCGCCGTCAGGAGATCTTCGCCGGACTTGTTACCAAGCGTTGCGAGCAAATTGGCCCCGACATCGTTCCCGACGCCATCGAGTTTGTGGCAGGCCGCACAGTTCTTCGCGAAGACCGCTTTGCCGGCTTTGGTATCACCCTTGAGTTGCAACGCACTGGTATAAGCGGCTACCACCTTGGCTCGATCCGCGTCGATTGTCTGCTTGAACACCTCCCCTGCCCGCTTTTTCACAGCGGCGTTCGGGTGTGATTTGAGTTGTTGGGCCTGCGCGGGCGAGACATCGGAAGCCGCAACCTGTTTCGACTCCACTGCGGCGATCAAAGCCAGCGTGCGATCGGGGCGAGCAAGGAGTGTATCCAGCACCAGTGCCCGCGTGGCCGGGCTATAAGTCTTCCAGCCCTTGAGCAAGTGCCCCGCTACTTTCGGATCGGCATGTGCGGCGAGTGCGCGAATCGCTGCGAGTTGCAACTCGCTGGTTGAAGTAGGGGATAGCAATTCCGACAGTGTGGAACCCGCGAGATCAAATGGTGCGTATGTCAGCAACGCGGCGCTGGCCAATCGCTGGTCAAGCGGCTTCTTGGCATCGGCAACGAACTGTGCCGCCTGTTCAAATCGCATGCGAAGTGTGGCCACGATGTTCGCAGAATCTTTGGGTGGCATCGCGAGCCAGGCATTGAGTGGGCGTTTGCTATTCTGCATCCCCTGCCCTAATCCATCGAGCAACGCCGCATCCACTCCCGTTGTGCCTTTGCCGTCTGCAATAGTTTGAATCACTCGCGCAATTGCCAACTCATTACCGCTTGCTCCCACGATCGCCGCGAGTCGCCGCAACACGGCGAGTGGCGGTTTGTCCGAAGCACTTAAACCCGCCAACACCTGACTTGCACCTTCACGGGCAGAACTGAGAGCGGCTGTTACGGTCCATGAATCCGAAGCGTCTTGCTGTAAGATCTTCACCAACACAGGCGACGCCAATTCAACGGGGAGTAAGCCCGCCGTGAAGGCGAGTTGAAAGCGCACCCGCGGTGTCGGATCGTCGACGAGTTTAGAAATTGCGAGCGCGATAGCGGCATCGTTCACGAGCGGTTCCGCGAGGCGCAATCCCATTTCGCGCACGCCGGCATTAGGGTCTTTCAGGGCCAACAGCACATCGTCCGCCTTGAGTTCACCAATTCCGTGCAGTGCCCACAGCACATTCACGCGGCTGGGTTGCCCTTCGTTTTTGGCCAGGAGTTCGCGAATGGTCGGTGCAGCGTTCTTCGCTTCTCGCTGAACAAGTAATCGCTGGGCATAGATCCGTCGCCAGGGGTTGGCACTCACCAGTTCATCCGCTAGCTGAGCGTTGGTTTGCTTCGAAAGGTCTGGCAACTTCGTGGGTTGAAACTCTGTTGGCGTGATGCGCCAGATGCGGCCGCGACCGCGGCTTTCGAGGTTGAGCTGCGCCTTAATATCTTCCGGCAACGAAAGCGGGGTTTCGATCGCTTCGCGGTAAAAGTCCAGAACGTAGATTGCGCTATCCGGACCCATGCAGAGGTGAACGGGCCGAAACCAGTTATCGGTTGACGCCAGGAATTCCCGGTCTTCATACGCTCTCACCGCACGAAAGACGGCCCCATTTTCCTTGAGGAGTTCGCGATGGATCAGGTTGTTTGCAGGGTCGCAGACAAAGTTGTTTCCGTAGTAGTCTTTGCCAAACAGATCGGCGGTGTAGATCAGCGGGCTGCATGCGGACGTGATATATCCCCCGGGAACAAGCTCGGTCGCGGGGAATCGCTTGGCGTCGGGGCTACCGGCCCTGCGCGTGGTTCGCTCGACACGCCATGGCTCGAATGGCGAGACGCGGAACACTTTGGCCGCAGCACCGTGCTCCGGGATATCAAGCGTAACGGCGGATACCGCCAAATAAGGATTGCGTTGGAGATAATGATCCGGCAGCACGATTTGCCGCAGGTGCTGGCTGTTGGTCGCGGTGAACCAGCGTTGATAATCATCGCTGGCTAAGCCGTACTGTCCGCCGCTGCTAATGGGTTCCATGCTACCGGGCACGTCGGGCCGAAACCGAAACCCGCGATTGCGAAGTGCCAGCGGTGCGAAATCCGGCCTTTGCGGTGAGGTGATCGTTCCCGCGACACTCCCCGCGATCCCGTAAATCCAGTTATCGTGGCCCCATTGCAGGCTGTTCACCATCTGCTGAATATTAGCGAGATGAAACCCCGTGTACAGGATTGTGCTCTTGTCGGCTTTGCCATCCCCGTTGGTATCTTCGAGTAAGAGGATATCCGGCGCGACCGCGACAATCATGCCGTTCTTGTATGGGGTAATTCCCATGGGAAAGCGAAGCCCATCCGCAAAGGTGTGAGCGATTTCGAACACGCCATCCCCGTTGCGGTCTTCGAGGCATTTGATCTGGCCGCGCGTTTCCTTTCCGGTCCCCACACCACCGTTGGGGTAGCCACGCATTTCGCAGACGAAGATGCGCCCTTTTTCATCGAAGCACATAGCCACCGGGTCCACAACATCCGGTTCCGCTGCCACCAACTCCGCTTTGAAGCCTTCCGGAAGTTTGAAAGTCGCAAGTTCTTCTTTTGGCGACAGTGGCCCCTTGGCTTTGGGCAGTTCTGCGAATGTTGGCATCAGGAACAGAAGACTGGGCAGAAGCATATTCATGGTTTTCCCTCTTTCGCCGTAAGCACTTTGCGTATCGCCTTCAGCAATATTTCTTCGGACTCTGGTCCAGCGAGTGCCACGGTGGGTTCATAGCCACCTTCGAGGTACGCTTTCGCCGTTGGGATATAACCTGGGCCATCATCGCCATACGCGGCAACATTCACCCACGCATCGGGTCGCATCTTTTGTGCGGCAAGCTGATACTCGATGAACGCCTCTCCTGGCATGAAGAGGCTCAGCACCGACCCACCCATATCCAGGCAGTTTACTTCGATCGGCGTATCAATCCGTTTAAGCCACGCAAGTTGATAAGCGGCATTGTTGCGGCGTGCCGTGATGGCTTTGGGATCTTCCAGAGTGAGCGTGCTTTGTGCGACACCAAAACTGGCTTCCGTTCGCGGCGGCAACTTCACCGGTTCGAAGCGCCACTCGAAGTTTTGAATGGCCTGGCGTTTGGTTGCCTTCCAGGCCGTTGTCATGGCATCGAAGATCTTGTCTCGCAGCACCACGCGGTTTTCCTTGGCTCCATCGTTGTATTTCCCAGCCGTGATGTTTCCGCCGCAGCCGTTGAAATAGACTTGAAAGACGCCCGTCTCATCCTGGCGTTTCTGGCGTGCAAGCCCGCAGAAGTCCGCAGTCACGCGGCCATCTCCGTAGTAGCTCATCGGGTGGCAGGCATAAAAGGAAAGCGCTGCCAGTGGCTTGTCGCCGTCCCAGAAGCTGAGGGTTCGCAGATTCGGATCGATGGTGCCTTCGGGTTCGTCGCGGGCTTCTTTGCTTTTGGTCGCGCTGGTGCGAGTGAACTTGATCTTTCCATCAACTCCAAGAATGCGACGGTTCGATGCCACTTCTTTTACTGCAGCCAAACCGGTGCCAATGTGGGTGAACTGCTTGGCAGCCGGGAGCGCGGCTTTCAGCGCATCCGCCGATCTCTTCACGCAATCGTTGAAGTATTTCAGATCGAGCGAAGTTGAGCTTTTCGCAGCCGCGATGAGTTTCTCCGCTTCGACATCGGCGAAGGGTGCGTTGTGCGGATGAACACAGTGGAGCGAGACATGCTCGGGTGTGGTATGTGCCGCATCCGCAAGCGCCTTTCGCCAAATGCGGAATGCTTCATTTCGCAATCCGGTCCAATCGACCGCACACAACACCACGGGTTTGCCCGCTCCCAACAACACCACACCCACGGCTCGCAGTGGATCATCCACACCGCGCACCGGCAATATCCATCCACCACATAGTGGATGCTCCTCGGGAGGCGTCACGTCGCAAGTGAACGTCGCGATGTGTAGAGGTGGCATTCTGAGTGACCTCTCGCGTGCGGGGAAAAGATGCTGTACCCGAGGGCGCATATCATGCCAGGTTGAAGGCGCACGATCCTTCCTTAACCTGTCTAACGTTTCCAACGCGGAATGTACTTCCACATCAGGGCGAGCAAGATGAGTCCTCCGCCCAAGAACATGGGAAGAGTGGGTGTATCTTTCTCAGGGGTTAGCAAGAATGCCCAAATCGGGTTAAGTAGCGGTTCGATCAAAGTAATGATAGCTGCTTCCTGCGGCGAGACCGCACGGAGGCTATATGTGAATAGCAGATAGGGAACACTCATTTGCAACACGCCGCCCACTGCCATAACAGCCAACTGTTGAATGCTTGGAGTGCGTACCCATTCCACAAACTCGGCGAAGCCACTGGTAACAATAACGAATAACGCCAAGGTTATGGCCGTGCCCAGTAAGTTCATGGCCACGAGCCAAACGGGCGATTCCTCGCGTAGCAATCGCAGGAACAACACAACGCCGGCGTACACCATTCCGCTCGCCACTCCCATCAGCAACACGATGCTCTCGTTGCGCTGCCCTTCGGGCGACAAGTTTGATGGCCACCCGCCAACCACAATGACGAACGCCCCGCTAACGGCGAGTGCCACCGCTTGCCAGGCGCGCCGATCGATATGCTCACGCAGAATGAACACCGCGAATAACGAAACCCAAACGGGTGCCGTGTTCTGCAAGAATATCGCATTCGCCGCTGCACCAAGACCAAGGGCGGAAAGGTATAGCCCGCTCATGACGGTGAACGTCAGGATCATGGGAATCATGATCGGGCGGAATGTGATTTGCGACCGGCGAACCAGGGCTAACATGAACAACCCGCCGAACAAACCGCGATAAAAGGCGATCTGCAAGGAAGAGAGTTGCGGTTCATGCAAGCCAATCTTGAGATCGTGCTGTAGCAATCGCATGAACACGCTGCCCAGGCTCCACAAGATAGCTGCGAGCACCAGACACAAGCGAGCTTTGAATAGAGATGGGACCACGTTCGAGCTTAGCTCCACCGCAGGTGTGCGACGTTTCGGTTCCGGTGAAGTTGCGGTGCGAGGCGTTACTGTGGTGTATTGATTGAGCGTTCGTGCGAAGCGGGAGCCGCATGAACAGCGGGGGTTTCGTGAGTTTTGATCACTTGCTGATAGTCATTCGGCTTTGAGATGCGACGAGCCAGAGCAGGAGTTACCATCGCTGCGACCAAGCTCGCACCGAGTACCAATGCAAGCAAGTTCCGGAGCGTTCGCCCGCTGCAATGCATCAGACCCATGCACCGGTTGCATAACCAATGCATGGCATTCGGCCCCGACTTCCGATTCTGGTTATCCGATGGTAGGGGTGCGGGCAGATCGACGCGCGTGGGCGAAATCGGTGGCTCACCATCACTCAAACCTTCGAAGTTCGGCATAGAGGCGCTGGTCGCCAAACCGGTGGCCATAAGTGCGTGGGCGAGTTCGCGGGCCGTCTGAAAGCGTTCCCGCGGATCTCGAGCCAGCGTGGTGTTAATGATCTGTACTAATGCCGCGGGCACATTAGGATTCATTTTCGCCAATGAACGAAATGTGGCTTCCTCTTTCCCGCGAATCACTTCCTCATGTGTGGAACCGGGAAATGGCACTTCTCCGGTTAGCAAATGATAAAGCGTTGCCCCGAGGGCGAAAATATCGCTGCGGCCATCGACCAGATTGGCATTCAGGGCTTGTTCGTAGGCCATGTAGTAAGACGTGCCCACGTTCTGCGTGAGGGCGGTGAGATGGGCGTCGTCGTTGAGACGCTTCGCAACGCCAAGATCCGCCAGTTTGGCGTAGCCGTCTGGGTGGAGAAGAATATTGTCCGGTTTTACATCGCGGTGAACATATTGCCGCGAGTGGAGAAAATCCAATGCATTGGCGATATCGATCCCAACTTTCACTGCAGCTTCAACCGAAAACCGCCCGCGAGCCGCGAGAACCGCATGGGCTGTTGGGCCGTCCACAAATTCCAGAATGAGGTAATGCTTGGAGACAATCGCATCGAACCCCGCCCCTACGCCACGCACAATATTCGGGTGAGAAAGCAATCGGCTCAGTCGTGCCTCGCGATAGAAACGATGGACGAACTCTCGTGATGTTGCCAGATGATCGGCGAGAAGTTTCACCGCGATCGTTCGCCCGGCCTCAACATCGTAGCTGAGGTAAACGGAACTCATGCCCCCTTCGCCGATGTGGCGTAGCAAGCGGTAGCCGGCCACTTCGCGAAGGACCGAATCCGGCGGCGTTGGGTGGGTGAAATCACTAACCGACATTCTCCGTCCTCCGCCATTGCGTCGGTCGGTGGGTAAGTCCCGGTATTGGGTTGTGAGGCCAAAGTGAAATTAGTCCGGGACTTGAATCATATCGGTCGAGCACAAGCACCGCAACGAGCGAGTCGTTCGATTTGCCACATGTTTGCCGCACCCAACACTACAGAAGGACTCTCGCTAGCTCTTCTTGGCGAGGTAATTGTTCCGAAGGGTATGAAGCCGCGAAAGGAGCGGTTTAGGGCTATGTGCACCATCGAGTATTCCGCCCGATGGTGTCAGATGGAGTTCCGCATCGGACCAATTGTCCCAGGTCACGGCTCGCACATGAGGCATGCAGATGCCGAGTAGCGTCAAGGATTCACCCCAATCCGCTTGCCTTTCAGGCGTTGGCTCTTTTATCCAGGCCGGCTTCCACAGCGTTTGGGAAGGATTCGCATGAGGGTCTGTCTCGGTCGAGGCGGGGTAACTCAGTGAAAGCTCGATGGGAAGCCCTAATCCGCCATAGAGGCTAATGAGCCGTGCGGTATCGAGCAAGTCGCGGGGCAAGCTACCACGTGGGGCTGTTCCGGTTCGGATCTCCAACTCCACTGCGGAGACCTTTAATCCGGTTCGAAGCAGATCGTCCGGAAATGTGAGCGGAGATATCGTTTGGTCTTCGTTGCTGAGATAGTCGCCCCACGGCTGTGCAACACTCAGAATGAGGTCTAACCCCGCATCCACATGCCCAGCGGCTTCAAAGAGCCGGAAGGCAAGCCTTAATCGTTCATCGTCGTTTAATCCCACCGCGCTGGCATTGTTGAAGCCCGCACAGATCACCCAGCGCCGCACTGCGGGCAAATATCGCCGAATCGTGGTTTCCAGGAAGTCGCACATGTATGCGGCAAGTGTGGGAAAATCGCCTTCCCAGTTCGCCACCCACGCGGGAATCAACTCCGGTGCCAGATCGATTACCGGTCCGATGGTAATGGGCAACCCCGCGGCTTGCGCAGCAGCCACGGCACGATCCAGTGCGGACCAATCGTAACGGGACTCTACGGGTTCAACATCCCGCCAACTCACAGCGAACTGTGCCGCATTGAACGCCTCGGTATACGCGTTGGGTTGCTTATCCCATCCACTGAGCGTTCGCGCCG
Organism: Gemmata sp.; assembly: GCA_041740855.1. Taxonomy (GTDB): domain Bacteria; phylum Planctomycetota; class Planctomycetia; order Gemmatales; family Gemmataceae; genus Gemmata. The sequence goes on from JBGSLF010000090.1 coordinate 18,169, forward strand.
CCAGCATGGTGTCGAGCGGGCCACTTTGCTCAAGGCGTGTCGCAAGGAGTTGACACGAAAATTCTGTGGTCAATTGGTCGCCCAGAGCGAAACTCAGTTCGAGTACTTGCTTCGCCAGTTCATCGCTTTCATCGGGTTCCGAGTGAACCGCTTTGCCAAACATGCGGGAGGTATCGATTAGTGCCCGATCAAACGATCGCGGTGTGACGAGGCCAATCCCCTGCCATTCGGCGACCTGCGTGCGCACCTGGTTGAGCTTGCCCCGAGCGAGTTCCAGCATCAACCGGTAAGGTTCGCGCTGCAACCGGAGTGTGGACGTCATCGCAACGAGTGTGCCCGAACTACCCGTTGGCCACGGCACCACCGCGTAGCCACTCTCGTTGAGATCGAAGTCCACGACCAATCTGTCGCCTTCGACTGTCGCTCTGCTAATATCGATCGTTTGTTCAAAGCCATGGGCAAAACGGGACTCTTGCAGCGTCGACAGGGCGACGGTCGGTAAGTGCTTCGGCAGAAGTAAGGTGATCGAACCCATAAGACGGGAAAACCCGGCTGGGGAGAAGCTCAGTCGATGGGACAATACCCTAGTTATAGCGATATTGCGACATTGAAAGGAAGTGGCTCTGAACAGATCACTTGCGTTGGTATCTCGCTTCAATGATCAACAAGTTCAATAACTCCACAATTCCCGCCATGATTCACTCACGCGGCTCCCAGTTAAAAGTCGCGCAATAACCCAGAGCAACTGAGCCGCGATGCGTGCGATTTCACGCGGCGGTTGGCGACTTCAGTGCCGTGATGGTGATGCCATATCGATCCGCCAAGGCGATCGTTTGCGCTTCGTCGAGAAGTATGGTTTCGCCCGCCTCGATGGCGAGAACACGGGCACCTGCGGCGTGCATGGTTTCAATTGTCTGCATGCCAACCGTGGGCACATCGAAGCGTCGATCTTGGCCAGGTTTGGCAACTTTCACCACAACGAACCCAGTGCGCGAGCAAAGCCCGCCGGCTCGCTCGATGGCTTTATCCGTGCCTTCGATGGCCTCGACTGCGAGAATCGCGCGTTCGCGAATCATAACGCTCTGGCCGATATCCAGTCGCCCCATTTCGCGCGCCAAATGCCAACCCATTGCGATGTCTTGGTTCTCGGCAGTGGTCGGCTTGCGACGAGTCAGAACTCCTTCTCTCACGAGCAACTCCGGAACAAGTTCGAGTGGAGAGACACAATCGAGACCATGAGCACGGAACTCGCCGATCAGGCCCAGCAGCAACGAATCGTCGTTGTTGGCGGAGCGGTTCCGTAAGAAGTAGTAACGAATCATGCGCCAGTCGGGAATCAACCGAAACCATCGCCAGGGTTGGTAAATCAGGTGCTTGTGAAACTTGCCCGCCATGGCCCACCGGGATACTCCGCCGCGCTGAAACGTGCGAAAGAGGTACCCGAGCGACGCTCTTCGTAGCCAGTGAAACTCAGTGCAAATGCTTTTAAGCGCCGGGTCGGCCATGCCCGCAACGCCCACGCAAACAATCGGTATTCCGCAATCGCGTGCTTTCTCGGCGAAGGCAATTGGGAAGCGTCCGGCACAGGCCAGAAGGCCAACGGGCGTTTGCTGCGGCGAAAGTTGAGTGCCAGTTTCCGACTCTGGCCCGAGTGCGAGCTGCCGGTGCAACAGCTGCATTTAATCCCCCTCAATTCCAAGAGCCTTCTTGATGCGTGCCAGGTCTCGGCGGATTTCCGGCAGTTTCTGGAGCGATACCATGATGCGCGCTTCTTCCTTGTGCGGAAGACACGGATAACCCAGCATCTGGGAATTCGCAGGTATGTTGCTTGAAACGCCGCTCTTCGCGAGGATGGTGGTTTTTTCCCCGATCGTGAGATGATCCGCGACACCCACCTGACCCGCCATCACCACATAATCGCCAGTCGTTACCGAGCCGGCAATCCCAACCTGGCTGCACAGAATGTTGTGCTTACCGATCTGGCAGTTGTGGCCGATCATCACCAAATTATCGATCTTGGTTCCGGCTCCGATCCGCGTTGTGCCAAACGTTCCGCGATCGATCGTGGTACACGAGCCGACTTCAACATCGTCTTCAATCTCGACGTTTCCGAGTTGTGGAACTTTCACGTGCCGGCCGTTCTGCGGGCGATAGCCGAAACCATCCGCACCAATGACCGCATTAGAGTGAATCACTACACGATTACCAAGAATCGTTTCGTCGTAGAGAACCGAGTGCGGGTGCAGTATCACGTTATCGCCCACGCGGCAAAACCGCCCAACTACCGCCCCGGGATAAAGCACGGTATCCGCCCCGATCTCACTTCCTTCACCTACTACGGCACCCGCCCCAACACTCACGCGAGTCCCGAGTCGGGCCGTGGGGTGAACATGTGCGGCAGGGCTAATGCATGCTTCAGGAGTAACCGGGCGGCCCCGCAATCCTTGTACAACCTGGACGAAGGCCATGAGTGGATCAGCGACACGAATCACAGGACGGCCGTTCACCGGCACATTCAGCGAAACGATTGCGGCCGAAGCGCGGCTCAAGTGCCACGCCGACAAATGTTTGTCGTGTTCAACGAAGGTAATATCGCCGGGTTCGGCCTCGGCGAGGCTGCGAGCATCCGATATGGGTAGGTCGCCGTCGCCGAGGACTTCGCCCCTAACCCATTCGGCCAGCTGCCGGACGGTGGTTGTCACGGTGGGCCTCTTCTTCCCTGCGAGCCGCTGAACCCGAATCCATGGGGTTTGCGGAGGTTAACCAACGCTGGCAAGCGGGGCAAGGGCAACCGCTCACGGATTGGCAACTGATGCCACTCATATGCCGTTATCGTCACAATGAGCACGTTCTGTGAAGGTGGAAAACCGCGAAACGATCGGTTCACGTTAAGAGCTCACTGCAGCGGACGGAATTATCCCATGATTGTGGGCAAATTCCTCGGGCGTACTTCGCCCGGTAGTTGATTCGATTGTTCCGTTACCCGCTACCGCACACGCCCAAACAACGCGATTCCATGCGGAGTGAAGGGCTTCATCCGCATTACCCCACACCACACATGTTAAAGCAGAACGACGGCGGCGGATGGTGACCATACCGCTATCGAATCCGAGCCGGAGTTCTTTCCAATCGTCTGTGGGAATCTCGTCAGGGAACGCCGGAAGCCCATCGATCATGCGAAGTTGCGGAGAATCAATCACTCGAACAAGTGAGGTGTGAATCGCCTCCCATGCTGGTGTTTCTGCTGTGGAGAAGTGTGTTGTGCAGTCAAGACCCACGAGTGGACTCCGTTCCCATTAGGTCGTGTGAGCAATGGAGGGAAAGATCCAGAATGCTCGCACGATGCGGTTGGCAACTACATCTCGGCTAATTCCGTTCCCCGACGCCACAAAAGGCACAGCGGCAATCCTCACCGCTGTGCAAACAGTTCGTGGTGGTGTGCCTAGTTATCCTTTCCAAGCAGAATATCTTCAAGGCGTTTTTTCTGTTCGGTTGTGAGGATAGCCTTCGCTTCCTTATCGCGAGTCGTTTTCAACTCCTTGATCTTTGCTTCGAGTTTATCGATCTCTGTGCCGTACTTGTTCTGGATCTTGTAAACATCCTGCACTTGCTCGTCGGTGAGCCCCAGCTTTTTCCAGTTGCTGGGGAGCACACCCTTGTACCGCACGGGCGGCGGTTCTTCCTTCTTGGTAACTTTCGGCTCCTGCCCAGTTAAACCGCCGGCGAGAACAAATAGCGCTGCGATCAATGCGAATGGGCCAACACGAGACACGGGCGCACCTGGGGTTAACGGGTTAGATCGGGTATCTCACCTGAGATCAAAAACACTATTATTTGTGCGCCCGTTCACGCCTGGTGCAAGTGAAAAATCTGATCAATAATCACGATCACCCGTTGGCCAGTTTCTCCCACTGATCCTTGTACTTCTTGAGGAACTCTGTTCCTTCAGCGACCGGGAAGGCTTTCCCGTATTCACAAAGTGTGTAACGGTCGTATCCCATGCCGCGAAATAAACCGAAGAGTTCGCGGTAAGGATAAGTGCCGCGGGCATCGTTTTCGAGGTCATTGATGTGGCAAGAGCGAATCCACGGCTTTAGCATTTCGAAGGAAGCTTTTACCGATTTATCCTCGATGTCGGGGGCATTGGAGTTCCAACAAACGCCCACAGCAGGATGGCCGCACGCTTCCATAATGGATTTCATGTTGCGGGGAATTTGCGTTACCGCACCATGCACCTCAACCCAGATTTCGACACCCGCATCGGCCGCAACTTTCCCGCATTCGGCCAGAGCCTTACCAATCTGCTCGAAGGTCTTTTGCGGGTCGGCATCCTTGGGAACACCGTTAGGCCGCACCTTGATCCCTTTACCACCAAGATCTTTAACCAAACCGATAAACTGTTTGCTCTCCTCGATGTTCTTCTTCACCACGGCCGCATCCGGTGAATGAAATTCACACGCCGTGCCGCTGCCCCAAAACACGATGCCCGAATCCGCGAACTGCTTCTTCACAGCGGCGCGTTGTTCGTCATTTAGGTTTGGCTCAACTTTGTGGGCATGCGTGGTGCGGCACTCGACCGCAGAAATGCCGACGTCCTTACACACCTTCAGCAGTGTGGGAAGATCCCAGTCTTTTGGCACATTGTAAGTCACCAGGCCAAGCTTGAATTTCCGCGACTCTTCAGCAGCATGCATGGTCTGAGGATGAGCACTTGCTATGGCGGCAGCAGCCGTTGTCGCCAGGAATTGACGGCGATTTACCGATTTCATGACAGCAATCCGTGGGGAGAAAGGTAGACCGGATTCATAATGAGCATTCCGGGTTTAGCCGCAAGGGAAAAATGATTACTCGAGTGCGCAAGAGAACGACGACAATCCGCGTCCAGGCAAATAAAACCCAATACGATGGGCATAACCCCAAGATGGTGAGGCGATGACGACCCCGCAACCGATTAATCTGATCCGGGTGTTCGACTTTTATGTGACGATTATGTTTCTCATCAGCTTTTTGCGTCGGTGGGAAGTGTATTGGAGCGCGCTTCGGGTTCTGATCGCGGTCCGCGGGCGATGGCCGAAACTCATTCAGTTGCTCGGAGTCCACAAGAGCCTCATTCTAAACTGGTCCTTTTTTCGTCCGGCGTGTTTGGCTGCGATTGTCGCCGTAATTCAATTAGTCGTGTCACGCCTCGTATACCCCACCGCCACGTTAACTGTGCAACAGTTGAAAGAAGAGTGGTGGCTTGTTCTCGTGATCCTGTTGCCGATGGTCGCGATGCTCGCGGTCGATGTGTTCTTCATTATTCGCGTGGGTCGGTTCGATCACGACGAGACGGTGAAGTACCTCGATCACGCTGAGAACTGGCTTGGCTGGAAAGGGCCGCTGGTTCGCGTGATCACCATAGGCATCGTGAACCCGAGCAAGATGGTGGACGATGAAGTCAAGAAAAGCCTGGCATCGCTCGGGATAGTGCTGCAATCGTCTTTGTGGTGGGTGATTACCCAAATGGGCTTACGCCTCCTGTTCGGCTTAACGCTCTGGACAGTATGGGCACTTCACGGATGATGAGCACGGTTGGTTCACCAAACCGCACGGGATTCGGTATGACTCCTTCACAATCCGTCACCTTTTACTTCAATCGTGCGGCTGCATTGCTGAAACTCGATGAACAACTCCGCCTGTCGTTGTTGATTCCCTATCGAGAAATCAAAGTGGAATGTCGGATCCAGCGCGATGATGGCTCGCTGGCGTCTTATGTTGGCTTCCGCGTTCAACACGATAATTCCCGCGGTCCGATGAAGGGTGGCATTCGGTTTCATCCGCAGGTCGATATCGACGAAGTGAACGCACTGGCCGCGCTGATGACCTGGAAAACAGCCGTGGTCAATCTGCCATATGGCGGTGCGAAGGGCGGCATCGCCGTAGATCCCAGACAGCTCACAATCTCGGAATTACAACGCCTAACAAGAGTGTTCGCGCAACGCTTGCACGAAGTGATTGGCCCATACACCGATGTGCCGGCTCCCGATATGGGAACAAATTCCCAGACGATGGCCTGGATCGTGGATGAGTACGAGAAGTTCCACGGCTATGCGCCCGCGGTTGTCACAGGGAAGCCGGTGGAACTCGGCGGGTCGTTGGGTCGAGACGCGGCAACGGGTCGCGGAATCCTCTACGGGGCGGAATGTCTATTCGAAGAGCATGGCAAGAAAGTCTCGGACTTCACTTACGTCGTTCAGGGCTTTGGCAATGTGGGTTCCTGGGTCGCACGTTTAATCCACGAAGCCGGCGGGTGTGTGGTTGCCGTGAGCGATGTGAATGGCGGAGTGCGAAACCCTTCGGGTCTCGATGTACCCGCACTGTGTCACTACACCGCTGCGAACAAATCGATTGTTGGCTTCCCGGGCGGAATCGCCTTTCCCGGTACAGACATTCTTGCTGAACCTTGCGATGTGCTCATTCCGGCCGCGCTCGGCGATGTACTCACGAAGAAGACCTGCGATGTGGTGCGTGCGAAATACATTCTCGAAGGGGCGAACCATCCCACAGATCCTGATGCGGATGAGATTCTCCGTGCCAAGGGCGTCGTGTTACTCCCCGATATTTATGCGAATGCGGGCGGGGTAACGGTGAGCTATTTCGAGTGGGTGCAGAACATTCAACAATATCGATGGGATGAGGAGCACGTGAACCGGGAACTGCGTAAACGCATGCGATCGGCTTATGCGGACATTGCAGCAATACGCGATCAACATCGCTGCGATCTTCGCACTGCGGCGTTTGTCCTTGCGGTAGACCGGGTCGCAAAGGCGACGGAACTTCGCGGCCAGCGTTAAGGAGTATCGCGTGATCACTCACACTCGCAGTGCGTTCACGCATGCGATTCACGATGAACTCGATGCGGCTATCGATCGGATCGCACATTGCCTGAATCAGTTAACCGATACGCAAGTGTGGGAGCGGCCCGATAACAACAGGAACGCGATAGGGAATCTCGTGCTTCATCTCGCTGGTAATGTGCAGCAATTAATTGGAAGTGGAATTGTTGGCGAGCCGGATACTCGCGTCAGAGATGCCGAGTTCTCCACGCGCGATGGCGTGACCAAAGACGAGTTATTTAGACGACTGCAGGGAATCGTAGACAGTGCAAAGGCGACGGTTGCAATGGCGAACGATGAGGTTTTGCTAAACCCAATTCCCGTTGGCCGATACGACTACACCGGTATGCAAGCCATCGTGCGGTGTGTTGCCCACTTTCGCGGCCACACGCAAGAAATCATTCACATGACGCGCTCAATTCTAGGTGAACATTATCTTTTCGCAGGGCAGAAGTGACGCACCAAAAGTTAACCCGGCCGCTCCTCGAAGCGAAGGTGTTTGACTGAATCCTTTGCGTCACGCAACTCGATCAATGTGTCGATTCCAATCTCGAGATGCTTCTGCACATACCGCTCCGTCACCGCTTCATCCGAAAGCGAAGTCTTCACTCCTTCCGGCGTCATCGGGTTATCCGAAACCAGAAGCAACGCCCCTTTGGGAATGTGATTCACGAAGCCCACAACAAAGATCGTCGCGGTTTCCATGTCAATCGCACTGGCGCGAATGGAGCGAAGATACTCCTTGAACTTTTCATCATGCTCCCAGACGCGGCGGTTCGTGGTGTAAACCGTACCGGTCCAGTAATCGAGGTTATGAATGTTGATGGCGGCCGTGAGCGCAGCTTGAAGCCGGAATGATGGCAGCGCGGGGATTTCCGGCGGCAGGTAATCGTTGCTGGTTCCTTCCCCACGAATGGCGGCGATCGGAAGGATAAAGTCCCCGATGGTCGTCTTTTTCAACCCGCCACACTTCCCAAGAAACAGCACGGCCTTTGGCTCAACTGCGGAGAGCAAATCCATGACTGTCGCGGCCATCGCGCTTCCCATCCCGAAATTCAGAACAGTGAGATTCTCGGCAGTGGCCGATTGCATGGGGCGGTCGCGGCCGAGTATCTCGACGCCGAAGCGTTCAGCAAAGAGTTCGACATAGTGAGTGAAGTTGGTGACAAGGATGTACTTCCCGAACTGATCGACCGGTCGCCCCGTGTATCGCGGTAACCAATCGCGCACGATCTCCGCTTTAGTCTTCACTCTGGTTCTCCAGCGCATCGATAACGCATTCGATCTTTTTCATGTCAAGCGGTTGTTCACAGTTGATTCGGTGCGATTGGCGGCCAGTAAGTATCGCATTCGAGCCAACGGGCCACATCTGCTCGCGGGTCGATCAGCATGGCGTGCCCGGCTGGGATCTCGATCAAACTCGCACAGGGCAATCGCTTCGCGAGCACTCGGCCTGCGGTGCAGGGAACGACCCAATCATTGGGAGCAACTGCCACCAAAGTTGGAATAGCGATCTGATTCAACTGAGAACGAAGATCGATGTGCGAGAGAAGTTCAATCCGGTGGCCATAGACTCGCATGGGTACGTCGGCGGTGCGGTTCCACCACTCGTTTTGTTCCTTGATCGGAACGCAAGGCGGGAAGAAGAAGTATCCTCGGACGCCACGCGTCGATTGTGGACCGGGCTTATTCAGCAGCTTTGGACCAACGATTCCGGCAACACTGATATACAGGCGACGCGGATACCACGCGAACGTGTTCACCAGCACCAAACGGCGCACTAACTCCGGGCGTTTCAGCGCAATTAACAAGGCCACCGCGCCACCGAACGATTCCGCAAGAACCACCGCCGGGCCAGTTTCTTCCAGGTGCTTGATGCCAATCGCAACGAGATCCGCATACGTATGTTTATCGTCTTGCGGATAAGATACACACCGGAGCGTGAATCGTTCCGCCAAGGCTTGTTGGCGGAAGAGAAGGCGGCCGGTGCCATCGACGCCAGGAAGGTACACAACCGGGCATTGCGGTGGCAGGGCGTCGAGCCGCGTTTCACGTTTCATTCCAATCATGGCATCCCTGGTTACGGAACTTTAAGCGGGTTATCATACTCGCTCCCGCCCCTCATACCATCTCGATCGGAGTGAAGTGCCATGACTCGATTACTCGCACTTGCCGCTATCATTGTCCCCTACACCTCTGTTCCGATCGGCGCGGGCGAACCTATTGAAGCGATCACTATTTCAGCCACCGATTGGCCCTGGTGGAGAGGACCAGACCGCAACGGAATCGCCCCACAACAGAATCCCCCATTGAAATGGAGCGAGGAGGAAAACATTGTCTGGAAAGTGGCGGTGCCGGGTCGCGGCCACGGCTCGCCCATCGTGATCGGAGATCGGGTTTATCTTGCCATTGCTGATACGGAAAAGGAAACGCAGTCCGTGCGATGTTTCGACCGGAACACTGGCAAAGTTGTCTGGGAAACCGAGCTGCATCGTGGCGGCTTTATGAAGGGAAATGCCAAAGCGTCCATGGCATCTTGCACGCCCGCGTGCGATGGGAAGCGCGTGTTTGTCAACTTCCTGAATGCGGGTGCCATCTACACCACTGCACTCGACTTGAACGGAAAACAACTTTGGCAAACCAAGGTAACCGACTACACCCTGCATCAGGGCTTTGGCTCTTCCCCTGCGATCTGGGATTCTCTGGTTATCGTCTCGGCCGATAACAAGGGCACCGGCGTTATCGTGGGCCTCGATCGTGCGACCGGTAAACCGGTCTGGACACATAAGCGACCGAAACTCCCGAACTACGCTTCCCCGATCATTCTCAAAGCCGATGGGAAGGATCAACTGTTCCTTACGGGTTGCGATCTGGTTACGAGCCTCGATCCGCTTACGGGCAAATTATTATGGGAAACCAAAGGCTCAACCACGGAATGCGTGACATCCGCGGTTACCGATGGCGAGCGAGTTTTCACCAGTGGTGGCTACCCGCGCAATCACATTTCGGCAATCGCCGCAGATGGGTCGGGCAAGGTTGCATGGGAGAATAAACTCCGGATGTATGTGCCTTCCATGCTTGTGAAAGATGGGCATCTGTACGGCGTATCGGATGGCGGCGTGGCATATTGTTGGAAAGCAGATAGCGGCCAGGAACTCTGGAGTGAGCGGTTGGATGGTGGCTTCACCGCCTCGCCGGTGTTCGCGGGAAGCACAATGTTCGCGATCAACGAAGCCGGCAAAATGTTCGTGTTCAAAGCGACGCCAGCGGGGTATGAGTCGATTGCCATAAACCGGCTCGGCACCGAAGCAATGGCAACACCCACGATTTGCGGCGACCGAATCTATTTAAGAGTGGCGTCTATCGTAGACGGCAAGAGGCAAGAAACGCTCTATTGCATTGGCAAGAAGGAGTGAAAGCTCCTTCTTGTTTCCTTAGCTCAAGGCTCGATCACTCGCTCGGCGAAGACAGTTCACTTCGCCATCGCGTTCATAGCGGGAACAAGCCGATTCATTTTTACTTCGCCACCCACGATGGTGACTACGGCACGGCCGGTCAACTTCCAACCGTGAAACGGAGTGTTGCGACTGCGCGACTTTGATTGGTTCTTGTCGAAGATCCACGTTGCTTTCGGATCGATCACAGTCACGTCTGCGGGTTTGCCCCGTTGAAGTGTTCCGCGATCGATTCCGAGCACAATAGCCGGGTTAATCGTCATCTTCCGCAGCATTTGTGGCCAGCTTAAGTGGCCTGGTTCGATCAAGTGTGTGACACACAACGGAAGGAACGTCTCTAAGCCGAGAATGCCATTCGGAGCCTGATCGAGTTCGCGCTCCTTCTTTTCGGGTGCATGTGGTGCGTGGTCGGTCGCAAGCACGGAAAGCGTATCATCCTTCAACCCCGCGATAATCGCGTTCACGTCGCGCTGAGTGCGGAGCGGGGGCGACATCTTGAAGTTGCTATCAAATGACCGGAGTGTCTCGTCGGTTAGAATGAAATGGTGCGGGCAAGCTTCGCCGCTGATGCGGATTCCTTTCGCGATACCTTGGCGAATGAGATCAACGCCACCCGCTGTGGACACATGCAGAATGTGAACGCGACCACCTGTAAGCTCGGAAAGCATTACATCCCGGGCGATCATGATATCTTCGGCCACCGCAGGCATGCCACGCAGCCCGAGTTCGACACTCACAAGGCCCTCGCTCATCACGCCACCAACCGTCAATTCCAGAATCTCCGCGTGAACGAGCACGGCGCGGTCGTTGAGCATCTTGCAGTATTCGAGTGCCCTTCGCATGATCTCGGCGGAATAGACCGGTGCGCCATCATCGGTGAACGCAACTGCTCCGCCTTCGACCAGACTTCCGAGTTCGGCGAGTTCTTTTCCTTCGCGATTCTTGGTTACAGCACCAATGGGGAAGACGTTGCAATTCCCGGCACGTTGCGCTTGCTGAACCACGAATTCGGCGGCCATGCGTGAATCAATCGCTGGCTCGGTATTTGGCATGCAGGCGACGGAAGTTACTCCGCCGGCAACTGCGGCAGCCGTTCCGCTCGCAATCGTTTCATCTTCTTCGCGGCCCGGCTCGCGAAGATGAACGTGCATATCGATTAAGCCCGGTGCCACGATCATACCGGTGCAATCAATCACCTCGTTCGGAGTGAGCGATTGCGTACCAAAGCCAACGATACGCCCATCTGCGATCCAGAGATCTGTAACGCTATCGAACTCCTGCGAAGGATCGATCACGCGGCCATTTCGAAGCAAGATGGTTTGCGACATGAATACACCCGGGTATGCGAAAAAACGCCGGGAAGTCGCCCGAAGGGACCACCCGGCGTCAGCAGGATAATACGCGATTAGCGCCGCACACGGACACGGCCAAAAATGCCAACGCGCTGTGTGGTCGGCGTGGTCGATGTGGTCATCGTCCGCACCATAACCGGTTGACCGCTAACCACGGGCATCATGGTTGAGCCATTGCTCATCACAACTGTGCCTGGTGTCATCGTCATCATCGTGCCCGTCGGAACCATGGTTCCACTGGTCACGATCACCGTTCCACTACTGGGCAACATCATTCCACTTGCAGGAACCACAATTGGGTTTCCCACAATCATTCCACCCGCAGTGACGATGGTACCCATTCCGGTCGTGCCACTGGCGACAACAACAGGCATGTCCGTCACAACTGGGTTGGCGGAAGTGCTACCAGGCGCTGGAGCTGGAGCCGGTGCGACTGGTGGCATGGTGTTCGGAACCACGGTGCGAGGCATCGTGTTCGGAATCACGCTGCCTGTGCTCGGCGTGATGATCGTCGTGCCGGTGGTAGGCGTGAATGGGGTAACTGTGCCGGGCGTGAATGAGCCGACTGGCATTGTGGTCACAGTGCCGGTCTCGGTGCGGTCGCGAAATCGCCCACGGAATCCGAAACGGCGGGTTGTCGTTGGTGCGGTGGTGATACCTGTCACGGTTGGACTGATTCCCACGACAACCGGGCTGGGAGTCACGGTTCCTGTTACCACGGTTCCGGTAACTACGGGAGCCGAAGTGGGGGTTTGCGCGGTCGCGAACGATGCGAACAGCAATCCTGCGGTCGAAATAAACACATACTTCTTCACGATGCTTCCTCCTGAAACACCCTGACCCTGGGGCCGCCCTAAACAGACCCGGACAGTCAGGTACGAACAGTTTAGCCATACCGTGGCGTATTCCAAGCGGCAATCATTTGAACGCCTCCCACTCTTTACCCAACACTGCCGCAGCAATCTTCAGTTTCAATATTTCGTCTGTTCCTTCGTAAATGCGGCAAACCCGCACATCCATTAAGTGGCGAGCGGGCCGATAAAGCGTACTCCAACCCTTCCCGCCCCAAACCTGAACGGCTCGATCCGCAGCATCCCACGCGGCGTTGCTGGCAAAGAATTTCGCCTGTGCCGCGAGAAGATCCGCCTGGCGCGCAAATTCGCGATCGCCCGGTGAACCCGCCGAGCGATCCTTGGCCTCCGCCGCACGCAGGAGCAAAGATTCCGTCGTAACCCGATCCATTTCGATGTGAGCAATGTGCTCTTGAACAAGTTGGTGGCGGGCGATCTCCTTGCCGTGCTGATTGCGGATTTTGGAGTACTCGATCGATTCCGTCAGGCAATCCTCGATCACTCCCAAACAGCCCGCCGCAACGCTGAGGCGACCGCTCACAAGCGTGCCCATCGCAATGCGAAAGCCCTCACCGAGTTCACCAAGCAGATTCTCGGCAGGCACACGCACATCTTCCATTTGAAACATCGCCGTGTTGGACGTCGGCATCCCCATTTTGGCATTGGGTGAGAAACTCTCGGCTTCGAAACCTTTGGCATCGGTGTCCACGACGAAGGCCGAAATGCGACGGCTTGGGTCGCCTTCATCAACATTGGCCGGATAACCAAACACGATGATAGCGTTGGCGATTCCACCATTGGAGATGAGATATTTCACGCCATTCAAGCGGTAATGATCACCGTGCTTTTCGTAAGTTGTGGTCATCTGCCTGGGATTACTCCCCGCCTCGGGTTCCGTCAGGCCAAACGCGAGCACCTTGTCGCCCTTCACGCCACCGGGCAAGTACTTCTTCTTGAGTGTTTCGCTACCCCATGTTTGGATCGGGTAAGCTCCGATACTCAAGTGACCGGAGAAGAATGTTCGCACGGTCGTGCCTTCGCGGCCAATGCGTGCGAGAGCTTTGAGATAACTGACGGCATCCGCACCACGCCCGCCATACGAGGTGCAGACATTCATCCCGAGCAAATCGTATTTCTTGGCGAGTGGAACGACATGCGAATTAAATTCGCGCTGAGCGTAAGCCACTTCCTCATGCGGACGAATTTCTTGACAGAAGGCCTCAACATCCGCAGCGAGTTTCACGCTATCGAACGGCATGGCATTACCTCTGGTCTTGAGTTGATGCAATATTTGCATTCTAGACCGTACGGTGCTGGGAGAGGAATGAGTATAGTAATTCAGATTTGCGTCTGATTGTTCGTCGACACGGAATGCGCCCGAATAGTTCGGCTTGTCTGGATTCGCTTGCCTGCTTATATGGCCACAGCTTCGTGGTCGTCCGATCTCACCTGGACACTCGCCCCCGGCAAGGATGCCGAATCCATGATCATCAATCGCTCCCAACTGCTATTCGTTTGCATCACGCCCCTTCTACTTGCTGCTGAGCCGGCTCAGACCGATCCAACGCTCAAGCTGCAAAAAACTATGACTACCGCGAGGCAATTCCTCGATCTGAATATGTCCGCCGAGGCAGTGACGGCACTGGAGGCGGAGCTGGCGAATGTCGGGGGCAACAAATCCTACTTGGCCCTCTTACGCGAGGCGTACCTGGCAGAGATGTTCCGCATCGAGAAATCGGACAAGCCGGACACCGTTCGCGTTACGGAATTGCGCAAACATCTGGCGATGTTGGGAGCTGCCACGCCGGGTTCTGCGAAACCACCCGCTCCGATCGTTCCGGCTGTCTCTGCGAAACCTGTTGGTTCAGAAATTCCCGAACCGGCAATTGAGCCCCCCGCCGCGGTTCCGACTCCCGCAGCTACACCACTTGAAGAAGCCACTATCGCTTTCAAAAAAGGCGATTACGCAGTTGCGGCTCGATTCTTCGCTACTGCGAGCAACCTGACTCCTGCGGAACACGCTGCATGGGCCTATTGTCGGGTAAAGCTGGCCGCCGAGAAACTCAACGCACGCGACTGCAAGCCAGGCGATGCGGAACTCGCGATTCGCGAAGTTACGGCCGCACTCCAGGAAGTTCCGCCAGGCTCGGAATTACACAAGGTGGGACAGGCTCTTATCGAACTTGGGAGGTCGAAGTCCGGTTCTGGTGCCGGGAAAGCTATTGCTTCAAGTGCGAATGAACTTGAGACGGCGAACTTTCGGATCAAGCACACGGGCAACGCGGATTTCGCCGAGGAGCTGGCGACAGCCGCAGAATCGCACCGCAAGGCAATTTTTGAGCGATGGAGCGGGCCGCCCGCTGGTGCTTGGGCCGTGAAATGCGACATCGTGCTCCATGCCACGGCCGAGGCTTATTCTTCTGCGACAGGGCGGCCCGGTGAAGCCACGGGTAGCTCGGTGGTGCGGCTCGCCGATCGACGTGCGACCGAACGCCGTATCGATCTCCGTGCCGATCATGCCGCTATTAAGACCGACGCCTTGCCACGCGAACTCACACACATCATTCTCGCGGATCTGTTCCCGGACAAATCTCCGCCCAAATGGGCCGAGCAAGGTATGGCGATACTTTCCGGCTCTGCCGAAGAGATTGATCGCTATACCCGCACACTGCCGCGCTGCGCGCGCGAAGGCGACTGGTTTACACTTGCGAAACTTATGGAACTTAACGAGTTTCCGGCCGAGAAGATCACGGGCTTTTATTGCCAGAGCGTTTCCCTGACCGAATACATGATCCGCTCCGCCGGGGGCGAGCGAAACTTCACCATCTTTCTGCGGGACTGCCAACGATACGGCACTGCGCAAGCCATCAAACGGCAGTACGGTGTGGATGGCCCCGATGCGCTCGAAGCCGCATGGAAACGTGCGACGCTGGCAACCGGGCGAGCACAGGCTCCTTGAGTGTGTGCTGCCATGAGATCGGGCGTTGCCCCACTGATCACTAACAGGTACGGTATCTTCAGCACCAGGAGGATACCGCAGTGCCGCGACTGATCGTTCTGCGTGGGGTTGACGAAGGTAAACAGTTCAATCTCACTGAGCCAACCGTATCGATCGGGCGACACTCATCGAATGCGGTCGCGCTGCACGACACCCAAATTTCTCGCCGCCACCTGGAGTTGAGAGCGCGGTCAGAAGGCAGCTATGTTCTGATGGATTTGGGTAGTGGCAATGGCACGCTATTGAATGGCCATCTCGTTAAAGAAGCAACACTGCGAAGCGGCGATACGATTTCCGTTGGCCAATCCGTTTTGATGTATACGTCGTCTCGATCGGGCGAAGTAGATGCTGGCGATGAGTTAACGGAACGAGTAAAGATTGTCAGCGGCGGAGAGCAGATATTCGGATCGGCAGTCGTTCGCACCGTGTCACCCGATCTTGGGAGTCAAATTCTCTCTCGCCCAATGGTCGCAGGAACGGACTGGCTTCGCACCCGCTTGGCCAGCCTTGCCGCACTCTATGAAACGGCAGAAGCGGTTAGCCACATCCTCGATCTGAATGAATTGCTTGCGAAGGTCATGGAGTTGGTCCTGCGGTCTGTTGACGCCGACCACGGTTGCTTCATGCTACGTGATGCGAGTGGGCGACTCATACCAAAGGCCGCACGCTATCGCGAAGGGCTTAATCAGGCCGATGAAATTGCGGTCAGTCGCACGATTGTGGATCATGTACTGAGAGAGAATCAAGGCGTACTCATTTCAGATGTCGAGGCGGACGCGCGGTTTCGCGGTATCGAAAGTCTGCACAAGCACAACATTCGCGAAGCGATTTGTGTGCCCATGAAAGGGCGACGGGAAACTGTTGGCGTGCTCTTCCTGGATACGCAATCATCACTGAAGCAGTTTGTTTCCCGCGGGCAAGAGGCCGGTAAGTTCACGGAAGATCACCTGAACCTCGCCAGTGCAATTGCCCACCAAGCTGCCATTGCGGTTGAAGAAAGCCGCTACCATCAAGCCCTGGTTAACGCAGAACGCCTGGCCGCTGTAGGGCAAACGATCGCAGCTATGTCGCACCACATCAAGAACATCATGCAAGGCGTGCGGTTCGGTTCGGATATGGTACGGACCGCATTAAAAGAAGAAGACCGCGACTTGCTGGGCAAAGGCTGGAAGTTGGTTGAGCGAAATCAAACGCGAATCGACGAACTCATCCTCGATATGTTAAGTTTCTCCAAAGAGCGCGAGCCTCTCATTGAATTGACCGACATCAACAAACTCTGCGAAGACGTGCTCGAAGTGGTACATGGTCGAGTCGAGGAGCGCGGGATTACGGTAGATTGGCGGGCCGGAACCGGAGTTAGCACGGTGCCTTGCGATGCGGATGGGATTCATCGGGCCGTGTTGAACATCGTTTCGAATGCCATCGAAGCACTCGAAGACCGAGCCAGCCCGAAACTTGCGGTGCAAACAATACTGGAGCCAAACGGAGAGTGGGCGAAGATTATTGTGGTGGATAATGGTCCCGGTATTCCGGCTGATATTGTCGAGAATCTTTTCAAGCCTTTTGTGAGCACCAAGGGAAGCCGTGGCACAGGCTTGGGCCTTCCTGTTAGCAGAAAGATTCTCCGCGAGCATGGCGGAGAGATTTATGTTCAAAGTGTCGTGGATAAAGGAAGCAAGTTTACTCTCCGCATTCCCATGAAATCGGCTTGTGGAGTCGATTCGCTGGGCGGGACATACACACATGCGCCAATCCCGCCATCAGAGTGACATCAGTGGCAATCGTCCGGGTCCACGGGCTTGGTGGCGTCGAGTAACGACCCACAAATCGCCGCGATCGTGAATGCGACGCCACAAAAAATGAACGCCGCATTCCACCCCGCAGAAGTGCGGATCGCAGTCAAAACGATCGGTGAAAGCCCGGCACCGAGATTGCCCCACATATTCCCCCATCCAATCGCAGCACCCACGTTTCTCCCGCCAACATCTTGAGCAAACGACCACACCGTTGGGTTGTGAAGATCTACCAGAAAAGCCATCAATCCCAGTGCTGCGATGACCAGCCACACCGATGAGAACGCCGGAATCAGAAACAGTGCGATCGCGCAACCACTGAGAGTGACGCCCAGCGGCAGCGAGCGGCCAAGGCGTGGCCCAAGTCTTGCGCGAAGGGCATCGGTGACAATCCCGCCAAAAATCATTCCTGTGCAGCCGACAGCCAACACCATCGATTGCATTCGCCCACGTTCCGCAAGCGGCACATTGAAAGCCTCATTCAAATAGGTGGGAAGCAGTGTTACGACGAACGCCCAGCTCATATTCACCGCGAACTGCATCCCGCCATAGAGCCACATGTTTCGAGCGCGAGCCAGCAGGCCAAGGCGTTGCCGAAAGGTAAGTACGCGGATTGGCCTTGCAGTTGCTTGATCAGAGTGTGCGACTTGATCGACACCTGATACCGGAACTACCACACTTCCCGGCGGGCGATCGCGGACGAAAAGCCAAAACAGGGTCGCAACGCCCAACCCACAGAGACCGTAAACCACAAACACCCCGCGCCAGTTTGCGCCCGGCACCGCATGAGGATTAGCAGTGACTCTTGAGATGGGCGGTGTAAATACCAGTTCCACCATGGCAACACCAACGAGCGCACCAGCGAGAGCGGCCGTTAACCAAGGTGCAATCGCCCCGCCGACCCGCCCACCCAATGCCACGATCGAACTGAACCTTCCGCGTTCATTCGGCTTGGCCCAGTTCTTCACCAAGCCCGCGGCGGCCGGATACGCCCCCGCCTCGGAAACTCCGAGAAGGAGTCGCACAACCAGTAAGCCGAAAATGCTTGAGACAAAGCCGGTCGCGGCAGTGACGAGCGACCATGCTAAAATGGAAAGGGCTAGCACTCGCCTGGCACCAAATCGATCCGCCAACGAACCCATGGGTATCTGGAACAAGGCATAGGTGAAGAAGAACGCCCCCAGGGCATACGACATTTTCGCGTCCGCCCATTTCTTCTGCTGAGCGGCAAGCACTTCGTCGGACGACAAGCCCGTGTCTTCGCGCAGTTCCGGGTTCTTCTCCTGCTTCTTCTTAATCAGCCCGGCTGTTTCATCGGGTGTCAGTGGGTCTTCTCGAACAGAATCAGGGGCAATGGGTATTATCAAATCGGCTTTGATATCATCGGCCAAGGTACTGATGCAAACGCGGTCGATATACAACCACATCGCAGCAAACGCAGTCACTGCGACAATGAGATAGCGTTGGGGCATGGCAAAAATAAGCTGTTCGAGGTTGTCAACCGACTGCGACGTGCAATCGACGCAGCCTGTTTGAAGGAGGTAGGCTTCTCAACCGCTGTTTGCGTGAACTCGATCCGAGTTAAATTCAGCGAAACAAAAGCGAGTTGTTGGAGTTTACCAACCCGTTATTGGTAACGCACGGATGAAAGCGGGTTTTATGCCATTCGGGTTAGCAGGAATTGAATCCAGAAATGTTGTCCAACTAGCCTCTCGCCCCACGGCCTTCCAA
This sequence comes from Gemmata sp., assembly GCA_041740855.1. Classification (GTDB taxonomy): domain Bacteria; phylum Planctomycetota; class Planctomycetia; order Gemmatales; family Gemmataceae; genus Gemmata. The sequence goes on from JBGSLF010000090.1 coordinate 37,224, forward strand.
TCGGCATCTTGTTAGGACCGGTTGCCGTTCGCAATCGGCATAATCCTCCCCGCTCGCCGCCCGGGTGGTCTTTCCGCCGCGGAGGTTGCGAATTGCTTCCAACTTTATTCGCACTCACGCTCTTCGTAGGTGCTTCCGCACTATTCCTGGTCCAACCTTTGGTCGGGAAGCTCATTCTCCCGCTGGTTGGAGGTTCACCGGGCGTGTGGAACACCTGCATGGTGTTCTTCCAGGTTGTATTGCTTGCTGGCTATCTCTATGCGCACAGATCCACTGGTAAGTTTGGGGTTCAGCGGCAGGCCATCTTTCACCTGATACTGTTAGTTGCGGTCCTTGTAGCTTTCAAAGCGGCGATGGTTTCGACTCCAAACGGCTCACCTCTGGCCGTTCTGGGATCGTTCATCCCTGATGACAGTGATAATCCGGTGTTGGGCCTCGTCGCACTTCTAACTATCGCAGTCGGCGTACCCTTCTTCGTACTGACGACCTCATCACCCTTACTGCAGCGATGGTTCGCCGCCACGGGCCACCCGAGTGCGAAAGATCCGTATTTCCTTTACGCCGCAAGTAACGCAGGAAGTTTGTTGGGATTGCTCGGGTATCCGCTGTTGCTCGAACCGCGACTCACATTGTGGGAGCAACAGTGGGTATTTGCCGTCGCGGTGATGATCTATATCAGCCTCGTGGTTATTTGTGCTTTGATCGTGATTCGATCGCAACGAAAGCAATGTAATGTAGAAGACCAATTCGCGAGCCAGCAACTTCGGTTATGCACCCCAGAGTTAGCTCCTGAGGGAGAACAGCAGGCGATTCCACTGAGCAAAAGCAGAATCGTGAGGTGGGTGTTCCTGGCGGCGTTGCCATCGAGTCTCTTGCTCGGAGTAACCACGCATGTGTCCGCAAACCTTGCCCCGGTGCCTTTGCTTTGGGCGGTGCCACTCTCGCTTTATCTCATCAGCTTCATTCTCGTTTTCGCTCGCTGGCCTAACAAAGTGCACCAAGCAATTGGCCGGCTAACTCCTGTTCTGCTGTTGTTGGTTGTGCTTTCGCTATTGCTCAACGCGAGTGAACCGTTCGCTCTCATTGGTTTATTACATATGGGCGCGTTCTTTGGGGTTTGCCTCGTCTGCCACGGGGAACTCGCAAGGGATCGCCCGCCTGCTGAGCACTTAACAGCGTTTTATTTTTGGATGTCGTTGGGAGGCGTGATCGGCGGAGTGTTGAATGGTTTGGTGGCACCAATTATTTTCCACAAGCTTGGCATGGTGGAATATCCACTGGTTCTTGTCTTGGCAGGTGCCGTGCGGCCACGATGTGATGCATCTGCCAAGGAACCGCCATTGCGGATCGTTGATGTGTTGGTTGTGCTGACATTGCTCGGCATTTCTGTTGGTCTGGTGCTGTTCGTATCGAACTATGTTGTCTCCCCAATACCGCTCGATGAACCAGAAACCTGGCAAGAAAAGCTCGTTCGGGGTGGGTTGATGTTTGGCCTGCCTGCTGCAGCCACCGCCCTATTGGTGCATCGGCCCAAGCGATACGCACTGTGCCTTGGAGCGTTGTTTGTGGCGGGTGCGTTTGATGTGGGCCGCCTGGGGGAAACGCTTCATATGGAGCGAAACTTCTATGGCGTGCTGCGTGTTGCCCGCTCACCCGATGGCAAGTTTGTCCGCCTCATTCACGGGACAACCATTCACGGCCAGCAACGCATCGATGAGCCTGGGCCACCTCGGCCGATGACCTATTACTACGAATGGGGCCCGGTTGGCCGCCTCTTTCAGGATCTCTCACAACGTAACCAGCAACTTAAACGTGTGGCCGTGGTCGGGCTCGGAACAGGTACAGTGGCTTACTATGCGCAGCCGGGACAACAGTGGACCTTCTTTGAGATTGATCCCGCCGTTGCTCGAATCGCACAGAATCCCGAGTACTTTCGATTCTTAAGTAGCTGCAAAGCCGATTCGTGCGAAATCGTGCTGGGCGACGCCCGCAGACAGTTAACCCGTAGACCAAACGAATCGTTCGACTTGATTATTCTCGACGGCTTCTGCTCCGATTCGATGCCAGTGCATCTCCTCACACGCGAAGCCTTCACGATTTACTTGCAAAAGCTAACACCGGGTGGAGTCTTGGCAGTCAACGTAACCAATCCCCACCTTGATCTGGCACCAATGATTGCCAGGATCGCTAACTCGTTTGAAGAACCACTGGCCGTGCGAATCCGTCATGATCAACCAACGGAGACCACACGCGCGGAAGGAAAATCTGAATCTAGCTGGATGATTTTGGCACGAAATGAAACAAGCTTGGGGCCAGTCGGATGGGATCCATACTGGGACGGTGTCACCCCAACCGAAGGGCAAATCTGGCAAGATGATTTCGCGAATCTGCTCGCGGCATGGAAGCCACACCGCAAGTGATTACCACGGCTTTTCCATCATCGAAACAATTTGGACTGCCAACCTCTGCTGCACTCGGTCCATCGCCGACGCGTTTGTCTCGCCAAGTTCAGGTAAGTAACGGCCAAAGGCGGTGATTCGCATCGGCACTACCTTGGTTGCTTCCGCCTCGATAACAACTGGCAATACGCTGGGGTCGAACGGCTCCAATGGCTGAATCGCATTGGGCAAATTCATCGGCTGACGACCACGCCGAGCTGCCGAAAGAATTGTCCCATCTCGCAGGTCTCGCCATACGATATCCACACCGACAACTAACTCACCTTCGCGAACGGTATTCTGCTGCGTACGATTGTAAATGTTTTTGTCAATCGTCACGATCACGCCCAAAAGCTCGGTATCTGCTTTACCGACATTTGATGTCACCCGGTATGAAGTCGTTCGGCCGATCTCATCAATGACGGCCTGCGTCACATCAACTTCAAATCCTCGGTACGGAGTGGTCTGGAATGCCCGATTTTTGAATTGAGGTATGTATACGGTAGTTATGTCTTCACTATACAAGGCACCCGCACCCAACTGATAACCAAATAATGTTGGCGTGGAGCCACGGCATCCTACTAATCCACTCAATGGCAGGGTCGCAAGGAGGCCCAATAATCGTCGCCGAGCGATAAATGACATCACAAATTTCCTTCAAGACCATCGGCGATTCTATTGTGATAATCTGGACTATCTTCCCGGCTGAAGCCCACTGGCTGATGAAGCTTCCTGAGCCGGGAGGCTAGCCTCCACCTTGGGTTGCTCCATGTCGATTTCCGTCTCGCCCGAAGTCTGAACGATATCACTGGTACGACCAAATACTTCCTTCCATTTCGCCTGCATAATTGCAAGAGGATCATTACCGGTAGCTGGTTTGCCCGCTCGCATGAGGGCGATGAGTTCTTCCTTCTTGGCACTGGCTTCCTCGGAGTATTTCGTTCCTGCATATCTCCGACGAACGAGTTCATAATAGAAAACAGCAGAGCCTGGATGCCCGGTTCTCTCATAGTATCTTGCGGTACGTAAGTCTTTCTCAGCCTGTTGATATCGTATGGCGAACTTTGCGCGAGTCAGTTTGTCGGACATTTCCGGAACTTGGGTCAGTTCCGGAATCGTTGCTTCTGCGAGATGAACCAGTTGCAGGGCTTCCGCGCTCTTTCGGCCATCGTAGTCTGCGCCGCCTGTGGAATTGTTCTTGGCCTGTATGGCGTACGTGATAGCTTGTGGTCGCAATGGGCTATCTTTGTGCATCTCGACAAGTGTGCTGAAGAAGTGATCGGCTTCGTGGAAGTTGCCCCGGATGTAGTTCACATAACCGCACCAGAACAAAGATTTATCTGCGGTTGGCCCCATCATATCGTGAGTCCACACTCGATCTAAAGCCTCAAGAGTGCGCCCTTCTTGCCCAATCCATGGCTTGGATTTGTCGAACGGATTCTTCCAGTCTGGTCGCCATGACAAGACTCCGCTCTCTCCAGAACGCTTCGTGAGCTCCTCGCGAAAGTCATCGAGCCAGTAGTCGCAGATCTCGAAGACGCGAGCACAAGATTCCCGACGATGGGCACCGGTGGGAAAATCAAGCAAGAGTTTATGGTAGGTATCAACGGCTTCCGGATACTGCCCGCGCATATACCGACACTCGGCCTGCATGAATCGAGCCTTCTCAGCCAGATCCGTTGGATTCTGTTGGTTATCAGCTAGCTCACGAAACTGAGATTGCGCTTTGGGATAGTCTCCCGCATCAAAAACTTCTTGTGCCGCAACCAGCTTCTCATGCGCTGTAGCATCTTCAAATCCGCTTTCAAAGAGTGCGGTCTTAATGTTGTTGGAGCGGTCTTTGAAACTGTGCCAAGTCTTGCAACCAGTAGGCAATAACACAAACATCGCCACGACGACGAGTGTTCGCCTCGAGACTGCACCCAACGTCGCAGATGAACGGTCCATCACGCGGACTCCCCCTGGCTTATCGCCCATCTACAAAACTCAGAAGTCTTGGCCGGCGTCCAAGCACATAACTGACTGTCATCCCCAACACCGGGCGAAGTTCCTCGCGAACTTCAGCAGTAAGCTGTGGTGACACCACTGTGTCAATCTCGATAGCAGCAGAAAGCTCTCGGATGGCACCAAGACCATTAGCCGTAATCGCGTAGCGGTCAGTGGCGTTTGGTCCGCAGCTCGTGCATAGTATTCCGCCCGAGTTCGGGCTGAAGACCACACGGTCTGCCCCCCGTGGCAGCACCACATTCCCACAAACTGCACAGGCATCGAGCCGAGGGCTATAACCCAACTCACGAAGCCATACAAGCTCGAAAGCCGTCGCAGCATCTCGTGGTTCAACTCCTTTTGCTAATCCACGCAAAGTGCCTAGTGCCGCATGAAAAAGTGTTGGATGTGGATCATAATCCTGGGTTCCATCCGCGAGTAATTCTGCGATGTAATAGGCTGTGTAAAGTGCTCTCAAATTCTCGCGAAGGATCGGAAACTGCTCCTCCATCCGAGCCTCAGTCAATAGATCAAGTCCGCCGGAAGATTTACGAATAAATACAATGCGACACACATTAAGCAGATCGAAAGCGCAATCAAAGTTGGACTTCAGACGGCGGCCCCCTTTCGCCAGTGCGCGAACCTTGCCAAACTCCAAGGTAAAGAGTGTTGTAATTTTGCTGGTTTCACTCCAATCGGTTCCACGAACGACCAATGCGAGAGCCTGTTCGGTTGCCATCGCGTATCACTTTATTAGTACAATATGTGTAGATGTTATTGAGCGCGCGCCAGCCATTACTTGATCGAGGCACCATCGAACATCAAGTGTCTTTAACGGCCATTGTCAATACATATGCTGAAATGACTCATTCATTTACAGTTGCGAATTTATTTAACATCACTCCTCCCTTGTCCTAAAAAACTGAATAAGTCACGCAATCGCCCCCGCGGTTCTGGAGGAGTTCTGGAGGAAAAGAAGTGACTTCTGAACAAATCTCTCAATTGCGCCGAGATTATGGAATTGCAGGTCTTTCTGAAGACGACGCGGGGCATGAACCATTTGAGTTATTCCGTCGCTGGCTAAATGAGGCGGTGCAAGCGGAGCTGCTCGACGCCAATGCCATGATACTGGCGACTGCTTCACCAAAGGGTATTCCTTCTGCACGAGCCGTCTTGCTGAAGGGCTTGGACGCCCGCGGCTTTACGTTCTTTACCAACTACGAAAGCCGCAAAGGTCTTGAAATCGCGGCGAACCCGCACGTTGCACTGGTTTTCCCCTGGCATGCTCTCGAACGCCAGGTGCGAATTGAAGGGACAGCGGAAGTGGTATCTTCAGAAGAGTCGGACGATTACTTCGTTAACCGCCCGATTGGGTCCAGGCTCGGGGCATGGGCTTCGGTGCAAAGTGCCGTGATTCCTGACAGAGAGTATCTCGAACGTCGTAACGCAGAATTAGTAGCTGAATATTCCGATGGAATTGTGCCGCGGCCTGCGAACTGGGGCGGCTACCGAGTGATCCCAAGTGTGATTGAGTTCTGGCAAGGGCGACCGAGCCGCCTGCACGACCGCATCCGCTTCACACACAACGCCAATGGTTCATGGACCAGAGATCGCCTATCACCCTAATGGGTTAGAGTGGATTGTGGGCGACAGCATGCGAAATCTGGTGAGGATGGGCTGATTGCCAAACCGCTTGGCGATGCTGTTTCATCACCTTCCCGTTGGGCTGGGACGACTGATATAACCATTTGGGCCGATCCGATAGTCGTCCTCGGTAATGGTTAGCCGTTCTCTCCCCCGCTGCTCTTGTTCAGAGATGGTATATCCTGGTGCATCGGCGCGATCCATATTGCGAACAGCAATCGGACCCGCGAATCGATTACAACCCAACGACGAAAGCACCACGAGGCAGATTGGCACATAGCGATTCATGCTGCTCTCCTGACAAGAACGGGGAATCCTCCCACATCCCATTATCGCCTGGCAGGCAAGGCGCGTTGAGTTGACCTGCTACAAGAACCCGATCGGCGTTTTCGAGTGATTGTCGCAGATCGCACAAACCGAATCCTTGCCCAGTCTTGAGTGCTTATACCCTGCCCCATAAGATACATTTCGACCTTCCATCAGACCGCTTCCCACCGACCGACTGGGCACCATCGCCCCGGGTTGGGCAACACCCTACCGCGGGGTCCGTCCTCATGGCCGCGACCAAAAAGAAGCACAGCTTCAACGAATATCCCGACGACATATTCGCCAACACCCGCATGTCGTTTGGCGACCACATCGAAGAACTCCGCATTCGGATGTTTCTTGCGATCAAGTGGCTCGTGCTCTTCATGATTCTTGGCTTCATTCTCGATGCGATCGGCGAAGCGATGGATCGCCCGAATTTCGGTGTTGGCCGCCCGATGCTCAAGGTCATCACTGAGCCGGTCGAGTTGCAGGTCCGAGATTTTTACAACCGTCGCATTAACGCCCTCGCCGCAGAGCAGATGGCGCAACCACCCACAAACGATGCAGCAGAAATCGAGAGAATTCGCGAAAAGCTCGTCAAGAACAATAACAATTTAAGCGCTCTAACCGAAGCAGAACGTGTCGCGCTTCGCACTGCGTACGCACCGCTAGATATCATCGTGCCCACGGAACCGCTAGCTCAGGCACTGGGAATTCCACCTGCCCAAATCACGCAACAAGAGGTGCGATTAACGGCTCAGGTCGTGCCCGCGAAGTTAACGATCTTAACCGAGCAGGGGCAAGGCTTAATCGGGTTCAAACAACACCTCAGCACGCTATCTGTGCAAGAAGGTTTTGTCGTCTATTTCAAGGTGTCGATTCTTTGTGGGATTGTGTTGGCAAGCCCATTCATTCTCTATCAGTTTTGGGCATTCATCGGCGCGGGGCTATATCCGCACGAAAAAAAGCATGTGTACATGCTGTTCGGGCCAAGCTTGGTGCTGTTCCTGGCGGGCGTATTCCTTTGCCAGTTTGTTGTGCTGCCGGGCGCGGTTAAGGCGTTGCTCGGTTTCAACGAATGGTTGGGCTTCGACCCCGACATCCGATTGCGTGAGTGGTTGAGTCTCGCGATTATCCTTCCGCTCGTTTTTGGTGCCTCGTTCCAGACGCCACTGGTCATGATTTTCTTGAATCGCATCGGGATGTTTACGGCAGAAGATTATCTTGCTAAGTGGCGAATGGCGGTCATGATCCTGGCATTATTCGCGGCACTGATCACACCGACTCCTGATGTCGTTACGATGCTTTATCTGTTTGGGCCGATGTTTGGCCTTTACCTGGTCGGGATACTGATTTGCTACTATTTCCCCGGCATTCCGCCAGAAGATCTCGAAGCCGAAGCTTCCGACGAAGTGGCCGTTTAGGTCGTAGGAGTTCGTAGATGAGCTAACCCGTTCGCCCGGTTACTCCACCCGAACCCCGCACGATTTCCACTCGCCATCCGTTTAGAACGTGACCATGGCACGCGATCCGATGCAACCCAGTGTGTACCTGGTTGGGGCTGGCCCGGGCAACCCGGGTTTGCTCACGCTTCGTGCGGTTGAAGTACTGAAGCTGGCCGATGTCGTGCTTTACGACTCAATTGTTCCGCAGCGCTTGCTTGAATTCGCCCCTGCCACGGCAACGAAAGTCTGTGTGCGGGATCTGCAACCCCGCCAGCAGACACTGCCCAAGCAAATCCACACCTTTATTCTTGAGACTGTTCTAGCTGGAAAAACCGTTGTTCATTTGAAGGGTGGCGATCCGTTTATCTTTGGTAACTGCGAAGAAGAATTAAGGGCACTTCGTGCAGCAGGAATTTCCTACGAGATCGTTCCCGGTGTCACGGCGGGAGTCGCAGCGGGGGCCTTTCTGGAAATTCCACTTACGCATCGTTTACAAACAGGTGCAGTCACGTTCGTGGCTGGCCACGAATTACCGAATAAACCTGGCAATCCTTCGGACTGGAAGTCGCTGGCCACGTTACCCACCACGCTAGTGATTTACATGGGCGTGGCCCGCCTCGCCAACACAATTGCGGAATTGATTAAACATGGAATGCCTCCCACCACGCCAGCCACACTCGTCGAAAAGGTCTCTCTTGGCGAGCAACGTTCTGTGTTCGCAGATTTGAGTGAACTGGAAGAGACTCGCCGAAAAGCCGGAATGGAATTTCCAGGGCTTCTCATCGTGGGAAATGTGGTCGCAGAACGCCCCAAGCAATCATGGTTTGAAGCCCGCCCATTGTTCGGTAAGCGGGTGCTCGTAACCCGACCCGCGAATCAAGCAACGGATATGGTTCGCAAGCTCGAATTCTTGGGTGCGGTCGTGCATCGCGTCAGTGTGATTGGAATCGCACTTCCCAGCGATTTCACCCCTGTGGATGCAGCACTTCAACAATTCCAAAGTGGCGTGTGGGATTGGTTGGTGTTCACCAGTGCCAATGGTGTTCACGGTTTGCTGAATCGACTCGATGCCATTGGGCGTGATTTACGAGACCTTGGTGGTGTCAGTATTGCCGCCATCGGTCCCAAAACAGCAGACGTCTTGCGAAGTTATCGCTTGAAGGCAGATGTGATTCCCGAGAAGAGTTACTCTTCGGAAGGTTTGGCGGAAGCACTCGCACCACTCGTAAGTGGAAAACGTGTGCTGCTTGCCCGAGCGAACCGCGGCCGTGATTTGCTGCGTGAAGAACTAAGTAAGTCCGCGGCACTCGTTGAGCAAATCACGGTGTACGATCAGATTGACCAGATCGACGCGAGTGATGATTTTCTCGATTCGTTGCGGCGTGGTGAAATTCGCTTCGTTACTTTGTCCAGTTCCAACATCGCACGGGGCGTGTTGGGCTTGTTCGATGAAACGATACGTGGCCGCATCGCTCGCGGCGAAATTCAACTCGTTGCCATCAGCCCCGAGACAGGAAACGCGGTTCGAGCCTTGGGTTATCCTGTCGCGGCCGAAGCCAAGGTTTTTACAGAAGATGGGCTTATTGAAGCAGTGATTCAGCTAGCGCGTGAAGATGTAACGCACTAATTCTTAAGTCGTAGATCGCCGGTGCTACTTCAAGTCTCGCGATGCGTTCCAGGCAAGATAGATCACGATCGCAGAAGCGATTACGCCCATGAGGTCGACGGTTGTAAACGGCCCCCCACCGAAGGGAGTTCCCACAAAGAGATCCGCAAGGAAAACAAGCAACATGAGGATCGCGATTCCAAGCGATCCGTAGCACAAAATCCTATCCATCGCCCGACCTTTCCACAGCCCCACGGCGGATGCGGTCATTGCACTACCCTCGGCCAATCCACTATTGGCCTTTAGGATAGGGCGAATACCCGCTCTAGGACACGAGCGAGTTGATTGTCAGCAATTGTACTAGCAGGTTCAGAACCCGCAACTGTTGCGATGGGAACGTGGTGAGGATGCTGCTTGAGTATCCCTGAGCGAGCCATACAACCGGCATTCGTGACATTTAAATGGTTGAAGGCTCGTCGAGAATTTACAAACCTAATGCGATTCCATGTGCAATCAATCGATACTGTTGGTTCTGCGCATCCTGCGCCAAGAGGCGTTACAACAATAGACATTGTTTCCGCGGAGCATAGTTAATCGGGGTTGGTCGTCAATTTTCCGATCGGTTCTTTGTCTTTCGTATTCCAAACTCGAATTTCGCCTGTGAAGTCTCCAGCGAACAATCGTTGCCCATCGTGCGAGAACGCAAGTTTAGAAGGGAGATCCGTGAACCCTTCCAGGCGAGCAACCATGCTCCCATCAGCCTTCCAAATGCGTGCGGTGTTGTCGCGGCCACAAGTCGCGATTTGCCCATCTTGTGAGTATTGAACCGAAGTCACGCCTGATGTTTTGCCACGCGCGGCTTTTGGATCAGCTTGGGCAGTGATGGAACGCGTGGGAAAACCATCATCGGCGTACCAAAGAATGACGCGGCCATCTTCGCTCGACGAGGCCAACATCTGCGAATCGGCTCGCCAGTTCAAAGCTGTGACCACGTCTTTGTGGTCACCGAGCGTGAAGACGATTCCACCTGTGGCCGGTTCCCAAACAAAGATCCCGCCGTTCCGATCGCCCGTGGCAAGCATTTCGCCATTCGGGCTGAATTCCAGGGCTGTGACCCAATCTGTGTGCTTCTTGATTTGATGACGCAGTTCACCCGTAGCCGTGTCGAAGATTTTGATGAGCTTGCCCGGTCCGCCCAACGCGACAGTTTTGTGATCCGGGCTAATATCGGCGGCGAGAACTACATCGGCCTCATCGCCAATTTCCGTTACGCGTTTGCCAGTTACCACATCCCAAATTACCACCTTGCCTGCCGATGCCCCACGCCCGCCCGCCGCGAGCAACCATTTACCATTGCGGCTGAATTTGAGAACGTAAGGGATGCGTTCAGGAAAGGGGAGCGAACCGATGAGTTTCAGCGTATCGGTGTTGTAAAGCAGGACTCGTTCATGCCCCGCAACCGCAAGGAGTGGTGCCCACGGGCTGGTTGCCATTGCTGTTACCGGATGAGCACGCGGGGTTTTGGAAAGTGCGACTTCTGGTAATTTCTCGGGCATGGGTGGCGGCCCTTTGGGTTTGCCCAAAGCAATGGCCACCGGATCGATTTCTACTTTCCTCGCCGCGGTTTTCGCTGCACCCACTGCTGTTTCGGGTGCCCCCAAATCGATCCATTTCTTGATCAACGCAAGTTCAGAATCCGATACCTTTGGCCCCTTGGGTGGCATCTTGGGTTCCACCTCGTGAGCCATCACCTGGTACATCAAACTTTGCCCCGAGTTGCCCGGCTTAACAGACTCGCCGCTCGAACCACCCGTCAACAACGCCTGATACGTTGTAATGTCCAGATCAGCAGATGATTTGTCGGCGTTGTGACAGTTCAGGCAGTGTTTGCGCAGGATTGGGAGAATGTGATCCTTGTAAGTCACAGACGCCTTGACGGCTTCACCCTTGGGCGGCTCCGTTCCTTTCGGAACCTGAGCAAGAGTCAGGCCCGAAGCGGTCAACGCAAGGATAGCGAGGCAGAAGATGCGATTCAGCATGGAGTAGGTTCTCGTTCGTCCAATCCGGACCATGGAATGTATCGTGCGATCCGCCTTCAACCGTTATCAATGATTGAAGGTAAACTCAGTGGAGTTGAAAAGTCCCCAGAGTATGTCGCCATAGACCATGAGTGCCGCTGTCGCTTCGATGCGGCGCAGTGCCAGTGCCTGAGCCTGTTCGAGTGTCGCAATGCTTCGCTCGAGCGCGACAACTTCTTTGCTGTCCTTGGGTAGTTTCTTCAGATCTGCCTTCGATGTTTCCAATCGATCTTGGGTGCGCTTGTAGACTGGGTCGCGGTCGAGTTGTGCGAGTGCCAGTTCCTTCACGCGAGCCGGTTCTGTCTCGCGACGCACGATCTCGGCGAGTTTCTTGGCTTCCGCATCGGTCGGTTTACGGCACAAAGCCTGGACATAAAGCTCTTGAATGATTGCCTCTGGTGTTTTCTTTTCGGCAACCAAAGTCGTGATCAACCGGCTTTGGGCGATCTTCGTGGAAATCGTATCGCCATTGATCAAGTGCAATGCCTGCGACAAGTTGGCTTCGCTATTCACTTCACAGGAACATGGCGTTTGGCGGGGTGCCCGGCCAAAGGTTGTCAAGAAATAGGTGGTGACTTCACCAGTGTGAATTTGCACCGCTCGCGTTCCCGGAGGCGACAATGCAAAACGATCTTGCGTTCCCGTAATGCGTGAGATTGTATCGAGCAATACCTCAGCACGAAGTCGACGGACATAGGCATGCGAGAAGTACGCTTCATCAAGTTCGTTCGTGGTGTTAGTTGTTACCGAAAGCTGATACGTCCGCGAGTTGCAGATGTCGCGAATCAACTTCTTCTTGTCGAAGTTATAGGCGACAAGTTTGCTGCCAATTTCTTCAAGCAATTCCTTGTTGCTCGGCGGATTACTGATTCGAACATCGTCTACCGGATCGATGATGCCGCGGCCAAAGAAATGGGACCAGATGGTGTTCGCCATGCTCTGCGAGAACGCGGCATTCTTCGGCGAAGTAAGCCAGGCCGCCAGCGCGTCGCGTGGATCTTTCCCATCGACTTCTGGAGTATCACCGCCCAGGAACTTCGGCTTCACTCGGCGACCATCGACAGGATGTGCGACGGTATTGGCCGCGTTATTGTTGATGACTAAAACCTCACGCCCTTCGATTCCGCGCCGCAAATTCAAGCCGGCGAAGAACGCCGTGAACCCGTAGTAGTCATCCATCGTCCAGCGATCGAACGGATGGTTGTGGCACTGCGCACACTGAATGCGTGTGCCCAGAAAGACCTGCGCGATATCTTCTGCGGTCTTCTCGGCGGTGATCCGCTCTGCAGAGGTATACAGATTCGCAGTGGGGGACTTGAAATTGCTACCCGAGCCAACCAAGAGTTCGGCGGCGAACTCGTTGAGCGGGCGGTTGATGGCCATTTGGTCTTTAACCCAGGCCGCGTAGGAATACATGGCCTTGGCATCGCGGCCATACTGCGGGTTTTGGTTATTCGCCCGAATGCGGAGCAACTCGCCCCACTTCATCGTCCACATATCCACGAACTCGGGTCGCTCGATCAACGCATCAATCAGGATGGCACGCTTTCGCGGATTCTTGTCCGCGAGGAACGTATCAAGTTCTTCTCGCGTTGGTGGCAAACCGATGAGGTCGAGATACACACGCCGGAGGAACGCTTCGTCTGGTGCCAGTTCCGAAGGGGCAATGTGCAACTTCTTGAGTTTGTCGAAAACAAGCGTATCGATGTAATTGTGTTCCGGCGTCTTGGGCCAGACGAATTGATCATCAGTTGGAAGTACAATCGCCTCCGTACCCACGGTGAATTTGCTAAACCGTGCGAAGACGAACGCCCCACCGCGACCGCCGGCTTTCACATGTCCATTCGCATCGATCGAGGCAATGGCCTCGTTATTGGTCATGTACAGAGCAAGCCGGGTCACATCGCGAGTGCTTCCATCCGAGTATTTCGCACGCACGACCATGTTCTGCGTTTGGCCCTTCCCCGAGAAGACGATTTTGGGTGGTAGCAGCTCGATTCCGATTGGTTCGGGTGCGTCGCTGCCATCGTCTGGCGCTCCGGCTTGCAGCCAACGCAACAACGTCTTGTAATCGTTGTGGTTGGTATCGAACAGCTTTCCACCCGTGTGGGGAACGGCTCCGGTAGTCTTCTCCAACAACAAGCTCTTCTCTGGCACGGCAAGATCCACACGCCGACCAATGATTTGGCGAGTCAAGCGATGATAATCGCCGGCGGGGTCGTAGCCGAACAAGGAAAGCATAAACCCATCTTTGCCGCGTGCCGCTCCGTGACAGCTTCCATTGTTGCAGCCATGCCGCATGAACACGGGCATGACATCAAGCCGAAAGCTCACCGAACGCGACTTGGCCACGTCCTTCACAACAAGCGGGGCTTCAACCTTCAATCCAGCGTGTTCCGCGATGATGGTTGTGGTGCCATCTTTCGCGGGCGAAAGCAGCGGCCCTGTAAGTTTCGCAATAGAGGGATCAGCAACGCGAAAGGACGCCGATCCCGTCACGTCTTTGGTCACGCCCTGGTCGTCGACCAGTTGAACCACAACCCCTTGCGAGTCGTTCTGTCCGCTGAGTTCGATAGTCGCCGGAAATAGCTTGAGCGTCGGCCCCGCTCCGGCGGCACCTGGAAACAGCCCAACAACCAAGAACGCGAGTGCGTGATACATGATTCGCATATCGGTATTCGCCTTGTGTGATGACGCAAGTGTGGCGTGCGTGTGGCGTGCGATAAGTGGTCGTTATTTTCCGCTTGGTTTCGGTCCACGTTCGGTATCGATGCGCAAGATACCCGAGCCGCTCAGTTGGCGAACGGATTGTCCGTTGTCCGTAACCGTGAGATCCAGAACGATGCCTTGATAATTGCCAACAAGTGCATCGCCTGTGGCACGAATGGTGAAGATGACTTCTTTATCGCCGGCTGCGATTTCACGCATTGGTTCCACTAACTCAACGCCACGCGGCAGGCGAGCGAGAGTCGCCTTCGCCTTACCTTCGAACGGCTGAAGATGATTGAGCCGGCAGGTCAGCGTCGCGGTCTTGCCACGCTCAATGGAAGTCCGGGCAATTCGAGCTTCCACATGCGGCTCAGAGATCGAGAGGCCAAACAGTTGCGACGCGACATAGGTCCGATCATTGCGATCGTTGTAACCAAGGCGGCCCGCGCCATCGGTTGCGGTCAAAGTCAATTGGTACTTCCCCGCCGCGGCGTTTCGTGCTGCACCCAGCAAGTAAGTTCCTTCTGTTTCTTCTTCTGGTATGGTTACGGGCGTGGCAGTGATAACACCTGTTGGCTTCCAATCTATCTGCACGGTAACGGGACCGGTGAACCCTTCCGAACGGATCACGCGGAACTTGAGCGCCATCTCACCATTCTGCACGAGCGATGATTTCGGTGATTCCACCTCAACTCGAAACGGCGCTGGCTCCGCAACGGCCAATGCGAGTTTGTTGATTGTGGTGTGAAGATAGTAATCGTTATTGCCATACTGGTTCATCAGCATCGTCTGACGGTAACCGCTCATTAAAGAAGTATCGCTTCCACCCACGGGTCGAACGATCAGATCGATGAGTGCAGTTTGCGGTTTTACACCTGCCGCCGCTTCGAACACCACGGGTACGCGCGTCATTCCTGAGGTGAGCTTGGGCGCGTGAAGTGTGACCCCTTCCGGCAGGTTCACGCCAACAATTTCCAGGTCCCCAGAATAGGGGCGACCGGTTGTCACGATGCCAATCTGTGCAGTGTAGCGATTCCCGGCGGGCACAACGATCGACTGCCGAATCTGTGGTTGCTGTTGATTCTCCGGTTCGGGGGCGATGTACGTATAGATCGCATCCTCTGCGGGCGAAACCTCGATTCGGTAGACGAAGTTATCGCCACCTTCTCCGCGTTCGTCTTCGATACCAAGGATATATTCGCCATCCGCCGGTGCCGTGAACTCCAAGATGGGATCGTGCGTTACGCGATTCAAGCCGCCCGTTGGGGGAAGACCCAGTTGGTTGGCACGCGAGTCGGTTGCTCTCTGTGCAGCAGCGTTCGGCTTGGCGTTAACCGCCTTGATCCAGATTACCGGATCGAGTGGCGACGCGAGGGCATTGGCCAGAGCGTGGAAGCGATACTGATCGCCCTTCTTGGCCTGGAAACGGAAGCAATCGATATCACCCGGTTTTTGAATGATGCCATTGAACGCAATTGGCAAACTCGCAACCTTCAGACTCTCGATTGCCTCGGGTGAATCATTGGGTTCGGCTTCAAGCACATTGGGAAACGGCGACACTCGCAACGTGTTCGGCGAGGGGCTGGGCACTTTGGTGTCCGCATCAATCGCAATGTAATTGAAATCACCCAGTGTCTTGCCAAGTGCGACTGCCTCTTCTCGTTTACCAAGCGGATCGCCCAGAATGGATACTGCGATCGAAGTGCCTGCCTGACCACCGGCGGGGTATAAACCGGTTGGGCGGGCGAAGGTTCCGATGTGCAAGCGGTACGCTTCTCCGGTACCGTTATACATGCCATGGCGAATCGCAACGTAATAGGCCCCATCTTTCTCGGCGCGGATCGAAAGCACAGGGTCTTGCAGGAACAGTGTGGAGTCATCCGCCTCGGCCAGTTTCTTCCCCTCCGCATCCAAAATTGTGAGATGAAGATCCGGAATACCGCGATCGACGCCAAGCCGAGCGGCTTCCACTTCCGCCGAAATACGCTGCCCGCGTTTCACCTCGATGCGATAGTTATCAACGTCGGGTGCATCGTTGAGGCGACCGAAGACCGTTGTGTTCAGTGCGATTGGTTTGCTATTCTCCCGCAGATCGTTGCGGGCCACGGTCTGTTCATCTTCATCCACAGTTGAAAATGGTCCGACGAAGAACCGGCGGTAATCGGTAATTCCATTCGCCGTGCGTAACCGGATACCGTGCGACCCCAGTGGGCAATCGGCTGCGATCTTCAGGCGAACGCGGACTCGCGTGCCCTTTGGCACGTCCTGCGGGCGGCCATTTGCCCCGATGATGGTCTCGATCATTTCCATCGAGTCAACCGAGATGCCCGATTCGTAGAAAACCACATCGCGCGGTTGATCGAGATGGGTGCCCAAGAACTCAACTTCAACTTGCGTTCCGCGTTGCCCACCGGGAGGTGTTAGGCGGCTCAATCGCGGTGTTCCCGCCATTGCATCCGTTGCCAGAAAGAACACGACCAAACATGCGATGGCACAATAGAACT
Organism: Gemmata sp.; assembly: GCA_041740855.1. Classification (GTDB taxonomy): domain Bacteria; phylum Planctomycetota; class Planctomycetia; order Gemmatales; family Gemmataceae; genus Gemmata. The sequence goes on from JBGSLF010000090.1 coordinate 53,943, forward strand.
GCGGCCTGGAAAGCGTGATAGGCGAATGCATGGGTAGCGGCTCCTGGCTGTGGCGAAAGCGATTGGCGAAGAAAAGACCCCGGCGTTCCGGGGATTGGCGGGAGTGGACGCCCGGCAACAGGTGCCGGGCCTACAAGCCGAATCACAATTCCAATTAGCCCAGGAGATCCTTCACCACCTGGCCGCCATCGATGATCTCGATGGGCCGGTCGCCTGGTGCCATCAGTTCCTTGTCGGCGTTGATGCCAAGCTGATGGTAAACGGTGGTGAGCACATCTTCGACGCGAACGGGATTCAATTCGGGTTCGCTCGCGGTCGAGTTGGAGGAACCGTAGACCAAGCCACGTTTGAAGCCACCACCAGCAACCGCCAGCGAGAAGACGCGCGGGAAGTGGTCGCGGCCCGCAGAGGCGTTGATCTTCGGTGTGCGGCCGAATTCGCTTGTTACAAGCACAACTGTGGACGCCAGCAAACCGCGTTCGTCCAGATCGCTGATTAACCCGGCGAGAGCCTGATCAAGCCCGGGTGCCTGGCGACGCATTGCGGTTTCGATGCCCGCGTGCATATCCCAGCCACCGTAAGAGACGGTGACAAACCGAACGCCCGCTTCCACCAATCGCCGTGCGAGCAAGAATCGCGGGCCGGCATCCGTGGTGCCATACATCTCTTTGGTGCTGGCCTTTTCCTTGGTGATATCGAAGGCATCGCGAGCGGCTGGCGAACTGATCAGGGCATACGCACGTTGGTAGAACTCATCCATCGCGCCCAAGGCTTCGGCATTGCCAGACTGATAACGGAAATGATCGTCGATCACGCCACGGATCTCGCGCCGCGTCACGAAGCGGCGATCGTCCACACCTGGGGGCAACATCAAATCGCGAACTTGGTAGTTAGAGCGTGCCGGGTCGCTGCCGATGCCGAAGGGACCGAACTGCGAGCCAAGGTAGCCGGTGCCACCGTATTCAGTTGCGTTCGGAACGGAAACATAGGGCGGCAGGTCGCGGCGTGGGCCGAATTCGTGCGACACCACTGCACCCAGGCTCGGATGCTCCACTGCGGGGCTTTTGCGATAGCCCGTATACATGGTGTACGACGCCCGACCGTGATCCGCTTCCTTGCCCGCGATCGAGCGAACCACCGTCATCTTGTCCGCAATCTTGGCGATGCTGCGGAAGTTCTCATTCAGCACCACGCCAGGAATCTTCGTCTTTGCGACGCCGAACGGGCCGCGATACTCAAGCGGCGCTTCGGGCTTAGGATCCCACGATTCCTGGTGAGCCATGCCACCGGGAAGCACGATCTGAATCACGCTCTTGGCGGTGCCTTCCTTGCTCTCGTACGTTTTCTGATCGGCCCGCGCCTGCATCTTGAAGAAGTCACCGAGTGTTAACCCGAGTGAGCCAATCACGCCGACACGCAGGAATTCGTTGCGATCCGGCATGCGGACACGCGAGGTTGCAGAATTGTTCGATGACATGCGGCAGTACCTTTTTGCGGTTAGGACGGTTAGTTAAAAGGTTCCGTTTGTTGAGCAGTTGGAGAGTTAGTGCTCGTTATTTCACGAACTAACTCGAGGAAGGCAGGTTGGTGGGCACACACCGGCGAAACCGGTACATGTGGAGATATTCTGCGGTCTGGAAGCCAATCACGCAAGAATAATATCTGCAATGTATAAAAAATGGCCCTCGCTTTGAGTGAGAAAAGCAAGATCTACGTAAGCAAGAATCGTGCGAGGTTGAAGTAAACGATCAGAGTAATCATATCCGACGCGGCCAACGCAATGGGCCCAGATGCCACAGATGGATCGCGACGCAAGAGCTTGAGCACAATCGGGAGCGAAAGCCCAATGGCCGCTGCGGCAGTCACGCCCCCCGCGATTCCGCCAAACAGGCTCAACCCCACGGCGGGGTTCCCTTTCCACAGCACCGCGATTAACCCGACCAGAAGCCCGCAGGCCCCACCAAGAGCCAGACCCACGAGGAATTCGCGGCTCAGCTTGACTGCGTATTCACGCCAGGTAGGCCTTCGCCCATGGAGCGAGAACAACGCGATACTCACCGACTGAATACTCACGCTCTCTGCGAGCGCCAATACCACCGGAATGAACGGCGTGACCACCGCCAGAGTGGCGACATCTTCATAAATCCCGGTTAGCACTGCGGCCAACAGCCCGCCAGCCACGTTACACAATAGCCAGGGAAAGCGGCGGCGGAATTGCGAACGGACACGCTGTTGCTCCGCCTCTGTCAGGTAAACACCAATCAACTGAAACAGATCTTCGTTCTCTTCGAGCACTTCCAGATCGGTGAGTTCTTCCGTGTAAAGATCCACATCCACGACGCCGACAAGCCGGCGTTCCGGGTCCAAAACCGGGAATGCCAGGAGCTTATACATGGTAAAGAACTCGCACGCATCCAACACGGTTGCGGTGTGCGGAACGCTGATCACATTCTTGATCATCAGGTCATCAACCCGCGTCGTTGGATCGGCAAACAACAACCGGCGAGTGGGGATTACGCCTTTCAATCGCCCTTCCTGATCGACCACATAGAAGTAGACCACGCGACCGGTGTTGGGGTGCGTTCGCACATATTCCAGAGCTTCCGCAGCGGTTAACCCAATGGGAATTCGCGTCGGATCGTCCCGCATGTGCTCCGTAACCGGATCACCAAGAATCTTTCGGACAGTAGACAATGCCGCATTCCTGTTAGTGTGTTAACTTCTTCGATCGCGGTTTTCGAATAAACCACTTGTCGCGCTGGTTTTGGTTTGGGTTGCGTTAACCCGCAGCCGCCTTAAGCAACTCCGCATCAACGGCGTCTTTCGCCAAGAGCACTTTGGCCGCATCGTTGGCCGCATCGACAAATGGCAACAGCACAAGATCGGCACCGGCATCCCGGAGTTTTTCCGCATCGAGATTATGGTGCGCGGTGACAGCCACTTTTCCATCGAAACCATACTGACGAACCGCACGCAAGACCGAGAGATTCGTCTCCATTCGCGGTGCCGTGCAGACCACCCAACGTGCCTGGTTCAGCGGTAACGAGGAAGCGAATTCGGGGTCTTCCGCATCGCCATACTGAGCGGGCAAGTGCCGCTTATGCCACGCGATGATTACCTCGGGATCGAAATCGACGCCCAAGATGCACTCGCCCTGATCCTGCAGTAGTCGGGCGATATTGCTGCCATACCGGCCAAGCCCAAATAATACAAATCCCACATCGTGCGGGGTCGAATCGTTCCCGACCTCGCGATGGGCGACTTTCCGTTCGAATAGCGATAACCCGTTGGCGATCTGCTCGTAGATCCGATGCGAGTACAGAATGAGGTAGGTTGAGAGGCCGATTGTGACCAGCCCAACAAGTGTGATCAGCCCCATGGTTGAAGCATCGATATGCCCCAAACGCACGCCCAGCGCCGCAAGGATGAGCGAGAACTCGCTAATCTGTGCCAGTGTAAGACCCGTCAACAATCCCGTTCGCTTCCGGTAACCCATGGCTCCCATAATGGCCATCACGATCAAGGGTTTACCAATTAGCACAAACAGAGACAGAACTATCGCTTTCTGCACCTGTGCGCCAATCAGCGAGAGATCAATTCCCGCTCCCAGTTCAATGAAGAAAAACAGCAGCAGGAAGTCTCGCAGGCTTACGAGTCGGCCGCCAATCGCATCTCGAAAGGGTGTGGATGCCAGAGATACGCCCGCGAGAAATGCACCGACTTCCTTGGTAAAGCCCATCGCATCGGCAGTGCTGGCCAACACCAACGCCCAGGCTATGGCAAACAGAATCAGGAGTTCCTGCGAGCGAGCCAGCCAGTTAGCCAGACGAGGCAACACATACCTCATCAACAGCGCAATGCCGGTAAGGAACACGATTCCTTTGCCGATGATCAGAAGGCCATTCACAACAGGGTTCGCCCCCTGCTCTGGCGTGCCCAGCGCCGATAAGCCAATCATCACCAGGATCACGATGATGTCTTGAACGATCAGAATGCCCACCGAGATACGCCCATGCAGAGCATCAATTTCCCGCTTATCGGACAACAGCTTGACGATGATGATGGTGCTGGAGAATGTTAACGCAACTGCGACGTATGCAGCGGGAATCGTTTGCATTCCCATGGCGAGGCAGATCGCAAAACCAAGCACGAAACTGAGCAACACTTGCCCAAGACCAACCGTGAGTGCCACGCGCCCCATGCTGCGAATCGCTTGCACATCAAGTCTTAATCCAACCAGGAACAGCAGCACGGCGATTCCCATGTTGGCTAGCAGTTCCACACCGTCTCCCGGTGCGGTAAGCCCAAGCCCCGCCGGACCAACACCAATGCCCACGGCAATAAACGTGACGATTAATGGCTGACGAAACAAAAGCCCAACTGCACCGCACCCCGCCGCCAGCATCAGGATCGCTGCAAACCGGTAGAAATCATTCGGCAAGATATCCATGTCGCATTCTCTATCTCGGTCTACAAATTCTTGCAATCGATCGCTGATGATCGAAGGATTCCCTTCCGTGGGAGAGCTCGCCAGCCAAGATTAGCAAGATTCGAAATGCGTTACATCAGCAGCTTGCTGCGCGAAGATCGGCCGAATTTAACGCAGTGCTTACAATCGCGATGACGACTCATTTGAGTGTGAGACCAACGCCAGATATCAGGAAGGTCTGCGACCTCTTGGATAAGGCAGCGGAGGGAATTGCGGGAATCGCGGAACATCGGGCCTTGCACCACCAACCGAGCGCCAGCGTTTCACGGAGCCATCGCGACCAAGCGTAACGAGCGCGGAAGCATCGGGGAGGAACTGCACCCGCAGCACACGATCCGCGTGCCCGGTTAGCACGGCTCGTTCTTGACCGGTAACCGGATCCCACAGCAGGATCGATCGATCATCGCCACCTGTAGCGAGTGTGCGGCCATCGGGGCTAAATGCAAGGCTAAACACCGCTCCGGTGTGCCCTTCAAGCACAGCCTGCTTCTTCAGCCCATCCGCATCCAATTGCCACACATGAACAATGCCGTGGGCATCGGCCGTTGCGAGCAGCTTGCTCTCAACACTTCCGAACGCCATCGCTTCGATTCGTGTGGTATGAGCCATCGGTTCCGTGGCGATGGTTTCTCCGGTGGGAAAGCGAATCACTCTGAGATCGTGCGAAATCGCGAGGGCGAGTTGTTCGCCGCTTACATCGAAGGCAAGATCGCGTGCCCCGTGGATCGGGAGAAACAGTAGCGGGTCACCGAGAACAGGTTGAGCCTTATCGGAGTGTGCGTTCAGAAGCGATTTCAGATCCCACGCACGAAGGCCATCTCCGCTGAGCGTGGCAAGCCAGCGCTCTTTCGGATCAACGGCCATGGCATAGACGGGGCGGGTGGTCCGGAACGGCCCCATGCGAGCCATTCCACCCGGGCGACCAAGCGGAAGCGTTCGCAATTGCCAAACGTAGATGGCGTCGTCCGTGGAGGCAAACACCTGGTTTCCGTTGGGGCTGGCAGCGACAGCACGCACGGGTTGTTTGAACGAATAACCCAGGAAATGGCCCAGCATGAACGGCACCATGCCTGGAGCATTGCTCGATCGCGCGGTAACAACATCGGGCAACGCCGTCTGCACACGCCCTGCCTCATCTCCCACAACACAGATCTTGCCATTGGCAGAGATTGCGGCCGTTGTGGGAAGCGTTGAGCGGAACGGTTCGGCGGATTCGTTCGGGCGCGATGTGGTGTGCCAGACTCGCACGCTGGCATCGGTTCCCGCCGACACGGCGCTGCGACTATCGGGTGAAAAGGCGAGCGCGCAAACAGCCAGTTCATGCCCAGATAACACGCTCTTCTCAGAGCCATCTTCCACGTTCCAAAGGCGAATCGTTTTGTCGAAGCCCGTAGAAGCCAGGAGTTCGCCATCCGGGCTGAAGGCAAGTGCGTAGATCTCCGCGGAGTGCCCGCTGAGCCTGCGAACGTCGCGACCTGTTTCCGTGTTGATCAATCGAATGGTTCGAATCGTTCCGTTGCTTACCGTAGCGAGCAGTTTGCCATCGGGGCTTAGCGCCACGGCACGCACGGATGAGGGATGATTGCCAATCGAGCGAATCGGGGCGGCTCCATCGGCGGTCCACAGGCGGGCGAATCGATCGACACCACCAGAGGCGAGTAATCCGGTGTCGGAAGCAAACGCGATTGCCCGCACGCCACGTTGCTCCTTGTCGCGAGCATGTGCCTCGAATTCGCGTGCCAACCAGACAGTGCGGTGCGAGACGGAAGCGCGTTCCAATCCCAGTGCCACGGCTGCTGGTCCGCCGACTGCGGCAAGATGAGGATTCCCTACTCGCCAACCGGCAAGTTCCCACCATCGCAAGAAGCCATCATCCCCACCACTGACAAGGAACCGGCCATCGGGGCTGAACGCAACACAACTGGCCTCGTTGAGATGTGCATTAACCAGCGTCACGGCCGGTTCGAGTTCGAGCGGTTGCACTGCTTGGTTCAGAAACGGGATCAGCGAAATCGAGCTTTGCGCGTCATGGAGCATTTTAAGCGGCAATTCCCAGAGGCGAACGGATCGATCGGCTCCGGAAGTCGCCACGGCTCCGCCATCGGGGCTGAACGCAACACCCGTGATGCGTGCCGCGTTGCCATGCAAGATGGCCCAGGTTCGCCCGGTTCGCGGATCCCAGATGCGCACAACGCCGGCATCGCCTGCCGTCGCGACAAACGAGCCATTCGGAGAATAGGCCACGGCATAAAGTGGATCATCTGGTTGATGCTCGGAATAGAGCAACTCTTCACGCTGGCACATGCGTTGCAAATATGCCCAGGTGAAATCGCGCAGTTCGGGCGGGCAGCGTAGCGGATCTTCCAGCAGCATGAGCGCCCGACCAGGATCGCGTTCACACATGGCGGCAATCTGTGCCAGTTGCAAGGCAAAGGCGGCGCGACGGGTGCGCTCGGCCTCGCGTTTCAACTCTTCATTGCGTTCCACCTGTTCGGCCCGAGCGCGTTCGTTATCGGCAGCAAGCAATTCGGCTCGTTCGCGTTCTCGTGTTTCTTTCGCTCGTGCGGTTCGCGCGGCCTCGGCTTCCTGTTCCTTTTGAGTTACGGCTTCGCTTACGCGAGAGTAAGCCACCGACAGAACCGTAACGAGTGTGATCGTTGCTGCGATGGTCATGGTGCCAAGCACCGCGAGTGCCGGATGCCGCCGCCCCCAGCGAACCCCGCGACCCCACGCCGAAAGCGGGCGGGCCAGAATCGGCTCACCGTTGAGATAACGGGTTAGATCCGCGCCGAGGTCTGCCGCACTGGCGTAGCGTTTCGCGGGGCTTTTGTGGAGGCACTTCAGGCAGATCGTTTCGAGATCGTGCGGCACACTTGGCTGGAGCCGTTTGGGCGGAACGGGATCGTCGTGCAGCACCTGCAATACGGTGTCCAGTGGTGTCTCACCGAGAAACGGCGGGCGGCCTGTCAGGAGTTCGTAAAGGATCGCACCGAGTGCGTAGACATCGGCGGCGGGGCCAATGTCGCGTGTCTTTCCCGATGCCTGTTCCGGTGCGATATAACTGGGTGTTCCCATGACTGCCCCGGTCTTGGTTCGACCGGGATCGGGGCCATCGCTCAATCGCTTGGCCAAGCCAAAGTCACTCACTTTGGGCAAGAGAAACGAAGGATGGAGCGAAGCAACCGCGTTACCGAGATTTCGGTTGGGATCATTTCGCGTGTCTGTAGCGGATCGGCTGCTTTCACTCTGATTCAGCAGAATGTTGGCCGGTTTCAGATCGCGGTGAACGACGCCTTGCGTGTGAGCATAGTGAACCGCACGGGCAAGAAGTTCCACCATCATGGCCGCATCTCGGACAGCCCATGGCCCTGCCGAAAGATGCTGCGCCAGGCTTCCGCCTTCCACGAATTCCAGTGCCAGATACAGATGGCCGTTCGCATCGCCAATTTCAAAGATTTGAACGATGTGCTGGTTCTGGAGTGTGGCAACGGCCTCGGCTTCTCGGCGAAACCGATCCCGTTCGGCCTCGCTCGCGTGATCGCCCGCGAGGATCATCTTTAACGCGACGGTGCGATTCAAACTGATCTGCCGCGCCTTATAGACCACGCCCATTCCGCCGCGACCCAGTTCATGAACAATCTCATACCCCGGCACGATGGGTGGGCGGAACGCAACAGCAGTTTCACTACCCGTTGATTCACCAAAAGGAACGACTCCATCGTTTATCGCCGTGTTCGTGCGATTCGCTTGTGGCATACCCACAAGCGACGAAAAGGAAGGCTCACTCTGTGGCGGAAGCGTGGCGTCCTTGCTACCCGGCGATTGATAACCTGGTGCGAGCGCGACAACGACTTGTGGGCTGGCAACTGCCATAACAGCAGCCGCAGCGGGTGTGAATACGGTGTTGTCGCACACCGGGCAGTTGGTTAATGCCTGGCCTTCCTGAAGTGTCCATTCGTGTCCGGCCGAGCACCGGTAACTATCAGCCATTCCCGCACTCCGGGAGCGAACCACACAAAGGGAAGTTTCGCGTCATCGCTTCTTCACTCCACTTTGTTCAACGCATCATTCGATCCGTCTCAAATTCGCCGTTGGTGAAATGATACCGGACTCGACTTCGGGTTCACCCTTATCGCCCACTACACGATACTCCACGGTTGCAATTCCGCGAACCGCAGCCACTCTCAGCAAGCCCGTCGAGGGAATTTCAATTGTCACGCACGTGTTAATTCCGTTCACATCGCCGCGAAGATCCACACTATCGGCTGTGATCAGCACTTTGGAGCCGCCATCGATGTGCGACACAACACGCGAGCCTTTTGCTGGGCCTAATTTCACTTCTCCGCCCGGTGCCCGAATCTCGACGGTCGCATTGCCTGTCACCATTGCGTTCATCGAGACCTGGCCTCCGGGAGAAAAGACCTTCACTGTCGAACGTTCATCGATTCGCCCGGTTATCGATATCGTTGCCGCTTCCAAACCCGATGCATCGATCACCGAACCGTTGATGATGTTACTCAAGTTCAGTTTCTTGACTTTGCCTCGCAGAATCACTTTCTCTGCCTTGCGAAGGGTCGAAGGGAGTGTGTACGTTTCTTCCGGTTCGTTGATCTCGAGAACAATAACTCGGGTTGTGCCGAACGGTTGCACTATCGCACGAGGGAGAGGAGCCTCTTCGGGTGGCGGCGGGGCTGGCTCGCGTGGCATGGGGGCCACTTCAACAACCGCCGGCTGAAGCTGAGAGGGTGTAAGTCCCGTTGCGACTTCTTCCCCGGGTTGAACTCGCGGATCGCTCCCTGCGTTCCACGAGCCGATGGCTTGCCAACCGAGGACAACCGCCACTCCCATCATGGAACCCAGCAGGAATACGACCGCCGTTATGAGACCGCGCGAGACAATACGACGATCGCCTGCCACCCGATTTAACTCGGCGACATCGATCGGCATCGTTGCGGTGGGGTCAAGGTCACGCTGTTTTTTGATGGGGCCGGAAAAGATAGGGGAGATTGCCTCCACTGCGCAAACGGGGCACGCCACGGTCCCGATTTGGTCATCGGTTCGTGGTAGTCCACACCCTGGACATGAAGTCATGGACACGAGAACGCCTCCGGTTACCATTACTCCATATCTACAACGATCATTTTCAAGCAACGCAGCTTTTACAGTTAAGCAAGCACTGCAAGCACATATGGCCCTTTGGGAATGACAGCCAGTTTAGCAGCGGGGCCATATTCCGTGAGAGCCACACGAATGGCCGCTTCCACGGATTCCACCGGTTCCACCCGACACTTGCGAAGCACTTCTGCGGGAAGCCCGTTGGTAACCACCTTCACCTGGCAATGGGCAAGCACTTTATTGAGCATGACGAGTTGCCATTCGTCCATCTCGCAGGTGTCACCGGCCACGGGCTTGGCGTAGCGGTCTTGCTCTTCGTATTCCTTCAATCGCTCTTGAAACTCCGGGCTTCCCAAACCTTCCGTAAGGCTCGCGACCAGAACGATGGTGCCGCCCTTTTTGACGATAGGTAACGCACCGGTTAAGCCTTTCACGGCTTGATACCATGTGGTATCCAGCGGATAACCGGCACAACTGGTGATCACTACATCGCAGGGTTCGGGGACGCTCGCCTTCACCACTTCGCGGCAGAACTTCACCCCTTCTTCCCACGCCTTGATCATGTCGCCGGCACCCACCCACGTCACGCGACGTTTGCCATCGATGCAAACATTCACGATGAAGTCGCAGCCGGCCATCAGGGCGATGCGAGTGTTCTCTTCATGAACCGGGTTCCCTTCCACGCTGCCGCAATCGGCCTTGGGATGTTGCAGGAATCGGGGGCCGTGCCACACTTTAACGGTTTCCAGCGCGGCGATTCCGGGGCAGATCAATTTCCGCCCGCCCGAATAGCCCGCCATAAGGTGCGGCTCGATAAGGCCCGTGGTGATCTTCAATTCCGCTTGAGTATAACGGGAATCGATCCACGCCGGAACACCGTTAGGCGTCGTGCCCAGGTATTCGTGCTCGTCCCGTTCCTTGCCGTGGTGGTTCTCGCATCGATAGTTCGTTGCGATCTCTTGCCCCACCAGTTCCACAAGTTCTTCGCCCTCGTTGGGCCGATGTAAGCCGGTCGCAATCAGGATCGTGATACCGCTTCGTGGCACACCAGCGGCTTCAATGGTGCGCAGGATTTGCGTCAGGATAAGTTGGTTCGGCACCGGTCGCGTGATATCGCAAATCACAATGCACGCGGTTTTCTTTCCTCGGGCGAGTTCTGCAAGTGGGGGACTGCCCACGGGATTACGCAACACTTCGGCCAGTGCGCCTTCGGGGTCGGCCAGGGGCATCGCGGGTTGAATCGATAGCGGCGGCGCGACGAGGCGATCGTCGGGAATTGTCACATCAAGGCCCGTCTTACCATAATCGAGCGTGATCTTCATTCGAGTGCGCGTGGCTGGAGGGAAGGTGTTGGAAACCGCAGGAAGCCAAGGGTTGTCTTGCCGTCTGAGGGTGATCGCTATACTATCACATCTTGCGATGACTGGCGGCACAACCGTCACTCATCACTCCCTCAAGATACTTACAATCATACTACAATGTCGATCGACAAAAGCCTGAAGCGCAAAGGCGGAATGACCAAAACGCGTTGCGTGCTGACGCGAGCCGAGCGTATCGCCAAAATGATGGAAGACGGCAAGTGGAAGGAAGGGAGCAGCCCTTTCGGCATTCCCAAGACGCGCGTTCAGAAGATTGTGCTCAGGAAAAAGGTGAAGAAAGAAGCAGCGGAAGGCGAAGCCGCCCCAGCGACTGGCAAAGACGCCAAGAAGAAGTAACGTTCGCAACATGCTGCCAGTGCAACAGCCCGGTTACTCACCGGGCTTTGTGCTTATCACTTCAAAGCGACATATGGCCATCGCATACATTGCGCTGGGGAGCAACCTCGGCGACCGCTGGGGAACTCTCTCCGCGGCCACACGCCGATTGCGTGCCGAACCTGGCACTCGAGTGGTTGCCGAATCCAAGTTCTACGAAACCATCCCCGTCGATTGCCCGCCCGGTTCGGGAACATTTCTTAACGCTGTCATCGCAATCGCAACGGATCGTGAACCTGAAGATGTGCTGGCTCTGCTACTGCGAATCGAGCGTGGTTTCGGGCGTATTCGCAGCGAACTGAATTCCCCGCGAACTCTGGACCTCGATCTGATTTTGTACGGCGATCGAACGATCCACACACCCAACCTGATTGTTCCCCACGCCCGCATGCACGAACGCGACTTCGTGCTGATTCCGCTTGCCGAAATTGCTCCCGATGTCGTTCACCCCGTATCAGGAAAAACCATTCGCGAACTCGCGGCGAGCCTTCCGCCAACAGAAGTTCGACCGGCACAGCAACCGATGGAAATGAACACCTTTGGTTTGCGCGGGCAGCGGGCACTCGTTACTGGGTCCACAAGCGGAATTGGCGCGAGCATCGCTCAGTTGATGGAACAACACGGTGCAGAGGTCATCCGCCACGGCCGGAGTTCGTTGCCCAACGCAACCAAGCACTACCTCGCTGCGAACCTCGGCGAACCATCGCAGGTCGATCGGCTTGCTGAGCAAGCATGGGACTTGCTTGAAGGGCTGGACATTCTGGTGCTCAATGCCGGTGCCGACACACTCACGGGAGACGCGGCGAAGTGGTCCTTCGAAGATAAACTCGAAGCGCTATTGGCAGTGGATTTGAAATCGACCATGCGGCTTTCGCGCGCAATCGGCGCTCGCATGAAAGAGCGTGGCCACGGAACAATAATTACCATCGGTTGGGATCAAGCCGAGACGGGAATGGAAGGCGATAGCGGGCAGTTATTCGCCGGGGTGAAAGGCGGCATCATGTGCTTCACGCGAAGTCTGGCACTCAGCCTCGCACCCGAAGTTCGTGTGAACTGCATCGCTCCAGGTTGGATTCGCACCGCCTGGGGCGAGACCGCAAGCCCCGCATGGCAAGATCGCGTGCAACATGAAACCCCCTTGGGAATCTGGGGGTTACCATTCGATGTGGCCGTTGCTGCGGTGTGGTTGGCGAGTCCGGTGGGGAGGTTTATCACCGGCCAAACCATTCGCGTGAATGGCGGCGTGATTCGGGTGTGACAGATCAAACCTCAGCACCCTGCGCCGTGACATACCGAAGCAAATCGCGAATCGAGATCACACCCACGGGCTTTCCCGAATCCACAACCGGCAAGTGCCGATAACCGCCCGCATCCATCTTTCCCAGTGCCAGTGCCAAGACATCGTTCGTGCGGACAGTTTCGGGATATGGCGTCATGTATTCCGCAACCGGCAATCGCTCGTAGCCCGGCACACCGGCCACCTTCGCCAGAAAATCGCGCTCGGTTAAGATGCCCACCAGTTCGCCATGCTGTCCGGTCACCAAGACCGCACCCACACGCAATTCGATCATCTGCCGGATGGCTTCGCCAAGCGGTGCGTTTACTGGAACTGTTACTGGCGGACGCGGTTCCAGAATGGAAACGGGATCTGTGAGCAAGCCCGTTTCCACCGGTCCCTGGGGAATGGGTGCATCGTAAGCGGTGAGCGGCGTCAGGCAATTCTCGCACTCATCCACACCCGGATGATTCGACGCTTCACAAGCAGGACAACGCATAACGGGCCACTCTCAACCATCGAATCGCGAGAAACGGATCACCACACGAGAGGGAGCGATACGGAGAAGTTTATCGCCGATTGGATCAACGATTTCCTACCGGAATGTTGAATCAGCGGCTTCAGTCGGCAACCTGCAACCGAAAAAGCAAGAACTGGAAGGGTTGCCGATTAAAGCGACCCGCCCAGTTCTTTGTATGTGATGCAGCAGAATGCGGAATACCCGCGACTATTCCACAGTCCAGACGTCTTCCGCCTTGAAGAGATCCTCGATCTTCCCCTTCCCCTTTTTGGCCATCGCCTCGCTGATGCGGGTGTCGAGAAGTTCTTCGTAAGTTGGCTTGCGGACAGACCGGAACACACCAACCGGTTCGGGGTAAGGCTTGACTGCGTCTTTGCTGGTGTCGTGGTACATCCGGCTCAGAAGATAGGCCAGCGTTGGTTCTTCGGCCACTTCGTCGTGCGTGAGCAAGTCGTCGATTTGGCAATCCTTACCAATTTCCACAACTTCAGGCTTCAAGCCGTTGAGCCGAATCCCCTTGTTTTTGTCCTTGCCAAAGATCATGGGCTTGCCATGATCGAGATAAAGCAAGTTATCCGCCTTCACGCTCTTGTCGGTGGAGTATTCGAATACGCCATCGTTAAAGATCTTGCAGTTCTGGTAGATCTCCACAAAGGCGCTACCCTTGTGAGCGGCAGCACGTTGCAGGGTTGCGACCAGGTGTTGCACATCCAGATCGATGGTGCGGGCGACGAAGGTGGCCTCGGCGGCCAGAGCGAGTGAAAGCGGGCGAACGGGCGTTTCGAAAGAACCACCGGGGCTTGTTTTGCTGGGCGTGCCAGGGCGGCTGGCCGGGGAATACTGCCCCTTGGTAAGGCCATAGATCTCGTTGTTAAACAGCAACACCTTAATATCCACGTTGCGCCGCAATGCGTGGACCAAGTGGTTGCCACCGATCGAAAGGCCATCGCCATCGCCCGTCACCACCCAGACTTGCAAATCGGGATTGGCGAGCCGCAAACCGGTGGCAAACGTGGGTGCTCGACCGTGAATGGTGTGGAAGCCATAGGTGTTCATGTAGTACGGGAAGCGGCTCGAACAGCCGATACCCGAGACGAACGCGATCTTCTCGCGCGGCATTCCGAGCGACGCCAGCGCCTTCTTCATCTGCGCGAGAATCGAGTAGTCGCCACAACCGGGGCACCAGCGAACTTCCTGGTCGGTCTTGAAGTCATCCGGCTTAAGTGTTGGGAGAGGAGTCGTCGAAGCCATGATTATGTGTGGTGGTTAAAGGTTGAGATTTCGTATTGGGGAAAGCCCACGGGCGGTTATCGCCCGCAGGCCATATTTGTTTGCTATGCGAGCATCTTCTCGATGGCTTCTTCAATCTCCGAGACCAAGAACGGCTTTCCTTGCACCTTGCACAGGCCACTGGCCGGTGCCAAGTATTTGGCCCGCAGCAGCCACGTGAGTTGGCCTGAGTTGAGTTCGGGCACCAGGATCTTGTTGAACTTCTTCAGAATCTCGCCGGTGTTCCAGGGCATCGGGTTGAGATAACGCAAGTGAGCCTGGGCAACCTTCAATCCCCGTCGGCGAGCGCGTTCTACCGCAGTCGTGATGCTGCCGTAAGTTCCGCCCCAACCGATTACCAGCAAGTCCGCATCGGCTGGGCCGATCACTTCGAGAGCGGGAATCGTCTGGGCGATGTTATCGATCTTCTTCGCCCGGGTATCGGTCATGTGCTGGTGATTGACCGGCTCGTAGTTGATGTTTCCGGTCACATCCTGTTTCTCGATGCCGCCGATGCGGTGCTCAAGACCCGGCGTGCCCGGAATGGCCCACGGCCGCGAAAGGTGCTGGTCGCGCTTGTAGGGGAGGAACTTCGCCGCTGCGGGATCTTTGCCCGGTTCGGATTCGGCACCCGATTCGTGGCCCGGCCCGGTCCAACCCGCCCCGTTCGGCTCGGTGGCATACTGGATATCGATCTTCGGCAGCGAATCGACCGCCGGGATCTTCCACGGCTCGGAACCATTCGCGATGTAGCCATCGGAGAGATAAAACACCGGGCACATGAAGCGGGTCGCGATCCGCACGGCTTCCATTGCCATATCGAAGCAATCCGCGGGCGACTGCGGGGCCACGATCGCCACCGGGCTATCACCGTTGCGACCGAACATGGCCTGGAGTAAGTCCGATTGCTCGGTCTTGGTGGGAAGGCCGGTGCTGGGGCCTCCGCGTTGTACATCCACGATCACAACGGGAAGTTCGGTCATCACGGCCAGGTTAATCGCCTCGCTCTTCAGGCACACGCCGGGGCCGCTCGTGCCGGTGATGCCAATGGCACCGCCGTAGCTGGCACCAATCGCGATTCCGATGGCGGCAATTTCGTCTTCCGCCTGGAAGGTCTTCACGCCGTAGCGCCGCATCTCGGCCAAGCCTTCGAGAATCGGGCTGGCCGGCGTGATGGGATAGCTACCATAGACGAGCGGTCGCCCCGATTGCTGGCTCGCAGCGACGAAGCCCAGCACGGCGGCCTCGTTGCCGGTGATTTTGCGATACGTGCCCGGTGCGATCTTGGCTTTGGCCACTTGATACTGAACCGGCAGAAGCTCTACCGTTTCGCCGTAGTTGTAGCCCGCCTTCAGGGCCGCGGTGTTCGCGTTCACATACTGCGGATTCTTGGCGAATTTCTCACGAATCCACTTTAGCGTTACTTCCAGTGGCCGTTCGTAGAGCCAATACACCAACCCGAGCGCGAAGAAGTTTTTGCAGCGATCCGATTCCTTCGGGCTGAGTTTGAACTCGGCCACCGCTTCGCGTGTGAGTTTGGCAACCGGCACGCGAATCAGGCGATAGCCCTTCAAGCTCGCGTCTTCGAGTGGGTTAACCTTGTAGCGGGCTTTATCCAGATCGGAGACGCCGAAGTTATCGGTGTTGACGATCAGGATGCCGCCCGCGTGAAGATCGCGGAGGTTGGTTTTCAACGCCGCCGGGTTCATGACCACGAGCGCGTCGAGATCGTCGCCGGGGGTATGGATGGGCGTGCTGGAAAAGTGAACCTGAAAGCCCGAAACGCCCGCGAGCGTGCCGGCTGGCGCACGAATTTCGGCAGGGAAGTCCGGAAAAGTGGCAATATCGTTGCCAGCAAGTGCGGACGTGTTGGTGAATTGCGTGCCCGCCAATTGCATTCCGTCGCCGGAGTCGCCGGCAAACCGGATCGTCACAGCTTCAACTTGTTCACGCTGTCGTGGTGGTCGTTCGGCGGGGGTGCTAGCAGGTGTTGGTGTCGAGGCTGCCGCGAGAGAGCCGTTATCAGAACTCATGAAACCGATTCCTCGGTGGGGAAAGTGCCCGCGGACCGGGAGAGCGGCCCGTGTGGTGGTGGGTGCGACCCTGAGGTTTAACTTATCTTACACGTCATCGGCGTTCCGGGAACAGAATCTGGACAGTCGCCGAAGGAAAAACGAACTGTTATGCGCCTTCTCGGGTTTCGGGGTATTGGTTCGGATCGGGCGGGAGGTTGAAAACGATGGCCGGAAAGTGCTCCACGAGGTAATGCACGAGTCGCCGTGCCGACAAGATTCCCGTGGGTCGCCCGTCTCCATTTACAACCGGTAAATGCCGGTATCCCCCTTTTTGCATCCGGCGGATCGCCGTTCGGATTGGGTCTGTGGGACTCACTGTAACAGGATTGAGCGTCATCACGGCCCGCATCACCGTTTCCAACGGCCTTCCCGGTGCTAGGACGCGCGTCAGTAAATCCCGCTCGGTGAACAATCCCACTAATCGCCCGCGTTCGGTCACCAGTAAACAGCCCACGTTTCCCAATCGCAACGAGACTACCGCATCCGCGACCATGGCGGATACATCGATTTCCAGTGGAGGTGTTGGATCGAGCCGGGAAACCGATTCCACCCGGATGTTCCGCGACAGCTCCATCGGGTATAAACCCAAGCTCATCGACATCGGGTTTGACCGCGAACGGCCCTGCTCGGGGAGCCGATTCATTTCTCAGCTTCTGGTAAGGTTTCAAGCGAGGCTATTGTGGGAAGATCCCCTGCTTACGGAAATGCCAAATCTGAACCTTTCCCGTTACTGCAACGATCATCTATCCAATCCTTGTGTGCCGAACCCATCGAAATTGCACCGATCCGTTGCACACAATCCGTTATCGTGTCAGGATTGGTATTAGTACATAGCCGGACTCATCGGTGGTGTATCTGGCTGAGTTGCCGAACAACTTTCATGGAGTAAGCGAGCGTGCCGGCTCCCGCCCGGATGCTGACGCATCTTCGCCAGGCGCTCGCTCTCGTGCGTGCGACTCCAGGCCGACACGGGCATGTGTTGGAACTTCGCGAATGCACGGATGTGCTTGTCGCGGGCGATATGCACGGTCATGTACCGCACTTCCAGATCGTCCTGCAAACGGCAGCGCTCGCAGAGAACCCAACACGGCATCTGGTGTTGCAAGAGTTAATCCACGGCAAGTATCGGTATCCGCATGGCGGCGATAAGTCGCATCAACTCGTAGACCTATTCGCGGCGTTGAAGTGCCAGTTCCCGCGGCAAGTTCACTACATTCCCGGCAATCACGAACTCGCACAATGGACCGGCCGACCGGTGCTCAAGGCGGACGAGAACTTGAATTCCATCTTCGAAGAGGGTGTGAATCAAGCGTATGGCCCCGAATTCGGCCCGCAGGTCTACGCTGCCTATCTCGAACTGTTCCAGGCTTTGCCCGTCGTCGTTCGCTGTCCCAATCGTGTATTGATCTGTCACAGCTTGCCGAACGGGCGCGTTCTCCCGCTCTTCGATCCCACACGCCTTGAGGCCGAACGCTACGAACCCGTCGATCTCCAACCCGGCGGGGCGGTTCATAGCATACTCTGGGGCCGCGACACCAACGAGAACAACGTTGCCGCGTTTCTCAAACTCATGCAGGCGGATCTTCTGGTAAGCGGTCACATCGCATTCGACCAAGGCTTTGGTGTGCCCAACAACTGCCAGTTAATTGTCGATTGTTCCGAAAGCCCTGCGGGGTTCGCTCTTTTCCCTGCCGACACTCCACTGACCCACGACGAACTCGTCAATCGCGTTCGAATAATCTGAACCCCCAGCATCAGCTATGCCACCGCGATTCCACGCTACGCCACTTGAGGCCGTTACCGAGACGATCCGCGAATCGGTCTACATTGATAATCACCACTTCGAAATCGAACGCCCGGTGGACTCGGACAAGTTGTTCGATCACCCATGGGTGCGATCCGCGTATGCGGCGGATGAATACATCCCTTACTGGGCAACGCTCTGGCCGAGCGCTCGCATGCTGGCCAAGGTTTTGGTACGCGAACCGTGGGAACACTATCCGCAACCTGTGAAGTTGCTCGAAATTGGCTGCGGGCTTGGGCTGGCGGGTGTCGCCGGGCTGGCTTGCGGGTTGGATGTCACGTTCACAGATGTGGATGAAACCGCACTTCTCTTCGCTGCTACCAACGCCCGAATCAACGGCTTCTCGACTGGCTATGCCACACGCACACTCGATTTCCGTTCTCCGCCCAACGATGTCAAGTACTCTGTCGTAATCGGTTCCGATCTGATGTACGAGGAACGGTTGGTGAACCCGCTGGTGAATTTACTCGAAGCGGTTTTGGCACCTGGCGGCGTGTGCCTCATCGTTGATCCGGATCGCACCGCCGCTCGTGTGTTCAAGTGGAAGCTGGAAGAAGCCGGGTATCTCGTGACACCGGAGTTTATTCGCGCGGGCGAACCGGGCGGAGAGCGGACCAAAGGCACGCTCTACCGAATCAAACAATCATGATCACGCCCGAGTACATCTTGGCGAGCTGTGGCACATCAGTGCCCGGTTTTCTTGTTCTTGCATAACCCGGTCGCTGACGCGCCTCGGCTCGCCGGAATGCTGACGCGCCTCGCCAAAATCCACAGAGGCACCGTCTGAATTATCTTCAGTACCATTCGGTAAGTCTGGTGTTAAATCTGGTGTTAAAATTGGAAGTCGCCCAATCACTTCCTTCACTTCTGAGGTGTCCATGTTCCGTCTTTGCCTTCTCCCATTCTTCGCCCTTGCCATCGCGGGACTATCGGCCGGTGCCGCCGATCCGGCCGCCCCTGCTGCCCCACAAACTGTGATGCTGATTCCGGGCAAACTTCTTCTCAACGATCCTCTGGGCACTGCGTTCAGCAGCGATTGGAAAGTTGCCAAGGGAAGATGGGAAGCCGTTGATGGTGCAATGCGCGGAGCAGAAATCAAGGAAGATATGCACGGTGCTGTTGCAAGGCGAAACCTGGAACTCAAAGATGCGGTCATCGCGTTTTCGTTCAAACTGGACGGAACCAAGATGATCAGCCTGAGCCTCAATGGTGCCAAAGGCCACATTAGCCGTGTGCGAATCGCACCAAATGGTGTTACGGTGCAAAAAGATGATCAGGACGGCAAGAAAGGCGACGATAAGGCGGCGGTGTTGAACACGGCGGCAGTGACCATTGAACCAGGAAAATGGCACACCATGGTCGTGGAACTTCGCGGGGCCGATATCCTTGCAACGCTCGATGGCAAGCAGACCGCATTCGGATCACACCCGACCATCGCAGCCGCAAAGGCGAACTTTGGCTTAACGGTTGCGGGCGAATCCGCGTCATTCAAGGATTTCAAAGTTTGGGAAGCGACGGGACCCGTCAAAGATTGGGAAACCATTCGGGCGAAGCTGGTTGCGGAAACCAAGAAGTAAGGCCACCAATTTCATGTGCCCAGAGCAGAAAGCTCTGGGCACACGCTTCCTACCACGTCTTTCATCCAAGTCGCGCTCTTTCTGAAGCACCTCTCTCGTAAAATCACATTCTAGCCATGCGCTGCGAACCGAGTTGGGAGCCTTTCCCAATGATTCGTTCCCAACGCGAGTGAGGTTAACGAGGAGCTACATGAGCGACTACTACATCTACAACATCCGCGACTTGACGAAGCATTATGGCAAGAAGGAGGTGCTCAAGAGCATTAACTTGAGCTTCTATCCGGGAGCCAAAATTGGCGTGATCGGTTCCAACGGAGCCGGCAAATCCACACTCCTCAAGATCATGGCTGGCGTAGACAAAGACTTCATGGGCGAAGCCTGGCCGCATGCCGGAGCCACTATTGGTTATGTGCCACAAGAACCGCATCTCACGCTCGGCAAAAATGTGCTGGAGAACATCGAAGAAGCGGTCGCCCCAATCCGCAATCTACTCAAGCGGCAGGAAGAGATTGGCGAGGCCATGGGCGACCCGGATTGCAACTTCGAGAAGCTGTCCGACGAAATGGAAAAGGTGCAGACGCAGATCGACGCCACCAACGCCTACGAACTCGATCGCACTCTGGAAATGGCCATGGATGCCATGCGGCTTCCGCCTCCCGATGCACCCGTGGAACGCCTCTCGGGTGGAGAACGCCGCCGCGTCGCACTCTGCAAAACACTGCTGCAACGCCACGACTTGCTGCTGCTCGACGAACCCACAAACCACCTGGATGCCGAAAGCGTGGAATGGCTCGAACACCACCTCGGTGCCTATCCCGGTGCGGTGGTCGCAGTGACGCACGACCGCTACTTCCTGGATAATGTCGCCAAGTGGATTCTCGAATTGGACAACGGCCGCGGCTATCCGTGGAGTGGCAACTACTCCGGCTGGTTGGAGCAGAAGAAGAAGCG
This sequence comes from Gemmata sp., assembly GCA_041740855.1. Taxonomy (GTDB): domain Bacteria; phylum Planctomycetota; class Planctomycetia; order Gemmatales; family Gemmataceae; genus Gemmata. Next base: position 74,773 of record JBGSLF010000090.1, read on the forward strand.
ACTTGCGGTCGAAGAGAAGCAGGAAAGCGCCCGGCAGAAGATGCTCGAACGCGAACTAGAATGGGCCAAGAGTTCGCCACGCGCCCGCATGGCCAAGAGCAAAGCCCGGCTCGCATCGATCGATCGGTTGCAAGAACAGGTCATCGATGAGGACGAAAAGGAACTCACCATTCAGATTCCGGCCGGTCCGCCGCTCGGCGATCTGGTTGTGCGTGCCGAGGAAGTGAAGAAGGGCTTTGGCGATATCTTGCTCTACGACGATCTCACATTCAATCTTCCCAAGGGCGGCATCGTCGGCATCATTGGGCCAAACGGTGCCGGTAAGACGACCCTGTTCAAGATGATCACGGGTGAAGAAAAACCGGATGGCGGCAAACTGACCGTCGGGCCAACGGTAAAGGTGGCGCACGTCGATCAGAACCGCGACGCACTCAACGATAAGAATTCGATCTTCGAAGAGATCACCGGCGGCACCGACTACATCATGCTCGGTAAGCAAAAGGTTGCAAGCCGCGGCTACTGTGCTCGCTTCAATTTCAAAGGACCGGATCAACAGAAGCTGGTCGGGAGTTGTTCGGGCGGCGAGCGCAACCGCATTCACCTGGCAAAGCTCTTACGCAGCGGTGGCAATCTACTATTACTCGACGAACCCACCAATGACCTCGACGTGGATACACTGCGTGCCTTGGAGGAAGCGTTGACGAATTTCTCCGGCTGTGCCGTGGTCATTTCGCACGATCGCTGGTTCCTGGACCGCATTGCGACACACATCTTGGCGTTTGAGGGAGATAGTAAGGTGGTCTGGTGCGAGGGGAACTTCCGAGTGTATGAAGATCAGAAGCGCGAGCGCCTTGGGCCAGCCGCGGATCTTCCGACCCGGATCAAGTATCGGAAACTCCACAGCTGAGTACGAGGTAAGAGTAAGTTAGGCACAGCGTGTTGTAAGCATGCGAGTTGTCGATGCGATGATTGCTGCGGGGCACGCCGAATTAGCGATGCATGCCCCGCACCGCTTCACCACAAGTGCGACAATTTCGCCGACAGATTATTATTTCAGTTTGGGGAATTGTTTCGCGATGGGGTGTATGGGCAGTGAATGAATGAATCCGCCACTTCCGCAAGTGCGGACCATAAGCCAAGTGGTTTACCACGGAAAATGTATGTTTGAACTCATCGAAGCCACGAAGTCTTATGAACAAGGCCGCCGGACGGTTAACGCTGTGCGGGGCGTAAGCCTTCGGATTAATTCCGGCGAATTCGTGACGATCATGGGGCCATCCGGCTCGGGAAAGTCCACACTCATGCACTTAATGGGCGCTCTGGACACACCCACAAGCGGGCGGGCGGTGTTCCACGGGCAAGACCTGCAGACACTCTCGGATCGGCAGCGTTCGCTTCTCCGCCGGGATCGCATCGGCTTCGTGTTCCAGGCATTCAATCTGCTCCCCACACTCACCGCAGCAGAGAACGTCGCGCTGCCACTGTTGCTAGCCGGAACCAGCCGTCGGGAAGCTCTCACTCGCGCAACCGCATGTCTGGAACTCGTGAGTCTTGCCAAAAGAGCAGAACACTTTCCGGATGAAATGTCTGGTGGAGAAATGCAGCGTGTCGCAGTGGCTCGCGCCCTGGTCGCCGATCCCGAAGCGGTTCTGTGCGACGAACCAACAGGCAACCTGGATACGGTAACGAGCCGCGAAATTCTCACCCTGTTATCGAGGCTCCCCGAACCGGGAAAGCGGGCCGTGATTATGGTTACGCACGACCCCTTCGGTGCAACTTACGGCTCTCGACTGGTGAAAATCCGCGACGGATTGATTGAATCGGATGAACCAGTGCAACGATAGCAACTAAAGATAAGGTTGACCTGCACGAATACTGCAGGAAGCCGCGTAACGGAATACACGGCCACGGGGGCGCTCATGGCGCAATGGAGTACGGGGGTTCGTTCTGTTGTGACAAACATACCGTGTCGATGGCGAAGCTGGTGTTTGCGCAGATCATGGCGTCCAGAGGTCGGTCTGTCGATGTATGGTTTGCTCAGCTTCCGCTACCTGTTTCAAAGATGGGATCGCGGGCTTCTTATCGTTGCTAGCATCGCTCTGGGTGTCGCAACACTCATCTCAGCTCGCATCCTGAATCAGTGCATTGAAGTTGCAGCACAAGACACTACCACGCCGGCAGGCAACGCTGAACTATACATCAGTAATGGCGAAGCAGGTGTACTCCAGTCCGTGGTCGAAGAAATCCGTTCGGCTCGGATTCCTGGGCTGAATGCCGCTTACCCAATTGTTTACGATCGAATCACACTCCCGGATCTCGATGGCCGTGTCGCGGTGTTGGTGGGGGCGGAAGTCAGTACTCAGCTTCTCTCTGCAGAAAACCCGCTGAAGGTCAAGTTTGAAATGCTCCCGGAAGCGCCACGCCGGCACCTCGGGAGCTTAATGCGGGAATTCTTTAATGGCGGCATCTCCAAGGCGGGCGAGACATGGGAGAGGATTCCTGAACGGCTCGTGATGGTGTCGCGGCCGATCTACGAAGAATGGCTTCGGCGTTCCGGTGCGGAATCGCCCTTCATCCTCCGACACGCAACCCGTGATTTCGATTGCCTGCCAGTTGGCGTAATCGACTTCGAACCCGATTCACCACTGGCTCCACTGGGCAAAAACTTCGTGGGTATGAGCGTGGGGCAAGCGGCGAGAATTATCCGCCCCCTTCCTCCCTTATCTGCAATTATTGGTGGCCCTGGCGATGTGTTATCCGAACTGCATACCCCCGTGCGGGTGAATCGGATCGACTTGTTTCTTGATAACGAATCCGATCGAGAAACTGTTCAGACAGCAGCCAACGAAGCTGTTGCGGGGCGGGCAACGGTCCGCACACCGGAAACGCAGCGAAGAAGCACGCAGGAAGTGGTCTCGGGCTTGCAGATCGGCTTTTTGGTATGCGCAGCAGGTGCCATGATCGTAGGGCTTTTCCTGGTTTACAACTCGATGGCCGTGACCGTGGCTGAGCGAAGCCCGGATATTGGCGTGTTGCGCTCGATCGGTGCCACACGAGGACAAATTATCACGCTATTCGCAGGGATGGCTGCTGTGCTCGGTTTGGTGGGTGCCATTGTTGGCGTTCCGCTTGGAGTGGCGCTTGCGGAAATAACACTCGCACAGTTCCAGACGGAACTCGAAGGAATGTTTCTCAACCCAGAGGTAAACCCGACACGTCTCTCGTGGTCAACGGCGCTGCTCGCCATGTTAGCTGGCGTGTTCACCGCCGTGTTCGCGGCACTTGTCCCGGCGGTGCAGGCTGCAACGGATGACCCGGCGCATGTTGTTCGTCGCAGTTCAGGCGCTGTGAAAGGAATTTGGCGGATCGCCCATCGCATGACATGCCTGACCTTGATCGGCAGCGGAGCGGCGATGATCTTCTTCCGGCACGATCTCCCCGCAAGGTTCGGGGCCATTGGTGGAATGATGATCGTGCTTGTGGGATTGCTTCTTGCAGCACCATTTGTTGTAAGCATCCTGGTTGCAGTCTTAAACCCGATCGTTCGCGTCACGTGTCCCATCTCTGTGCGACTGGCGTTCGATAATCTCTCTCGTGCACCCGGGCGAACCGGCGTGGTGATTGGCGCGTTGGGTGCGGGTGTCGCGTTAATGTTTCAGACGGCAGGCGTGGGGCGAAGCAACGAAGAGCCTGTTGTGGCCTGGATTGCTCAAGTGGTTCAGGCCGATCATTTCGTTTTCAACGGCAACATGACAACCGCGAGCAGTTCGAACTCGCCCATGGCTTCCTCCATCGCGCGTGCTCTTCGCGAACTGCCGACCGTTGACCGCGTGATGACACTTCGTTACTCGCGACCCGAATTCAATGGCACCGTAGTGTGCTTGATCGCGATGGATTTCAATGACTATGCCCAGGCCACCCGCGACCGTGTGCCAACGGGCCTTCCGGACTTACAAAAGTTCCGCGCGGTCATGGACAATGGCGAAGCGAACGATGTGCTCGTGAGCGAGAATTTCGCACTGCGACACAATGTGGCCAATGGCGACGTGATTTCTCTTCCTGGTCCAACTGGCCGTGTGAATCTTCGAGTTGTGGGAACTGTTCAGGACTACTCATGGAGTCGCGGAACGATCTTCCTGGATCGCGGTCGATACTCCAAGCTCTTCGGTGACGACTTGATCGACATGTGCCACGTCTTTCTGAAGTCGAGCCGTGATGGGAAACCTGATCACGACCCCACACTTGAAGCGTATGTCAACGATAAGGGACTCTTCGTTACCGATCGCGATTCACTCCGGAAGTTCCTCTCTGAGCTCATCAACCGCATCTATCTCCTGGCTTATTTGCAACAGATCGTGATTGCTGTGGTTGCGGGGCTTGGGGTGGTAACGGCACTGCTTATCTCGGTGTTGCAACGGAAGCGAGAACTCGGTCTGTTGCTCGCCGTGGGCGCGACTCCGGGGCAAGTCATGCGGTCCGTGATGGCTGAGGCGATGCTGCTTGGAGTATTCGGAACTGTATTGGGGATACTGATTGGCATACCCATGGAGTGGTATGTCTTGAAGGTGGTGTTGGTTGAAGAATCGGGATTCGTGTTCGATGTGGTCATTCCCTGGGAACAGGCGCTAGGTATCGCGGGAGCGGCCATCGGCACGGCCACACTCGCGGGTCTTTTGCCAGCCTGGCGCGCAATACAGACTCGCATCCCAGACGCGCTGCAGTATGAATAAATCGGCGCTCAGTACATCTCCCCACAAGTTGGGGAAGAGGAACGTTTGCTGTAAGAATGTCGGTGGTGCGGATTGATTCATTCACTACCGGCACCCCCCTCCGTGAAACAATATCCCGAACCGAAACCATCAGATGACGGCGAAATTATCGCGCCGGTGACGAATTCCCTGAGCGATTACGAATGCGGCATCACAAATCTTGCGTGTCTCGCGAGAATCAACTGACCACTGTTCCATCAATTTCGCGAAGTTGTACTCGGTGATTTACGCCCGCACTTCTCGCCAGCGTGCCCGCACCTGTTCGGGTGTCGCGGTGCCCGTCACGCCAATCTGTTGGATGGTGATGGACGCGACCAGATTTCCGAAGGCCGCCGCCTGTTCGTGCGTCAACCCCGACACCATCGCCGACGTGATTCCGGCCGAGCAACTATCCCCCGCCCCGCAGATGTCAATCGGCTCGGACACAGGATAAGCGGGAGCGTGAAACTGATCGGCGGACGGAGACGCCGTGTCTCCGCTTCCAACGTGGATGGTAATCCCAAGTTTGCCGCGAGTGCAAAGGACAGGACGCTTGGTGTGTAAGGCCAGGAGGTTGCAGAAGACGTAACCGGGAAGCGCATTGATCGCCGTTTTCCGCCACGATGGAGAAGCATCCTCGAAGAGCTGGTATTTCGTGTAGCCTTGGCTTGCCTCTTCGTAGTTCGGCTTCACGCATACGTTGCGGAACAGCCCGATCTGCTCGCGGCTGTCGGCCAGCACGAACTTATCCGGCTCACGTTCGCCCAACGTGGCGAGGTGCTCGCGGACACGCTTCGTCACCACGCCGCAATCGGCTTCGCTCACCTGATCCAGCACGATCAGTGCGTCGAGTTGCGGCCACGCCTCGTCGAGCAACTCGATGACGTGCTCCTCGACGTGCGGGGCAGTCGGCACGCGGTTCTTGATGTCGAGGCGGTTGAGTTCTTCCTTGCCAAGCATCGGCTTGGTGTAGGTTGGCGTTCGGCGGTCCGGCACCGAGAAGATGCCGCCCTGCTCCACCGCTTGCAGTCGCTTCAAGGCTTGCCGCAACTCGTATCCTTCGCCGTCGTCGCCGATGTACGCGATGGGATAGATTCGACCCACGCCAAGGGCTGCAAGGTTGTTGATGACGGTGCCCGCCGCACCGGGGTAACTCCGCACACCGGTCACTTGATACGCCGTCAGCCCTGTTTCGATCGATGGTTCATTCAACGCTGCGTCGATGTCCAAATAGCGATCGAGGAACAGGTCACCGAGTACACCAACCGTGCGGCCGGGAATCGTCGCAAGAATCTGTTCGATGAGGTCCGTCGTGAGCATGACGTGAGTTCCGGGCGAGTGCGCTGCGTTAAACTTTTCGTGCGAAAGATCACCATCGTCGTGAGTTGCTCAGCCCGCGCCGCTCGCCAAGACGGCGGCCTGCCAAACCGCGGGCACCGTGTCCTTGTGGTCGCCCTGGATGTAGAAGCTCTCGCCGCCATCGGCCACCGTTCGGACGAGGATCGTCTTCCACGGTCGATAGTAATATCGCGGGTCGGTCTTTGGGGCCTGAGTGTGATAGTCGTCGCCGAGCGGGATGAGATCGAACACCGCGGTGGTAAAGTTTGCGATTCGCTCGCCGTGTTGATGTGCGACGTTGCGTGCCATCGCCAGCGCCTTGAGATACACTTCCGGCCCCATCACCGCGGTGCCGAAATTCAGCACGACTCCGCCTTCCAGTTGTTTGATCTGCTCGGCGAACACCAAGAAATCCGTGTAGCTCGCGCGGCCCAATACTCCGCCATCGGCATTTGGGTGTTCGTGGATGATGTCGTAACCAATGCCGATATGCACCGTAACCGGAATCTTCATGCGATACGCCGCCGCGAGCACCGACGCATGCTTGTACGGGAAGAACCCCTCGGCAATCGCTCGGCCAATACTTTCGCCAAAGCCCATGCCGTCTTTCACACCCTTCGTAATGGCGTCGTTCATCTTGCCGGTTTCTTCCCACAAACCAAACTCGCCACTCGAAACATATCGCGCCACGCTTTCCGTACTCGCGCCGATCAGGGCGAATTCCCAGTCGTGGATTGGCCCGGCACCATTCATGGCAATGAGCGAGATTAGACCGCGTTCCATGAGATCGATCAGGTGTCGTTGACAGCCAGCCCGTAAGACATGCGCACCCATCATCAGAATACGCGCGGCCCGGCGAACTTTCGCATCGTTCAAACGGCGGCCGACAAGGGGGATCGATGGATGAGCAAACGCACTGGAGCCATCCAGGGCTTGAAGCACATCCAGAGTGAGATCATGTGCCCGGTTTGCGAGCGGCTGTATGCGAAGTCTTGAACGATCGAACTGCGGGTATGGCATGACGAAACCCGAGTGAGCGATAGGAAAACAGGAGTCGAGTTAAGACGATCGCAGCAATGCCCGCCGCTGCAATCCCTCAACTCCTGTCTGAGGACTCTCGGGAACTATGGCAAGGTGAACTGGGTGCCAGTGCGGGGCGGCATCGCTTCACCTTGTAACGTATCAGGTGGTGCGGTTCGCCATTCGCCCCCGGAACCCGCAGTTAGTTGATAGCCAACCCAATAGAGACGGACAAGTTCCTGCGGATCGAATGTGAATGCACTCGCCGTGACCTGGAAATCCGCAGGTAACGCGATTAAGCGGAACTGCGACCGCGTCACCGCACACAACGCATACAGCTTGACGAGATCCGCCCGGAACAAGGCATACAAGGAGTTGGAAACCGCTCCGCCCAGCAAGTTAATGATTCGCGGCGGATCCTTGAGTGGATCACGATGGTACTTACCAGCGGAAAGCACCCAGAAGTGCGATCCTTGCGGTATTTCTGTCGGTGTGCGAACGAATGCCTGGAGGATATTCCCCGCGTCGGCGTGCAACTCGGTGTAATGTGCCCCATTCACTTCGACATCAATTTCGATGGGTTGAATCAGGCCAGGTGGCGTACAAGTTGCCGTCAGAATCTTGACGATCAGCTCGCGGCTGTCGGGCCGGCCGGAACAGGCCAGCGCTCCCAGATCCCAAACCGCGACACGATTGATGAGCACATCGGTTGTGGCCACATAGAGCCGCCGGCCCTCGGTGTGAGCCGCACGAAGATCACACAGGAATTCGTCGTCGATCGATCGTTCAAGCAATTCCTGCAGTGGTTCGGATGTCATGATCCCAGTACGGCTACACAACCCACGAATGGGCCGCCATCGATAAACATTGTAGCGCTTCAATGTGGTGAAGTAGTTTGCCATCTTCTGGTCGTATTTCGGGCCGAGGAACGCAAGAGTTGCAACAAGCGCCCCGCTACTGATGCCTGTAGCCACATCGAATGTCGGCCGCTTCCCAGATGCTGTCCAACCGGATAACACGCCCGCAGTGAACGCACCATATTTCCCACCCCCGGACATCACCAGAACATTCAACGGGCGGGAGGGCGCAGGTTGCGGTAACGGTTGGCCCGCTAACACCGCGGAAAGCCCCGAGACCGTATCCGTATCGCCATCGCGAGCGGGCAACGATCCATCTGCGTTTGTTAATGGTTTCCCAACTACATGTTCGGGAATGCCATTAATCGACTTACCGGAACAACCGGTTAGTAGAAAAAGGATGTAGAAGATTGGTAAGAGGTAACCGGGCAACCGGCCCCTGATGGGATAGCTGGCTGTCATCATGTGCATCCGTAGGTTACCCCCTGAAGATCAGGAGCGATACCCGTGGTGATGCTGCCAGTCAAGTGAATTGTGAAGGAATATCCAGGGCCATTCCTTTATTCACTCTAGGGAATCCCGATAAGCTTCTTTGCGGTCTCGGGATGGAATTGCAGTAATTCGATGGCTTCGGGTCGGCTCTTTGCATCAACATCGGCCAGGAGGTGAATCACCACATTGCGAACC
>JBGSLF010000091.1:0-2156 GCA_041740855.1 Gemmata sp.
TGTTTGCGTCCGCGGTGAGCCATCAGGACGATCTGCACCCGATGACGCAACTTGGCATCCGGGGTGGTCTCAAACAGATCCACCAGTCGGCCAACCTCGGCGTCGGGCAAGGAAATACGGATCACGCGTTAATCCTCAGTATAGACAAAAGCAACCGGATCGTGAATGAGAAGGAACTACCGGCCGTAACAGAAGCCGATGCCGAGAACTTCTATCGTGCGTTACTGGCCGAAGGCTTGGCATTCAACACCGCACGGCGCAGGGCAGGCCGAGCGAAGCAGTTCTTCGCCTATGCGGTTCGCAAGCGGATCATTACCGCCAATCCATTCGATGGGGTGAAAACCGCGACCGGTGGAAATCCAGACCGGCAAGAATACATATCGCCAGCGACCACCAAGATCGTTCTCGAAGCATGCCCTTCGATTGAATGGCGTCTGATTGTGGCGTTATCATGTTACGCTGGCTTGCGATGCCCAAGTGAGCATCTTGGATTAACGTGGGCCGATATTCTGTGGGATCGCAAGCGGTTCGTGGTGAGAAGCCCCAAGACGGAGCACATCCCAAGGAAGGGGCAACGTGTCGTTCCCATCTACCCGGAATTGTACCCCTTCCTGCGGGATGCCTTCGAAGCCGCTGAACCCGACCAAGTTCACGTTATCACCCGGAACCGATCGGATAAGGGTATGGGGAACGGCCTGACAACGAACTGGCGAACGCAGTTCCTTCGCATTCTCCGCAGAGCGGGAATCGCACCGTGGCCACGACTGTTTCACGGCATGCGATCAAGTTGCCAGACTGATCTAGCCAACACGTTCCCGGCTCACGTTGTGTGCGACTGGCTTGGAAATAGTCTGGCAATCGCCAGAGAACACTACTTGCAGGTAACAGAAGATCACTACGACGATGCGGCGCAAAAAGCGGCGCAGTCAGTGCGTGACACGCCTTGCCAGCAAGAGACGTGCCAGAAAAGTGACAATCCAGAAGTCACTGTCTGTCAAGAACTTACGCCGAGTGACAACTCTTGGAAGTCTACTAATGTGACCCTATCGGGATTTGAACCCGAGTTTTAGCCTTGAGAGGGCTACGTCCTGGACCACTAGACGATAGGGCCAATTGTTATGTTCTAGCGCTGGTGCCTCGCTAAGTCAAGGCGTCGCTGCCCGTTGACCACACTCTCAAGCCCCGATAGCATCATCTGTGTGGTTATTACCCTTCGCTCGCTTCTTATCTGTGCGTAATGTTCACAAAGCGGATCATCCCTTGCCTCGACGTGGACCGTGGGCGAGTCGTCAAGGGTACAAACTTCGTCGGCCTGCGCGACGCGGGCGACCCAGTCGAAGTTGCTCGTCGTTACGACGAACAAGGTGCCGACGAACTCGTCTTTCTCGACATCTCTGCGAGCCACGAGGGCCGGGCCATCCTGTTGGATATGGTTCGTAAAGTTGCCGAAAGCATCTTCATGCCGTTCACAGTAGGTGGCGGAATTCGCACGCTGGAAGATGCGACGCAACTCATCCAGGCTGGTGCGGAGAAGGTGAGCCTTAACTCCGCCGCGGTGAAAACGCCCGAACTCATTGCGACGGTTTCTCGTAGGTTTGGCTGCTGTGCCACAGTCGTGAATATCGACCCCAAGCGCGTTCAGCGGGACGGTCGCGAGGTGTGGGAAGTTCACGTTAATGGCGGTCGCGTTTCAACGGGTTTGGAGGCTGTGGCCTGGGCCAGGCGAGTGGAAGAATTGGGAGCAGGCGAAATTGTTCTCACTTCCATGGACGCCGACGGCACCAAGAACGGTTACGATATCGCCATGCTGGAAGCAGTGTCCCGCGCGGTGAACATTCCCGTTGTTGCGAGTGGCGGCGCGGGTGAACCGGAGCATCTTCGCCAAGCTTTTCTAGCGGGTGCCGATGCGGCGCTTGCCGCCAGCATCTTCCACTACAACGAATACTCGATTCCCGAAACCAAGGCTTATTTGGCCGCCAAGGGCGTGCCGGTTCGCTTGTGAACGAGATGCTGATCTTTAAGCTCGACTGATGCCGATTTTGGTCGTCGGCCGAGTCGGGTTTGTGCGAAAACAAGGGGATTTCGCAACATTGCGATCTCCGGGCGGGAGGGTGGGGTGTCCAAAAAACTCCGCCACCCCAGCGGAATCGCTTGGA
>JBGSLF010000092.1:0-44155 GCA_041740855.1 Gemmata sp.
TGTGCGAAAACAAGGGGATTTCGCAACATTGCGATCTCCGGGCGGGAGGGTGGGGTGTCCAAAAAACTCCGCCACCCCAGCGGAATCGCTTGGAAACCGAGCGATTCTGACACCCGAAAATCGGCATCAGTCGAACTCAGACGAAGCTTGGCAAAAAGTTCTGGCAGGAGCGTTACGAAGACATTAACGCCTTCGAGCGCCACCTCGTCCGCAACGGTACCATTGTGCTAAAGTTCTTCCTCAACGTTTCGAAAGACGAGCAGAAACAGCGATTTCTGGAACGGCTGGACCGGCCAGAGAAGAACTGGAAGTTCTCGCCATCCGATTTGGCCGAGCGCGGCTACTGGGACAACTACATGAGCGTCTACGAGGACGCGCTCTCCGCCACGAGTACCGAGTTGGCACCGTGGTATGTTATCCCGGCCGACTACAAGTGGATCACGCGAGCCCTTGTCGCGGAAATCGTGACGACCACCATCCAGGAACTTGGCCTGAAGTACCCGGAGGTGACCACTGAGAAGAAGAAACTATTGGAAGAAGCCAGGAAACGGTTGGAAGCGGAGTGAGAGTGCCGCCCCGGCGGCGCGGCTGGTGAATTCGTCGATTGGAAGAAGTGGAGACACGATCCGAGTAGCGGCAACGAGGGAACGCACGCAATCCGGATGGATGCCGGACGATGGCCTCATCATCCGCGCGCACTTGCAGTACGATGCGTACAACGGCGACGACTTCACCGTGGGGTGCCCGACGGGTTCGGGCCGACCCGCACGCGCGCAATCGGCTTCTCTTCTACAAGTACTTCCACGACGACAACGGGGCTGAGCGGCCGACCAACCGCAGTTTAGCCCGACTAACGCAACGCAGGGATGTAGGCGAACCTTGAGTCACAGAAGTGCGGAGGAACCTTGAGCCAAGAATCGATGGGTGGCGTGCCACTGTGGTTGCTGTTTGTTCTCACCTGCCTGCTGACCGGCGTAGCCCTGGAGGCTGGTTATCGGTTGGGCCGTTGGCGGCTCCGACTCGCCAAGGCGGAGATGGACTCACCCGTCGGCACGATGGTGGGATCGATCCTCGCGCTGTTCGCCTTCATGCTTGCGTTCACCTTCGGGTTGGGGGCCACCCGCTTCGAATCGCGACGCCAGGCCGCTCTGGACGAGGCCAACGCCATCGGCACGACTTACCTGCGGGCGCAGTTACTTCGTGACCCGCAGCAAAGGACCGAGAGCACACGGCTGTTGCGCGAGTACGTCGCCGCCCGCCTGAGCGCGGCTGAGGAGAGCAAGTTGGAGGAGTCCATTGCACGCTCGGAGCAAATTCACGGGTTGCTCTGGGCCGAGACGCGGAAGGCTGCGGCGAGCGACCCGACGCCAATCACGGCCCTGTATATTGACTCGCTCAACGAGATGATCGATCTCCACGCCAACCGCCTTCAGGCCGCGATTCGGAGTCGCATCCCATCGACCATCTGGGCGGGGCTGATGGCCCTGGCAGTTCTGGGCATGGCCTCGGTGGGTTACCAGGCCGGGCTGTCGGCGACGCGTCGCTCGCCTACGATGGTGGGTCTCATCCTCGCCTTCGCAGGAGTACTGCTTCTCATTGCGGACTTGGATCGCCCGCGGGAGGGCCTAATTGTGGTGAGTCAGCAGGCGATTATCGATGTTCAGAAGTCGATGAACGCTGGACCGCCGTGAGTTGGCCGGACGAGAATTGGATTTCAATGCAGCTGAGTTCCTGGAGGTTATCGTATGTTTCTGAACTACCTGTCGCTCGCGATCTTGCTCATGGGGTTGACACTCGTCTTCTATGTGTTCGTCCACATTCACGACTTACCACACAAGATAGCCAAGCAACGCGAGCACCCACACGAGGAATCGATCCACGTTGCGTGCTGGCTGAGCCTGTTCACACTTCACGCGCTGTGGCCTCTTGTGTTCATGTGGGCGGTCTCGCACAAGAAGGACCAGGCGGCGCACGTTATTGTTGAGGCCGAGGGAGCGGGGAAGCCCGACCTGAGCATCCGACTGGCCGAACTGGAAGCCCGGCTCAAGAGCCTGGAAGCCAAGTAACCATCTGCACACCCATTCCGAGGTCATCCCGTGATCGAACTTATCATTGGCACCTATGGTGTGCTGTGCTGGCTGCTCTTCGTGCGGCTGAAGCTTGTGCCGATCAACGTCTACACCATCTTCACTGCCATCGGTGGCGGTGTCGTCATTTTGGTGCTGCTCTACATCTTGCTGTCGGTATTCCACCCGGTCAGTCACGACGGGCGGCTCTACGCTCCAGTCGTACAGATCGTTCCGCAAGTTCGCGGGACTGTCATCGATGTCCCGGTAGAGGCGAACGTGCCGCTCAAAAAGGGCGACGTGTTGTTCCGCATCGACCCCCAGCCATACCAATTCGAAGTTGACCGCCTGCGGGCAACTCTCGCCTCGAAGAACAGCAAGTTCGCGCAACTAACCGAGCAACTCGCGGCGGCGGAGGCGGCGACTAAACAAGCCCGCGCCGATCTGGTCGCCTCCGAGTCGAAGAACGACCGCCAACTCCGTGAGACCCATGAGCAAGTGAAAGCGCAGCTCGCCCAGGTCAAAGAGCGGCTGACACTCGCCACGACGAACTTTGATCGAGCCAAGGAGGGGAAAGAGAAAGGGGTCATAAGCGGGGTGGAATATGATCGCGTTGATACGAACTTCAGGAATCTGAAATCCGAACTGGTTCTGGCAGAATCCGCCGAGCGAAATGCCGCGGAGGAATTGCAACGGGGCAGCGCCACTCTGGAGTCGGCGCGGCAGGCGCTCTCCCGGGCCGAGGCCGATGAGCGAGTGGTTCGCGCTGAATTCAATTCTCAGATCGACGGCCAGAACCCGGAAGTACGCGAGGCCTCGATCCTGCTCGAAAAGGCTCGCTGGGATTTAGAGCAAACAGTTGTTCGCGCACCAACGGATGGCTACGTCCCCCAGGTTCTCTTGCGTCCGGGAATGATGGCGGTGCCGTTCCCGCTCAAGCCCCTGATGGCCTATGTTGTGGAAAAACGACCGATGCTGGTGGCCTCTTTCCCCCAGAAGGTCATTTCCGATATCAAGCCCGGCATGGAGGGCGAGGCCGTGTTCAAGAAGTATCCGGGGCGGTCGTTCAAGGTGAAGGTTCGCCGAGTGCTGACGGCCATCCGAGAGGGCGAGTTGGACGCCACCGGGCAAATCGCTGTCACCACCGACGCGGATGATAAGGGCTACGTCCCGGTTATCTTCGACTACGACGAAGACGTCACCGGCCTGGATCTCCCAATCGGTGCGCAGGCGAGCATCGCCATTTACACCGACCGTGTCCACGCACTTTCCATCGTGCGCAAGATTATTCTGCGGATGAAGAGCTGGGAGAACTTCGTCTTCTGATCCACTCGCGGGAGGCGAGTGGCCTCCCGCTGGCCATTCATTGAGGCAACCATGCGCCCCGTGACCGCCGGCCGACCGTCCCCCATCGGTGCCACTGTAACCGAAGGGGGCGTCAACTTCAGTCTGTTCTCACGCACCGCGAGCAGTGTCGAGTTGCTGTTGTTCGACCGGGAAGACTCCCCGAAGCCATCGCGGGTGGTCGCGTTTAACCCGGTCGCGAACCGGACGTACCATTACTGGCACTACTTCCTGCCCGGAGTGAAGTCGGGGCAACTGTACGGCTATCGCGTAAGTGGACCGAACGAACCCCAGCGCGGCCTACGGTTTGATCCGGAGAAGGTGCTACTCGACCCCTACTGCCGCGGTTTGGTATCGCCCAAAGGCTACACACCTGAGGCCGCACGCAAGCCGGGCGACAACGCCGCGACCGCGATGAAGAGTGTGGTCGTGGACTCTTCGGCATACGACTGGGAGAGCGACGCACCGCTGCGGCTACCTTCGGCTCAAACGGCGATCTACGAGATGCACGTCAAGGGCTTCACGCGGCACCCCAGTTCGGGGATCAAGGAGCAGGTCCGCGGAACATACGCTGGATTGGTCGCCAAGATCCCTTACCTCAAAGATCTCGGTATCACCGCGGTCGAACTTCTCCCGATCCACGCCTTCGACCCACTCGCCTGCCCACCGGGACTCGTGAACTACTGGGGCTATCAGTCCGTATCGTACTTCGCGCCGCACCCGCAATACAGTTCACGGCGTGATCCGCTCGGTCCGGTGGACGAGTTCCGCGACATGGTCAAGGCCCTTCACCGCGCCGGGATCGAGGTCATTCTCGATGTTGTGTACAACCATACGGCTGAAGGGAATCACGACGGCCCGACGCTGGGCTACAAAGGGATCGACAACCCGACTTACTACATTCTCGAACGGGGCGGGGCACACTATGCGGACTACTCCGGCTGCGGCAACACGCTCAACGCCAACCACCCAATCGTGCGACGGATGATCGTGGACAGTCTGCGATACTGGGTCACCGAGATGCACGTGGACGGCTTCCGATTCGATCTTGCCTCAATCCTGTCGCGGGACCAGAACGGCCACCCACTTCCAAATCCGCCGGTTCTCTGGGACATCGAGTCCGACCCGGCGCTGGCGGGCACCAAGCTCATCGCCGAAGCGTGGGACGCAGGCGGGTTGTACCAAGTGGGCAGTTTCGTCGGCGACGCCTGGAAGGAATGGAACGGCCGCTTCCGCGACGACACCCGAGATTTCTTCCGTTGCGAGCCTGGGTCACTCAGTCGCTTCGCCGACCGGCTCATTGGCAGCCACGAGGTCTATGGCCACAAGCGCCGCGAGGCCGAACAGAGCATCAACTTCGTGACCTGTCACGATGGATTCACTCTCAACGATCTCGTGAGCTACAACCAGAAGCACAATGAAGCCAACGGCGAACAGAACCGCGATGGCGAGGGTCACAACCGGAGTTGGAACTGCGGCGTCGAGGGGCCGACCGCTGACCCGATGATCGAGGAATTGCGCAACCGGCAAATCAAAAACTTCCTTACCGTCACGATGATGTCGATTGGCATTCCGATGGTCCTGATGGGCGATGAGGTCCGGCGTTCCCAGGGTGGGAACAACAACTCTTACTGCCACGATAACGACGCCAATGCGTTTGACTGGTCGCTGGTTGAGAAACACGCCGATGTCCACCGCTTCGTCAAGTTACTCTTGGCCCGTCGCCTCCTCCGCGATGTCGCGCATGAAGAGCAGCGGGTCAGCCTGACTCAGTTGATCGAGCGAGCGAACAAGTCCTGGCACGGGGTGAAACTGAATGAACCTGACTGGGGAGAGGGTTCGTACAGTATTGCCTTCGGCGCGGAACTGAAGAACCAAGGCTCGATGTTTCACCTGATTCTGAACGCCTTCTGGGAGCCGCTTGACTTCGAGCTACCCACGACTGTGGGCAGGGGGCCATGGCGGCGATGGATCGACACGTCTCTGAAATCACCTCAAGATATTGTCGAATGGCGATCCGCGTGCCAAGTTCCGGGCAATACCTACCACGCCGGCCCACGGTCCGTGGTGATGCCGTACACGGAGGCGGGCGAAAACGCTGGCTGATGATCGTCTCAAGTGAAAGTGAACGGCGTGTTCGTGTGTGCGGGTGGTGCGATGGTGCGATGGTGCGCATCCTTCGGGGCTGAGATAGCCCGGAAGCGTTTGTTCCGTCAGCTGAATCGGCGAATCGATTTCCCGGCAGTGAACGCGAACGAATCGTATCTGCTTGTAAGTATCAAGGAATCGATTGCCCATCGGAAACGGCCGATGCCGGCGTGGCGATTCGTTCGTCGCCTGTCACTGCCGTCCACTCGCTGGCACCGGGCCGCTTGTAGCGTGCGAACTGTGTAAATTGCGCGTCGCCGCGAAGTAACTCAACGGCCATGCGGACCGCTTTGCCACCTTCGACAAGATAGATAACCGGCTCATCATTCACCTTCCCCACACCATTCGCGGGAATGGCCCACTGGCTTGGCAGAACAGCCGTGAGCCGCGCGTTCACATACATGCCAGGGCGAACCTTCGCGTCCGGGTTCGGTAAATCCACCTCCGTGCGAAGCGTTCGCGAGCCGGGTTCCAGGGACCACGATGTCCGAATCACTTTCCCCAGCGTGGGTGGCCCTGCGATCGCTTGCAGCGCGATTCGAACCTCTTGACCCGCTTCCACCAAACCCGCGTCCGCTTCTGGAACATTCAGAACCACGCGAACCGGATCGATTCGGGCAACCGTGAACAGCCCATGTTTGCCATCGGCCATCACATAATCGCCGGTGTTCACCCCGGCCCGCGTCACGATTCCATCGAACGGGGCCTTCACTCGAAGGTATTCACGCAGTGCATCCACTCGCCGCACATCGGCCTTCGCAACATCGAGCCGAGCTTCGGTGGCGACCACATCGGCGACGGCTTTATCCTGATCGGCTTCCGCTTTGGTCACTGCCGCTTCGGCTGAAATGACCTTTGCCATGACTTCGGATCGAGTCGCCTCGGCGGCTTTGAACTGGTTAAGCGTTTCGTCGCGTGTTTGCGTGTCGATGACACCACTGCTAACCAACCGATTAACGCGGGCCGCTTCGGATTCCCACCGGTCGAACAATGCCTGTGCGCGCGTCAGCCCTGCTTTCGTCTCGGCCACCATCGCCTTGGCGGCGGAAACGCCCGCGGCCGAAGCCGCGAGCGCTTTCTTCGATTGAACCACTTCGGCTTCACCCTGGCGAACAATCGCTTCCTTTTGCTTGTACTCTTCTTGCAATTCCGGTACGGACAACTCGGCTAGCACTTGATCTTTCTTCACGCGGCTTCCAATGTCGATGAGCCGATCGTGAGCGAGGTGGTCCGCCTTGTTTGGGTCGATGGAGATGTTCTGCACGTAGCCGGGAACCTTCGGGTAAAGCACCGTTTCCTCGAACGCCTGGATCGTGCCCGGTTGCTCGATCACCCGGTTCACCGCACGCTTCTCGGGTTTGATTACTGTCACAGCGGGTGCGGCTGCGGGTGTTGCGGCACCACCGCCTTTGGGTTGTCGGTCGCAGCCAACGGTGCAGAGCAAAGAGAAAGCACCGAGAAGCAGAAGGGGATCAGGACGCATGATGAGTCTCCTGAATGGCCGGAGTGGCGTCCGCGACGTAATTGCGGCTGGCCGGGTTGAACGGGCTAAGCGAAGCGGAACGTGCGGGGACGCGGCCCATCACCAGAGCGAACAAAGCCGGCAACACAAGTAAAGTGGTGATCGTTCCGGCGGTCAATCCACCGATCACCGCACGGCCGAGCGGAGCCACTTGATCTCCGCCTTCGCCAAGCCCAAGGGCCATCGGGATCATGCCTGCGATCATGGCACAACTCGTCATGAGAATCGCCCGCACGCGCGTGCGTGATCCCTCCGCTGCAGCTTCACGGGCCGTCATTCCTTCCATTCGCGCACGATCTGCGAAGGTAACGAGGAGAATGGCATTCGCCGTTGCCACGCCAACCGCCATGATCGCGCCCATGAACGATTGCAGATTGAGCGTGGAGCCGGTGAGATAAAGGATCAACGCGACACCCGCGAGCACCGCAGGCACGGGAGCCACGGCAACAAGTGCGAGACGGAACGACTGATAGTATGCCGTGAGCATCAAGCCGATGACGATGACGGCGGCCACCAATCCAAAGGCCAGCCCGCGGAACAGTTCGTTGAACGGCGTGATCTGTCCGCGAACGTCCACCGCCACGCCCTTCGGCGGATCACCGGCCGCCTTGATTGCCTGGGCAACTGCTCCGGAAACATGGCCGAGATCGTCGCCTTGAACGTTGGCGGTGAGTGTGACGACTCGCTTCATGTTGTAGCGGTCGATTTCGCCTGGCATCACACCTTCCTTAACCACACCAACATCACGCACCAATATCGTTCCGCTACCGTTTGCGGTCACCGGCACGAGTTCCAGATCCTTCGGCGACTTGACCAACGCGAACGGCACCTCGACTTGCACTTGATAGGAGATGCCACTCTTGGAGTCCCGCCAATAGTTCGGCACGGTGAACCGGCTGGATGAAGTGAACGGCGTGATCGCGCTGGCCACATCCGCAACGGTTCCGCCGCTAGCAGCCAGTTTCTCGCGGTCCACCTCCACTTCAACCGTGGGATAGTCGAGCGGTTGGGAGAACTGCAAGTCTTTCA
Organism: Gemmata sp.; assembly: GCA_041740855.1. Taxonomy (GTDB): domain Bacteria; phylum Planctomycetota; class Planctomycetia; order Gemmatales; family Gemmataceae; genus Gemmata. Next base: position 8,110 of record JBGSLF010000092.1, read on the forward strand.
ACCCTGGCACCTTCGCCAACTCAGCGTAGATCTTCTCCGCGTAGGCTCGGCTATCGGTGACGTTCGACCCCGACACCTGAACTTCCACCGGAGTGGGCGAGCCGAAGCTCATCACTTCGTTAACAATGTCTGCCGGTTCGAACGAGAGCTTGACTTCTTTGGCACGTTTATCGGCGAGATCCGCAGATAACCCTTCGGCTTTCCACTTGGCCGCGGTCCAGGATTGCAGATGTGCGGGGAGCTTTTCGCGCAGGCGAGCTTTGAGTTCGTCGATGCGAACAGGGCCAGGCTTTAACGCCACGCGAACAGCCGACTCGTGCGGGCCACCCATCCACAGATACACAGCGTTAATCGGATAACTGGACGCAACCACGCCGACATAACCCAGAGAGATATCGACATCGCCCCCGGCGGCTTTCACCTCTTCACCAATGAAACGAAGGGCTTCTTGAGTAATCGCCTCGGTCTGCTCGATACGTGTGCCGGTTGGAGCGCGGAGCCGAAGTTGGAAAGAACCAGCATCGATCTGCGGAAAGATCTCGGTGCCCAGACGCGGGCCGAGCAGCGTGAGGATTGCCGCTGCGAGAAGCAAGTAAACCGGCACCAGCACCCACCGCACTGCGATCAGTCGGCTGACGCTTCGAGAGTAGAGGCCGTGTTTCGCAGGCGTCGTGGAACCGTGCGGCCGGTTCTTCAAAAGCATCACGCAGAGAACCGGAACGAACGTGCTGGACAGAATGTAGCTGGCGATCATGGCGAAGCCGACAGCCAACGCAAGCGGGAGGAACAGCCCGCGAGCCGCCCCTTCCATCACGAACGAGGGGATGAAGACGGCGAGGATGCAAAGCATGGCGAGGAGTCGTGGCACTGCGGTGTCTGTGACGCCACGCCATACCGCGAGCGCCACCGAGTGCGTTTTCTCGAGTTGAACATGGATGTTCTCGACCGCTACGGTCGATTCGTCTACCAAGATGCCAACCGCCAATGCCAAGCCACCAAGCGTCATGAGGTTAATGGATTCGCCGCTTAACCAAAGTGCCACAAGCGCGGCAATGAGTGCGAAGGGAATATTGAGCACGACGACGATCGCCGATCGCCAATCGCGTAAGAAGACCAGCACCATAAGGCCAACGAGACCTGCGGCGAGCAACCCTTCAAACGCCACTCCCTTCATGGAGTTCGTGACGTATGGCGACTGATCAAACTCGAAGCTTACCTTGATATCGTCCGGCAGTTCGGCCTGCATCTTCGGTAGATTCGCCTTCACCTTGTTAACGACGTCGAGCGTCGATGCATTGGCACGTTTAGTGACGAGGATATACACCGCACGTTTGCCGTTCACGAGTGCATAACCCGTGGCAATGTCGCTGGCGTCCTCGATCAGCGGCTTGTCGGTAACCGGGTCGCGTTTCACCACATCGCGAAGGAAGACGCCGCGCTTCACTTCGATCGTTCCCAGGTCGGCCGGGCTAACGACCATCGCGTTACTCGGCACAAGCGGCATCCGTGTAATATCTCGAAGTTGCCCGGAGGGCGCGATGGTGTTTCCGGTGGTTAACTTCTCGACGATTTCATCGGCGGAAAGTCCGTACGCACGCAGGCGTTCCGGATCGGTGCGCACAACCACAGTTCGCTGGCTGCCACCAAACGGCGGCGGTGCGCTTACACCTTCGATGGCCGCGAACATGGGCCGAACTTTGAAGAGAGCTTTATCTTGAATGTCGCCGATCGTGCGTGTCTCGCTCGACATGACCAGATAGCCGACCGGCACGCTTCCGGTGTCGAAACGCATGATGAACGGGTTAACGGTTCCCGGTGGCATGAACGCGCGCGAGCGGTTAACGTATCCCACCGTTTCGCCCATGGCCTGGGCCATGTCGGTGCCGGGGTGGAAGTACAACTTCATGATCGACATGCCCTGGACGTTCTTGCTCTCGACGTGATGGATGCCGTTGATGTAGAGGAAGTGGTATTCGTAATAGTTCGCGATCATCCCTTCCATTTGCTGCGGGTCCATTCCGCCATAAGGCTGGCAGACGTAGATGACAGGCAGATTGAGCGCCGGGAAGATGTCCACCTTCATCCGACTGAAGGCCAACGCCCCCGCGAACACAGTGCCGAGCACCAGAACCAGAACAGTGATGGGACGGTTCAACGCGGCGGTGATCGGGTTCATGGTGTTCCTCAGCGACGCGAGAGCGGCCAGATCACTTTACCGGTGCCCGAGTATACAGAGACATAACATCCGGGTTAATTCACTTTTACGTTAATCGAGCCGGTGGAGTTCGCCACGCGGGGACCAATGGGTTGCGACGGTTCGACCGACACCGTGCGTGGCACAACTGGAAGATCAAGCTTGTATGGCGCGGGAATCGTCGTGGCCGGCAGCGTCTCGACCGGTGTACCGATCTGACAAAGCAATTGTGCGGGGTGCCCGAGCGCACGATAAAGGCGGAACTGCGCGCGATTGTGGTCGCCCACTGCCTGATAGTAGTCTTTATAAGCCTGATCGAGCGCCGATACGGCCGCAACCGCTTCTTGAGGGCGAAACACCAGGATGAGTTGTTCGCCGGCCCGCTTGGTTTGCCCCAGACCTTGCAGGTTCTTCTCGGCTGTCGCGACCGCGTTCGCAACCCCATCTTCGGCCGACTTCAATCGCTTCGTCGCCCGTTCAAGTTGAGAATGAGATTGCACCACTTCCGCCGTCACCAAGTCTTGCGTGCGAAGGAGTTCGAGCAACGATTTGCGGCTGTCGGCCTCTCGTTCGCGTACGGATGCGCGATTGCCGAAGCCAAGATTCTGAAGCTGCCAGACAGCTTGCAAGTCGACACTGAAGCGAGGCCCAAACAGCCCGATGTTATCGTTTCGGCCGCCACCGAAGTAGCCGCCGGCTAGCCCCGGCGTGTTCGAGCCAACGCCGCGAATGGCGATGTTGGGATACAACGGCCGATGCTTCTCTTGCTTCACCCGCACGAGCGCGGCTTGCACCACCGCCTGGTAAGCGGATAGCTCGGGGCGATTGGTCAGGCCAATGGAAATGAGTTCGTCAATGGGTGTGTGCGGGTCGATTAAGCTGACTGCCAGCGATGGTTCTTCGGCAGGTTCAACCAGCGTTCCGGGCTGAAGCCGCAACAAGCGCGTCAGGTCAGCGCTCACCACCTGCCATCGTTCGTAGGCCAGTTCCACCACCTGCCGCCGACGGGCCGCTTCCGTTTTGGCGCGGTTCACTTCCATTTCAGGTGTGAGGTCTGGAGCAAGCTTCTCGGTACGGGCAACGAGATCCTCAGCACGCTTAAGCGATTCAACCGCACCAGCGACTTCCCCACGGGCTTGCTGAACATTGAAGTACGCAACAGCGACCGCCAGCGTGGTGTCGTTCCGCGCCGCCTGGGCATCGAACTGCGTGGCACGCGACACTTGTTTGGCCGCGAGCGGTGCAAAAACCGCATCCGAAGTGGAAATCTGCGCTTCGGGGCCAGCACCCAGCAAGAATGTGGATCGACTGGTGGTGAACACCGTACCGACGATGTCCTGAATCTGGCCATCGTGCCGGAAGTAATCGACGCCGAAGTTGAGGTTTGGCAGCCACAGCACATTCGCCCGGTCGAGCTGTGCGGCGGCGATTCGCACGCGTTCGTCGGCAATCTGGATGTCCAGGGCATTCGCACCCGTCAGGCATAACGCCGTGGAAAGCGTAATCGGCAGCGGTGTTCCTTGACCCTCTGTTGATGGCGCAGCCGGGAGTTTGAACTCCGCCTTGATGGGCACCGCATCGGTTGCGTCCTTAGCATCTGCCAGAACCTCGGCCTTCGCCTGAACGATGACGGATTCTTGGCGTTTGGGCTTGCTTGCGGCTACCGCAAGCGGAGCCGGCAACTGCACCGTATCGGGTTCCGTAAGACTCGCGCAGGCCGGAAGACACCCTAAACTTACGGCCGTGAGCCACCGAGCAGCCACGCGCGATGTTTGGGGTTTTCGCATGCCTCACCTCGACTGAAACTTTACCAATTAAATCTGATATCGAACGAAATGAGGTTTGCGCTGCAACCTAAAACCGGAATTACCCGACTTGTTTCCCAGACTGCCGAGCTTGCCAGCAGCCAGATCCTTCACAGTATGGTTGAGCGCGCATTTCTATTTCTATCGGGGTTGCCACATTCCACTTTCTGCTTGCTTCGCGGTCTTGAGTTGAAGCCGGCATGATATCGGCTGCGCGTTCGGAAACGTGGGCAGAGTTTTACTCGTCCTTACTCGTCCTTCTTCGCATCACTCGCCCACGGCGTTATCGGGAAGTCCCGCTTCCAGTCGTCGTACAACTTCTGCAGAGGAGCAGTCGCATTGTCAGTTACCTCGTGAAGATTTACTTCGCTTCCGCTTTCAACTCTTTGAATCGCTTCCGCATTTCACCAAGCATCTCGGCGTGTTTCGCATCGCGGGCGAGATCGTTTTCTTCGTGCGGATCAGCCTTCAGATTGAAGAGTTGCTCATACTCGAATTCCGGCCAAAACATGTATTTCCAATCCTTGCGAACCAACGCCTCAGACGAGGGAATCTTGTCTTTGTTGCCGATCGTGCCGTGTTCGTAGAAGAATTCGGAACGCCACTGGGGTTTCTTCTCGGCAAGATACAGTGGTGCGAGGTCGCGGCCTTGCATCCGTTTCGGTACGGGCACGCCTGTGTAAGCCAGCACAGTTGGCGCGAGATCCACGTTCAGGGTGAAGTCGTCGTTAGTTGTGCCGCGACGAGCCTTGGGCATTCGTGGATCGAGCACGATGAGCGGAACGCGGATACTCTCTTGATGTGGGTACCACTTATCCGCCAGCAGATGCTCGGCGTGGAAATAGCCGTTATCGGTGGTGAAGATCACCAGCGTGTTGTCGCTTAACCCTTGCTTCTTTAACTCTGCCAAAACACGCCCGCATGTGGAATCGACTTCAGTCGCAAGGCGGTAATAGTTCTTCATCATGGTCTGGTGCTTCTCGGGCGTATCGAAACGCCAGCCCCAGCGTCGCCGCCCTTCATTGGCGGTTGTGAAAAAGGGTGGCAATCGCTTCCACGATTCTTCCGTGGCGTTTTGCGGCACCGGTATCTTCACGTCGGCGTAGAGCTTCATGCTTTCGGGCTGCGGCAGGTATTGTTCCGGGTTGCTGTCTTCGGCGTGTGTGGCGAAGAACGCCACCGTGAGGCAAAAGGGCTTGTCCTTTGGTCGCTGTTTCAAGAACTCCAGTGCGTCTTCCTCGTTCCGCTGCGTGACGTGGACTTTGCGACCATTCACTTCGTACCAATGCTTGCCCATATACGATCGGCCGAAGTCGTATTCCTTGGCCGGAAAGGCACCGTTGTGCCACTTGCCAACATGGCCAACGTGGTAACCTTTCGCACGAAGCAATCCGGGATAGGTTTCCGCCCACGGCGTATCGAACTTGGTGAACGCCCGGCACCCATGCCGCGACATCCACTGCCCTGTTAAAAGCGTCGCTCGGCTTACGCCGCATATCGAGGTGGTGACACAGTTATGCGTGAATCTAACGCCTTCCGCCGCGAGTTGATCGAGGTTTGGCGTCTTCAACACTGGGTTGCCAGCGACACCGAGTGTGTCGTGCCGCCAATCGTCCGCAAACAGTATCACGATGTTCGGCTGTTCGGCCCGAAGTGAAGCGGTGGACGTCAGCAAGATAACGGTTAGCATCAGCCAACGAAACAGCGACATGGATTTCCCCCGGAAAGTAAGGAGAGCGGGAGGCGTCAGTTTTTCTGCAGCCAGTTGATTTTCTTTTGAGTGCGATTGAGTTTATCATCTCCCTGCACGTCGGACATGATGTAGGTCATGAAATCGCCCCCGCTTCCCACACGTTCGACTTCTGTGGTCAATGCTGTGGTGGTGTTCCCCACTAAAAGTGAACCGTTTTTGACGAGCCGGAAGCGTCAGCGACGGATATTGCTGAACCGTCGCTGACGCTTCCAGCTCGTCAAGAAGAAGCTTCAAGAATTGACCAACCATCCGTGGCCCAGTGCTTAGGGGCGCTGTACTCAGTCCGAACAGGGAGAGCTGCACCTTGATGATGCGTTGTGAACGCAATTACTTAAACTTGTGTGTTTCGAACCACTTGAGAACACACAGGGGCTTGGCGACCTGCCGGGTTGGCCTGTCCACAATCGCGTGCGATGCATCAGGGAACCGCACTAATGCCGCCTCCACTCCGCGAAGTTTCAGCGCCGCGTAGAACTGCTCCGATTCCGAAATCGGCGTCCGATAATCGCTCTCTCCGGTGAGCAGCATCGTCGGAGTCTTCACGTTCCCCACTAATGAGAGCGGTGACCGTTTGCGATACTCCTGCGGTTTCTCCCACGGCATTCCGCCCATCCAGAACGGTGCGAAGTAGGTTACGACATCCATGGTCAATGTTGCGCTCTCCCAATTGACAATCGGCTTGGCGACCACCGCAGCACGGAAGCGATCGGTCTTTCCGACGATCCACGCTGAGAGGATGCCACCCCCGCTGCCACCGGTGACGAACTGGTTCTTCTCGTCCGCGTATCCCTGCTTCAGCACAAAGTCCACACCGGACATGAGATCGTCGTAGTCGTCTCCGGGGTATGCTCCATTGATGAGTTGGGCGAACGCCTCGCCGTAACCGGTACTTCCACGCGGATTGGTGTACAGCACGACGTATCCAGCAGCAGCGTATAGCTGAATCTCTACCGCGAACGACGGCCCATAATCGGAGTACGGGCCGCCGTGAATTTCCAGCACCAGTGGGTACTTCTTCTTGGGATCGAACCCCGGCGGCTTCACCACCCAACCCTGGATCTTCTTGCCATCCTTGGATGAAGGAAACCAAACTTCTTCAACCGCGCCAAGATCTCGGTGGGCCAGCAGTGCCTCGTTCAGTGCCGTAATTCGGCGCGGCTTCTGTTCGCCTACGACTTGCACAGCGACGTTGGCGGGGCGGTCCGGCTGAGATTGGGTGAAGGCGATCGCTCCCTTGCCAACCGAGAACTGCCCCGCGGAATATGGCCGACCGAGATCCATCCCACCTAGCCCCTCAGCTATCACCTCCGATTTCCCATCCAGTGACACGAGTGACACCTTGATGTCGCCGTGTTCCGGGTACTGTACGTACAGGCCATTCCCATTCGTAGCCCACACTGGAGCGGAGAGATCGCGATCGAACTCGGATGCGAGATCGCGACGACCGGTGCCGTCCCGATTCATCACATACAGACGATTTCTCTGATATGCGATATTCTTATCGTCAAAACCGATAAATGCGATGCGTTTCCCATCGGGCGATACCACCGGAGAATAATCCGGCCCGCGATGATCGGTAAGCCGCTTAATTGCTCCATCGGCAACAGAGACCTCGTACAGATCCGATTCCAGCGGTTGGCGATCGGCATCTGCGAACCTCCGGGCGGAAATAATCAAGGCACCACCGTCTGGGGTCCAACTGGGTTGATCCACAACACCCCATTCAGCGAGGAGATGATCGTATGCCCCGGTGGTCAGTTGCCTGGCAGCGCCACCGTCTGCCGGGACGACGAACAGGTGCCGATGACCAGGCTTGCGATATCCCTTGCCGTCGAACCGATAGACGGCTTCGGTGATAACCTTTGGAGGGTCGGCCCATGTCGCCCCTTCTGGCTTTGCGGGCATTTCGATGAACGGCTTCTGTGGTTGCCCAACAAACGATGAGAACGCGACCCATCTCCCATCAGGCGACCATTGCGGACCCGCCGGGCTGGAAACGTTCCCAGGGAGTCGCGTTAACTTCGCCGTGCGCCCAGAATCGAGCCAAACGGAGTAAAGCTCAGTCCGGTCACCCGCATCAGAGATGTACAAGACACGTGTGCCATCTGGAGACCATCGCGGGCTGTGTTCGTTGCCCGCACCATCGCTGACCGGACGATGATTCTTGCCATCCGTGCCGACCACCCAAAGCCGTGATTGCTTACGGTCTGCATTCATGTCGAACGAGTTGCGGACATACACCACCTGCGTCCCGTTTGGAGAAAGTCGCGGATCGGAGGTGTACTCCAGTTCGAAAACATCGGCAGGCTTCAAGGGAGAAACGACCCGTTCACCGACCTTCGAATCGTCCGCCACTAACACCAGTGTGGGTGCGGCGAAAACTCCGATGAGAAACGAAACGAAAAGGGGCACGTGCAATCTCCACGGAAATGGTCGCTACACTCCACCAAACAGGTAGGCGTTTGCGAACTGCGGGTGGAATTGAGAAGTCAATAGTTGAGGTGATTATCCCGATATCGCGATCGTATGCAAGCAGCGGAACGAACTCGATTCTTGCAAAGCTCCCGAGTCTTTCCTTCGACGTGTTGAAGACGCTGTCGCCAACCAGGATGATGCGTGAAATGCAAATACAATGGCGTAAATGACAGTGGCCGGTCGGTCGCGGGACATTCGGTTGGGCACGGTTCGTCCGCACCTCTTCCCGAAAGAACCACAACCGACCGGCCCTCAACACGGGTTCCGGTCCGTGTCGTGCCTCTTCTCTTTTCCGGCCCCGTGATTCCTCACTAGTACCGGCGAGAACAGAGAGAGGTTAAGCAAGCGCCATGCCAAATCCAATCTTTTCCATCTCGCGATCAGACACACCACTTGCTTGAGTGGGTGTTCCGGTCAATAGGAAAAAACTGGCATCTCTTCGGAACAATGTGGTGTAGCTTTTACAATTGACGAGTGAATTGTGAAAAAACTTCACACTGCATGACACAGCACGACCCGAACATCCATGACGTTCGTACCCGTAAGACCCGTCTTCATTAAGCCACTAACTTGCTCGAAGTAATGATACGCATCATGTCTGTGCAAATAGCGATCAATCGGAACAGAATTCTGGAAATTCCCAGAAACGCTTTGTTCGTCTGCTATTGCACCCGCAGCATCGGTGGGTCCATCTTCACCGTCGGTTCCGCCGCTTACAATTGTTATGCCCGTCATTGCCCTGCGGCCGAGTTTGGCAAGCATCGCCAGGACGAACTCTTGGTTTCGCCCCCCCTTCCCCGATTGTTCATTGAGCGTGACAGTTGTTTCGCCGCCAACCAGAATGCATGCCGGTTTGGAGACGGGCACGCCGATGGCCTGAATACTTCGCACAACGCCCGCAACAACTGTGGCAACTTGCTTAGTCTCACCTTCGATGAATGAGCCAAGATCCAAGACGTTGTAACCAAGTTGGTTCGCACGCGTCTTGGCGGCATCGAGCGCGACGCGATTGCTTCCAACGATCCGATTAACAATGTTCGCGGGGGTGGCTTTGGGTGTTTCGGGAATCTCGCCGTTCATACCAAGCGTCAGATGCCGAACAATCGCGGGAGGAGCAGCGTCCATCAAATGGTACGCCTCCAGCACTTGCACCGCTTCTGCGAATGTCGTTGGGTCGGCAGCAGTGGGGCCAGACGCAATCACATCGAGCGGGTCGCCTACGACATCGGAGATGATGAGTGAGATCATCTTCTTGCCCCGGAACGCCTCGGCCATTCGCCCGCCCTTCACACGCGACAGGTGCTTTCGAACACAGTTCATTTCGTCGATAGTGGCCCCGGATCGATGCAAGAGTTTGGTCACCGCGAGCTTATCGACAAGTGTCACTCCCTCCGCAGCAGCGGGAAGCAACGCCGATCCGCCGCCCGATAGTAAACAGATGGCAACGTCGTCGGTGTTGGCACCGGAGAGCAATCGCAGCATTTCTTCAACACCCGCAACGCCTTCCTGTGTTGGTTCGTTCACTCCGGGTGGTCGTGCCGCGTGCAGGCGTATGCGTTTGAGGACGGCGGAACTGCCTGCGGGAACATTCACCAAGCCTTCCACTCGATCGAGGTGATGCGCCAAAGCAGACTCCAAACCCGCTGCCATTCCGGGGCCGGCCTTTCCGCCGCCAACGACGAGAATTCTTCGGGCGGAAGCAATTGCATGATCGCCTGCGACGGCCGATGCAACCAACGGTTCTGGGCGAACCGCATCGACCGCCGCTTGCCATATCTGTTTTGCATGCTCGCGCGACACGACACACCTCCCGACCGGTACGCAGAATGGTAAGATATCGGTGTCTTATCAGGAGGCACGATGAAGTTCGATTTGCATATGCACACCCGGCGACACTCGCCCGATTCTGTGACAGATCCCTTCGAGTTGGTCGAAGCCGCGATTGCCGCAGGTCTTGATGGCATCGTGATTACCGAGCATGATTTCATGTGGACCGAGCCTGAGTTGCAAGAGTTGCGACTTGCGGCTCCAGGGCTTGTGATCCTCGCAGGAGTCGAGGTTACAGGTCGTGGGGGCGATGTCCTCTGTTATGGAATTACTAACCCCTTTGCGTTGCCGCGTGGGCTGGACTGGGGACCGCTATGCCGCGAGGTTCACAGACAAGGCGGTGCTGCGGTTGCCGCACACCCGTACCGATGGGGCCAACCGTTTGAGAAGGTCGTTCGCGATCAGAGCGCAGAACTCGATGGAATCGAGGTGATGTCGAACAATATGGATGCGGGCTTGCGCGAGCGTGCCGCCCGATTACTGACGAAGAATCCGCACTTCGCTCAACTCGGCAACAGCGATTCGCACCATCCCAGCACCGTGGGCTGTTGCTACACCGTATTCGACGCCGTAATTCGCACAAATGCCGATTTGGTCGCCGCCATTCGGCAGCGAAAGTGTGTGGCCCACGTCAATGGGATTGAAGCAAGCCTCTAACCAGGAGAAGCCAAAATGCGAACCGATCGCGAAAAAATGCTGGCGGGCGAACTCTACGATCCTCTCGATGCGACACTTACCGCGGAGCGCGTTCGAGCCAGGAATCTGTGCCTGGATCTGAACGCAAGCCGAGAAGGAGACGACGCAACTCGGCAGCGAATTCTTGCGGAACTACTTGGTAGCGGAGCCGATTCTGTTTGGATGCAGCCGCCATTCTTCTGCGATTACGGATCGAACATTCATCTTGGCAAGCGAGTCTTCTTCAATTTCAACTGCATCGTGCTCGACGTGTGCGAAGTTCGTATCGGGGACTTCACCCTGTTTGGCCCCGCAGTGCAGATCTACACACCCATGCATCCGATGAACGCGGAATTGCGACGAAAGCAGGAATATGGCAAACCGGTCACGATTGGCTCTGATGTCTGGGTGGGCGGTGGGGCGATTATTTGCCCCGGCGTGACGATTGGTTCGCGCACGGTTATTGGGGCGGGAAGCATTGTGACTCGTGATCTTCCAGAAGGTGTATTCGCGGCGGGTAATCCGTGCCGCGTGATTCGAGAGATACCTTCCGAGTGATCGCTTAAGCCAATACCTGCTTCACGACATTTCCCTTCACATCGGTAAGGCGGAAGTCTCGGCCGGCATAGCGATAGGTGAACTTCTCGTGGTCGAAACCGAGAAGATGAAGCATCGTGGCATGCAAGTCATGCACATGCACGGGGTTCTCAACCGCTTTAAAGCCAAATTCGTCGGTGGCTCCAATCGCCTGCCCGCCCTTCACGCCACCGCCAGCCATCCACACTGTGAAACCCCAATGGTTGTGATCGCGGCCGTTTACCTTCCCCTGGTTCGAGCCAGGTGTGGGCAATTCCACCACGGGTGTGCGGCCGAACTCTCCACCCCACAGAATGAGCGTGGATTCAAATAAGCCAAGTCGTTTGAGATCCGTGATGAGCGCCGCAATCGCCTTATCCACCTGCCCGGCCAACCGCCGGTGGTTGACCTCGAGATCATCGTGGCTATCCCAGGGTTGCACCGGGCCGTGACTAATCTGAACGAACCGCACCCCGCGTTCCACCAGGCGACGTGCGAGCAAAATGCTCCGCGCTTGTTCACCGGGGCCGTAGGCTTCGAGAACGTGTTTGGGTTCACGCGACACATCGAACGCTTCACTGGCTTCGGACTGCATCCGGTAGGCCAGTTCGAAGGATTGAATACGCGCTTCCAACTGTGCATCATGCGGCCGGGTTGCCTGGTGCGCTGCGTTCAGCTTCGCGAGCAAGTCCAGTTGTTTGCGTTGAGCAGCTCCCGGTGCCGTCTTATTCTTGATGTGCTCGATAAGCTTTTCCACATCGGTGTTGCGGCTATCCACATAGGTTCCGGCATATACGCCCGGCAGAAATCCGGCTTGCCAGTTCTGCGCTTCTTGCAGCGGGTAACCGCCGGGACACATGGACACGAACCCCGGAAGATTCTGGTTCTCTGTGCCGAGGCCATACGTCACCCAACTGCCCACACTCGGGCGAATCAATCGCGGTTCACCACAATTCATAAGCAAGAACGAAGGCTCATGATTGGGCACATCGGCGTGCATCGAGCGAATGACGCAGATATCGTCGATGTGCTCCGCCATGTTGGAAAAGATCTCGCTGACTTCCAAACCACTCTGGCCATACTTCTTGAACTTGTAGGGCGAAGGGAACGCGGCTCCGGTGCGTCGTTCGGTGCGGAGATTCGTGGAAGGAAGCGACTTGCCCGCGTACTTCGCCAGTGCGGGCTTGGGGTCGAATGTGTCAACCTGCGATGGCCCGCCATTCGCGAAGAGATGAATGACGTGCTTCGCTTTTGCGGGGAATTGCGGCTTCCTTGGCGCAAGCGGGCTTGTGCTTTCCGCCGCATGTGCGTGGGCGGAAATCAGGCCGGAATCGCCCATCAATTGCGTGAGGCCGAGCAATCCCATTCCCACGCCACAGCGTGAAAGCATCTCTCGGCGGGATACGGAAACGGGAAGCATGGGAACTCCAGAATGCGGGCTACAAGTGACGCTTTTGCGGAGGCAGGCTTACGGCTTTGCGGAATTAATCGACGAACGCGAATTCATTGCTGAGCAGCAGAATTTGAGCGAGTTGCTGCCACTTGCCAAAGGAGGTTTTCGCGCTGTTGTCGGCAACGAATGCTTCGGCCAATTGCAATTCATCCCGAGTTGGGTTGCGCGCTAATACCATTTGATACAACGCCTTCACCTTCGCCGCATTCGACTTCGCATTCGAGACGTCCGACCGTGCCGCGAGTGCGATCGCCTGCTCGGTCACGAATGGGCTATTCATCAAGAACAGAGCCTGTTGCGGCGCAGTGGTCTGGAAGCGTTGCGGGCTGTGCTGATCCGGATTCGCGACATCGAACACACGCATGGTGCCAGGGAAATTGGTGCGATCGATTAACCCATAGATGCTTCGCCGGGTGCTAAACGGAGCCTTGAAGAGATCGACCGGTTTACCACCCGCCGTGAGATCGAGCTTTCCCGACACGAGCAAAAACGAATCGCGAAGCGATTCAAAATCGAGGCGACGGCGGTTCTGGTGCGAAAGCAGTTTGTTTTCAACGTCAGTTCGGAAGGCATCTGCGGATACCACCGACGACTGCTGATAAGTCGCTGAAGTCATGATGAGCTTGTGGAGTTTCTTCAGGCTCCACCCTTCGCGCACAAGTTGCACCGCGAGCCAATCGAGCAGTTCTGGCTGTGTGGGTGGATCGGAGCGTGTGCCGAAGTCACTTGGTGTGCGCACCAGTCCTTGCCCGAAATGACCACTCCACACGCGGTTCACCAACACGCGAGCCGTGAGCGGGTTATCCGGGCTAACAATCGATTGCGCAAGCTCCAATCGCCCGCTTCCTTGCGTGAACGGTTTCCGCTGTGGTGCGGTAATCGATGGCGCTTGCCGTGGAACCTGCGCCCCACGGTTCCCCTGGTTTCCACGCAGAAAGATGTAGGGCTGAAATGGGGCCGGGTTATCGTTCAGCACATGCGCACGCGGCGGGGCAAAAGGGCTGGACGCCTTGAACGCATCGAGCTTCTTCTTGATCGCCGCGAGCGCGTTGCGATCGGCCCGATTCTGAAACTTATCGTAATCCGAAGTTGGTATATCGAGAGGCCCGCTTGATTTATTCCATGCGAATAACTCGGCTTGTTCCGGTGTGGTTGTCTTATCGGGCGGAAGAGCCGCGATTGTGTAGGCAATCGCCTCCACGGCCGCTCTTGGCGTTTGTGGCTTCAGATCTGCCATCGCTTTCAGAACGATGGGATTCACAGCTCGCTTCGAGTCCATCTCCCACGCTGAGATCTGCTTCGCCATATCGGAAGCAAATGATCTTTCCGGAATGGCAGAGATCACAATAAGCGGCTTGAATACAGGCGAATTCGCTTTGATTTCTTTCTCGAGATAGGCTTTCCACCGATCGAAAACAAAGCGGTTCAAGTCCCGTTCGCGGAGTAAGGCAAGGAGCTGATCATTCGGCTTCCCCTTGCTATCCAACACAGCACGGAGATAGTCCGCTATTGCGTCTTTATCTTTTAACTTTGCGATGGCGTTGTTGTGCCGCTTCGTGATTTCGGCCTCGTATTCCGCCTCTCGCTTTTCCATCTCTTTTTCGAACGCAATCACTTGCGGTGTTCGTTCGGTTTTTCCAATCAACGGCAACTCTTCCGGTTCCTTGGTACTCGCGAACACGCCATAGAGCGAATAGTAATCGGCGGTGGGCACGGGATCGTATTTGTGATCGTGGCAACGCGCGCAACCCACGGTGAGGCCCATTAACCCGCGGGTTACCACATCGATGCGGTCGTCGATAATGTCGTGGGTGTTGCCCAAAAAGCGCCGGCCGAGTGTCAAGAAGCCCAGAGCTGCGAGGGGTCGCGTATCTTCGCCAAGTTGCAACTTGTCGGCTGCGAGTTGTTCGATCACGAACCGATCATAGGGCTTGTCGTCATTGAACGAGCGAACCACATAATCGCGGTAAGTGTAGGCGTACGGATAGTTGCGGTCCTGATTGAAAACGTATCCTTTGGTATCGGCATAACGTGCGAGATCAAGCCACAAGCGGCCCCATCGCTCGCCGTATTGTGGCGAAGCGAGCAACTCGTCGATCAAGCGTTCCCACGCAAGCGGGTTCGAGTCTTTCTCGAATGCTTCAACTTGGGCCACCGTTGGCGGCAGGCCGATCAGATCGAAATACGCCCGCCGAATGAGACTCCGGCGATCTGCTATCGGAGCTTGTGACAGTGCGCTGTCACGGAGCTGGGCAAGCACGAACGAGTCGATCGGATTGCGGATTTGGTCGGAAGTGCGAATCGCGGGAACGGGCGGTAGCTTGACCGGCTGAAACGCCCAGTGATCGCGCGCTTCCACCGAGCGAACGGCCCCTTGGGTGTCGGGAAACACCGCACCCGTCTTCACCCATTCTGCGAGAACAGCCACAGCCGCAGGCGGCAAGGCTCCCTTGGGTGGCATCGCGTAATCGCCTTCACGGCGAACCGAGATCATCAAGCGGCTCTTGAGCGGATCGCCAGGAACCACAACCGGGCCATTGTCGGCACCCGCCTTCAAACCGGCGGCGTTATCGAGCCGTAGACCTGCGTTCTGCTTCTTCGGTCCATGGCACGAATAGCAGTGCTCCGCAAGAAGCGGGCGGACTTTGTTCTCGAAATACTCGATTTGAGCGGCGCTGGGTTTCGCGCCAGGCTCTGCAGCAACACTGGAGGAAGAGCAAGTTAGAATAAGTGCTAAAGCGAACCATCGGGACATTCGAGCAGCCCCTCTATTGGTAACGGAACAAGATGGGAATCGCGAACGAATCATTGTTAGGCAGGCACGCATATTTTACAACAAATTGCGCTAATAACAGAATCGTAATTATTGATATCTCGAACAATTCATTAGCTTTCACCTGATGGTTTCTCGTTGAACGAAGCAGCCGGATCGGCTAGTTGTGATGAGAGAGCGAATCGGCCGAATTCTCCCGCCTACGTTTAGGTTTCGACCATGATACGTTTAGATGCTCATCGCCCGGCCACATTTTGCGACGGCACGACACGGCGCGATTTTCTGCACGCCGGTGCGGTGGCACCGCTCGGGCTGACGCTTGCCAGTGCGAATCGCGCGCGGGCCGCTGGCAATGGCACCGATAACGACACCAACTGCATCATGCTGTTTCTCGTGGGTGGCCCCAGTCAACTGGACACCTTCGATCCGAAACCGAAAGCACCTGCGGAAGTTCGCGGCCCCTTCACCGCGACCAAAACGAACGTGTCGGGAATGGAGATTAGCGAGATCTTTCCGAAAACGGCCAAGCACGCAGATAAGTTCTCCATCATTCGCTCGGTTTACCACACGGCGGCAGCGGTCCACGATACCGGCCACCAGATGATGCAAACCGGCCGCCTCTTTGCCGGTGGCATCGAGTACCCGCATGTGGGTTGCGCACTTGGCTACCTGAAGGGCGGCCGCGGCGAACTTCCGCCACACGTTCTACTCCCAAAACCAATCGGCCGTACAGGCGGGAATCTGCCGCACGGGCATGGTGCAGGCTACCTGGGCAAGTCGCACGATCCGTTCATCTTGAACGCGGACCCAAATGCACCCGGCTTCAAGGTGCCCGATCTGTTGCCGCCGGACTACATCACGGGCTTGCGTGCGGAACGCCGGCAGAAGTTCCGTGACGCCGTCGATGGTGCCACGGCCACTTTTGAAGGGAGCGGAGCCGCGAAACAGCTCGATGACAACTTCGCACTCGCTTACAAGCTGATGTCTTCGACGAAAGCCCGAGAGGCATTCGCTCTGGATAAGGAATCGGCCAAGACACGCGACCGCTACGGTCGGACGCGCTTTGGCCAATCATGCCTGATGGCTCGCCGACTCATCGAAGCGGGTGTGCGATTCGTAACCGTGAACATGTTCGAAACAGTCTTCGACGAAGTCACCTGGGATATTCACGGCTCCAAGCCGTTCACCGATGTGCAACAGATGGCACGCGAAGTGGTGCCCAACTTCGATATGGCATACACCGCACTGCTCGAAGATCTGGCAGATCGCGGACTACTCAGCAACACAATGGTTGTTGCACTCGGAGAATTTGGCCGAACGCCGAAGATCAATCCCGCAGGCGGGCGGGACCATCACCCCGGTGTGTGGTCTATTCTCATGGGCGGCGGCCCCATCAAAGGTGGAATGGTGGTGGGCGAATCGGATGAACTGGCCTACGCCCCGAAGACGCGCCCCGTTACACCGGGCGAAGTGGCCGCAACCATTTACAAGGGCTTGGGCCTCGATCCGCACAAGGAACTCCCCGGCCCGCAAAACCGCCCAATCCCGCTGGCCGATTTCAGCGTCAAGCCGATCAACGAGCTATTCTAAGTCGGCATAGCTGATTCCTAGAGCAAAAGCCTTGCGTTACTCACGCTATCCCCTGTGGGCAGGCATAACGAGCGGATATCTCCACATGTTGCTTCGCACAGTTCTGATCGCTTGGTTGAGCGTGTTTGCGACCGCGTCAGTGCCCGCAGCCGAGTTGCGCGTTTATCCGGCCGAGGTTCTGTTATCGGGGCCGAACCGCACTCAGCAACTTCTCGCGGTTGATGTTGACAACGAGCGTGCCATTAAGGATCACCCTTCGGATGTGAGCTACAAGTCATCCGCCGGGCATGTTGCCAAAGTGGATGCATCGGGCCGCGTGACGGCAATTGGCAACGGTAACGCAGTCATCACCGCCACGGTGGGAACTCGCACTGCAACGGCCGCAGTGAAAGTAAGTGGGCTAGATCAGCCCAAAGAATGGAGCTTCCAGAACCACGTGCTTCCGGTGCTTACGCGGACCGGCTGCAACTCGGGTGCGTGTCATGGCGCGCTGGCCGGCAAAGGTGGCATGAAGCTTTCCCTCCGCGCGTACGACCCCGATTCGGACTGGTTTGTACTCACTCGCCAAGCGCTCGCCCGCCGCGTGGACCTCACCAAGCCTGCAGAGAGTCTTTTGCTCAAGAAGGCCGCGAGACTGATGCCCCACGGCGGAGGCACGCGAATCGTTGAAGACGACGATAACTTCACGCTACTGCTGGAGTGGATTGAATCGGGGGCGAAGGGGCCGCAAGCCAATGATGCGAAGTTGGAACACCTCGAAGTGTTTCCCACGCATGCGTTGTTAAAGCCCAAAGACCAACTTCGCGTGACCGCACGGGCGGTGTATTCGGATGGATCAAAGGAAGATGTTACCGGCTGGGCGAAGTTCGGGTCGAGTGAGGAACAGGTCGCAGGTGTGGATGAAGATGGTGTTGTGACGGTGGCGGGTTCGGGTGAAGCGGCCATCACCGTCAGCTTTGGCACAATGGTATCCACGCTCACCGTAACATCGCCCTTCCCCAATAAGGCTGTGCTCGCCGCATCGCCACGCCACAATTACATCGACGAATTCGTTCACAAGAAGCTGGAATTGCTCCGACTCCCGCCATCCGCGCAATGCACGGACGCAGAGTTCGCCCGCCGGGCATATTTGGATACCTGCGGCATTCTGCCGCCGCCCGATGAAGCCCGCGCGTTCCTCGCCGATACCGATCCCAAGAAGCGTGAAAAGTTGATCGCGCGGCTGTTGGATCACCCTGCGTTCACCGATTACTGGGCGTATCGCTGGTCAGAGATGCTTCTCGTATCGAGTCGAAAACTTCCTCAACCCGCCATGTGGGCGTTCTATCGGAAGGTGCGACAATCCGTTGCCGATAACTTGCCCTGGAATCAATTCGCCCGCGAAGTTCTCACTTCGTCCGGGAGTACCTTCGCCAATGGCGGCGGCAACTACTTCGTGCTTCACAAAGACGTGAGCGAACTGGCTGAAGCCACTGCGATCACATTTTTGGGCACTTCCGTCGGTTGTGCGAAGTGTCATAACCACCCGCTGGAGAAATGGACACAAGACCAATACTGGGCGTTCGCCAACCTGTTTAGCCGTGTCGGACTCAAGAATGGTGATCGCCCCGGCGAAGTGCTGGTGCGCTCTCGGCTCGATGGCGAAGCGTTACACCCGCGGACCGGTGTGCCCGTTCCGCCGACACCGTTCGATGGCAAGCCGCTCCCACTCGATTCACCAATCGATCGCCGGACGTATTTCGCCGATTGGCTCACGGCACCCGATAACCCTTACTTCGCCCGTGCCATTGTGAACCGCGTGTGGCGAAACTTCATGGGCCGAGGGTTGGTTGAAGCGGAAGACGATATGCGCGTATCGAATCCGCCGACAAACGCCGAGTTGCTCGATGCGCTGGCGGCGGATTTCGTGAAGCACAAGTATGACATGAAACATCTGATGCGTACCATCCTGCAATCGGCGGCGTATCAGCGTTCTTCGCAGCCTACGCCCGAGAACGCGGCCGATGATCGCTTCTATTCACGGTATCTCGTGCGACGCTTGCCCGCCGAAGTGATTCTCGATGCCTATTCGGACATCACTCATGTGCCCACGCAGTTCAACAAGATGCAATCTGCCGCGGGCGATTCGGTAACAGCCACGGCAATCTATCCCGCCGGCACACGCGCCATTCAACTCCCGGATTCGCTCTTACTGTCGCGCTTCCTGGAAGCGTTTGGCCGTGCGGAACGAGTCGCCACCTGTTCGTGTGAACGCACCTCGGATGCCAGCGTGTCGCAAGCGTTGCATCTGAATAATGGCGTGACTCTGAATGATAAACTCCGCGATGCCAAGTCGGTGGTCTCGACCTGGATTGCCGCGAAACTCAGCGATGTTGCTATCGTCGATCGCGTTTTCCTGGCGGCACTCACGCGCTTACCAACCGCGGAAGAGAAGAAACGATTTGTCGAGTTACTCCGCGAGGCCGCAATGGAAGGCGAGCAATCGCACCGCGAAGCAATCGAAGATTTCCTGTGGGCGGTTCTGACGGGCCGCGAGTTCCTTTTCAACCATTAATGTCGCCGAGAGTTCGCACGGGTTTCGCGCTTCAAAGCACCCTCCCCCACCCTTATGTGACACCACCGATGACGCGCATTCTCCTTGCGTTCCTTCTGTTCCCAACGGGAGCCATCGCGGCTCCGCCCTCAGTGACGGCGGTGGCTTACGATCCCCATAACGATATCGTCGCATTTGGAACGCATGGGGAAGTTCGACTCTTCGGTTCTGCCAAGAGCGATGCGCGCGGCGTTGCAAAAGTGCGCGGTCGCGTTTCTGCGATGGCATTTGGACAAAAGGGAAAGTGGCTCGCCGTTGCCAGTGGTGAACCGGGCAAAGAAGGCGTGGTACAGTTGTTCTTTATCTCGGAGCGTATGAACGGATTGAGTTCGCTCTCGCCCGAGAAGCCAATCGAGTTCATCGCACACAAAGACTGGATTTATACGCTTGCGTTCTCTCCCGATGGCAGCACACTCGCAACCGGCGGCTACGATCGCCTCATTCATTTGTGGCAAGTCCCCGAGAACGGAGAAGTCGCCAAGACGCCACGTTTAACGCTCAAAGATCACAGCGACACGGTTTACGCCCTGAGCTTCAATCATGATGGCACACTACTGGCGTCCGGTTCTGCAGATCGATCAGTGAAGGTGTGGGAAGCTGACACCGGCAAGCGACTCTACACACTGAGCGATTCGGCGGATTGGGTGTATTGCCTGGCGTGGAGTCCGAATGGGAAGCATCTCGCTGCGGGCGGTGTGGATCTGAGCATTCGCGTTTGGGAAGTGAACGCGGAAGCGGGAAAGTTGATCGGCTCCGCGTTCGCCCATGTGAAACCCGTTTGGCGGCTCGCTTACAGTGCCGATGGTCGCACGCTCTTCTCCGCCGGCGAAGACCAATCGATCAAAGCGTGGGACGCCCAGAAACTTACTGAAACGAAGATCTACCCGCCACAACCCGCAACCATTCTTGCCTTCGCATTGCGGCCAGACGGCAAGCAGATGGCGATTGGCCGATTTGATGGAGCCGCGCTGCTACTCAACACCGAAACGGGAAAGCCCGTTGCTCAGCCGTTACCGATCAAACCCGCCCCGGCCCCGCCCGCACCCAAGAAAATCGCGTCGGCGATTGTGAAACAACTCACGCCCGATTTCGGAGTCCGGGGGCAAACCGCACGCGTGATTGTTACTGGGTCCAACCTGGAACGGATAACGAAGGTTACAACGGATTCGAAGCACGTCACTCCCGCAATCGCTGCCGGGATGCGCGAAACAGACCGGTTAATGTTGGATGTGGCCATTGCCAGCGATGCAAGTATCGGTGCGGTGCAACTCACCTTTGAAGCTACAGAAGGTGCCGCAGTAACGATGCCGTTTGCCGTCGATCGCTTCCCAGCGATAAGCGAAACCGGTTTGGCGGAATCCGCCCGTATTGCACAGGTCGTTACTCTCCCGGTCACCATTGCGGGTGCTCTGGACCGTGCGGGAGATGCCGATTTCTTTCGGTTCGATGCCAAGACCAATCAGGAAATCGGCGTACAAGCGACCACAACCGAACTCGGTTCAAAGCTCGATGGTGTGGTGGTGCTAACAGACGAGAAGGGGAATGTTCTCGCCGAGGGCGACCGCACGCTGGGCTTTGTCATCCCCAAGAATGGGAAGTATTCCATCGGGATTCGCGATCGCGATTACAATGGTGGAGCGGACTTCAAGTATCGATTGCACATCGGTAATATCCCCGTGATTACTGGCGTGTTCCCGCTCGCGGTGTCGCGTGGCCGCACCACGGAAGTTCATCTCGCTGGCGTAAATCTCGGTACAACAGGCGGCCTTACGATTCCGGTTGCTGTGCCATCCGATGCCGCGATCGGTTCTCGATTGCAAGTTCCCATCTCCAACATCGGCGAACGTCCTGTCGGTAAAGTGGAACTTACCATTACCGATTCCCGCTCCGTTGTGGTTGATCCGATTACCGGTGCAGATCTGCGCGTTCCAAGTTCCGCCGATGGGATTCTGTCCCGCCCCGACGAGCAACAAACGATACGCTTCCCGGCTCGCAAGGGCGAGGAAATCGTGGTTGAGGTCTTGGCCAGTCGTGCAGGTTCGCCGATCGATCCCGTTATTGAAATTCTGGATTCAAGCGGAAAACCGGTGACACGTGCCACACTGCGAAGCACGGCCAAGACCTATTCGGTATTCCGGGATCACGACTCAGATAAGCCCGGTATTCGCATCGAGACATGGAACGATCTTGCCATCGACGATTACGTTTATGCCAATGGCGAACTCATGCGAATTCTTGCATTGCCGAGAAACCCCGATGACGACTGCCAGTTCTATCAGGTGAAAGGTAAGCGAATGGGGCACCTTGGCACCACGCCTGGTCATCATGCGATTGCGACGCCCATGTACAAAGTGGAAATTCATGGCGCGGGGAAAAGCTTCCCGCCCAATGGTCTGCCTGTGTTCCCGATTTACTATCGCAACGATGATGGCGGAGCGGCGTACGACAAGGATTCTTACTTGCTATTTGTGGCACCAAGCGATGGCACCTATACCGTGCGAATTTCCGATGCGCGTGGTGCAAGTGGGCCGACATACGCCTACCATCTCACCGTTCGACGACCCAAGCCAGACTTCACAGTAAGTTCGACGCCGACAGCACCAGCCATCTGGAAAGGTGGTGGAGTTCCCATCAACGTAACAGTTGATCGCATCGATGGCTTCGAGGGCGAAGTGCGTGTGAGACTCGAAGGCCTTCCCGCCGGCTACTCCGCACCGGAGACATTTGTGGAAGCGGGGCAACTCACCACAGCCTTCACGCTCTCTGCCGTAGCAGATGCGCAACCAACAACCGATGCGAATATTCTACTTGTTGCCCTGGCAACCATAGGCGGGAAAAATGTCGAGCACCGCGTTCCATTTGGCCCGCTCAAGCTCGCATCCGTGGGCGACATCGTGACACGCACCTTGGTATCGGATGTTCCGATTCGCCCAGGTGCAGAGGCACGCTTCATTGTCGAGATCGAACGACAGGGAAAGTTCGCGGGGCGAGTGCCACTTGAAGTGCGGGGGCTTCCGCATGGCGTGCGTGTGCTGAATATCGGCTTAAATGGGATACTCATCACAGAGCGCGAGACTCGCCGCGAAGTGGTGCTGTATGCTGAACCGTGGGTGAAGCCGAGCGAACACCCGATCGTGGTGTATGCTCGCCGGGAAGGTGCGAACACCGAGCACGCGGCGAAGTCTGTGCTATTGCGTGTGGCACGTTAATTGGAGCGCACGAGGCGATGGTGCCCGCACTCGTTACACCGGTTGGCCATCCACACCAACGAGTTTCCTCGCCGGCCCGAAAGTAACAATCGTTGCCTTATCGATCGGGTATTGATCGAGAAACTCTCGAACATCACCAAGCGTTACGGCATCGTAATTCGCCAGTTCGGTATCCACATCCCGATATTCGCCGGTGTAAGACCACGCGGAAGCGATGGCACTCATTCGCCCCATGGGTCGCTCACTCGACCGTACGACACGCGAGGCGATTTTGCTTTTGGCGAGTTTCAATTCTTCCGCAGTGATCGAACCTTTCTGAACGTCCTGAAGAATTTTTTGCACGATCGCGAGGTTGCTCTCGGCCACCTCGGGTTCACAGGTGAAAGAAACATAGACGATGCCATCGCCATCGTTTTCGTGGTAACTGCAGTCCGCAGAGTCGGCCAAACCCGGATCGATCATTGCCCAGTACAGGCGACTGCCGGTGTCGTCGCCAACGGCTAGGGCCAGAGTATCGGCCGCGTAACGCAATCGCGACTCCGCCGGAGGCCCGCCGGTGAGCAACAGGGCATATTGCTGGGCCACCTTCTCGCGTGTAAGAACGTGCACCCCGCCCCGACTCTTGCACTCGGTTCGATGCGTTCGTTTAACTTCTGCGGTGCTCCACTTCGAACACGCTTCCGTTGCCATTCGCACCATGTGTTGCCAATCAAAGTTCCCCGCAACGGACAACAAGATATTGCTCGCGGCGTATTGGCGGGTGAAGTAATCCGCCATTTGATCGCGTGTGAGAGCCTCAATGCTCTGTAAGGTTCCAAGTACGGTGTTGCCGAGTGGATGATCGCCGTAGTAGAGGCGCCTCGCATGTTCGCCGGCCACGGAACCGGGTTGATCGTCGTACATCTTGATCTCTTCGAGAATCACCTTCTTCTCGGTGTCGAAGTCGTCCTGTCGCAGACTCGGGCGCAGAATGTCCGAGAGAATATCGATGACTTGCGGCAGGTATTCGGGAAGCGAGGCCGCGTAATAAACCGTGTTCTCTTCGCTGGTGTAGGCATTCGGACTTGAACCGATTCGGTCGAAATCAAGATTCACCTGCTCGGCGGTGCGGTGCGGCGTGCCCTTGAACATCATGTGTTCCAGGAAGTGCGAAACGCCGGACTCGGGCGTTTGCTCGTCGCGTGAACCGGTGCGAACGAAGAACCCCACTGCCACCGACCGGGCGGATGGGCTTGTCTCGCCAATGATCGCAAGCCCATTTGGCAAGCGGGTGTGATGAAACGGCATGGTTCCCTCAAGTGTGACGAACGATCGCGCGGTCTTATCAGAAGCAGTTCACTAGCAGGCAGCATCGCGTTAAGCGTAGCCCCGGAACCAGAACACCCAAGTCAGGATGGCGGCGAGTGTGCAGACCACGCCAACCAAGTAAGCGAACACCAACGGAGCAAGCCATTCGTCCGGTTCGCGAACAAACGATTCTTTTAACTGTGCCACGTTCTACTCCGGCATGGTGAGTTGTTTCGGGCCAAGGGTTACGAGTGTCACATTACGAACCGGAAAACGTGCAAGATGTTCAACCACGGCAGTAGGTGTTAAGCCATCGATGGCGGCCTGAACTTCATCGAACGATCTCACTCGGCCAAGGTGGTACCAGTCCGATGCAATCGAACCCGCCCGTGATGAAGTCGATTCTTCTTGCATGATGAGAGAGGATTTTAGCCCGGCTTTCACGCGAACAATCTCATCTTCCGTAACTCCATCTTTGAGCTTCACAAGTTCGGCCATCGTCACATCGAGGGTCTGTTGGGCACGTTCAGCACCGGTTCCGGCGTAACCCACAATGGTGCCGCGATCGCGGAACGTTTCGTGCCGCACACCAACTGAATAGCACAGCCCGCGTTTCTCACGCACTTCCGTGAAAAGCCGAGCACTCATACCACCAGAGAGCACGCCCTCGGCGGCCCGAGCAACGTAATAATCCGCGTGACCAATCGGCACACTCGGGTAGGCAATGGCAATGTGCGTTTGTGCGGTGTCCTTGGGCAGGTGCGACGATTGCGGCGAATCGGGAGCCGCTTTCTGATCTGGAATCATACTCGGTTCCCACGAACCGAAGAGGCGCTCAATCTGGTCTTTGAGTGGCTCCCATTCGATGTTCCCCGCGACAGAAATAATCGTCGCATTCGGGCGGAAGTGGCGACTGTGATAGTCGCGAACATCGTTGAGCGAAAGCGACTCGATATCGGCAATAGTGCCGCGACGATCTTTGTTAAGCGGCGCGGGGTAATACCTGCGGCGAAGTTCGACCATCACCTTCTGTTGCGGGGCGTCTTCCAGCGACTGGATGTCCTGGATCGAGAGCGCCTGAACCGGCTCCAGTTCATCTTCCGGCAAGCGCGGACGCAGAAGAATATCGGCATAAATATCGAGAGCGGCAGGCACGTTCCGGGCAAGTGTGGATCCCCAGAATCGCATGTTGTTAATTCCCACGCTTTCGTCGCGATCCACGCCAAGCCCATCCAGTGCAAGAGATAGCTCCATGCTATCGCGATCACCTGCCCCGCGCGTGATCATATCGGCCAACACGGAAGAGACTCCCGTTTTACCGGCCAGATCATTCGCGCACCCCGCTGGCACCAACAGGTTGAACGCGGCCGATCGAACGTGTTCCATCCTTTCCGCCAAAAGCACCAGGCCGTTGCGAAACGTGTGCTGATAGACCTGTTGTCCCACGGATTCCCCTTATCTTTCGCGCGGCCTTCCGCTTCGATATCGGTGGCATTCTATGGTTGAAGTTCGGCACCCTCAACAGGGCGACAATGTGCCTTGCGGATTTGATGGCATGGTTTCTTGTATGCGTATCCGGTGCCTGAAGTTGCAACCGTATCAAGTCGTGAGTGGGATTCGTGGAAGGAAGTACGCTAAATCCCTGCGCCGATCGTGGTGACGTGCGACGCATGGGCGGATGATTCGGAGTCCGGTTCGAGTTCCACAGAACGATAGATGGTTTGATACGAACGGAAGCCAAGCGAGCGATACATCTGCACGGCAGCGCGATTCAGGGCAGTGACTTCGAGAAATGCCCGCGGAACTTTGGCTTTGGCGAAGCCTTCGAGGGCTTTCAATAACAGCGCGCGACCGATCCCCTTACCGCGATATCCCGGTATCACACCCAGATTCTGAATCCCGCCATAGCCATTCGCGTCTGTCAGTCCTTGCACGGTTCCGACGCATCCTTGAGAGCCTGCAACGAGCCAAGTTGCGGCAGGCGTGAAGCCGGGGCGAGTCGCGATCGCTGTCATCAGTTCGCGACAGCCGTCGAGACTTGTCAGACACGGAAAGACCACTGCATCGGTTTCATCCTTGAAGCAATGGAGTTTCACGCGGGCGTGGACTTCCAAGAGATCATGCTTCCACGGGAGCCAGTAATACCCGGCCGGTAATTCCACGGCCGGTCGCGCGTGCCGCAACTCGAGTTCCATTCTGTGGCGTTTGAAATATTTGAGCTTTGGCATGTGCAATAACGAAAAGAGAACGGGCTACCCGCAATCGTACCAAAGACATGAAACGCGGTCAAAACTTCGGCGTCGCTTCACCCGCGTCGCTCATGGACGCGGGTTCAAGCATGCATCTCCAAACGCCTACTTCTTATCTGCAATCCCTGCCGGTTTAAGAATCTCCGAGAGCATGCCGCCTTTCTTGTCGTCGCTACTTGAGGGCGATAAGCGCGGATAACGTGCACCGCCCGAATACTCCAGTGCGTGAGTCTTGAAGAAATCGCCACTCTCGGCGAGCAATTCCAACTTGCCACCGGTTTTCGTGCCTGCCACCGCCGCTTTCAACCCGTCAGACGTATAACGCCGGCCATTGACCGCGACCAGCTTCATTCCCGGTGCCAGTCCCACTTTTGCCGCGGGGGAGTCGGGTAGTGCGTCCGCCACAAGACCATCAGCCGCAAGAACAAGCCCGATCGAATCCGAAAGATCCACGCCTTTGGAGGAACCCTCAACTGCGGTGAATAGATCCGAAGGCTTTTCCGAGAAGGTGAGCTTCCAACCCGAGCTAGTGATGCCATCGAGTGGTGGCGCTTCAGCAATTGCTTGAACACGACGGTTGAAATGCGATTTCCAATCGAAAGTGACAATGGTGTTCAACGCAGTAATCACGTCATCCAGCGTGTAAGGTTTCACAGTGGGCTTTCCTTCTCCACCGCCATGAAACAGTTGGCAAAAGTCGTTGAGCGATTTTGCGCCTTTGGTAAGGGTTCGTATGAGCACATCGACTTCGAGCCAGAGGAGTGTTCCTTCGTCGTAGAAGTCCACGGCTCGCCGCCAGCTTCTCCACGATCGCGGCGCATCGAATAGCACGTTAGCAGCGGCCGCGGTGTCGTCGAGTGGCCGCCAGGCACGCCCGCGTGAGTTGGTCATTCGGGCTGCAGTCAACGCGAGATACTCGCGAGCATCTTCTTCCGAGAGTAACCCACTGCGGGCTGCGAGTAGCCAACCCAGATAGTTCGTGAGTCCTTCGTACACCCAAAGGAGACGGGTTTGTTGCGGCACCTGGAAATCGGCCACGATCATATCTGAAGGGCGGCGAAACTTCCCATTCCATGAGTGAACGAATTCGTGCGGAAACAGCGTTGCGGATAATCGCCGTTCGGTCGCCTTCACCAGAGCCAGTTCCGAGAGGCGGTTATCACTCGATTGATGATGCTCGATGCCCGCTCGCGGCACGTGATTGCTCAACCCCAGAAGGAAGGTGTAACGCTCGTATGGCTTCGCGGGGCCGAACACCGCTGCGGCCTCGATCGGTAAGCGCTTCCAGGCTTTCAACGTTGCTTCGGGCACCTCAAGCCCGTCCGGGCTATCGCATGCGATCACCACCCGGTGCCCTTCCCGTTCGTCATCAATTGGCACTTCGAGAAGGTGTTCCCCCGCTAACACAGGCGAATCGACAAGTGTTTCGAGCGTGACTTCGTTGAACGTCGTGCCATTACCTTTTCTTGCGGATGGTGTGAGTGCTGTTCCGAGTTTCCAGTTGGGCGGAAGCTGAAGATCAGCCTCGTACTTCAATGCGAGTGGCTTGGCCGTCTTGGGGTAAAGCAGGACATCGTTCCAGTTCATTGTCATGACCTTGGGCGATGCCACGGTCATAAACGCGGCCCCACCTTCGGAACCCGCTGCCAGTAGCAACTTGAACCGCACTTCGACTTCACTCGCACCGGGCGGAACAATGAGATGAATCGTAAATGGGTCCGCGTCGTCGCGCTTCCAGGTAAGCGACTGATCCTTCGCAGTGATCGTGAGGTTAGCCAGATTACTAATCTGCCCAACGGGGCGATGGCGGGCCGGAATCCACTTCGGATAGTGTAGGGTAAGCGGCCCGGGTTCAGCCGGTATGATCTCGCGAACTTGAATTACGCGGCTCGCGATACCAGACGCATCGACAGAAAGTTGAACCGGTGCTGATGATGATGCGGAAGGAAATGCGAGCAAGACGCTTAGCACAAAATAGCGCAGCGGCATGGCGAGTCTCCTGAGTAGGTTCTCGCCATGATACCCCACTTGCCGCAGTCAGGAACCCTAAACACATGGCTGGGGTTGTGTGTCATGTTTTGACGAGCCGGAAGCGTCAGCGACGGCTTCAGCGACGGCTTCAGGAAGACCCGTCGCTGACGCTTCCGGCTCGTCAAGAAGGAGCGTCAAGAATTTACCAACCATCCGTGGCCCTGTGCTTAGAAATTCATCGTGGCATTCCCATTACTCGCGTGCGAAGAGTGAATCTTTACCCACCTGATACTTCACCGCCAAGTGTGGTGTGACGAGCCGTTTACCCTTGGCAAGTGATTGCAAGCCCGCCTCTGTTATGCCCGATGTCAGCAGCGTTCGCTCGACTGGGTAAGGTGCGACGCCCGTGGTGAACATTTCTTCGGCCTTGGACATGAGCGAAGCGGAGTACGTGACATTCGGCACGGGAGGAAGATAGAACAGCGTGGAGAGCGGATCGGCCTGACCTTTCAATCGTGCGGCAAAAGTAAAGTCTTGCACCAATCCATTAAGTAAGAGCATCGTGGCCTTCAATCCATCGGTGTATTCCACGCGGTACGCCACGGGGTCTTTCACCCATGCTTTCATTTCCGCGAGAGTGGGATAGCGATGGCTAAAAGTTTCGGGCTGTGCAAGTGTTTGACTCCGATTCAGGCAAGCCTCGAACAAACCCTTGTCCCATCCGCCTGTTTCCCAGTTCTTGGCGGCTAACGCATTCCAAACGGCGTCTCCGCGCAGTGCGTGCACCGCTTGCACACCGGTCTCGCCACCCTTTCGACGTTCCGCCATGCACTGAATCGTTTCCAATGCGTGGAAATCGTAGATATCCAGTGCGCCAAACGCCACGCACATCACTTCCTCAGGTTCCGCACCGAATGGCATGTCGATGGCGGGCATTCGCCATGTGACCGGGAGCGAAGAACCGGCCAGAAACGGGAACTTCATCTTGCGCGAAGTGTCCACCATTTCTTTTGCCCATTCCCATTTCCAAGACAGGTGCTTGTCGTTGAACACAGGTGCCGTTCGATCGTCCTTGGCATACACATCGACGATCTGTTTGAAGTAGTCGTACCGTGGGTACTGAATCTGGCCGAACTCGCTGCGCGGGTATTTGCCATGCTCGCCAATCACCAACACCGCATCCACTGCGAGTTTCCCGCCACCCAATCGCAGTGCTTCCGCCACGGTGGGATAGATCTTGAACCCGAACTCCTTGGCCCGACCCAAGCTAAGATCACCCTCGGGCTTCTGATCGACATACGCCGAAACCACTTCAAATGGCGGGCGATGCCACTTGCCGCCGATCGGATAACCGTGGAGAAACCGCTCTGCCATGTGCCAGGCATGGCTCTTGAACGTCCACACATTCGTCACAACTGCGATCTTCTTCTTGGCTCCGGCGGGTTGAGCCGCCGTGATGTTGGGAAGCATCGCCGCTGTTGCAGTTCCCAGGAATGTTCGTCGCGAGATCATGAAACACCTCAATGGTGGGTTACTCAAACTTTATTCGCGAGGCGATGTTTGTCATCTTCGCGAGTAAAGCAAGCCGTGCCAGCGACGCCGCGATTGCTCTCTTAAACAGCCACAATGGCGATTGCCTCCCCAGGTGCGGTTCGCCGAGTTCACGGGTTCATGGTTGACAACAACCGCCCGTAGTGGTGAAGTCAATCTCCTGCCCCCGTTTCACTCGCGGTTCTCGCCATGAAGCCAATACTCGTGCTCGTCGTCTTTGCTTGTGTGCCTGCCATTGGTCTGGGGCAACCCGCTGGCAATCGCACAATTGAATTCAATCGCGATATTCGCCCAATCCTTGCGGATGCGTGCTTTGCCTGTCACGGATTAGATGCGAAGTCCCGCAAGGCAAAGCTCCGGCTCGATATATCCGAAGGGGCCACCGCCGAGCGAAATGGCGTAACGGCGGTTAAACCGGGCGATGTCAAGAACAGCGAATTGTGGCACCGCGTCTCTTCGGCGGATGCCGATCTTGTGATGCCCCCGCCGGAATCGAACAAGAAGCTAACGGACGCCCAGAAGGCCACGTTGCGGTTGTGGATCGAGCAAGGGGCCAAGTATCAGAAACACTGGAGCTTTGAGCCAATTACCCGACCAGTTGTTCCGGAGAGGCCACGGGCGAAAGGATTATCCGCTAACCCCATCGATGCGTTTTTGCTCGATCGACTCACCAAAGAAGGACTCACCCCAACCCCAGAAGCCGATCGCGAAACGCTCATCCGCCGGGTGTCGTTTGCGCTCACCGGATTGCCGCCGACACTGAATGAATTGAATGCTTATCTCAAGGATAAGTCCGCAACGGCCTACGAGAACATGGTGGATCGCTATCTGGCAACACCGCGTTACGGCGAAGAGATGGCGCGGCACTGGCTCGATGTAGCACGTTACGCCGACACGCACGGTTTGCATCTCGATAACGAGCGGCAAATGTGGGCGTATCGCGACTGGGTCGTGCGTGCCTACAACCAGAATCTCCCCTTCGATCAGTTCACAGTCTGGCAACTCGCTGGGGATTTGCTCCCGAATCCCACACCCGATCAACTCGCGGCCACGGGCTTTAATCGCTGCAATGTGACCACAGGTGAAGGCGGGTCGATCGTGCCGGAATGGTTGTATCGCAACGCGGTCGATCGCACGAGCACGGCCACACAAGCCTGGCTTGGCTTAACGACAGGCTGCGCGGTGTGCCACGATCACAAATTCGACCCGATTTCCCAGAAGGAGTACTACTCCCTGTACGCCTTCTTTTACAGCTCTGCGGACCCCGCACTGGATGGCAACTCCAACACCACTGGTCCGTTCGTCAAGCTCCCGACTGCACTGCAAAAGACCGCACTTGAAGCCGCCGCCAACGCCGAGAAAGAAGCTCGCAGCCGCCTCGAAAGCATCGCCAAGGCGGCCAACTACATCGATCCGGCAACCTCAAAGATGGTCGCTGAACGCAGAGCCGTTACCGATGCGATCTTCGACGACACATTCCCACTGGGCACCACCAACCGGAACACCACACGCAACGCGGCGGATTGGGTCACCGATCCCGCTTTCGGTGCGAAGGCGGGCAGAAGAGTGCTGCGGCAGGCCAACTCGTTCTTTCACCAGGATATTCTCGAACCGAAACTGCGCCCGGTGGTTGTGCCGGGCAATGGTCGCTTCGAAGTGTGGGTGCGGCTCGATCCAGATCACCCGCCCCGCGCGATTGCGGTGCAGATCAGTGGCGCGACCAAGATTTGGTGGGGCGAAGAACCGACCGGCACTTCGCCCTACGGCGGCAGCGCACTTGGCACCCGAAAAGGGCCACTGCCAGCACCGGGACAGTGGGCCAGCATGAGCGTCAGTGCCGCCGAGTTGAAGCTGAAGGAGAACCAGTTGGTTACCTCCATCGCACTGCAAGAATATGGCGGAATTGCTTACTGGGATATTCCCGCGTTCTCCGGCGATCTTGACCCCGCCGTTGATCCACTCACCTCGTTCAGCGTGTGGTGGAAGGGATTGGGCGGCAAGGCTCCACCCGAATTGCCGCGAAACCTCGTGGCCGTTGCCGTCGCAGGGCCAGCGAAGAAGAACGATCCGAAAGCGGTCGCGGAACTCCAGGCGTTTTACCTCGCCGTTATCGCGCGACCCGCGAATGAAGAGCTTGCCATTGGGCAACTTGCCTGGGAGAAAGCCCGTGCCGATCACCACGCTGCCGCCGATGCGATCCCCGGCACGATGGTGTTTGGCGACCTCGATGTGCCACGCGATACGTTCGTCATGCTTCGCGGCCAGTACGACAAGCCCGGCGACAAAGTGCAGCCCGGAACACCTGCGGTGCTGCCGCCGCTCAAGCTTCCCGTGGCTGGTGCGCGAGCCACACGCCTCGATTTCGCCAACTGGGTGGTGGCACCCGATCATCCACTTACGGCTCGTGTCGCAGCAAACCGACTGTGGCAACAATTCTTTGGCGTCGGATTGGTTCGCACCAGTGGCGACTTTGGCACACAAGGGGAACTTCCCAGCCACCCGGAATTGCTAGATTGGCTGGCAACTGAATATCGCGACAACGGCTGGGACACCAGGAAGATCGTGAAGTTAATCGTTATGTCCGATGCCTTCCGCCGATCCGCACAACAGCCGGAGAGTGCGCGCGCGAAAGATCTTGAGAACCGCCTGTTGTCGCGCGGGCCACGATTCCGCCTCGATGCCGAACAACTTCGCGATAACGTGCTATTCGTGAGCGGGTTGATGAACCACGACATCGGCGGCCGTGGCGTTAATCCTTATCAGCCGCCCAATATCTGGGAACCCGTTGGCTACGGCGACAGCAACACACGCTATTACCTGCAAGATCACGGCGCTTCGCTCTATCGCCGCAGCATGTATGTCTTCATCAAACGCACCGCCCCGCACCCGTTCTTGACCAACTTCGATGGCCCAAACCGCGAGCAGCTCTGTGCGGTACGCGATCGAACCAACACCCCGCTTCAAGCCTTGCAGTTGATGAACGATGTGCAGCACTTCGAAGGTGCTCGCGCACTCGCCGAGCGGATCCTTTCTGAGGGTGGAAAAACGATTGAGGAACGCATCGCTTTTCTTTATCGCACGGTGCTTTCTCGTTATCCGACCACAGACGAGCTTCGCCTGATCTCCGCGGCTTTGAGCAAGCAGCGAGAACTATTCGATGCGAACCCGGACGATGCCAAGAAAGTCGTGGCGGTGGGTGAATCGAAACCACGCGGCGTGGCACCTGCGGCAGAAATCGCAACCTGGACAATCGTTGCGAACCTGGTGTTGAACCTCGATGAAGTGGTGACACGGAATTAGATGTTGATCCTTTATCCCGACGCATCACTCACTTAACCGAGTTATCAACATGCACCCATTAACCGAACTCCACCTGAACCAAACTCGTCGGCAGTTCATGGGAACATCCGGCTTGCGTTTGGGTGGCCTCGCGCTGGCGATGCTCGGCAGCCGACAGAATCTTGCGACGGCAGAAGCGAATGCCACTGCTCGCGTGCAACCCCCTCTGCCCGGCTTTCCCAACTTTCCTCCCAAGGCGAAGGCGGTGATCTACCTTCACACCAACGGCGGCCCCAGCCAACTGGATACCTTCGATTACAAGCCGAAGCTTGTGGAGCATTTCAACAAAGATTTGCCAGATAGCATCCGCATGGGGCAGCGCATCACCACGATGACTAGCGGGCAAGCGCGGTTGCCGGTCGCGCCATCGATGTTCAAGTTCAAGCAACATGGTCAGTGCGGAATGTGGATTAGCGAACTTCTACCGCACACCGCGAAGTTCGCCGATGATATCGCTTTGGTAAAGACCGTCCACACGAACGCCATCAACCACGATCCCGCTTGCACATTCGTGATGACGGGAAGCGAAGTTCCCGGAAAGCCCAGCATTGGCTCTTGGCTCAGCTATGGCCTTGGGAGCGAAAGCAACGACCTGCCCGCTTTCGTGGTGTTCACCCCGTATTGGTCTTCGGGCACGGCCGCACAGGCGCTCTTCTCTCGAATGTGGGCCAGCGGATTCCTTCCGGGCAAATACAGCGGCGTGGCGCTTCGCAGTGTCGGCGATCCGGTGCTTTATGTGCAAAACCCGGACGGCGTGAGTGCGTCTAGCCGGCGTGCGATGTTGGACACACTCGGGCAGTTAAATCAGAAGACCTACGAAAAGTATGGCGACCCCGAGACGTTAACCCGGATTGCCCAGTACGAGATGGCGTTCCGGATGCAAACCAGCGTTCCGGATCTTACGGATCTCTCCAAGGAGCCGGACAAAGTGCTGGAGAGTTATGGCCCAGAGGTCAAGAAGCCCGGTTCGTTCGCGGCCAGCGCTTTGCTCGCGCGACGGCTTGTCGAACGCGGTGTGCGGGTGGTGCAGATCCTTCACCGCGGATGGGATCAACACGGCAGCCTCCCGCGCGATATCGCATCGCAATGCCAGGACACGGATCAGCCAACCGCCGCGTTGCTCGCCGATCTGAAACGTAAGGGCTTACTCGATAGCACACTGGTAGTGTGGGGCGGCGAATTCGGCCGAACCGTTTACAGTCAAGGAGCGCTTACCAAGTCCAACTATGGCCGCGATCACCATCCCAGGAACTTCTGTATGTGGCTCGCGGGCGGCGGCATCAAAGGTGGACAGGTCTATGGCGAAACCGATGATTTTAGCTACAACATCGCCGAAAGCCCTGCCCACGTTAACGATCTCAACGCAACGGTTCTCCACTGTCTGGGCATCGATCATTCGAAGTTCACGTTCAAGTTTCAAGGTCTGGATCAACGCCTGACTGGCGTTGAACCGCAACAAGTCATCAAAGCGTTAATTCGGTAAAGAAAATCGCATGATGTTACCAAGCGATAACATGGTGCGTGTTGTTTCGTTCCCTCTCCGAGGAAGTTTCATGTATTGCAAACGTGCACTGAAGGCCGCGACGCTGTTCTCGATCGTGGTGTGCGGTGTCGCCGCAGCGGAAGACAAGATTCCCGGTGTGGGGCCATCTGGTGAAATCAAGAAGGCTCACACGGGGTTCAAGTTCACCGAAGGCCCGGCCACGGATTCGAGCGGGAATGTTTATTTCAGCGATATTCCGAACGAGCGGATTCACAAGATCGACGCGACCGGCAAGCTAAGCGTCTTTCGAGAGAAATCGAACTTTGCGAATGGGTTAATGGTGAATGCCAAGGGTGAGATTGTGGCTTGCGAGATGAACGGAGCCATCGTGGCCATCAGCGCCGATAGCAAAGATCGCCGAGTGATTACCGAGAAACACGAGGGAAATCGTTACAACGCCCCCAACGATCTCGTAATCGATAAGGCCGGTGGCGTGTACTTCACTGACCCAGCATTCCGTGCTCCGATGCCATTACCCCAAGGGAAGACGTGCGTCTATTACGCCGATGCCAAGGGCAAGGTGAGCCGACTGATCGACGACCTTCCCAACCCCAACGGTGTGATTCTGTCCCCTGACGAAAAGACGTTGTATGTCATTCCCAGTGGCCAGAAACAGATGATGAGTTACCCGGTTGAATCGCCGGGAAATCTTGGCAAAGGAAAAGTGTTCTGCGAACTGCTGCAAGCAAAAGAAGGTGCGAACGGCGGCGGCGATGGGCTAACGGTCGATGTGAAAGGTAACTTGTATATCACGTCCGCGTTGGGCCTTCAGGTGTTCGATCCCGCTGGCAAACATCTGGGAACCATTGCGTTCCCAGAACAACCATCGAATGCGACATTCGCGGGCGAAGGAATGAAGTTGTTGGTCGTAACGGCCCGCACATCAGTGTATGTGTGCCCGATGGCAGTTGAGGGCCATCGGTTCCCGGGGAAGTAATCCCGGATAGGCGGTACGCCCGTACCCGTTGAGTGCGGGCACGGGCTACCGTGAAACCGGCCGCGGTTGCATCATCCTCCCGTCACACCAACAAAAAGCCACTTTCTTCTGATTCACGGACCGGTTGATTGTGTCTTTTTTCTCGGTCGGTGATGAAGCATGGTCTTAACCCGTTGCCTCACGGTCTGGAAGTAGCAGAGGCTGTTGCGGATAGAAGTCTTCAGGTCGGCGAGGGTGTCGAAAAGT
>JBGSLF010000093.1:0-4553 GCA_041740855.1 Gemmata sp.
TGGAACCGCCGGTGCGAGCGGCACGCGGTGCGGCTCCGGATAACGAACCGGCCCGCCCGACCGCAGTCCGCCCATCAGCGGCACCTTACAATCGCCCCGCACTGCCCGATTATCCGCCGCCCGTGCTTGGCCCGCCGGAACTTCCTCGCACCGGTGGCCGCTAATCTCTTCGGTATGACATAAGTTCGCATCCGCGAAACCCGCCCATTGCTCTGGGCGGGTTTTTGCGTTACACCTGTCTTGGTATCCCCGCCTTCCCCGTTTCCCCTTCCTTCACTCCTCAACCCGAGGCTCTCCCCATGCGACCGATCTGTTGCTTGCTCTTCGTGCTGTCCGCCGGTTTGGTTCTCGCAGCCGACGACTTCAAGCCCGAGCCGGGCTTCACGCTCATCTTCAATGGCAAGAACCTCGATGGCTGGCAGACCAAGGCCGACGGCAAAACCAAAGCCGAATCGCTCGCGGGCAAGACCGAAGCATTCGCCGGGCGTTATCGCGTGGAAGATGGCCAACTGGTGATCGACTACAAGACCAAACAGAACCGCTACATCGACACCGCCAAGGAACTGACCGATAACGTCGTCATTCGCTTCGATTTCAAACCGGGCGAGGGCTGCAACAACGACTTCCTGTTTCTCGGCAGCAAGTTCGATGTGAAGGCGGGTGCGAAAGGCAGCGGCAAGGGCGTGAAGCTGGACGAGTGGAACACCATGGAGATCGTGGTGAAAGGCGGCACCGCCGATTTCATGATCAATGGCGAGAAGGCCGCGACACAGAAGACCAAGGGCGCGAAAGGCCCACTCAGCGTGCGTGCCGAGTTCGGCCCGATCAACCTGAAGAACATCCGCGTGAGCGAAGGGAAGAAGTAAGGTGATCTGATGTGTTTATGGTTGCGTGATTGATTGCATATCGTGCTGAGCGGTTAAATCGTTGTTTCGTTGCTGGTGGTGCGGTAAGCTCAACGCGGTCCGCACTTCCCTTAACGGAGTTGAAAACATGTCCCGTCCGTTATTCTTGCTGTTCGCGTTTGCCGTGCTAACACCTGGTTGTTTTCCAGTGAATGAACCGCTTGGCGACATCGACAAAGCTGAGCCGGCGAACGATCTCATCGGCGAGTGGATTGAACAAGACAAGATCACAAAAAAAGAAGTTGCAGTCTGGACTGTCGATCGCCCCGAGATTAAGGGCCATCCAAAAGGACTGATGCGGGCAAAGTCTGTGGACGCGGGGATTGAGATCTGGTTCTTCGTGATCGAGATCAACAAGCAGCGGTATCTCCACATACTCCTTGTGGAGGTGGAGGGCGTGTATCCAGATTTCGCAAAGATGGGTAAAGAAGGTGAGTACGAGATGTGGGCGAAGAATGACAAACATGGCTACGGAATCATGCGACTCAAGGTGGAAAGCGACAACGCGACGATAATTAAGGCAACAAAGTCGGAAGCAGAGGTCATGATAGAGGTCATGAAAGCAGCAAACATCATTAATCGCGGTGGTATCTATCAAACAACCGCTGGTTGGTTCAAGAAGTATCTGGAGAAGAATGACCCAGAGAAGTTCTTCTCCAAGTCTGAGTTCTTCTTAATGCGGAAACAGAAGTAACCCCGTTTCAAGCCGTTCTGCCTCACGCCGCTTCGGTGCGGGCGATTTGCATGGGGCTGAACAGGAAGCCGGCGGGTTCGGGCAGGCCATTAGGCCCGTTCGGTCCGGCGGCTTCGCCATTCCAGGCGTGGTTCCGTAACGCGGTCAGCACGCGCTCGGCCAACTCCAGTGCGTTGCGGCCGTCTTGCCCGGTCACACGCGGTTGGCGTCCGGTTCGCACGCAATCGAGGAAGTGCTTCAACTCGGCGGTAAGCTGATCGCCTTTGCGGTCGCCATCGAGCGAGAGCACTTGCAGGTAGCGGCCAAACACTTCGTCCTTGAGTCGCGCCTTCGCGGCGGCGTCCAGGTTTTCCACTCGCAGCCCGTTGCGACGCACTTCTTCACTTTGCTGTACCAGAATGAGCTTGCGCGTTACGAAATCGATGCCCGCGTAGCCCTCGGGTGCCCAGACACGCAGCCGGCGTTTGGGCAGCTTCGTGATGCGGCTGGCGGTCACATGTGCGACGCAACCGCTCTCGAATTCGAGCCGCGCATTCACCATATCTTCGTGCCCGCCAAACACCGCAGCGCCCACCGCCGAGACATTCCGCACCGGCGATTGCACAATCGAAAGCAGCAGGTCGAGGTCGTGAATCATCAGATCCAGCACCGCGCCAATATCCACGGATCGCCCGGTGAATGGTCCGTGTCGCTCGGCTTCGATAAACTTCGGGCGGATGGGCCGGCGCACCAGCTCTTCGAAAGCGGGATTGAAGCGCTCGATGTGCCCCACCTGCAAGGCGACATTCGCCTTGGCCGCCAGTGCGATGAGATCGTCCGCTTCGGCGACCGTGCGGCAAACGGGCTTCTCGACGAGAACCGGCACGCCTGCCTTCAAGAACGCGGCTGCCACTTCGTGATGATGCACCGTGGGCGTGACCACACTCACGGCATCGACTTTGCCCAATAGCGGCGTGTAGCTTTCGTAGGGCGTGGTGCCGAGCTTGGTTGCAACGGCCCGCGCTTGCTCCGGGTTGGCATCGACCACACCAACAAGTTCCACATCGGGCAAGCCGGAAAGAATGCGGGCGTGATGCTGGCCCAGGTGCCCGACTCCGATCACTGCCGTTCGTATGGGTGCCATTCTTGCCTCAATCCTGAGTCATTAAATCGCAGGGGTCGAAGTCATGCTGTTCGAAGTATCGACATTCCGAAGCTCCGACCTGAAGGCTTGTGGCACCCGGGCGCGCGAGCCACCAGAGTGCGTGCCAGTTGCACATTCAGTGCGTGGCCCGATCGATACGCCACCAGATGCCCGGCCAGATCGAACCCGCACAGGGCGAGATCGCCAATCATGTCCAGAACCTTGTGGCGGGCCGGTTCATCCGCGAAACGCAGGGAATTGCCGATCGGCCCGCGTGAGCCAAACACCAGCAAATCCGCAGCGCCAAGGTGCCGCCCGATTCCCTGGGCACGCAGTTCCATCGCCTCGCGTTCCGTCACGAACGTGCGACAATTGGCGACGCGGCGTGCAAATTCTTCAGGCTGCACTTCCAGCGTGAATGTCTGCGGCCGGATGGATGACATCGCACCGTAATCGAGCATGTAGCTCGCAAGAAGCTCTTGATTTGGCGACGGATGAAGCCCAATCGTGGCATCACCATCCGAGACAATAACCGGCGACGACACCGTGTAGATCGGCCGGCGGGCCGTTTGGATTGTTGCACCCGCAGCAGCAATAGCTGCGACAAACTCGGCCGCGGAACCATCCAAACCAGGCGGTTCGGGGCCATCGAGTTCAATGTGGCAATTATCAATGCGCGAACCGGCGAGCGCCGCGAGCAAGTGCTCAACGAGTGTCACGCCTGTTTCGGCGGGGCCAAGAGTGGTTCGTCGATTGGTTGCGGTTACGAATGAAGCCAGAGCGGGAATCGCAGGTGCGTTGGCTCGATCGGTGCGGCGAAACACCACGCCCGATTCCGCTGGAGCGGGCCGCAAACGAACCCGGACGCGAACCCCGGTTACGAAGCCCACGCCAGTGATTTCTGCGTCGGTCGTGAGCGTGCGCTGACGACGGTAGCCGATGATTCGCACGGTGTCAGCCTTTTCCGGCGTCCTGCCGGTGTTCAGTCCACATCCCTGTTGCGCTTCTCTACCATCCTCCCGAACTTCCTCCCTCACTTCGCTTCAACACTTTTCTTGCAGAAGCGAAGCAATGGATCGCCGCATAATCGTTATCGGCATTTCAACCCGGCGAGATTGAACGGAGCCGTTGCTAACCGAAGAACCCGTGTGTGTTCCATACACACACGGTTCACCAAGTTGCCAACATCGGCAGCCGCACCCGTGCGTATTACTTGGGTGGCGCTGGGCTGGCGCCAGGCGTGGCCGGGCCAGGTTGCGGCTGTGGTTCGTTCGGAATCGCCGGGGATGGATACCAGGCGTTCAGGGTTTGAACCACGACGCCAGTCAGATCCACATGCTTGGCCACGTAGAACGGCTGGGCCGCGGGCGGCTTCAGCTTCAGTTCCTTCACCACTGCGCTATTCAACTCTTCCTTGGTCACCGCGTCCGGGTAGGCGAACACGATGTGGTAGCCGTTCATTTCGGCGGTCTTGTCCACGACGGTTTTAATATCGTCGTAGAGTTGCGAGATGATCGCGGTCGCGTCTTCGTTGAGCGACTTGTTCACTTCGCGGTCTTTGTCTTCGATCTTCCGGGCCAGATCGAGCATCTTGCGGCTCATCTGCTCTTTAACGTCCGGGATGGTCTTCGGGTCTTGCACGTCTTGCTGGAGCTTGATGTATTCGCTTCGCCAAGCGATCAACTCTTTGGACATATCGTTGCGCTTCTTGTTCAGCATGTGGACCTGGTATTTGGCTTTACCATAGTCCCGCATCACGGCGGCCATGTTGAACACGGCGATGGTGGGGCGAGCGGCGTTGGCGGCCGGTGGCTGCGCTGCGCCCGGTGGC
>JBGSLF010000094.1:0-11211 GCA_041740855.1 Gemmata sp.
TTGTGCGAAAACAAGGGGATTTCGCAACATTGCGATCTCCGGGCGGGAGGGTGGGGTGTCCAAAAACTCCGCCACCCCAGCGGAATCGCTTGGAAACCGAGCGATTCTGACACCCGAAAATCGGCATCAGTCGAACTAAGCGATTCGTGGTGAAATGATCTGTGTTGATCGAGCCGGGATTGCGAGCGTTCGCGGTCCCGGCTCGCGTCGTGAATGGCGATTAGTAACGCGGCACGCCGGCGTCGATTGTTTGCGACCACATATCGATTCCGCCGGCCAGCGAGGCGACGTTCGGCAAGCCCGCTCGCAACAAGAACGCCGCACCGCTGATGCTTCGAACGCCGTGATGGCAATACACCACCACGAGCGCTTCCCCCGCTTCCACTTCCTCGGCTCGCGTGATTAACTCGCCCAGCGGAATATGCACGCTGTTGGGCAATGCGCAATATGCATGCTCTTCATTCTCGCGCACATCCACGAGTAACACTGGCGTGCCCGCGTCCAACATTTCTTTCAACTGCGCTGGCAGAATCTGTGGAACCATTTGAATCTCTCGCAACAAGGGCTGAACCGGTTGGTGTGTTCGTATCGCTATTATTCGCCGGCGATGTCGGGCAGCCCGAGCTTCGCGAGATATTCGCGTTCCTTTTTGCGCATCTCGGCGGCGGAGGCGTCGTCGGTGTCGTCGTAGCCGCACAGGTGCAGCGCGCCGTGAATGGCGTAGAGCCGCAGTTCCAGGTTCACATCGTGGTTCCGGTCCGCCGCATATTCTTTGGCCACTTCGTAGCCAATCACCACTTCGCCTTCCAGCACTTTCGCATCGTAATCCGTGTAGGGGAAGGTTAGCACGTCCGTCGGTTCGTCGTGCTGCAAGAACTGCTTGTTCAGCCGGTGCATGTGCGGGTTATCGACGAACGCAAGTGTGACCTTGCACGCCTTCACGCCCTCGCCCTCGAACACCGCGCGGGCGGCGTCTTTGAGTGGCTGGAACTCCAGCGAGAATTCGTACGGATTGGCAATCGAGACTCGCAACATGGGGGAAGTATACGCCTGCGGGTTTGAGTGCGGAGGGCCGCTTTTTCACTTCAAGCCGAAAGAGTGTGTTCTAGGGTTGACAGGCTCGTCTCTCAACCAAGGAACTGTTGACCCATGGCCAACACCGCCATATCCCCCAACGAAGTCGCGCCCGTAGGCGTGCCGGAACTCGCACCGGTCGCAGCCCCCGCGATAACACCGCCACCCGTGGCCGAGCTAAACCTCGCACCCATTACCGATACTTCCCCGGATCGCTTTCTGACGCAACGCCGCACGCTCGCGCTGTTTCTGATTAGCGTGGTCGGGCTGTTCCTGGAACTGCTCCTCATTCGCTGGGTGAGTACGGAAATCCGCATCTTCGCGTACTTGCAGAACACCGTTCTGGTGGTCTGTTTCCTTGGCTTAGGCATGGGCTGTTGGGATAGTCGGCGGAAGTTCGCGTTGCGTGATATCTTGCTGCCACTGGGCGTGCTCGTCACGCTGCTGGCCGTTCCCACCACGCGGGCTGCTCTGGGGCAAATTAGCGCGTTGCTCGGCGGTTTCTCCGATCTGGTGATCTGGCCGGGGCCGGAGAAGGCCGGTTGGAATCCCGTTCTCGGGCCGATCCTGGGATCGCTGCTCACGCTGGGATTGATGGTGCTGTTGTGGGAAATCTTCGTGCCGGTGGGCCGCTTGTTGGGCCGCGCGATGGACGAACACCCTAACACCATCGCCGCGTATTCGGTGAACGTGGTCGGAAGTCTGTTGGGCATCTGGCTGTTCGTGCTGGCGAGTGCATTATACCTGCCGCCGGTCGCCTGGTTCGCGGTCTTCGCGATCGGTGTGTTGCCATTCCTGGGCACCGGTGGGTGGTCTCGCAAGGGCGATGCGGCCATTCTCGGCGGCATTCTGGTGCTGGCGATTGCGGCCGGGTTCGAGCCGGGATATCAGGAAATCCGCTGGACGCCGTATCAGAAACTCGGCGTGAGCGATCTGCGAC
Organism: Gemmata sp.; assembly: GCA_041740855.1. Lineage (GTDB taxonomy): Bacteria > Planctomycetota > Planctomycetia > Gemmatales > Gemmataceae > Gemmata. The sequence continues at coordinate 2,015 of JBGSLF010000094.1, forward strand.
AGGAGCCGGAAGCCGGTTCGGCACTCGGGCAGCAACTGCGTGGCGAACGGATGTTGTTGGGCTGGGAACCGGGCCGCATTCTGATTGGTGTGAACAACACCGGCTATCAAGCGGCGATGGACCTGCGGCCCGAGTTCGTATCGGCCGATCCGAAGCGGTTCGAACCGGAGCAACGTGGCTATTCGCAGTACGACATCCCGATGAAAATTCAGCCCGAGGCCGCATCGGTCTTGGTGGTAGGTGCGGGCAGTGGCAACGATGCCGCCGGCATGCTACGCAATGGGGCCAAGCGTGTGGTCGCAGTGGAGATTGATCCGGGCATTATCGAGATTGGCCGGCAGCTTCACCCGGAGCGGCCATACCACGATCCGCGTGTTGCGGTGGTGAACGACGATGCCCGCAGCTACTTCGCCACGAGCAACGAGAAGTTCGATCTCATCGCCTTTGGCCTGCTCGATTCGCACACCACCACCGCGATGACGAACGCCCGCCTCGATCACTATGTTTACACGCGCGAAAGCATTGCCCAGGCACGCTCGTTGTTGAACCCTGGCGGCATCGCGGTGCTGAGCTTTGAAGCCACCAAGCCCTTCATCGCCGATCGCATGGCAACGGTGCTGCGCGAAGCATTCGGGCACGATCCGGTGATCTTCCGGGTGCCGCACAACGCCTATGGTTGGGGCGGTTTGCTCTTCGTGGTTGGCGATAATCGCGAAGCGGTGGAAGCACGCGTTGCGGCCGATCCGGGATTGGCGAATCTCGTGGGCCAGTGGCAAGCCGCAGAGCCACTGCAATTGCCCGGCACCACCCTGCCGGCCACCGACGATTGGCCATACATCTATCTGGAACAGCCGCAAATTCCGGTACTGTATTTCGTGCTTGCGGCCGTGCTGGGCCTGCTCTTTATTCGCGGGTTGTGGCGATTGAATGGTACCGGATTCGTGACAGAATGGGGCGGATCGAACTGGCACTTCTTCTTCCTGGGTGCCGGCTTCATGCTGCTGGAAGTACAGAACATCAGCAAGGCGGCGGTGGTGTTGGGCAACACCTGGGTGGTGAACGCGGTGATCATTTCCGGCGTGATGGTGATGATTCTGCTGGCTAACTTGATCGCAGCCCGCTTCCCGCGCTTGCCGCTCCGCCCGGTCTATGCCTTGCTCGTGCTCAGTTGCGTGGCCTTGTATTTCCTGGATCTCAGCCGCTTCGCCTTCCTGCCATACACCACGAAGGCTGTGGTTGTCGGGTTGCTCACCAGTCTGCCAATGCTCTTTAGCGGGATCGTGTTTATCCGATCGTTCGCGGTGGCGAAGCGAAAAGACGCGGCACTGGGTGCGAACCTGTTCGGTGCTTTGGTGGGCGCGTTGTTGCAGTCGGTCACGTTCATCACTGGCATCAAGGCGTTGTTGCTGATCGTCGCGGTGCTGTACCTGGCGGCGGTGCTCACACGCCCTCGCGCCGCCGAGGCTCCTGCCGCAGTCGCGTGATGAGAACCCGGTCGCTGACGTGACTCGTTTAGCAGAAACCCGGTCGCTGATGCGACGCGGCTCGCCCGGAAAAGGTGAGTCGCGTCGCATCAGCGACCGGGTTCTTTTGTCTTCTGTTTTCTGTCTTAACTCGCGCTATCGATTAGCATTTCCGTGCGATTGACCGGGGCTTCGGTCGTCACTTTCACCGGGCCAATGATCGTGGCGTCGGTTTGGCCCATCACTTCGCTGGCCAGTGCGGCGTAATCGGCAGCCCCGCTACTTTTCGGTGCGTAAGAGAATACGCTCTTGCCGAAGCTCGGGCACTCGGCCAGTTTGATGTTCCGCCGAATCTTGGTATCGAAGACACGCGCGTTGGCCCACGGAACATTGGCTTTGCGGCTTCGCTCCAGAAAGTTGGAAAGATCGCTGACCACTTCCGCCGCCAGCTTCGTGGCCGCATCGTACAAACACACCACCACGCCCGAAACCGTGAGCCGCGGGTTAATCCGGCGACCAACGAGCGCGGTGGTTTCCAGCAGCTTGCTTAGCCCGTGCAACGCCAGGAAGTGCGGTTGCAGCGGAATGAACACTTCATCGGCAGCGGCCAACGCATTAAGCGTGAGCACCCCCAGCGATGGCCCGCAATCCATCACCATGTAGTCGAACGCTTCGGCATCTTGGGCCAATGCTTCGCGAAGAATCACCTCACGCCCGACAATCCCGGCGAGTTCGACTTCCGCCGCCGCGAGATTGATATCGGAAGGAACAACCCAGAGGTTATCCCCGGCAGGGCGGCGAACTTCGGCAAGCGGCTTGTTGGACACCAGAACATCGTAAAGCGATGCGAGCGTGCCATCGGGTTCAAGGCCAAGGTGCGTGCTGGCGTGGGCTTGCGGATCGAGATCCAGCACGCACACTCGCTTTCCCGCCAGAGCCAGCGCGGCCGCCAGATTCACGGTTGTGGTGGTTTTGCCGACGCCACCCTTCTGATTGATGACTGCGATCCTTCGCATGGTGGGGTTCCCCGTCGAAGTTGATCTTGTTCTGGGTTGCGACAGCAAAGTCGCTTCTTGCCGCAACTCGAATCGGCCTTATAACATCGCTATCCTCTCCCGGACCAGCCCAACCGTGACCCAGCGTGCTTCCCACGCCAGGGTTCTGGTGGTTTGTCGATACCATCATTTAACCCGGATTCAGACGCTCTCGCCTTCCTCACCTGCCCGGAGACGTCGCACAATGTCCAATTCCCGTCAGAAGGCGATCGATGCCATCGCCAACACTGAGTACGATCTGAACCAGATCGACTTCCGAACCACGCACCTGAAAGACTTGTTCGGGGAACTGGTGTTCAGTGAAGAAGTGCAGAAAGCCCGGCTCCCCAAGCCGGTGTTCAAAGCGCTGCAGAAGACGATCAAGCTGGGCGTGGCGCTCGACCCAACCATTGCCGATGCGGTTGCCAGTGCGATGAAAGACTGGGCACTCGAACACGGTGCCACGCACTACACGCACCTGTTCCAGCCCATGACCGGGCTAACCGCCGAGAAGCACGATAGCTTCCTTAGCCCTACCGGCACCGGCGCAGCGGTCGCCGAGTTTAGCGGCAAAGAACTGGTGAAGGGCGAACCGGACGCCAGCAGCTTCCCCAGCGGCGGCATTCGCGCGACCTTCGAAGCACGCGGCTATACCGGCTGGGATCCCACTAGCCCCGCATACATTCGCGAAACGCCCAACGGTGCCACGCTCGTTATCCCGACCGTGTTCGTATCGTGGACCGGCGAATCGCTGGACAAGAAAGCCCCACTGCTCAAGAGCATGGAAGTGCTTTCGACCCAGGCCATCCGTGTTCTACGCCTCTTCGGCAACACCGAAGTGAAGAAGGTTTTCACCACGGTTGGGGCGGAACAAGAATACTTCCTGATCGATAAGAACTTCCTGTATGGCCGGCCCGATCTGATGAACTGCGGGCGAACCGTGTTCGGGGCCAAGCCGCCCAAGGGCCAGGAACTGGAAGATCAATACTTCGGCACCATTCCCGAGCGAGTGATCGCGTGCATGGCGGACTGCGAAACGGAACTGTTCCGCCTGGGTGTGCCCGTGAAGACGCGGCACAACGAAGTGGCCCCCAGCCAGTACGAAATCGCACCGATCTTCGAAGATTCGAACCTTGCGACCGACCACAACCAACTCACCATGGATGTGATTCGCCGCACCGCCGAGGAATATGGCCTGGTGTGTCTGCTGCACGAGAAACCCTTCGCCGGCATCAATGGCAGCGGCAAGCACAACAACTTTTCCATGTCCACCGACACGGGCGAGAACCTGCTGAACCCGGGAGATAATCCGCACGATAACGCACAGTTCCTGGTGTTCTGCGTCGCCGTCATTCGTGCCGTCGCCAAGTATCCGGAACTGCTTCGCGTTACCGTTGCGAGCGCCGGCAACGATCACCGCCTGGGTGCCAACGAAGCTCCCCCCGCGATCATGTCCATCTTCCTGGGCGATCAACTCCAGGATGTCATGGATCAACTTGAACGCTCGGACCTGAAGACCACCAAGCAGGGCGGCTACATGGAAGTGGGCGTGTCGGTTCTTCCGCACCTGCCACGCGACGCCGGCGACCGCAACCGCACCAGCCCGTTCGCCTTCACCGGCAACAAATTCGAGTTCCGCGCGGTTGGCTCCAGCTCCAGCATCGGCGGGCCGAACACCGTGCTCAACACCATTGTGGCCGAGTCGCTCGACTACATCGCCACGCAATTGGAAGTCGCCACGCAAGCGGGCAAGTCCCTTAACAAAGCCATTCAAGATCTGCTCCCCGGGATTCTCAAAGAATCCAAGAAGGTGATCTTCAACGGCGACGGCTATAGCGAAGAGTGGCACAAGGAAGCCGAATCGCGTGGGTTGCCCAACCTCAAGAGCGCGACCGACGCCTTGCCGGTCATCATTCGCAAAGATTCCGTTGAACTGTTCGCCAAGTACAAGGTGTACACCGAACGCGAATTGCAAAGCCGGTTCAACATTCTGAGCGAAAAGTATGTCAAGGAAGTGACCATCGAGGCCAACATGATGGTGTCCATGGCCAAGACCATCATCCTCCCGGCTGCCATTCGCTATCAGGGTCAAGTGGCCACCGCCGTGAATGCGACCAAGGCCGCGGGCGTTGCCGTGGATTCGCAGCTCGAAGCCCTACGCGAACTCAGCGACACCATCGGCAAGTTCCAGGCCGCTACCGCCGTGCTCGATAAGGCCAACCATCACCATCCGGAAGGCGACGCCTACTCGCACGCCAAGTACATCAAGGAATCGGTGATCCCCAAGATGGCCGATCTGCGAACGCTTGGCGATAAGCTCGAAACCATCGTCGCCGACGATGTGTGGCCGCTGCCCACGTACCGCGAAATGCTGTTCATCAAGTGATGAACTTCACTTGAAAACGCGAAGGCCCACCCGCAATGGGTGGGCCTTTTTCCATTACTCGCCTGGTTTCATCACGGCACCAATTCCACCGTGGTGGCGACCACAAACGGCCGCGACAAATCGCGCCGCTTCTGGCTCACGCCGAACACATCCACCTTCTTATTCACCGACTTTTCCAGATCGATGTCCGGCCCTGCCACCACATACATCGTCGTGATGCCCGGGCTGCTTTCCAGTGCATACGTTCGGCGACCATCCAGTGCCAGCGCCGAGCGCACCAATCGCCCGGGGCCGGTCCACTTGCCACTCGCATTGGTGCCAGCTTCCGTTCCGCGAGGCGGTGGCTTGCTTCCCGTGTTGCCTCCTGATGCTGGCGATGGTGGCGATGCCGGCGGTGCCTCTGGCGGCAGGAACCCGGTGCCAGACGATCGCTGATCCGAACCGGTTGTGCCACCGCTTCCGCCACCTGTGGGCGGCCCCAACGCACCCGGCGGCGTGCGTGATGCCGTTGCGTTCCCCTGCGTGGTGCTCCACGATACCCCTGATGAACCAGATGTTGGCGTGATGTTGCCTCCGCCCCGGCGTTTCTCGCGCAGCGTGTGAATGCGCGTGTAGCACAGATTCGCGATATCGTGATCGCCGCCCGGTTCGTTCATCACGCGGGCAAGCTGGAAGAACAGCTTCTCCGCCTCGTCGTATTTCCCCTCTTTCTCCGCCATCTCCGCCTGACTCCACAACGGATGTTGCACGACCGGCTTCACTGGCGAGTTCCCGCCCGCTGGTTCCACACCTGCGGCTCCGCCATTGGGAAGCGAAGCCGTCGGCGCACCTCCGCCCACGCCACCGGGAACGGAATCGCGCACGGTGAACGACGTGCTGGCTGGCTTCTCGAACTTCACCGCCGTCTTGGGCAGATACCGAAAGTCGCCCGCCGGTGGCACCACGGGATACCACGTTTTCCCTTCGAACTTCACACCTTTGCCGATCACCGTGAGAATGGTTCCGCCGGGCACCTTCGTTCGCTGCACCGCGAGCGGCTCATTGAGGCCAAACTGACCGGCGCGAAGTGTGGTGCCCGCTTCGTCCACGGTTACAAGTTGCGGAAGCGGATCGGCCTCGCGGAAGTCGATGAACTGCGTCTGCACCCAGCTTAAAGAGTTGACGCGGCCCGGCACATCTTGCACCGCGACCCAGCCTTCCTCTTCGTGATCCACAATGAGCGGGAAGCCACTCTTCAACGTTGCGGTGACATCGTACTTATCGCCGGGGCCGGCACGCAGTTTGACATCTGGATCGGCAACCACTGCGACATACGGCCCGCTCTGCGCAAACCCCACGCCCGGAACTGTGGCCAAAACCAACCCGGCGAGAAGTGCAGTACGCATGTTGTTCTCCTGAATGATCCCCGCGACTCGCCGCAATGATCTTGTTTCGCATTGTTTCGCAGCCCCGAAGGGGCGTCCGTAGCATCCGTTAGTTTCGCATTGTTTCGCAGCCCCGAAGGGGCGTCCGTCAATAGCCAGGGGTGTCAACCCCTGGCATCTTTAACCCCTGGCATCCTTAACCCCTGGCTTCCCACGCCCCTGGCGTCTTTTTCATCGCACCTATACCACCACACGGAATCGAATCAAGCTCTCTCGCGATATCGCGCGCACACATGCGGGGGGTTGAGCATGACCTTCGCCAGGAATAAACCATCTGCGTAACACCGCCAACCTGCCGAGATTACCATGACGCCGCCAACACTCGCCGATCTGGCCAAGATGTTCGATCACTCGTTGCTGCAACCGCAACTTACCGATGTCGAACTCGATCGCGGGCTGGCCCTGGCGGCGGAATACGATGTCGCTTCGGTCTGCATTAAGCCCTACGCCGTGAAGCAAGCCGCGAAGCGCCTGGCCGGCACCACTGTGGCCGCGAGCACCACCATCGGCTTCCCGCATGGCGGCCACCTCACCCGCGTGAAGGTGTACGAGAGCGAGCTTGCCATCGCCGACGGTGCAACAGAACTGGACATGGTGGTGAACATCGGCAAAGTGCTTTCGGGCGAATGGAACTTCGTGGCGGACGATGTGCGTTCGGTGGTTGAAGTGGCCCACCGCCACGGCGTGAAGGTGAAGGTGATCTTCGAGAACGCATTTCTGAAGGACGAACACAAGCGCGAACTATGCCGCATCTGTGGCGACGCGCGGGCCGATTGGGTGAAGACGAGCACCGGTTATGCGGAAACTGGGGCCACCATCGAGGACTTGAAACTCATGCGCGAGTGCAGCCCGGCATGGGTGCAAGTGAAGGCGGCCGGCGGCGTGCGAACCTACGAGAAGCTGCTGGAAGTGCGTGCCATCGGCGTCACCCGCGTCGGTGCGACCGCCACGAAGATAATCCTGGAAGATGCCCGGGCCAAGTTGGGCCTGTGACGAACGAGGTTTCGGCTCCGGTTTTTTTCTTCAACCGGAAGCTCTCCCGGGGCCGAACCACCACACCAAATTGAGCCGGATCTGGACACCAAGTCGCTGCGATCACGGCAGAAGCTCCCACGCCCCGCCGGTCTGGTGCAGCGCCTGGATACATCTCATGGCCGCGTTGGCGACGGGCCAAACCTGCCGTCAGCGTCGAAGGTCTGCGCCGCCACGCAAACCGCACCACTTCACACAAGCCTCCACGCCCGATGCCTCACCTGACGTTCCTGGGGGCATACTTTGGGGTTCACAGCACCTCGACCGGCACCTCCGAACACCTCGCCAGACCCCGATCGCCGGTCAGGAACACCGCGACACCAGCCTCCACGGCGGTAGCGTAGTGGAGGGCGTCGGGCGTCTTCAGGTTGTATCGTGCGCGGAGTTCGGTCGCCCGCTCGACGACCGCCGCTGTCACCTCGAGCAGGCCCAATTCGACACCGGCGAAGAACACGTCGAACTGCGCCAGGGTGGCGGCATCGCCCGTCCGTAGCGGTTTGGATCGGCACTCCAGCCGGCTCAGCCGAGACGTGACCAACGCCCCCGGCACGCCTAGCGACGAGGCCAGCCGAGCGACCAGCGGCGTGCGAGTCGAGGCATCTCCCTCTACCAGCCGGATCACAACGTTCGCGTCGAGGTAGATCAGCGGTCGCCCCACTCATCGCGGTCGGCCCGGATTTCGGCCAAGATGTCGTCTCCAGTCCGCAGGACGGGTGCGGTCCCGAAGGCGTCGGCGATCGACCCGCCCGTTCGGGGAGCGACGATCGGGGTAATGACCAACTCCGCCGCTCCCTCAGCGTGAGGTAGAGGGCCGTCCGGGATGAATGTCCGGTTGGTGTACCGCCCGCGAATAATCAGCGTGTCGCTCATCGCATACCTCTCATCGATGCCGACATGATACCGCCGCCCGTCACTCGCCGGAAGCCCCCCGTCGCCGAAAGAATCGATGCCAGCCGTGTGCGTGAGGACAGGCGTTCAGCCCGCCCCGGAATCTTCGTTTTTATTGAAGTCGGTTGGCCATGAGAGCGGTTCGGCTCTGCGCTCAGCCCGGCCAGACCTTGATGAGCGGGCCAAAATCCTTCTGTGCAATCGGGAAGCAATACCAGACCTCGTCGAATGGGTGCTGAGTCGTGTCGAGGAGTTGTCTGGCCTCAATCACGTCGGGTTCGTCCTTGTCCAACAACGTGTCAATCGAGTAGGCAAGCAGCAGGAACTTCGCGGTAGTCGGCTTGGCGTAGCACTTCGAGGTCTTCAACCGCACGGCCGCGGTCAGCAGGCCACGGGAAACGTCCGTTCGGTAACCTGGGCCCCCGCCCTCCCAATGAAGTTCCAATCGTACCGGCTCGCCGGGGGGAAGGCGTCGCTCCACAGAGACCCATATCTTCCGTTCAGGACTCTGGGTCGTCGTCCACCGGTTACGCATCTTTCCGACCTGCAAGGTGTGAACGTCCTTGGCGATGGATCGGAGGAACTCGGCGAGATGCAGGAGGCAGACCTGACCTGTCGCCGAGTTCACCTTCGGCAGCAGGGGCGGCTCTGCCGAGTCGCAGAGCGATATGCGGCACCCGTTAAAGTGGAGCAGGTCCGTCCCCAGCGCATGCCACAGTGCGTCGCGGTAAGAAGAACGCATCTCTCGTAGCTGGCGAAGAGGCTCGTTCACCACCGCGACGATCTGAAGGCTGATCTCGCGACCGTCGGGTGTTTTGCACACCAGGTCAGTTCGACTGATGCCGATTTTCGGGTGTCAGAATCGCTCGGTTTCCAAGCGATTCCGCTGGGGTGGCGGAGTTTTTTGGACACCCCACCCTCCCGCCCGGAGATCGCAATGTTGCGAAATCCCCTTGTTTTCGCACAAACC
>JBGSLF010000095.1:0-22499 GCA_041740855.1 Gemmata sp.
GCTGGGGTAGAAATCCTAAAAAGTGATCGGCACAACGAAATAAACGGCTTGAATTGCGAGAAGGCTGGGGTAACGCGATTTTGCGACTGGCAGCAGCACCTACGATTCCCGCCAAGGGCGAAACGCGCAAGAACCTCGGAATCTCGCAATCATCGTGGTACAATTCCATTGGATAAATTCCGCTCGCCCTTCTCGCATCTGGAGCGATGCCATGACCTCTCCCGACCGTCGCTCATTCCTGACCACATCCGCAAGCTTGGCGTTTCTCGCGGATCTGCCATCGGTTTCGGCGCAAGACGCCAAGCCGAACCCCAAGTTGGTTCATCTCGATTCCGGCATCGAACCACTCGTGCGTGTGATCGAAGACACGCCACGCGAGAAACTGCTGGAAGAAATGGCTTCTCGCATCAAGAAAGGGCTTGCCTACCGCGATGTGCTCGCGGCATTGCTTCTGGCAGGGGTGCGCAATGTGGAACCGCGACCCAGTGTCGGGTTCAAATTCCATGCGGTGCTCGTGGTGAACTCCGCCCACCAAGCCGCGATGGCTGGCCCTGCGAATGAGCGTTGGCTTCCGCTGTTCTGGGCGTTAGACAACTTCAAAGCTTCGCAAGCCCGCAACATCGTGGAACGAGATGGCTGGCGGATGAAACCGGTGGATGAATCGAAAGCTCCCAGTCCCGAGCGGGCCAGAGAGCAGTTCATTTCGGCGATGGAAGATTGGGATGAAGAGCGCGCCGATTCTGCCACGGCGATTCTGGCCCGCACAACGCAACCGGGCGAACTCTTCGATCTGTATGCCCGCTTTGGCAGTCGCGATTTCCGCAGTATTGGGCACAAGATCATCTTTGTGGCCAATGCCTTTCGTTGCCTTGAAGTTATTGGCTGGCATCACGCCGAGCCGGTATTGCGTTCGCTTTCTTACGCTCTGCTGAATCACGACGGAAAGAACCCGTCCAAGAATGATCTGGAACCCGATCGCCCCGGCCGACGAAACCTGGAACTCGCGGCAAAGCTCAAAGCGCCCGCTCCGAATCGTGCCGATCCCAAGGTTACCGCTACCGTGCTTACAGAAGCACGCACCGCTTCGGCCAACGGTTTAAGCGATCTGGCATTATCGCACCTGAAGGAGCGGGCGGGGCACCGAGCAGTTTGGGATGGGCTATTCCTGGCGGGTGGCGAACTGCTGATGCGGCAACCAGGCATCGTGGCTTTACACTCCCTGACCACGTTGAACGCACTGCATTATGCGGCTCGCACCACCAGCGACGCCACTACACGCAATTACATGCTACTTCAAGGAGCCGCGTTCGTTCCGCTGTTTCGCGAAGCAATGACATCGCGTGACAAAGTGGGCGACGCGAAAATCGACGCACTCTTTGATATTTCGGATTCGGCAAGACCCCGTGCTGAGGATGTGTTCCGAACACTTTCCAAAGATAAACGCGCCGCAGCAAACCTCGCCATGACTTTCCTGGCCGGCGACGCGGGTCATGCGAAAGAGTTGATGGATGAAGGTCGCCGGCTGATCTTTCTCAAAGGAACCGATGCTCACGATTACAAGTTCAGTTCCGCCATTATGGAAGACGCAGAACTGATATCACCGGCCGTGCGTGATCGGTTTCTGGCGGCGAGCCTATTCTGGCTGAAAGGCACGGGTGCGGCGGATTCTCCTGTCGCCAAACGCACCCGTGCGGCTTTGGCGTAATTCGCGTGATTAACATGGCGAATGGCCCAGGTGGGCCATTCGCCCCAACTCAACCGTTATCACTCGTCTTCTTCACGAAGTTTGGCCAGCACGTTCAGATCTTCGAGTGTGGTTGCATCACCCGTAGATTGCCGACCTGCGGCAATGTCGCGGAGGAAACGCCTCATGATCTTTCCGCTGCGAGTTTTCGGCAGCGCCTCTGTAAACCGAATTTCATCCGGCCGAGCGAGTGCCCCGATGTTGTGAACGACGTGTGCTTTCAACTCGGTCTTGAGTTCATCGGTTGGCTCGATCCCTTGCTTGAGTGTTACGAAGCACACGATCCCTTCGCCCTTCAGATCGTCTGGCCGCCCCACGACCGCCGCCTCTGCTACCTTGGGATGATGAACCAGCGCGCTCTCGACCTCCATCGTGCTTAACCGGTGGCCACTCACGTTCAGTACGTCGTCAACGCGACCCATGATCCAGATGTAGCCATCGTCGTCCATGCGCGCACCATCCGCGGTGAAATACACGCCCTTGATGTGCGACCAGTAGGTTTGCTTGTATCGTTCATCGTCGCCATAAATGGTTCGCATCATGCTGGGCCACGGCCTCTTGACCACAAGGAATCCGCCTGCATTGGCAGGAACCGCGTGGCCCGCTTTATCCACCACTTCTGCTTCGATACCGGGCAATGGTTTCGTCGCGCTACCGGGTTTGGTCGGCACGGCTCCGGGAAGCGGCGAGATCATGATCGCGCCGGTTTCAGTTTGCCACCACGTATCAACGATTGGGCATCGCCCACCGCCGATCACCGACTGATACCACATCCACGCTTCCGGGTTGATCGGTTCTCCCACACTGCCCAGCAGGCGAAGTGAAGTTAAATCGTGGCTCTTGGGGTGTGCATCGCCCCATTTCACGAACGCCCGAATCGCAGTGGGGGCGGTATAGAAAATCGTGACTCGATACTTCTCGATGATCGACCAGAAGCGATCTTCTTTGGGGTGATTGGGAGCACCTTCGTACATCACCACCGTGCTACCGTTGCAGAGTGGGCCATAGACGATGTAGCTATGCCCGGTGACCCAGCCCACATCGGCGGTGCACCAGTAGATATCGTCTTCTTTAATGTCGAACACCCACTTGTGCGTGAGTGACGTTCCCAGCATGTAGCCGCCCGTGGTGTGGAGCACACCCTTGGGTTTGCCCGTGCTACCGCTGGTGTAGAGGATGAAGAGCGGGTGCTCGCTATCGAGTGGCTCCGCAGGGCAATCGGCGGATGCCGCAGCCATCAGATCGTGCCACCAGAAATCGCGCCCCGCTTTCATCTCCACAGCAGTGTTGCAGCGATTGAAGACCACGCACTTCTCAACCGTGGTTGATTTCGCGAACGATTCGTCCACGTTTGCCTTGAGTGGCACAACCTTTCCGCGCCGCCATCCGCCATCTGCGGTAATCACGAGCTTGCTTTTCGCGTCGTTATTCCGATCGGAAACAGCATCGGCCGAGAACCCGCCGAACACCACAGAGTGCATGGCTCCAATTCGCGCGCATGCCAGCATCGCAATCGCGGCTTCGGGTGTCATGGGCATGTAAATCGTGACGCGGTCGCCCTTCTCGATGCCGAGCGATTTCAGTGCGTTCGCAAACTTGCAGACTTCCTGATGCAGTTGCTGATAGGTGAGCGTGCGGCTATCGCCGGGTTCGCCTTCGAAGATGATGGCGGCTTTGTTTCCGCGTGTCGCGAGGTGGCGATCGAGGCAGTTGTAACTGGCGTTGAGTTGCCCACCGATGAACCACTTGGCGTGCGGTTCATCACTCCAATCCAGCACCTGCGACCACGGCTTGAACCAGTGGAGCGTTTTCGCCTGTTCGGACCAGAAACCATCCGGATCGCGTTTGGCCCATTCAGCCAGGCGATCGCGCTCCGCTTCATTAATGTTCGCTGTTGCAACAAACGTCTCGGGCGGAGGAAAGACGCGGGTTTCCTTCAACACGCTTGTAATGTTCTTCTCAGGAGAGGACATGTTAACTCCAGTGGGTGCAAAGCGCAAAAGCGGAAGGCGGAAAAACACTTACTAAGATAAACTCGGCTCTGGCGTAATAAGGTATGGAGTGATGTTCGCTCCGCCCTCCGCCTTCCGCATGTCATTGTCAATTATGAACACATTCACCATTGCGGCTGTGCAAATGCAAATGGTCGCTGATAAGGAAATGAACCTCGCCAAGGCGGAGGAAGCAATCGCTGAAGCGGCCAAGATGGGAGCACAGGTGGTGTGTTTGCCCGAGTTATTCACCGGATACTACTTCTGCCAACAAGAAGACGCCAGCTTATTCGATCTGGCGGAACCCATTCCCGGCCCCATTGAAGCGCGACTCGCGGCCGCGGCCAAGAAGAACAAGGTGGTTGTGGTAGGCTCGATCTTTGAGCGGCGCATGGCGGGCGTATACCACAACACGGCCACGGTTCACAACGAGCAGGGCGAACTCCTCGGCCTCTATCGCAAGATGCACATCCCGGACGATCCCCTCTTTCTAGAGAAATTCTACTTCACGCCGGGCGATCTGGGCTTCAAGGTGTTCCACACGCCCGCCGCCAAGGTCGGCACGTTGGTCTGCTGGGATCAATGGTATCCCGAGGCCGCCCGATTAACGGCCCTCATGGGCGCCGAAGTGATTTTCTATCCCACCGCGATTGGTTGGCACCCCAAGGAGAAAGCCGAATTCGGCGAAGCGCAACACGCAGCCTGGGAAACGAGCATGCGGGGCCACGCGATTGCCAACGGAACGTATGTATGCGCGATTAACCGCGTGGGGCACGAAAAGATCGTGGGCGAAGGTCTGGAGTTTTGGGGCGGTTCGTTCGTATCAGACCCATTCGGGCGAATACTCGCGAAGGCTAGTCACAACAAGGAAGAGATTCTCGTTGTGAAGTGTGACCGGAAGTTGATGGAAGACGTGCGACGCAACTGGCCCTTTTTCCGCGACCGACGCATCGATGCTTACGGAAGCATCGTGAAGCGGGTCGCGGATTGATGCGTGTCATGCGAATCGTTTAAGCGAATATGGCGCGGGATCGAGGTGTGACTTCTCCGCACCCAGAAGCTCCGCGACCAGTTTTCCCGTCGCAGGTGCCATCGACAAGCCAAGCATGTTATGCCCCGCGGCAATCATCACGTTCTTCATGGCTGGTGCGTAATCGATAATCGGCAACCCGTCGAAGGTCATCGGACGCCAGCCCCACCACTCTTCTTGAACCGGCTCCGCGAGTGGTTCTCGCAAGTAGAGCTTCGCACCATTGGTTAGAATCGCAAGGCGGGCGCGGTTCATTTGGTCGTCATACCCCGCGAACTCCATTGTCGAGCCAATTCGATAACCAGACGCAAATGGAGTCACCGCGACGTGGTGTTCTTCAAAAATCATTGGGTAGCTTGGGCACAGTGCGGGTCGCGGCATGGTGATCGAATAACCTTTCCCCGGTTGAATCGGAACCTTGCACCCCAGTTCACGGTTCAGAAGCGGAGTCCACGCACCCGTTGCGAGCACAAAACGATCTGCTGGGATTTCTCCCTGGGAAGTGCATACGGCCGTTGCCGCTCCGTTAGTCTTGATGAAGCCGGTCACCTGGCAATTCTCCTGAATCTTCACGCCTTGACCAAGCAAGACACGCTTCAACTCGCTCATCAGGCGATCGGCGCGAAGGTGTGCATCCGATTCATACAGATAAGCCCCCGCCATGCCGGGTTTGAGAGCGGGTTCAAGGTTTGCGAGTTCGGCAGAGGCCAGGCGTTTCGCACCCATGCTAAACTCTCGCTGCAATAACGCATCCGTGGTTGCGAAGTGCTCGAAGTGTTTCGGCGTCATAAACACGAATAGCAAGCCCTTCGTTTCCCACTCGCATTCAAGTTGTTCCGATTGAATGAGTTCGTCGAAGAGGCCGCGAGACGAATTGAGCAACGCCTGAATGCTGCGACCGGTTGCGAGCATATCCATGCGATTACACCGCCGGGCAAACGCCAGGAACCACCCCGGATTGCGAAGCACGACCGAAGGGCGAACTTTAAGGGCGGAATTTCGCGTGAAGAGCGTGCGGAGCGTGGACCACACCGCCCCCGGCGTTGCAAGCGGCAGAACATGACTCGGGCAAACATAGCCACAATTGGCATGCGAACAGCCGGCTCCAAACTTGCCACGATCAAGCACCGTTACTTGCCAGCCTGCCTTGGCCAAGTAGTACGCCGAGCAGGCACCCACAACACCACTACCAACGACAACGGCGTGCTTGGACATGACAGGTCCCAATGGCAAGGCCCACACACAACTGTGCATAGGTATCTACACAACTTTATCTGGTGCGATCTTCCCCAGCGCATGTGGAGAGAGTTTTAGGTTGTGTGTGGGTTGTGCGATCGTTCTGCTTCGTACAGGCTGAGATAGCCCAGAGTTGCTTCATCGGCCATCAAGCGAATGGCTTCGCGATTGAACTCGGGCATGTACTTCGTGGGCATCAAGATCTCCTGGGTGCCCTCAACTTACACCACGTTCACCTTGTCCACTTTCCTTGGGAAACTGCACAGGTCGAGTTGGTTTCGTAATCGTTGGCCTGCTTGTTGGTCTTGTCGCAAACAGCGAGTCGGACGGGGCGGGCGACATCGGGAGTCCACCCCAGAGGTGAATAACTCGCAACCTGTCAACACAGCAACCGCTCTCCTGGACTTTGCAATCGTCCTGGCTTGTTCGTGGGCCTTGGCGCTGTAGAATCTATAGTGGACATGGCTCCCGTTTCGCAAAAAACGGTTGTTATGGACGTCGTTGCGGGCGGTAACGACGCTATCAGCCACCACCAAGGTTTGCAGGTGTCAATGCGGGTGTCAAAACCCGTAATATGATAACTTAAAACCAGGGTAATTCGCCTAGATTTGAAGTTGTCTGCACCCGTAGCTCAACTGGATAGAGCATCGGTCTTCGGAACCGAGGGTTAGAGGTTCAAATCCTCTCGGGTGTACTGGACTTACAACAATTCTGCCCGTGTGTGGCAGAGAAGACACCTCCCACCCATACACCTCATGGGAGGACTCCGCCATGGCCCATTCTCGCAAACCTTTCTTCCGCACTGCTCACAACGCCTAGTAAATGAAACTTGGGAGCAGGCAGACAAAACTGTGTAATGGCCCGAAGAACAGCGCCACTGAAACAGCGGCGTGGGCCGCATTCACTCATGCCTGCGGCACCGCGAGAGGCTAACCTACGACGGCTATGTCTTGCACTGCGCCCCAAAAAACTGCGCGTGGGGTAGAGTTGGGATAACCTGAAGCGGAGGAGGAATCCAAATGACGAAGACAAGAAGCAACACCACACGCGTGTGCTTGTCTGCCGGATAATTCCGTGCAATGTGTCGCAAGTGCGACGCGAACGCCTCCTGCATTCGCCGAGTCTTGCTCTTGCCAATCTTTTCTTGGCGTCTTTCGGGCTTTCTCGTGTGTTCGCATGAATCGCCGCCGTGACCAAGTTCACCACAGCAAACATATACAACAGGTGCTTGCAATCCCATGTTCCGACAACTGGGCGGTGCCCCTTTACCCCAAGGGTGGCGATCAGCGTTGGGACCATTGGGAAGCGTGCCTCGTCCTGACTCAACAGGACGAGTTCACCGGGCCTATCTCTTCACTCCGTCACGACTTCAAAATGCGTGATCCCTGCAATTATATCTTTGAATTCTTTTGGATGATAATAACCAAATAGCAGGAAATGAACAATCTGTACGAAACAGGATTATGCCACACATCAACCACGTTGCGGTTGTGTTCACTAATCGAATCGCGTATCCATACGTCATTGATATTATTTCGCCCGGACAGTTGATAGCCCGCCATCTACACTAATCACTTGTCCAGTAACCCATGTTGTTGAGGGATCGAGTAACCACATAATTGCAGCAGCGACATCATTTGGTTCACCAATCCTTCCGAGCGGATGCATGGACGTTGAGGCTTTCAGGGCTAGTTCATTACCTGTAATTTTTGAAGCAAGTGGCGTTCTTACTAATCCGGGCGCAACTGCATTGATTCGAAGATTGCGAGTTGCATAAGTTGCTGCCGCAGAGATGACTAAGCCATTAACGCCAGCTTTTGCCGCTGCGATGGCTTCGTGGTTTGCAAGCCCAATACGGGTTGCTACCGTGGACATGAGTACGACTGAGCCGCCCGTAGTCATACTGCGAGCAGCGGCTCGTAGTACGTTAAATGCGGTCACGAGGTTAACGGAGATTGTATCGCGGAACTCTTCATCTGAAGTCAGATGAGCTGGCTTGAGGATGATGGAACCGCAAAGATTTACTACGCCATTGATGTTGCCAAATTTCTCGATTGCTGCGGCGAAGACTGTAGTTACTTGCGCGGAATCTCGCGCGTCCATAACCTGAATCGCAACGCGAGATGAATGCTTTTTCAGATCGGCCTGCTCGAGAGTATTTTCCAGTTCTTCAAGTTTGGATTTATCGCGTGCAGCAAGCATAATATTGCACGCGCCATGTGAAGCGAGTTGTTGGCACAGTACGGAACCGATGCCCCCTGTTGCTCCCACGATAATGTAAGTTGGTATTTCGGTCATGTTGCGCCGGATGGAAGTAATTGGTAACAATCTTCATGATAGGCGCGGTGCTGGTCGGTCCTTCCACCCGACAGGTTGGCCAACTAGTGCTCTGTAGACGGAATACCACTGAATGGCCAGCAATGTGGCGATGCCTATCGGGTGCAGGATGGCTCCTAACAACGATTGACGAAATCTCCATGCAGCATGAAGGCGTGGCATCCAGGCTAATGCAACGGTTGCAGATGCCAGAAATAAGGTGTTAGTATGAAATGGTGTTGAAGCATTATCTTCAGTTCTGTCTTGGGTAATATTATTCGATGCAATTATCGCCAATAAGATGAATGGGAGGATCTGTCCAAAGAAGAGTATTGTTGTCCAGAATCCAATTTGCCCCGTGTTAGCCATTCCTTCTCGTGCGTTTTTCGCTAACCCATTCCATACCCCACTTGCTGAACGATACATGCGGCACGTTGCGAGTTGTGTTGCGTCACATATATCACTCATGTATCCTTTGTTGCGGAATGCTCGGGGTAAAGTTATCCCATCATGCAGAGAAGATTTAATTGCCGCGTGGCCCTCAATCGCCTCATATGTTGTACGATTGGTCATGAACCACTGGCCGCAACCGGCCCCAAGTGCTGACCAACAATAGTGACGCATCAATCCAAACGGCAGCCAACAAAGTAAAAGCCAGTTTATCAGCGGCAAAACCAGCTTTTCCAAGAAGGTTCCGGTTTCTTGCCTGGGAAAACCACTGACGATTTCCGCCTTAGATTGCTGCAAGAACAGTAGCATGCGTGCGAGGGCATCGGGGTGAAGCCTTACGTCTGCATCAAGAAAGGTGAGAACTTCGAATTGAGCCAGCTTCGAGAGAGCGTAGCATGAGTGCTGCTTTCCACACCAATTTGCGGGAAGCTGTGGAGCGTGTTCCAACCGTAGCCGCGAATCACTCGACGCCATCTTTCGCACAATTTCTGCCGTACAATCGGTTGAGTGGTCATCTAATACGATAACTTCCAATTCAACATTACGCGATGCCAGGACAGATTCGAGGCACGCCGCGATTCCATACTCTTCGTTTCGTGCTGGTACTAATACTGATATTGGTGATTGACTGATGCCTATCCGTTGTGCAATAGTGTATTCAATATTGTTGTTGGATATAATTGGTTTTGGTTGAATATGTGGTGGCTCTTGGAAGAGAAACGAGTTCCATAGGTAAAGAATTGCAGGGCCAATCGCACAAATAAGGCAGATCCAGGCGATGACGATCAAGGATTTTTCTCCTTCAAGGCATTGGCATGAGAAGCATCAAATGAATCGCCGCGAAGCCAGGCTCTCAATCGCCGCCACCAATCGTATGGCCCACCCACGCCAGAGCGGCCCGTAAGCAATTTCGTGAAAAGCTCTGGCTCTCGGCTCATTGTCTCGCCATTGAGTCGATTCAAATTCCGCGTCAGTTCCTGCTCAATTAATTCCGACCACTCGCTGCCTGTCAATCCTGGGTGATCGGAGACGTGAATGGGTTCGCCAATCCGCACGAGAGCTTCGGGCGTTCGTTCAGTCCAGAATGTGTATTCGAGCGCGATTGGCAGTACTGTGCCCGTTGCCATGCGGGCTGCCAAGTGGCCGACACCAGCTTCGATTCCGAGAGGTCGTTCGTGAACGTCTGCGAATCGGCCTTGACCAGTAACCCAGTAAACGCGGCCGGGTTTGGAAAGAATTGTCGTTCCCGTTCGGACGAAGTCCACGGCACCACGAAGCGTTGACTTCTCGACTCCAATGAAACCAATTAATTTGAAGAACACGTATTTCTTCAACGCCTCTGCATCGATTGCGGCAAACTGATCGCGTTTGGCTATAAGCCGCGATAGCACTATGCAAATCATCGGATCCCACCACGAGGGGTGGTTAAGAACAATCAAGAGCGGGTCGTTTCCTTCAGGCGGGAACCGCGTGCCAGAATTCGATACTCGTACGGCATGGAAGTGCTTGCGGACATAGCGATGTGAATGCCATCGGAATAGCCGCAATAGCCAGAGTCTGCGGCGGGGTAACTCTACGGGTTCTGCCAAACGATCACGCCTGGTATTCCCCTCGGCTTGAGTGTTCACCTCTGCAAGGTGTGACATCGTCGATCAGGCCCTTGCAAAGGTTTTGGTTTGTCGCAACGGCACAGCGAACTTCGGTGCGGCTTTGTCTTGGTCAAGCGTATCTGCGGCAATCCATCCGGACATCATCACCATTGGCATGCCGGGGCCAGGATGGGCTGCCCCGCCTGAAAGATATAGCCCCTTAACATCCGGCGAACGGTTGGCGGGTTTGAATGCGCCGTTCCACTTGCCATGACTGGCGATTCCATAGATCGCGCCATTGAGCACGCGATAGCGATCGTGGATATCTTGGGGTGTTAACGCAGATTCAAATACGATGCGCGATTCGATATCTGGCATCTTCCCTG
The DNA here is from genome assembly GCA_041740855.1 of Gemmata sp. Lineage (GTDB taxonomy): Bacteria > Planctomycetota > Planctomycetia > Gemmatales > Gemmataceae > Gemmata. Next base: position 10,743 of record JBGSLF010000095.1, read on the forward strand.
TCGTCTTCAACTTGTTGAGAATCACCTGGCGATACTGCGGGAACATCGCCTTCCAATCGTGCGTAGCCCGAAGGAAGGGGGCGTGAACGAGCACATAAAGCGCGTCGCCACCCGGCGGCGCGGTTTCGGGTTCTGTTCTTGCGGTCGATGCCAGGTAACAAGTTGGGTCCGGAGCGGGTTCACCTTTCTTGTAGATGAACTCAAATTCTTCGTGTGGGTCGCGCGAGAATACGAAATCGTGGTGTAGCAGATGCTCATATGCCTTATTCAAGCCAAGATACAACACAACACCGGAGCATGCCGGTTCGTATTCGCGGCGGCGATCGAAGTTGCGGGCGGATTGCGGCGAAGACTCTGCCAACAGTTCGCGGTGCGTTCGTACCGAGTCCGCGTTCGAAACCACCGCTGCCAACTTCACTATCTCGCCGGATTCCGTTTCCACTCCGATTACGTTCTGGCCAGCATCATCCGTAAGAATGCGAGCAATCCCGGTGTCGCAGCGATACTCAACGCCGAGTTCTTGGCCGAGTTTAACGAGCGCCTCTGGCACCGCACGCGTTCCCCCACGCGGATACCAAATCCCTTCTTCTGTCTGCATGTGTGCGATACTACAGAGCACAGCAGGCGATTGTTCGGGGCACGACCCAACATATTGCGTGAAGTGATCGAGCATTTGCGAAACGCGCGGGTCGGCGTTGTACTTTCGCACGGTTCCCGCCACGGAACGCCCCATTCTCATCCTCAGCACATCGCCAAGAATGGAAAAGGACATGCCGAACTTCATATCGATCATGTCGCGAATGCCGCCGATCGATTTCCAAAAGTAATAGCGCTCTGAAATGCGATGCAAACGTTGCGAGAATGTGAGGAAGTTTCGGTAGCCGTCGCCGGAGTTGGTTCCCGGTGAATACTGGTCGAGTGACATCGCCATGTCATCGATATTCTCAACCAGATCCAGAACCGAGCCATCCGTGAAGAAACATCGCCATTGCGGGTCGAGGCGAATGAGATCGAGATAATCTTCGAGCTTGCGGTTTGCCTCGGTGAAGATGCGACGCAGCACAGACGGAACCGTTAAAATCGTCGGCCCCATATCGAAACGGAAGCCGGCTTCATTCAATACGGCCGCCTTGCCGCCAAGCCATGCGCTCTTCTCGAACAGAACGACTTGATAACCTCTGGCCGCGAGAACGCACGCCGCTGATAGCCCCGCCAGTCCGCTGCCGATAACGCCGACACGTGTTCCATCTCCCGCTACGCGATTTCCCACCGACAACTCCCATTCCTTGTGATGAACCGGCGACGAATGTGGCAGCCCCGGTGAAAGCAAGTGTACTCACCCTATTGGTACAGGAATAGGGAGTTCCTTCGCACCGGGTTTCCCAAGCCATTCGACATCTTGCCCCATATCCGCAAGGAGCAAACGCGATGTAATGCGGGCCGATTCGTAGATTACGGGCAATCCGCTTCCCGGGTGCGTGCCGCCGCCAACCAGATAGACGCCATCCAGATCTTCGAAGCGGTTGCGCGGACGGAAGTGGAGCATCTGCGTCCAGTTGTGAGCCAGATTAAACGTTGCTCCCCGATGGACCGCGTAGTTGTTTTCCCAGTCTGCGGGCGTGACGATCTTCTCGAACCGAATGCGTTGCTCGACGCCGGCAAGCCCGACTTTCTCCAACTGCTTCAGTAGCTTCTGGCGAAAAGCTGGCGTTTCCTTGGCCCAATCCACATTGGGGTGCCGGTGCGTTACCGGGGCGAGGACGTAGAGCGTGCTGGAACCCTTGGGGGCCAGGGTATCGTCGGTCACGCTTGCGTTCTGCACATAAAACGATGGGTCATCTGAAATCACATGTCGGCTTTCGATATCAGCGAGGTTCGTCGCATAATCCGCGGAGCAGTGGATGGTGTGGTGCGGAACGTGATCCTGTTTTCCTTCGAGCCCCAAGTACATCATGAAGGTTGAGCACGAGAACTGCTTCTTCTCAATCTTCGCGTCGGTCCACCTACGCCGTAATTGATCGGGCACAAGTTTCGACATCGCATTGGCAAAGTCGGCGTTGATGACAACGGCATCCGCATGATGCTCGCCGGAATCCGTTCTCACTCCAACCACGCGGCGTTTGTCGAACAGCAATTCTTTGACTTCGTCACCCAAGGAGAACGTGACACCCATCTCTTTGGCGATCCGCGCCATTCCCTCACTCACCGCCGCACAACCGCCAATCGGGTGCCAGACGCCATATTCGTATTCGAGGAAGGAGAGAATCGAAAAGAGGCTAGGGCAATTGAACGGCGACATGCCGAGGTACTTGGACTGAAAGGAGAACGCCAGGCGAATGCGTTCATCGGAAAAATACCGGCCCAGCTCCGAGTCCAGTGATTTCCAGGGGCGAAGCACCGGCAAGAGCTTCATCAAGTCCCAACGGAATAGGTCACGCCAGCCGAGGAATGGGCTTTCCAGGCAAGGGCGAAACTGCTCCAGCTTTACACGGTTCTCGGAGAGAAAACGCCGAATGTTCGCCGCATCGGCCGGGCTAATCTTGGCGACTTCGCTTTCCAGGCGTGGAACATCGGGAGTGCAATCGATTTGCCCGCCGCCGCCAAATGCGATGCGATACTGCGGATCGAGCCGCACCATTGGCACTTCGCTTTTCAAATCGCGGCCAATGAGCTTAAAAATTCTTTCCAGAACGAGCGGGTAGAGGAAGAAGGTCGGGCCGAGATCGAAGCGAAAGCCATCCTCTTCGATCGCAGAACAACGGCCGCCCACACGAGGGAGCCGCTCGATCACGTGAACATCCATGCCCCCGCGTGCGAGTAGCAGAGCCGCCGCCAAACCACCGGGGCCAGCCCCAATGATAAGAGCTTTCTCGCGGGTGCGGCCGGTTTTGGCTGTAAAAGATTGTCTGTGCGGCTCGGCGGTTGCCAGCGACATCATGTGCGGTCCGGGTCGAGGGCAGATGTACGTTTCACGCGGGTGCGGTGAGAACAGTCTATCCAATGCTAAGTAAGTGTCTGTGTGGAATTCCACTTGCTAATGAGTGATTCCCCAAGCATGTTGATCATCGGATCTATTTTGCCGTCGATGCGACTCGAGACAGACGCGAAAAAGTGTAAGGCTCCTTGATCATTTTCGAATCGATTCAACTAACATCGAGATTCACCTTATGCCCGCATCGACGATGACCCCGACCGCCATTCGTGCCGTTATCGGGAAACTTCCGCGAGTGAAGCTGGCGCACCTTCCCACGCCCTTGGAGGAACTCCCGCGGCTGGCATCACTTCTTGGCGGCGGTGTGCGGTTGTTCGTGAAACGGGACGATTGCACCGGTCTTCTGCTCGGTGGTAACAAGGCGCGTCACAACGAGTTTCTGTTGGGCGATGCCCTGGACCAGGATTGCGACATGGTCGTTTGGGGCGCGGGTGTGCAGTCGAATAACTGTCGCCAAACCGCGGCGGGTTGTGCCAAACTGGGACTTGAGTGCCGCTTGTATCTCAGTAAGGGCCATTACAAGACGGAACCCCAAGGGAACTTGTTGCTCGATTATCTTGTCGGCGCGCATGTGGAGTTTACCGATGCGAAACTCGGGCCAGAATTAAATGCGCTTCTCGCCGCGAAAGCCGAAGAGTTTCGGCAAGCGGGGCGGAAGCCTTACTACTGGAACCCGCCGCGAGTTGTTCCGCTTGCAGCTATCAGCTATGCGCTCTGTGTTGCCGAAATCGCGGAGCAGATGGAAGCACTTAAGCTCACGCCGGATGCCTTGTATGTCTCATCATCGGGAGCAACAGGGGCGGGCGTAGCACTCGGAAAGAAGTTGCTGGGTTGGGAGTGCCCGGCACGTTTAATTTGCCCGATGCCCTGGCCGTGGGACATTCCCACCCGCATGGCAGAAGACGCGAACTCCGCAGCCCAGTTTATGGGTGTGCCGCATCGACTCTCGGCGTCCGAAATTGATGCGGATGAATCATTCATCGCACCCGGGTATGGCTTGCCTTCGCCGGAAGGTCGTGAAGCACTTCGCCTGCTGGCCACAACCGAAGCGATTCTTCTCGATCCCGTGTATTCGGCAAAGGCGTTCGCGGGCCTCATCGCGGATGTGCGGGCGGGAAAATACCAACCGGGAAGCAACATCGTCTTTATTCACACCGGCGGCGTTCCTGCCGTTTTCGCAGAACCAGAGAAAGTGCTCGCAATGACAACGAACTGAGCCAATTGCATTCGCTGACATCTTCACAGTACACTGAAGGCATCCCGCCGTGGAGTTGATACATGTCCCGCTATGCATTATTGCTCATCCTGTTTATCTTCTCCGCCACTCTCAAAGGTGAAGAGCAATACGCCGATCCAAAGTTGACCGATCAGGACCGCAGCCATTGGTCTTTCGTGAAGCCGAAGAAAGTGCGAATCGAAGCACCGGGCAATCCCGTTGATGCCCTGATCCAGGCGCGACTCAAACGAGAAGGACTCAAGCCTTCACCGCGGGCGGATCGAATCACACTTATTCGGCGTGTCACGCTCGACTTGACCGGTCTTCCACCCACGCCGAAAGAAGTCGCGGCGTTCGTTAAAGACCATGCACCGGATGCTTACGAGAAGGTTGTCGATCGCTTGCTTGCAAGCCCGCATTTTGGCGAACGCTGGGCACAACACTGGCTCGATGTGGTTCGTTTTGCTGAGTCCAACGGCTATGAAGTGGACGGCGAGCGACCGCACGCCTGGCGATACCGCGACTACGTCGTGAAGTCCTTCAACGCCGATAAACCCTACGATCAATTCCTTACCGAGCAAATCGCGGGCGATGAACTCGCCGCAGGGAAAGAGCCGCGTGATGTGTCGCACCTGTGGGTTGCCAGCGGATTGCACCGCTGCGGGCCGGTTCACCTCGTGAGCGGCAACCTCGATCCCGAAGTGCTGCGGCAAGAGCGGCTCACGGAAATGGTTAACGGCGTCGGCTCGACGTTCCTTGGGTTAACGGTCGGGTGTGCCCGTTGCCACGATCATAAGTTCGATCCGTTCTCCGCCGGCGATTACTATCGGTTGCAGGCTTTCTTTGCCCCGGTAGCTTACGCCGAGATCGATCTTGCCACAGATGCCGAACGCCAAGAAAGGAAGAAGCAGGTTGATGCGCTCAATGCTCAGATCACGCCGATAAAGGCGAAGATCGCAACAATCGATGCGCCATACCGCGCCACACTAGTGCAGGCCAAGAAGGAGAAGTTAGAGCCGAAGTATCGCGAGGCACTCGACACCCCAGCCGACAAGCGAACGCCCATCCAGAAGAAGCTCGTGAGCGACGCGAATTCCTTGCTCAAGGTGAGCTGGGACGAAGTTCTTGCCGCGATGGCTCCCGCCGACCGAACGCAGCGGGCAGAGCTTCGTGATCAATTCCACGCGCTCGAAGCTCGCATGCCGCCTCCCACGCCTTCTGCCTGGGCGATCAAAGCGAATGAGGGCACGCCACAGACATTTGTCCTTAAACGCGGCGACCCCGCACGCAAGCTCGCTGCGGTTGGCCCGGCATTCCCGCGTGTGGTCACAACCGATGCGGTGGCCGCTGTGCCGAAAACGCGGCTCGAACTGGCGAAGTGGATGTGCGAACCGGAGCACCCGCTCACGGCTCGCGTCATTGTCAATCGCCTGTGGCAACACCACTTTGGTGTGGGAATCGTGGCTTCGCCCAACGACTTCGGAATTCGCGGAGAGAAGCCCACGCATCCCGAATTGCTCGACTGGCTCGCATGCGATTTGATCGAACGAAAGTGGTCTTTGAAGCACATTCACCGGCTCATTGTGCTCTCTGAAACCTATCAGCAATCCGCCACCACGAACCACGGAGAGCAGCTCGACGCGAGTAACAAACTACTCTGGCGTATGAACCGTAAGCGTTTGGAAGCGGAAGCCATTCGCGATTCGGTACTGGCGGCAGCAGGGACACTCAACACCAAGATCGGCGGCCGAGCCGTGCGTGTGCCACTTGAGCCAGAAGTGTACGATCTCATTTTCACGGAAGGCGAGCCGGATGGGCTTTGGCCTGTTACTCCGGATCGCACCGAACACACGCGGCGTTCGATCTACCTTTTCAACAAGCGGAATGTTCGCCTGCCGATGTTCGAGGCGTTGGATTTTCCCGATACTTTGAACAGCTGCGCGGTTCGGCCTGTTAGCACATTTGCTCCCCAAGCTCTGATCCTGATGAACGGTCCATTCGTGCAAGAGCAAGGCAAAGCTCTCGCCATGCGGTTGGTTACCCAACTGGGCCAGAAGCCCGATGCCTGGATCGATGAAGTGTTTCGCAGTTGCTTTGGCCGAACTCCCAAACCGCAAGAAAAGCAAATAGCGAACGAGTTCCTCGCGGAACAGACCCAATTGGTTCGCGATCGCATGCGTGCCCGTTTGTCCATTGGGTTGGACACCCAATCGCTTCCGCCCGGTTCAGACCCCTCACAGCTTCGGGCACTGGCCGATCTCTGCATGGCCTTGTTCAACACGCACGAGTTCGTTTACCTACCCTGAGTTGAATAACGCGAACGAGTCGACACTCATTCAATCACGAAGCTTGCGAGGCGATCGACGTTCACCTGATCTGGCGGATAGTCTTTGCGAGCCGCCATTCGCGGGTAAACCTCCGGGAAGACGAATTGTCCGGGCGGCCATTCGTGCGGCCAGTCGTCGGGCAATGCACTGACCGAGAATCGCTGTTCGGCACCCGGCGGAATTTTCCGGCCATCCGCACCCCGCAGTGGCATGCCAACCATGATCCGCTCCCCTTTTTCAGACGGGATCGCACGAGCGGAAACCATCGAGGACAGATTGAAGAAATCATACTTCAGGCCATCGCGGTCCGTTGCGTATCGCTCGACCATGCGACGAAGAAGTATCAACATTCGGTCCCGATCGATGGGGTGAATGAGATCCATCTTGGGTGCAACAAACGCGACGCGAGTAATCCAGCCGGGCCGCCATTCATGCGGTAGTAGCAGAGTGCTGAGGCCGCGAGCCAGTGGCCCAAATAACGTGTGTTCTCCTGGCGAAAGCACATCGAAGAGGTCGCGGATAATCTGCCGATTGTCGTCATACATGCCAACGCCGCCGCCGAGCAACATCGTAATATCCGCCAGCACAATCAACGCGGTGCAGGATCGATAGGCTTGAATGGTGGGTTCAACCACTCGCCTCACGTAATCGTCGTAACGCGATCGGAAGTTCTCGAATATCGGTGATCTGGGTGTGCGAAGTTCCACCGGCAGTGGGAAGAACTCGCTGTGGGCGTCGATACCCGCAAACCGCGTGGCTGCGAGATTCTCCGCCGTGTCCAGTCGTGCCGGCTTACCCTGAATATCGAGCAAGAATGTGGAGGGTGATATCAACGGTTTGAAATTGAGGATCAGGTTGGCGAGAGAAAGTTTGTAGGCATGAAGTAACTCGGGTTCGGTCGCGCCCGCGCGCTTGATTGCATCGAGGAAGGGAGCGGAACAACTGCGATAGCTGGTATCGTTCAGAAAGAGCGAGATCATTCGCTCGGACCAACCCGTGAAGTCGCGGCCCACCATCCCCGCGTCGGCCACACGCTCGCCGGGTAAGTCGTAGAGTTTCAGCATGCAGTCGCTGAATCGCCAGTCAGACCGCTCGAAATGGCAAACAAACTGCGAGCGGTCCGTGGTTTTCGCGGGCCATTTGCCGGCATTCACTAACGCATCGCGATGCCCGGAGTAATTAAACAAAGTCCAACCAGGGTCGGGCGGAAGCACTGTGAAGCGGCGAACACGCGTATCCTTTGAACCCAGTGGGAAGCGGTCGGGATCGTGGTCTTGAAGATGGTTAATCAGTGAAGTGAGCAAGACCGTTTTGCCGGCGTTATACATGCCGACAACCCCAACCTTGCATTCAATTGTTTTCATCCGAAATATTGTCATGGCCTTCTCGCCGTGGATTTCTGGAGTCTTCACATGAGTGCTATTCGTCACACGGCCATCGACCATTGTTCTGTTCTGATAACCGATTTGAAAAAGGCTCGGGAATTCTATCGAGATATCATGGGGCTTCAGGAGATTACGAAGCCCAAGACATTCGACTTCGTCGCGCTTTGGTTCGACCTTGGCGAAGGTCAGACGCTGCACCTACTTCAGAAAGCCCAACCCGACACACGAAGCCCGCGACACTTTGCACTGAAGGTGTCAGACGCACGCTTGGCCCGCGAGCACTTCCGCACGCACAACATTGAGATTCAAGAAACCGGCCCCATTCCCCACTGCGATCGGTTCTTCGTTCACGATCCGGATGGAAACCGGATTGAACTCATTCAATGGTTGAAGCCATACGATGCGGCGTTAAGCGGGGCGAAGTTTCTGGATTAATCGCGAGATGAAACCCAACTTTAAAGCTGAGCCAAACCTCTTCGGGAGCTAATCAATGATGTCTCGTCTCATCCTGGCAACCGTAACTGCTTTTGTCATTCTGCTGCAGGCAGACGCAGCGGACCCTCCTGCCAAAATATCAGCGTTCTTCCAGCCACCTGCGGAGTTTGCCAATGATTATGGTCACTACCGTTCACCGCTTAAGTTCGACGACGGTAGTCTTGTGCGCACCCCCGATGACTGGAAGAAACGCCGAGTGGAGATTCAGAAATACTGGCACGCTGCGATGGGAGAGTGGCCCAAACTGATCGAGACGCCAAAGGTCGAATTCCGCACCAAGGAACGTCGCGGTGCTGTAACGCAACACCAGATTTCAATTGAGACAGCGCCGGGGCGAATGGTGACCGATGCCTATCTGCTTGTTCCAGATGGCAAGGGGCCGTTTCCCGCAGTGGTTGTCGTGTACTACGAGGCGGATACAGGCGTTGGACGGAGCAAATCCACGCTCCGCGACTTCGCCATCCAGCTCGCAAACCGAGGTTTTGTCACGCTTTCTTTGGGTGGCGATCCGAACACCTACTATCCGACCCGAGAAAGATGTCAGCTTCAGCCGTTGTCGTTCCATGCTTATGAAGCGGCGAATTGCTACAACGCGCTGGCAAACCGGATTGATGTGGATGCGAAACGAATTGGTGTCGTTGGTCACTCCTACGGTGGCAAATGGGCAATGTTCGCAGGTTGTCTGTTCGACAAATTCGCATGCATGGCAACATCCGACCCAGGAATCGTCTTCGATGAGAAACGGAGCAATGTGAATTACTGGGAGCCATGGTATCTTGGCTTCGATCCAAGCCTGAAAGAACAGCGGTCGCGCGGAATCCCAAACAACGAGAGACCACGAACGGGGCCGTATAAGCAGATGATGGCAGATGGTCGTGAATTACATGAACTCCATGCACTCATGGCCCCACGCCCCTTCTTGGTGTCCGGTGGAGCAGAAGACCAACCAGAACGGTGGAAAGCACTGAACCATTCCGTTGCGGTCAACAAACTCCTTGGCTTCCAGCATCGTGTTGCCATGACCAATCGCAAAGACCATTCGCCCAATGAGGAATCGAACGAAGCACTGTACACGTTCTTCGAATGGGCATTGAAGTCAGAAGTGAAGTAGTGATGTCAATTCAAATGCTGTATCTCGCTTTCTCATCAGATATCTCCGCGATGCGGTGATATCTCCTTCACGGAGTCCTTTCTCATGCGATGTATACTTTTAAGCCTTCTCGCGTTTGTGGTTGTCGCTATTCCATTCGTCCCTTCCGTCCCTTGCCAGGCGGCGAATCAGCCCGCGAAATCGACTGCTGAACCGGTCAAGAAGATCCGCGTGATCGTGTTCGGTGCACACCCAGACGACGCCGAGTTAAAAGCAGGTGGCACTGCGGCGAAGTGGGCGAAGCTCGGACACGAAGTGAAAATGGTGTCTGTCACCAACGGCGATATTGGGCATTGGCGCGAAGCGGGTGGCCCGCTCGCCAAGCGAAGGACGGCCGAAGCGAAGGCCGCCGACAAAGTGCTCGGCGTGACTTCACAAGTGCTCGATATCCATGATGGCGAACTCGAACCGACGCTCGAAAACCGCAAGAAGATTACCCGCTTAATTCGAGAGTGGAACGCGGACATTGTCATCGCCCACCGCCCCTGGGATTATCATCCCGATCATCGTTATGTTGGGGTGCTTGTGCAGGACGCAGCGTTCATGGTCGCGGTGCCGCAGTTCTGCCCGGACACACCCGCACTGAAGCAGAATCCGCTCTTCCTCTATTCCAGTGATGGCTTTCAGAAACCGTATCGCTTCCGTGCGGACATCGCGGTGTCAATCGATGATGTCATCGACACGAAGTTCGATGCGTTACACGAGCTTGAATCGCAAACATACGAAGGCGGTGCATTGGGCAGTGAGGAAACCTTACGACTCGTGCCCCCGGCGTCGGACCCTTCTGCTCGCAAAGCGTGGTTCCGAAAGAACCATTACTGGGCCAAACGTGATGTTGCTGCTGCCAATCAGTATCGTGACGCACTCGTGACGTGGTACGGACCCGATAAAGGGAAAGCGGTCAAGCACGCGGAGGCATTCGAAATATGTGAGTACGGCCGACAGGTGAAGGCCGATGAAATCAAAAAGCTGTTCCCGTTCTTCGAGTGATCGAATGAAGAACCGGGCCGCAGTGTAGCAACGTTAATCGCCGCCGCGTTGCTACACCGCTTGGCCGGATGTTTTCAGATATCGCACACTTGAACAGCTTGCTTCAAACCCGCGACGGGGTCTCGTGTGGGTATGAATTCCTGCCCCAGATAGCCCGTGTATCCGATGTCGATCAGTTTGCGGATGACGGCGGGATAGTTGATCTCTTGGTTCTCGTCCAGTTCACCCCGACCGGGCGCACCCGCCGTGTGAACGTGACCGATGATGTCCTTATTCTGTTCGATGCGGCGGATCAGATCGCCATGCATCAACTGCACATGGTAGATGTCGAAGAGCAACTTCACACGCGGCGACCCGACCTTGCGAATCACTTCCGCACAGAAATCCAGATCATCTCCCTGATAGCCAGGATGGCCTTTCATCGGGTCGGAATTGTCGCGGGTGTTGAGGTGTTCGAGGCACACCGTTACGCCTTGCTTTTCCGCGTGCCGGGCCATTTCCTTCAGCCCAGTAACACAGCTTTTCAATGCGTCATCAGTTGTAATTGCAGGCGATTTGGGATCATCCGGGTTTGTCCACTTGTAGCCGACGAATGCGATCACTGAGGGGAACTTCGCCTCGGCACATAAGTCAATGGTCTTGGCGGTGTGGCTAACGACTTCGTCGCGGATCTTGGCGTGATTGAAGCCACGTTTGAAGCCACCCGGAACACCATTGGAGGCGATGGCACAGATCAGCCCATGCTTCTTCAACGTGGGCCAGTGATCCGGTCCGATTAATTCGACTGATTTGCAACCGACAGACTTCGTGACTTCGCAGAGTTTATCCACCGACCACTTGTCGCCACGAGCGGTAAAGCACCACGCTGCGACGGATTGGTTGACGCGGCCCTTGAGTTTCGGCTCGTCTGCAGCAATGAGCTTTTCTGGGCGAAGCACGCTTGCAATAGCAGCGGTCGCGAGGACTTGGCGGCGTGTGGGCATGGCATGTTCTCTGGAGAGAAGAAGGAACGCGGAAAGTGTACCGCGCACCAGGCACGGAAACCAATAGCCGACCATCGACGGGAGGTTCTTGCGCGTTTCGCCCTTGGCGGGAATCGTAGGTGCTGCTGCCAGTCGCAAAATCGCGTTACCCCAGCCTTCTCGCAATTCAAGCCGTTTATTTCGTTGTGCCGATCACTTTTTAGGATTTCTACCCCAGCA
>JBGSLF010000096.1:0-24325 GCA_041740855.1 Gemmata sp.
TGTGGGCCGAGTCCCTTTTGCCACAGGCCGGTCAAACCATGGGTCTTGAACAACTCCCGAAGCCCGTGCGGGAACTCTTGCTCACCACGCTCGCACCTGCTGCATGACCGTCACAGAATCGGCATCAGTCGAGCTAAGCGATTCGCACACGCCGCGAGTAGTTGCTTCTCTCGCTGGGGTTGGAGCAGATCTGGTGTCTCATATCAGTAAACCTTAGCCGAACCCGTTGTGACGAGAAACTCGTCTGGCCCTCTTGACCGGGGTTTGGCTACAAGCTTCGCGTCATGGACGGCATACTTCTTGTTCCTGCCCGCGATGGCGGCCAGGCTGACTTCCAAGACTTCTTCACGCAACTGCGTAAAGAAGTGGCGGATCTGCGTCAAGAAGTCGCCTGCCTGCACCGGGAAAACCTGGAATTGCGACAGCGGGCCGGATACTGGGAAGCCCAACACGCTCGCAGCGTCGAACGCCTTCTCCAAGAACAAATTGAACTCCTCCAGGCTGATAACCTCGAACTTCGCAGCCAACTCTTCGGCCAACGCAGCGAATAAACCTCGACCACGGATCGTTCCAATCGACTCGATGGCGAGGAGCCCGAAACCTCCTCACTTGTTCAAAAACGTGGACTGCAACCGGGTCGCCCTGGCCCGATCCGTCGCGACCGGTGCCGGTTGCCCATCCGCGAAGAACACCACCAATTGCCTGCCGACAAACAGGTTTGCCCCCCAATGTCTGGCTCCCCTGGTCGCCAGTGGCACCGAGGACTCCGAGCAGGTCGAGATCGAGATGAAGGCGTTTCGTCGCCGCATCAAGCGGCAACGCTATCAGCGGACCTGTACTTACCAGGAGTGTCCAAGCTCGCCGCGGAATGCGCCTGATTGCTGGGGATCTTCTATCAGCGGACCTGTACTTGCCAGGAGTGTCCACGCACACTCACCACGCCACCACCGCCGAAGCTGATTCCCAAGGGATTACTCGGCGTGTCGGTGTGGGTGGAAATCCTGCTGGCCAAGTTCATCGATCAGCAACCGCTCGAACGCCAGTTGCGTCACTGGCAACTCCTGGGACTCGACTTGGCCCCCGGCACCGTGACCGGCGGTTTGCGGACGCTCATGCCTCTGTTCCAACCGCTCGGGGAGTTGCTCCGAGAACGGAATCGCTTGTCGGCGTTCCAACAGGCCGACGAAACCCGCTGGTTGATGTTTATCGACCACCCTGGGAAAACGGGGCACACGTGGTGGCTGTGGGTGTTCCTGGGCTGCGATACGGTTTGCTTCACGCTGGACCCTCGCCGCAGTCACGACGTTCCCGAGGATCATTTCCACGAGACCGATCGGGCGACATTGATGGTCGATCGTTACTCGGCCAACAAGGCGATGAGTGGAGTGAAGGCTGGCCCCATTCTGCTGGCATTCTGCTGGGCTCACGTCCGCCGCGATTTCGTGAAGGTGGGCAAGAGTTGGCCCAAACTGAAGCCGTAGGCGTTGGCGTGGCTGCACCGCATCCGTGTGCTGTATCGGTTGCAACATCAGCGTTTGGGTCGTGTGGTCAATTCCTCATCGCGGGCGTTCGTGGAAACCGATCTGCGTGAGCACACCGCCGCAATGAAGGCTCAAGCCGAAGCCGAATTGGCCGCCCCCTCGCTGGCGGTGCCGTGCCGAGGAGCGTTGCAGAGTCTGGTGGAACACTGGTGCGGTTTGACGCGGTTTCTCGACGACCCACGGATTCCCCTGGACAACAACGCTTCAGAACGCCAGCACCGCCTTGCGGTGCGGGGTCGCAAGAACTACTACGATTCGGGTGCGTTGTGGAGTGGTCAGTTGGCGGCGATGCTATTCTCGATCTTCGCGACGATTGAGAAGTCGAAAGTGAACCCCCGGAAGTGGCTGAGTTGGTATCTGCAAAGTTGCGCATCCAATGGTGGGCAAGCCCCGGCGTCAGTCGCCGGGTATCTGCCGTGGAACCTATCGTCGGAGCAACGCCGATCGATCAGCGATGAGATGGACGACAGTTCCTGATGCGGTGCTTGCTGCCTCCAGACGAAGATCCAGACCAAAAACGGGTTCCTTGCGAATCCTGGGAACCGCTACGGACGGTACGCATAACGGCTTCGCCGAAGGTTTACGCTGGTGTATGCTTATCCCATTACGTTGTCAGCAGTTCAAGATGCGTGAACCCCAGGCTCCATCCTCACAAGGGCAAGGGCATGTCGAACTCCGACGACGCCACACCCCTGACACGCCTGAGTCTCGCTGAGCAAGTTCGCGAACGCATGCGGGAAGCGATCATTTGTGGTGAATTCCCGCAAGGTGGCACACTGCCTGAACCCGTCATTGCAGCACGATACCAGGTCAGCCGTGCTCCCGTTCGCGAAACGTCGATCGCTCTCGAACGAGAAGGGCTGAACGACTTTGACGAACGCGGTCGCAGTCGGGTGATCGAACTTACAACTCGAGTATTCGAAGAATTGGTCACTGTTTGCATTGCACTTGAAGGCCCGGCGGCACGACTCGCTGCAATCATGGGTGGAGCAAAACTCGCGTCGGGGTTGGAGTCGAATGTGGTCCAGCAATCCAAGGCAGGGACATACCGCGAGTTAACTCGGTTGGATGTGGCGTTTCATGAGACAATTGTGCGGGCTACCAAGAACGATGGGTTACTCGCAGCGTGGCTCACTGTAAGATCGGTGTTCGAGTTCTGGCTCGGTGCTGCGTTCCGGGATGTTGAACTTTCGATCGCTCCACTGACGCTGGCCATGAAGTCCCACCGCCGGTTGCTGTATGCAATTACCTCCGGCGACGCCGTTCAGGCGGAAGAGGCCGCTGTTTCACACATCACACGCTGGCGGTCATACCTCACCACGACTGCTCGCTCCGCGATTTTGGAGGCCGCAAAATGAACCGACTCGCTCTCCTTGCCGTCTTTGTGATGCCACCGGAAGCATTTGCCGTCTCACCAGACTTTGCCAGGGATGTTGCTCCGATCTTGGAAAGGCACTGCATCCGATGTCATCAACCCGGGATCGCAAAAGGGAAGGTGTCCGTCGCCACCTCGAAGGATCTGCTGGAGTACGAGTTCGTTGTCCCCGGGAAGCCGGAAGAGAGCAGCGTTCTCGATCTCCTCATCACTGAGGAAGCAGGGAAGAGGCCACGAATGCCAAAAGAGGGGAAGGCCCTGACGCCCGCTGAAATCGAGGTGTTGCGATCGTGGGTCAAGAGCGGCGCGGCGTGGCCAAAGGACGTGATAGTGAAGGAGCGAGCGAAGGCCGACAAGACGTGGTGGTCGCTGAAGCCTCTCGCTGACCCAATACTGCCGAACGTGGCGGGGATGCCAGCAGCATGGGCAGTTAACCCGATCGACCGATTCGTGTTCGCAAAGTTGAAAGAGAAGGGTCTGTCACCGTCGCAGCCATCGGATCCGCTGGCGTTGATTCGGCGGGTCACGTTCGACCTCACCGGATTGCCGCCTACTCCAGAAGCGATCGAAGCGTTCCAGAAAGATCCCACGGATGCTGCGTACGCCAAGATCGTTGACGATTTGCTCGCGTCACCCGCATATGGCGAGCACTGGGGGCGACACTGGCTCGATGTCGTACGATTTGGGGAATCGAATGGGTTCGAGCGAAACGTGATCATCGACACCGCGTGGCCGTTCCGCGATTACGTCATCAAGAGTTTCAACGATGATAAACCCTACGATCAACTCGTTCGCGAGCATCTCGCGGGCGATCAGATTGCTCCCGGCGATCCTACCGTCGAAGTGGGAACGGCGTTTCTGGTCACAGGGCCATACGACAACGTGGGCAATCAGGATGCGGCACAGGCAGCCATTATCCGCGCGAATACCCTTGATGAGATCGTTCGAACTACCGGCGAGGCTTTCCTGGGGATGACGATCGGATGCGCTCGGTGCCACAACCACAAGTTCGATCCGATCACTCAGCAGGACTACCATCGCCTCGTGGCCGCAGTAGCCGGGGTGTACCATGGCGAACGTGTGGTTGCTCCTACAGTTGTCCGTCAGGCGTATGAATCGAAACAGAACCAGTTGAACGCCGCCAGGGCTGCGTTGATCGCCGAACGGAACGCAATCCGGCTCTCGACAACGTCCGAGCGTGAACATCGAATCCCATTGATCGCGGTTGAGATTTCTGAACTCGACCGACAACTTGCTCAGACGCCACCCAAGTTTCCGCGCTGGTGGATTGGTCAGTTTCGGCCCGCAGTCGGTCCGTTCCAGACATTCATCGGTGGCGATCCGCAGAAAAAAGGTGAACCCGTTGCATTCGCAAGCCCGGCGTTCCTGTCCGAAGCCAGCAAGGCTTTCGAACTCCCGGCGACTACCCCCGAGTTTCAGCGACGCAAGGCACTCGCAGAGTGGATTGTGGCGGATGATAACCCGTTGACACCGCGAGTGCTGGCGAACCGGCTCTGGGGTTGGCATTTCGGCACGGGTATCGTCGAAACCCCGAGTGACTTCGGGTACATGGGCGGTCGACCGACACACCCGGAATTGCTCGACTGGCTCGCGCAAAAGATCCAGTCTGAGAAGTGGAAACTCAAGCCGATTCATCGTTTGATGGTGACTTCGCAAACTTACCGGCAGTCTTCGGAGTTTCGAGCTGATGCCGCTGCAGTTGATGGTGATTCGCGCGTGCTGTGGCGGTTCCCTCCAAGGCGGCTTTCTGGCGAAGAGATCCGCGACGCCATGTTGAGCGTCTCCGGCAAGCTTGATTTGAAGGGCGGCGGCCCTGGCTTTCGACTCTACAGGTATGTCCAGGACAACGTGGCGACGTATCACCCGCTCGACGCACCGGGGCCTGAAACATATCGTCGAGCAGTGTATCACCAGAACGCACGAGCGGCGCGAGTCGATGTACTGACCGACTTCGATTGCCCCGATCCAGCATCCGCGGCACCGAAGCGGGGCAGCACGACAACTCCCATGCAAGCTCTCGCTTTGTTCAACCACAAGTTCACGCTCGACATGGCCGACGCACTCGCGGCGCGAGCGAAGTCTGAAACGGGTCCATCAGTAGATGCCCAGATTCAGCGAGTGTTCGCGCTGGTCTACGGGCGACCGGCCTCTGAGGAAGAACTTGGCGTAGCAGGGAAGGTAGTACGCACACACGGCCTACGCGCGCTGTGTCGGGCGGTGTTGAACTCAAATGAGTTTCTGTACGTGGATTGAGATGCCGCGTGGCGAAACACCCGTAAGCACTCTGTGAGGAAACTGGAAATGTCACGCCCTCTGCATTTCGATCTGCTCGATCGTCGCGGCTTTCTTTCACGAATTCCCACTGGCCTCGCCAGTGTTAGCTTGATGTCTCTCCTTGCGGACGAAGCGAGATCGGCCGAGTCTGCAGGCTGGCAACCTGGGAAAGGGCTCACTCATCACCCGGCGAAGGCCAAGCGCGTTTTGCAAATCTTCTGTCCTGGAGCCGCGTCCCACCTCGATTTATGGGATCATAAACCGGCACTCGAGAAGCATGATGGTAAGCCCTTACCCGGAGAAGAAAACCTCGTCAGCTTTCAGGGGAAGAATGGCAACCTGATGAAAAGCCCTTGGCCGTTTGCACCTGCGGGCGAGTGCGGGAAGATGCTATCTACATTGCTACCCAAAGTATCCGAATTCGCAGACGATATCGCGTTTCTTCATGGGATGACCTCCAAGACCAACACACACGGCCCGGGTTGCGTGTTCATGAACACGGGGCACGCGACCGAGGGATTCCCGGGTGCAGGCGCATGGGTGAGCTACGCACTCGGAACGGCTAATGACAACTTGCCGGCCTACGTTGCGTTACCTGACGTGCGGGGGGAGCCACCGAACGGGAAGGCAAATTGGTCGAATGGCTTTTTGCCCGCGAAGGTTCAGGGTGTCGAACTCGCAGCGGATCAACCGGTGCGAAATCTGAAACCTCCTGCTGGTGTCTCCTCACAGGAAGACAGCGCGACGCGAGAGATGCTGGGCTTCCTGAACGAAAGTCATGGGAAGTCGCACACCGGCGACTACGCCCTCGCTGCGCGGGTGGCCTCATACCAGCTTGCCGCGAAGATGCAGTTGTCGGCACCCGAGGTCTCGGATTTGACTCGCGAAACGGCTGCTTCGCACAAACGGTATGGCACCGCCGATCCGAACAAGTTGAAGGCCGCATATGCCAGGAATTGCCTGCTCGCTCGCCGGATGCTAGAACGCGGTGTGCGTTACGTCAACCTTTACTGCGCCAGCCGTGCCAGCGGCGTTGATGGATTGCTCAACTGGGATGCGCACAAGACCCTCAAGTCGGATTACGATCGGCACGCCCCGATCTTCGATCCGCCAACGGCGGCATTACTCGCGGATCTGAAACAATCCGGACTGCTCAAAGACACGCTCGTGATCTGGACGACGGAGTTCGGTCGGATGCCGATGCATCAGGTTGGCACCAAGGGCCGCGACCACAACCCGGACGGCTTCACATGTTGGATGATGGGAGCTGGAGTGAAAGGCGGCATAAGCCACGGATCCACAGACGAGTTCGGGCGGCGAGCCGCGGAAAACGTGACGACCGTGTGGGATTTCTATGCGACAGTCCTTCACCTGCTCGGGTTCGATCACGAAAAACTGACGTGGTACCACAACGGATTAAGCCGTCGGTTGACCGACGTACACGGGCATCCCATCAAGGACGTGCTTGCGTAACTTATCGAAACGCTACACGAGTCGGGATTTGGCTGTTGAGTAGTTCATTCCGATCGCACTATTTTTGCTGTTCGTAACAGATTCTCACTCTGTAGCTGCGGCGGCGTTTGGCTAATGCGGTTGGAAGGGGCGAGGTGTGTGGCTATCATCGGCGCACAACCTTAATGTCCCCCAATAGCTTCTGACCATGCTACGGCTCCGCGCCATCTCACTGCGTAAGAAGGATAGCGTTCGGTGAATGGGCGTGCTTGATCGTTGAGTTCAGGGGGCGTGTTGAGCCGATGTTTGAATTTCAGTGATTAGCTTGGAGGTGTTGGTTGGCCCAGGCGTCGGGCAGTAACGCTTTCACGGCGGCGGTCTTGGCAGCGAGCTGTGTCAGCATGCCCGGTCACGTATCGCCAGGGATTCAACCCGGTCCGCTTCTCACTCGCACACAGGCTCATCGCCAGCGTTCCACGATCCGAGGGTCTTGTACGGACGTAACGGGTTGCTTTGAGAGTGAAGAAACCCCTCAGATTAACTCACACCACAAGACGACCGTTCACCGAACGCTATCGTTGCAGCTGCTCTTCACATCCGCTGCGGCGCTAGTGCACATCCATCCTGTCGGTTCCCGTTTCGGAGGCCACCGAAAACGGGGTTCAAAGCAGTCGGCCGGTGCGCAGCGCACATCCAGGCTGAAACCCGGTCGCCCGCTCCGACACACCGGATGCGAGCCATGTCAGAGAACACGCCGAACACGGTCGCGTACGCCATCACGAACATCACGACTACCGTGTGGTTACGTATACCGTAGGCGCACGCAACTACGACGGCAGCAACGGCACCGATGGTCAGCATGACGAGCGTGGTTACGCGGTGGAGGCGGGAACTGTGCGGGTGCGCGACTGGCTCGGGGTCGGGCACGGAGCGGGAAATCATTGTTCGCCCTTCAAGGATTGTCGAGGCGAGATCGTCCTCTGCTTCCCGATCCGCGTCAACCTCGTTGCCAGGTGAATCAGACATCAGCGTGCTTCTTCTTCCGTTTCTCGAAGACCGCGAACAGTGCGAGGATCGCCACGCCCAGGACGATTCCAGATGCGTACCAGACCCACGTTTGCTCCAGGTTCACTGCCGCATGCCAGATCATTGCGAAGATATCGATAAAGAGGAAGCCGACACCGAGGAAGATAAACGCCTTCACGCGCAACATGATTCCAGCCAGCACACCGAGCACGCATAACACCGCAAGGATTACGGGCAACCAGACGGACTGTCCGACGCCGGCGATGAACATATCCGCCGCAGACGCGATATAGATCATCACCACGCCAAGATATCGTAGCCCGTTCGACACCCTGGGTTGTAGCTTCTCGCGGTTGATGTGCTCCGAGATGAGGACAATGAGCGCCAGCGGAATGACCCACGCCTGCGGATGCACAAAGAACGGAATCTCGTTGTGATTCAGTAAAGACCAGAGTGCCGCATTCGTTGACAGTGCCGCGAGCAGTGCCCAGCCAAAGGAGTTCCGTGACAGCGCCACGAGACCGTATAGCCCACCTGCCAGGAACCAGAGCCAGGCGTACGTGTCGAAGTGCTGTGGGAGTTTCTCCAGATATGCAAGAAAGGGACTGAGCCCCGGGGCTTTCCCGGTTGCGAATGCGGTCAAGAACGCGGGTGGCTTCGCCCAGAACGCCAGCAGGGGAATCAGCGGCAAGAGCACTCCGGTGCGCCGTAGTGGCAGTGCCAGTACGTTCACCTTCCGACGCTCGAACACCTCCGCCAGCCCAACGCCCACAAATGCCAGTGCCATCACCGCGAACGTCCAGTACTTCACTGCTGCACCGAGAAACAGTTCCGGAACGTTGAACCGGATGTGAGTGAAGAGCAGGACGAGCAGCACTTCTGCAAGGTAAACATAACTCGTCCGGCTGCGCTCCGACATGTGAAGTGGGTCATGATCCTGAGTCAGCGCGAATCGGAGCGCGAGCGCAATCAGCCCGACAATCGCCGCGAGCATTGAAAGTACCACGGCGGGTTCGAGTGGTGTGTGCCGCGCGATCGGGTCGTAGACCGGTATCTGCTGCATGAGGTTCACGCACAGCACAACACACGCCAGCGCAGCTGTCCACGCTCCAAGAGATCGAGCTGCTGCACGCCAGTTCTGCGATAGCCACGGTCCGAGTTCACTACCGAGAATGCCCGTGGCGCCGAGAACAACAAACAGCCATCCGTTACGCTGCAGCCAGGGTGCGACCCCGGTCGGGTCTGGCAGCGCCCATGCGGCCGTTGCGAAAACCAGAACACCCAGACTTAGCGTGACAAAACGCCCGACTCCACTCCAGGCGACTGCTGCCCGGGTCAGCAGCGCGGCCGCGACAGTCAACAGGAGTACGGCTACGGGACTGGCGAGACGCTCGGACAATTCCAGTGATGTAAGCCCAGTTCGGATACCGAGACCCAGCACGGCCACCGCGACAAGACCTTGCCCGATCAAAAGCCAGTTCCACGGATCGCCACGCTCGGGAAGCCGGAAGTACGTCCGCGTCATACGTGTCGCCAACACTGCCATCAGGCTCACGAATAATGTGAATGCGGCCAGGGTGACCGGTGTTTGCCAGACATTCCAGACGGCCAGTGGCGTAAACTCGGATACTCCAAGCAGCACAGCGGCAACGGCCGCAGCGAACAATCCGCCGCGGGCGATAAGTGCACGAGGTTCCCAGCACGCAATCGCCATCGACAGTACAACCGCGACCGTTGCGCCCCAGGTGAGCCAGTGCGATTCGGCGCGATTGCCCGCAAGAGTTGAGGCGATGCCAAACCCGAGTAGAACGAGCGTGACACCGCGGGCGAGATCCGTGAATGGTTGCGAACGCACAGTCGGAACACACAACGCGACCGCCGTCCAGATCGCCGCGGCGAATGCCAACCCGGCAGCATTCGCCATGAGAAACCCGTCGACTGATTGCAACTGCGATGGTAGCCAGAGCAGGATCGCGGAGAGATTGAACAGCAGTCCCGAGACTGTCACGCGTGACAGACTGCGGCCGACAACTGCACCCGCTCCGATGACCGTTGCTGCGACCATGGCCAGACCAGCCGGCAACCACGGCCGCCATGGATCAGACCAGCCGCCTCTGAGCGCCAGAATGACGAGCGCCAGGGTTATTCCATCAACCCAGTTCGATGACTTGAGGCGCATTCGCACTGCGAAAATCAACCCGACACCAACACCAGACCAGGCGACTGAAAGCGTGTGGAAACTGAGCCAGAGCCCCGTGTCGTCCCACGACCGAGCGACACAGGCAGCCAGCACTCCGGCTATCAACGCTGCAACCGTAATCGCGTGAAACTTCAAACTGGGTTCGTTTCTCAATGACTGCCAGACGGCAACTCCACTCGCCAGAACCAGTACGAACCAGCCGTATTCTCCAACAATTCTCCACGAATCCGGAAGTGGCTTCTCGGGGCGAATAATGAGGAGCAATACGGGAAGTACTGCCAGGATTGCCATGCCTGCAAGACCAAGCCGAGACTGAAGAGCGAGGAGCGGTCCGCCAGTTACTCGACTCTCGCTCCCGAGCCAGCCAGCCGCCCAGATTGCCGCGCTACTGGAGAGTAGCAACCACATGCGAAGTTGCTGCAGGTCATCGATCTTGCCGCCCGCCGTGATCACACCGAGTGCATAACCCGCGACAATTGTCGCGGTAAACACCAGCCCGCCGGCGAAGGCATACCCCGGCGCGCGCTCGCGGAGTGCGGTGCCACCCAGCCCCAGAACCACCAGTGCAAGTGGGACGAGGTTCGATGTCAAAACACTCATCTTCGCGAATACGGATTCCGCCACGGGCCCGCTCGGTGTGCTACCGGTCAAGCCGAGTTCCGCGACCTGAGCCGAGAGCATCACCACGAGCAATGCCGCGAATGCCAGAAGAGTGAGCGATACTGGGCGGGTAAATCCCGTCGCGCGAAGCCTGAAGCCGAGCTTCTCAAGCAGACGTCGTACGGGGGTTCGCGCCGCGAGAACTCCTGTACCCGCCACGAAGGCAATTCCCAGTCCCCAACGCAACGCAGAGGCCGAGGCCAGGGCGCTCGCATGCGTTCCCGCCCAGACAATCGGCACGGTCAGGAACAGTAGCAGAAGTCCGAAGAGGTGCGGGTCAGTGTCGCGCTCGGTCGTGGTCAATCGGAACGACGCGATCAGAGTAACGGATAATATGCCCAGCACGATCCACGCGCCGGTCCCAAACGCATCAGCCAGTCCCGGTGGTGCGCCCCGGAAATACGGCACTCCATGTGGGGTTAGCTCTGCCCGAACTTCCGGGAGGAGCGCCCACGCGACCAGCAGAAATTGAAACACCACGACGATGCCCAGCACGACCCGTTCCGCTGACCAGGTCCACGAGGTCCAGAGTTCGTGCATCACGATGTTGTTTCGAAGCCGCCGCCGTACGGCCACCCATGTCAGGCTGAGAAAGCCCAGAGCAACCATGTATGCATGCAAGGCGGTCGGATTGAAGTAGCCCGATACTGTCTCGGGCCGCCATTCCTGCGCATGAACCCAGGCCATCGCGAACAGCACCGCCGATAGTGATAGCGCGACCTGGAACGCCGGGAAAAAACCCCGCTCACGCCACACGAGGGCCAGAGCAAGCCAGATCAGTCCCAGCCAGGCCGCATATCCGCCCCACTCCAGTGCGAGACTTGCCGTGGGGAACAGCAGCAGGAATGCGGCAACCGAAGTGGCCAGTACCGCAGTCGTACGCAGCGGGAAGGCAAACAACCGCTCGCGCCGGCGAAAAACGATCGCTAGCAAAGTCACTGCTGTGGCGTGGCCCAAAAGTGCCACCAGAACCGCACGTGTGTCGGGCTTCCAGTAAAGTGTGTACGTTGTGAGGTGCACGAAACCGAGAGCGGCTGCCACCGAACCGATGTAAGCGAGCTGCGGCAATCCGGTCACTCCGGCCAGCGCCAGCCCGGTGAACGAGAGAACGAACAGCGTTCCTGTGTGCCACTCGGAATACGGGAAACCACCCGCGGAACCACCCGCGGAGCCCGCGAGTGCCAGAGCGAGGAGCGCGGCGGCGAGCGATACGTCCCGCCCAGCGCGACCAAGCAAACCGAGTGGTTTTTCGAGATCTCCCGTCAGACCAATCGCCAGCGCGGCAAACGTCAACGCTTCCAGTGAAACAACGAAACCCCATTGAGCGAGAGCGCCCGGGCAGGTCGCATGGAGCACCCACAGTGATCCGACGAGCAGGAGCCACAATCCGCCCAGTGCGACCACGCGCAGCCGCCAGCGGAAGTTGACCGCGATCAACCCGACGGCTCCCGCCGCGTACGCGGCCGTCGCGCGAAGCGGATAATCCAGACCATTGGTGCTGGCCAGAAAGAGGCCGATCAAGCCGACCGAGGTTCCACCGAGCGCATAGCTGATCGCGTGCGACCGCGCCTCACGACGCACCAGAAGTTCGGCAGCCGCTGCAAGAGCGAGCGCGAAACCGACCAGAACCAGCCCGCTTGCGGGAGCACAGTGGAGTTCCGCTAACGGTCGGTGCCATTCCCCCGCAAGGCCGTGATAACCCACAACGGCTGCGAATGCCAGTGCCGGAATCGCGCCAAAGTGCACCCACGGAAGCGATGACCGAAATGCGAGATGTGTCAGAAACAGACCGATAGTGGAGGATACAAGTAGAACGCGGAGCGGGTCAGGCCAGGCTGCTGCCAGTCCGCCGGTCATCACCACGAACCCGGCCAGACCAACGGCCGTTCCGGTCACTTTTAACCCGCTATCGCTCGCTCGTCGCAGAATGAGTAAACCGACCTCGACGACGACCGCACCGGCGAGTGTCAGCGGCAGAGCCAGGGCCAAGACTTGCCCTACTGTGTCTGCTGACTGCGCGACGTACAACCCCCAGCCGGCCGCCAGCGCGAATATGGCCAGTCCCAAGAACTGGAGTAGTGCCACGCCGTGGCCATGTTCGAGTGGTTCGTCATTGCCCTGTCGAAGCCGAAGGATGGCACCGACTCCACCGGCATAGCAGGCCAGCGCGAGCCAGGCAGGCAGTTCACTCACCGATGCGAACCACACAGTGGGCAGCAATTGTGTCGCCGGTGCACCAACAACGGCAAATGCGAGCAACCAGCGCCACTGTGGTCGGGCAGTCAGCATGTCACGGCCGCCGCCGCGGACAATCCATGCGAAAAGCATCACTGCAGCAAGTTTGACTGCGACATCGATCGGAAGGGAAATAGCCCCACGCTTGATCGGATCCGAGAGTAAGAGGAGGTTCAGTGGGGCAAGTAGCATCGCGATAACGAGCAGCCCGCGACTAGTGGAGGTGAGTTTCCAGTGGTGTAGCGTGTATTGTCCGGCTCCGTAGAGTGCGAGCATCACACTTGCCGAGAGCAGGAATGGGAAGTAGGGAATCGCTTCGAGTTTGTTCCAGAGCGTGACTACCAGTGCGATCGAACAGCCGACAATCAGCATCCCGCCTGCCAGTTCCCCCCACAGGATGTTCCGCTCCTCCATGAACCCTGCGAGTATAGATCCGTGTCGAGGCGGAGCTTGCGGTGGTGGTGAAAATTGCTCCTGATCTACCCGATTAGTTGCCGGCACTGGTTCGATGACTGGGGTAGCCGGTTCGGGTTTGGGGATGAGCGGTGGGTTTGGTATTGGTCTGACAACCGGATACGGTGTAGTGGGTGCAACTGGTCGCGGTTCGGCTGGTAAGCCCTGAATCGTGCGTGCCCGGCGCTGGAGCTGCCGGGTCACGGCCTGTGTCGTGGTCGCATCGAGAGCGCCACTATTCCCCAGTGCGCGAACCTCTTTCTCGGCGACATGCAGTCGCCGCAGGTTGTGAGCCAGTGGACTATTCAGTTCAATCCCGCAGTCCGGACACTTCAACTCGTCGCGATAAACCCCGGTGCCACACGACGGGCAATCTTCGTTTTGTTGAGTGAATCGCCGGGGCGTCTCTTCCGGTTGCTGGGATGTACTACCGAATAGGGCGCGGATGAACGCCACACCAATCAGCCAGAGCGCATGGCCAATACACGCGATGGCCAACAGACCAATCGAAAGTGAACACAACCACTCCATTGTGATACTCCCCGGGAACCGGAGGCACGGTCAGTGTGGCCGCGACATCGACGGAATGACCGATGGCGATAGCACGCGACAGATAGGATGCCGGTCAGACGAGATTATTCCCACGAAAGTCCAAATGTGCCAGTCGTGAATCAGATGTTTCCTGGAAAGGTGAAGATTCTGTCACGGCTTCCGTGCAAGTAGTACGGGCACTTTCACGAATCCCGATGAAAGGACTACCCGACAAAACCCCCGACGACCTGCGATTTCCTTGCGATTCTCAGGGATATCAGGGGTTTTGTCCGTGAGTCCTTAAGAGTGGGACAATTTTCCGTAGACGGGTTGCGACCGCGACGGAATTGTGTGGGGCGGCGGGTTGTGAAAGTCCCGTCATGGAATTGTCGTGATCCGGAGTTACGGGTTCCTCTTCCCTGTTTCGGTTTTCTGGTCGAGTATTGGTGGCTCGATGTCCACTCGTCCTCATACCGGTCGCACGCCTCGTCGATCCGGAGGAACTACTCCCAGTGGCCGACTCCGGCGGTCGGTCGTCCCCGCTCCCCGCTCACCCCCCGTCCTTTCAGGGGTAGGTCAGGCGTGAGTTGAAAAAGTAGCGAGGCCTGATTGGTCCTGTAGGCTGGTTGTTACCACACACCCAGTCTCGGGATTCACCCATGCCTCGCCACACGCAACGGTACGACTGGGGCAAACGTGTCGCCACCGCCTTTCCCGATCTCTCGCCCGCGACGGTTCGTGTGTTGGCCGACTGGAGTTATGGGCTGGTTCTGGCGCACACCTGCGGGCTCTCGACCGTCGCCCTGACCTTGGCCGCCGTACTCAATCAAGCGGTCAACACCGTCCGACAGCGGCTCCGCGAGTTCTACCAACCCGCCGCCCAAAAGGCGGGCCGGGGGCGCACGGCGTTGGATCCGACCACCTGTTGCACGCCGTTGGTTCGGTGGGTCACGGCCGGCTGGGCGGACAAACGCGTCGCCGTGGCCCTGGACGCGACCAACCTGGGCGTCCGGTTCCACGTGCTGGCGGCGGCCATCGTGTACCGGGGCTGCTCCATCCCCGTCGCCTGGGCGGTTCTGCCGGCGGGTGTCAAGGATCCGTGGAATCCGCACTGGGTGCGGTTGCTCGACCGGATCTCGGTCGCGTTGGGCGAGGGCTGGACGGTCCTGGTGCTGACCGACCGGGGGTTGGAGTCGAACAATGTATCAGCGAGTGCGTGCCAGGATCGGGTTCGTGCCCGGCTCGGTCCTTCACCTCTGGCACGGGGAAGTCGCCGATCGGCGATATGTTGACCGCAACCGCGAACTGGCTGCTTTCGGGTTCGACCCGGCACGCGATATCCGGATCGGCTCGACGGGATGCTGGGAGTGGGCGAGTCGGAAGCCTGCCCTACATCGGTGGGCTCGCGAATACTTCGGTCTTCGATGTGAAGACGGCCGGTCTCAACTTTCAACAACAGTCGAGTAACATGGGATTGCTCAACTGGCTCAGCAACATGTTTGGCGGTGGTCGTGGGGAGACACCGGATGAGATCGCCGACGGATCGAACGTGCTGGCGATCGCTCGACGAGTTACGGCGCGATCGGCTGCGATGGAACCTACGCCATCTTCCCCGATGAGCAAGTCGGGATGTCGGCCTTCCAGCAACACCTTCGGAGCGAGTACCCAAATACGCCGATAGAGGAAGCTCTTCGCCAGCAACTGCCGGCCACTGAGGCCGACGCAACGGCGAGTGGGCTGCGCACGGCGGGTGTCGACGTCAGCAAGCCAGCGGGGCAGATGACCCCGGCAGAGATAGAGCAGATCACGAAGGAATGCAGCGGCGCGAGCGGTTCCAATTCTGGCGAAGTGTTTGATCGCGGGGAAGAATCGCCCGAGTGGGTCGAATCGCTCTGGAGCCCAGCGAGCGAAGCGGGTTCAGATTCAGACTCAGGTTCCAGCGTCACCAGTGACAACAGTTAGCCACCCGGGAGCTAAGCCCCACGTTGGCCCGAGCCTCGATCGGGGAAGCAATGGGACCCACGATAGAGTGATTCGTGTCCGCCGAGAACTTCCTTCCGGTCGCGCTGTCGAACACGCTTACTCCACCGCAACTGTTGCCTCCTTCGGCATGTTGGTCAGTGCCGGGAGGAGTTATTCGAGGTGTGGCCGTGAGTGACGCAATATCGCAAGCCCGGTTGGCTCTATCAGCCTCTGCTGGGCGGGTCGAAACGCGACGACAATGCAACGTGAAAGTGGCCCTGCAGTTGAAGCGGGGCAATCTCATGAAGGGAACCCGACATTGGCGTAACCGGACATTACTTCCAGTCGGCGGTGTACTCGCCGTTGGCGTCCTTGCCCAATGGTTTGTACTTCATGGTGAGCTTGCCCTTCCCGAGCGTCGCCAGAACATATCCGGGACGCAACTCCTCGACGAAGAACCCCGTGGCTTTCTTCTCCTTGATGGCTGCTTCCAGCTTGCGATCCTGGTTGTAGCAAACCGACGGGCACAGCACTTCGACCAACGTGCCGCGGTCACGCCAGCCGCGGATGCCGTTGTGGAAGTGCCCGTGAAAGCAGGCCAGGAATCGCTCCGCGAACTTGTCGATCACCTTGTAAAAGTCCGTCTGCCCGTCGGCAGGCTGGACGTACCAGCCGCGATCCGGGTTCGTGTTCTTGTGTGCGGGGACGTGGCAGCAGACGATGAGTTTCAAGTCTTTGTCGGCAGCCTCACGGCACTTCACCTCGAGCCACTCGATCTGCTTTCCTGTGACGAATCCGTTGTGCGAATCTCGGTGAGCGTTGTTGAACAGCAGAAACCGAACGCCGCCGTGGTCGAACACCGTGTCGATCGGCGTGCGGACGTGCTTCTCGAACAGATCTGGAGCGTCGTGGTTACCGGGGATCTCGTAGATCGGCTTCTTCAACGCCTTCCGTGTCTCAGCGTAGATCGGGTACTGTGCCTCACGAGCGGAATCGACTACATCTCCGAGGTGCAGCACGAAATCGCCCGGCGCGGTGGCGATCTCGGCAACGGCTTGCTTCCACTGCTTCTCGGCGACCCCGTTGTCGTTGCGGCCCAGATGCGTGTCGCTGACGATCACGAACGAGAACTCATTCAGTTTGTCGGCAGCAGGAAGGTGTCGCGTACCGAGGCAAACGAGCCCACCGGTTGCCGCGGCGAGGAACGAGCGTCTGTGCGGAGTCATGGCTTCCCTTCGGGGTCTCGGATCGAATGATCGTTCCGAGTGATTGTACACTCCGGCACAGAGTATCTTGATCTTGCTGGTTCCAACGAGGCACCAGTTCAGGGTAAGATCACCGATCTGATCCCACCGCAGAGAACATAGCCCACCCAGACACTCCGGTCATGGATCAGGAAAGCGATTGCCGTTCGCCAGTCGCATCAATTCCCCAAGGAGCCAGTCATGTCGGTACAGACACGCCGGGCGTTTCTACACCATTCGGGTGTCGCAGTTACCACAAGTGTCGCACTCGCTTCCCGGGGACTGGTCGGGAAGGAACCCGCGAACGAGCGGGTCCGCGTCGGCATCATGGGTGCAGGCGGGCGGGCGTTCTCCCTCATCAACACGTTCGCCGCCAACCCGAACGTCGAAGTGGTTGCCATCGCCGACCTGGACGCCAGCAAGCTACCGCGTGGCCTTGAAGCCGCAGAGAAACTCCAGGGCAAGAAGCCGCGTGCCGAGAGCGACTTCCGCAAACTCATCGACGACACGACAATCAACGCCCTCGTGATCGGCACCCCCGATCACTGGCACGCGATCCCGACGATCCTGGCCTGTCAGGCGGGCAAGGATGTGTACGTCGAGAAGCCGGACGGGCACAACATCGTCGAGGGAATGCGGATGGTGGCGGCGATGCGGAAGCACAAGCGCATCGTGCAACTCGGGTCGCAGCACCGATCCACCACGCGGCTGCAATCGGCGCTCGAGTTCGTGAAGACCGGCAAGCTGGGCCGTTGCGTGGTAGCGAAGGCATGGGAAAGCTCGAAGCAGGGTGCGATCGACTTCCCCAAGGACAGCGAACCGCCAGCCGGAGTCGATTACGACATGTGGATCGGACCCGCGCCGAAGCGGCCGTTCAACGTCAACCGGTTTCACGGACGCTGGCGCTGGCTCTACGACTTCGGAACCGGCGACCTCGGCAACGACGGTGTGCACCGGCTCGACATGGCCGTCGCGTTGATGAACGCCGCGGGTGAGGCGAACAAACTCCCTCCCCTCGGGCTGCCGCGAACCATCTTCGCCAATGGCGGAAAGTGGTACTTCGACGATGCCCAGGAGTTCCCCGACACGTTGCAAGCGAACTACGAGTTTGGGAAGGGCAAGGACACCCGGCTCCTCACCTACGAGATGCGGATCTGGGCACCATACGACTACCTGGGCGAGTCGGAGGGCGCTGCGGTCTTCGGCGATCAGGGGTACATCGTCGCTGGCAACACGCGCTGGACCGCCTACGCCAAGGGCGGCGAGGTACTGGCGAAGGGAGAAGGCGACAGTAGTGAGAAGCCCCACGTTCAGGACTTCATCGACTGCATCAAGTCACGCAAGAAGCCGTTCTGCGATCTGGAAACCGTTGGGCACCCGGCATCAGTCCTCTGCCACGCCGGGAACATCGCCGCGCGAGTTGGCCGGAAACTGACCCTCGATCCGGAAACCGAAATTTTCCTCGATGACACCGAAATTTTCCTCGATGACAAGGAAGCGAACACCCTGCGGACCCGGACGGAATACCGCAAGCCGTGGGTGCTGCCCGAAGTGTAAGAAGCGTGAGATCCTCGAAACCAGAAACCAGGAGGAGTCCCGTGGCGAAGAAATACCGTGTCGGAATCATTGGTCACACCGGCCGTGGCGATTATGGCCACGCCGTCGATGCGGCGTTCCGCAAGCTGGAGAACGTCGAGATCGTGGCTGTTGCCGATGCGAACGAAACCGGTCGCACGGCCGCACAGAAGCGTAACGGCGCCAAGACCGGCTACGCCGACTATCGCGACATGTTCGCGAAGGAAAAGCTCGACATCGTCGCGATCTGCCCCCGCTGGATCGACCAGCACCACGACATGTTGATCGCCGCGGCGGAGGCGGGCTGCCACATCTACATGGAGAAGCCGTTCTGCCGGACGCTCAAGGAGTGCGACGCGGTCGTCAAAGAGCTGGAGATGCGGCACCTGAAACTGGGGATCGCCCACATCAGCCAGTATTCCCCCGTGCTGACAACCGTGTTGAAAGTCATTGCCGACGGAACCATCGGCGACCTGATGGAGATCCGCGGACGCGGCAAGGAAGACGCCCGCGGCGGCGGCGAAGACCTCTGGGTTCTGGGGTCGCACATCTTCGGGTTGATGCGCAGCATCGCCGGCGGCAGCGCCACATCTTGCTACGCAACGGTGAAGCAGGACGGCCAGCCGGTTGTGAAAGGACATGTCAAGGAAGGCCCAGAGGGCATCGGCCTCCTGGCGGGGGATCACGTCCAGGCGAGTTATGCCTTCACCAAGGGCGTGACCGGCTACTTCGCCAGCCGGAAGGGGATGGCCGGCAAGCCCACGCGGTTCGCCGTGCAGGTCTTCGGATCGAAGGGCGTCATCGAGATGGAGAGCGGCTACCTGGTAAAGGCGGACTTGCTGCGAGATAGCAGTTGGTCGCCGGGCCGCAGCGGTAGCAAGTGGGAGACGATCACCTCAGCGGGTATCGGTAAGCCGGAACCGCGCACCGACGGAACTTACGAGGGTGGTCACGTCGCCGCGATCACGGATCTGATCGACGCGATCGAGAACAACCGCGACACGAAGGTTACCGCCCGTGACTGTACCGCCATCATCGAGATGATCGCGGTTGTCTTCGAGTCACACCGACTCTCGAAGCCGGTGGATCTCCCGCTGAAATCCCGCGTCAACCCACTGAGCCTGCTAACCTGAGGACCACCATGAGCGGCAAGTTGCTGAAGGACAAGTTAATCAAGGGCGACCGGGTCTATGGCACCTTCTTCCAGCACGCGGTGTCGCCGGCGCTGGTCGATTTCTTGCCGCCCGGCGTGCTCGACTTCGTGATCGTCAGCGCGGAACACAACGCGCTGGACATCGCGGACTTCCTGCCCATGCGATACGCCCTGAACGCAAAGGGCATCGCGTGTCTGGCTCGCACCCACAGCCGCGACCCAGACGACGTATCGAAGGTGTGCGACTCGTTCGACGGCGTGGTCGTGCCCTACGTCGAGGAGGTGGCGCACGCCAAGGCGCTGGCAGCAGCGGCCGTGTATCGCCCCTTGAAAGGGAAGGCGCTCCAGCGCGTGCTGGACAAGAACGACTGGCCCAGCGCCGCGACGAAGGAGTACATCACGAACGTGCGATGCGCCAACACGGTCTTCATCCCGATGATCGAGTCGCTGGCGGGCATCGAGAACCTCGACGCGATCTGTTCGATCCCCGGGGTGCATGCGGTCTTCGTTGGCCCGAACGACCTGACCACGACGATGGGCATCCCGAACGAGTACGACCACAAAGACCTGATCGCGCTACTGAAGAAGGTCATCGACACTGCCGACAAGCATCACGTCGCGGCCGGTTGCTGGTTCGGCAAGACCGATCAGATGCTCCGGACCATTCGACAGGGGGCACGCTTGGTGGTCTATTCCAACGACAGCGCCATGCTCAAGGAGGCCATGACTCTGGCCTTCGGCGAGTTGAAGAAGGGGTAGCGTCAGTGGCTTCGGGCACGACGCTCACTTCCCGTGGTAGGTGAAAGATTCCGAGGTGTTGAAAGCCGCGCGGCTGGCTCTGCACACGCAGTCCGCAACAGACACTCGACCGTTGAACACTCACAAAGAGGCCGCCATGCGTCGATTCGTTGCACTCGTTCTCCTGTGTGCCGTTCTCGCGTCCCTGCCATTGGGGGTCGTCGCGGATGAGCGGGACAAACTCAAGGTTGGGCTTCAGCCCGATGGCCGAATCGTCGTGCCGACGAACCAGATCCTTCAGCCTGCGGGCACCCAGATGACCTTTCCCGGGAGGCCCGTCGATTTACATCTGATCGACGACGGCAAGTTACTCGTCGTGAAGAACATGCGCGATCTCGTGTTCATCGACCCAGTGACGGGTGCGATCAAGCAAACGCTTGCACTCCCGGCCGCCGCGAAGGGTTTGGCCGGTGCGTTCAGTGCCGTCGGGTTAGTGGCCAAGGAGGATCGCTTCTTCGTCACCGACTCGCAAGGAGCAGTTCGCATCGCCAAGAAGAAAGCCGACGGAGCCTATGGTTGGGATGAACACTTCCTCCTGAAAGCGCCCGCTGTCGGTGGAGTTGCGTACCCGACGGGCATAGCCTTCCAGGGTGACAAACACCTGTGGGTTTGCGCGTCCCGTGGCAACGAATTGCAACTGCTGAAACTGGACGGCGGCGAAGTCGAGGCCCGCGTACCTGTCGGCGTTGCCCCGTACATGCCGGTGGTCGTCGGGGAGAAGGTATACGTCTCGAACTGGGGTGGCGACCACCCCGGCAAGGATGACCCGCAGCAGAAAACCTCCGGCACCCCGGTGAAGACGGACCCACGCACGAACGTCGCGAATCATGGGAGCGTCTCGGTCGTGACAAAGACCGCCACGGGGTGGAAGCAGACCAAGAGCATTCCCGTCGGCGGTCATCCGTCTGGTATCACCGCAAGCCCCACGGGTAAGATTGTCTACGTGGCCAACGCCAACAGTGACACGGTCAGCGTCATCGACACCGCGAAAGACGAGGTCGTGGAAACGATCGACTGCAAACCGGAGGCAAAGCTGCCGTTCGGCACCGGATCGAACGCGATCGCTGTGAGCCCAAACGGCCACACCCTGTATGTGGCGAACGGCACGGGCAACTGCATCGTGGTGGTCACTCTGGGAGACAGGGCGGGAGGCCCGGGCCACCCGGGGGTGGGAGTGCCGAGTCGAACTGTCGGCATGATTCCGACAGGCTGGTATCCCGGAGCGGTGCGAGTTTCAGTGGACGGGAAGCGCCTGTTCGTGGCCAACGTGAAAGGGCACGGCTCACTCCAGACTCGCAAGGTCGATCCCAAGGCAAAGAAGGGCGGAAAGGGCGACGGCGACGATCCCGCCGCGCCGCAGAAGCAGGGAAAGAACTCTCACGATCACCTCGGTTCGGTGTCGCTCATCGATATCCCGGATGCAGCCGGGCTAAAGAAGTACACCGACATCGTGAACGCGAACAACCGGCTCGGTTACTCGATCGCCGGCATGGAGAAACCACGACCCGATGCGAAGCCGGTGCCAGTCCCAGAAAGGCATGGCGAACCGTCGGTGTTCGAGCATGTCATCTACGTCATCAAGGAGAACCGCACTTACGACCAGGTGTTTGGCGACATCAAGGAAGGCAACGGCGACCCAACGCTGTGCATCTTCGGCGAGGAAGTCACGCCGAACCAGCACAAGCTCGCGCGCGAGTTTGTCCTGCTCGACAACTTCTACTGCTCGGGTGTGCTCTCGGCCGACGGGCACTCGTGGGTGAACGCAGCCTACGCCACCGATTACCTGGAGAAGCAGTTCGGCCAGTTCACACGGAGTTACCCCTACGAAGGAAGCGACCCGCTCGCGTTTCCGACGAGCGGTTTCCTGTGGGACAACGCCCTCGCCAGCAAGAAGACGTTCCGCAACTACGGTGAGTTCGTGAAGAGTGCCTACGAGCCGAAGGGTGCGAAGTGGGCGGACTTGTACGCGGACTACACCAACGGCACCGCAAAGGTGAAGGTCACCGCGACACCGAACCTCCGCTCGCTCGACAAGTACACGCACCTGAGCTTCCCCGGCTTCCCGCTCACCACGCCAGACGTGTACCGCGCGAAGATGTTCATCGACGAGTTGAAGCAGTTTGAGCAGAAGGGTGAGTTCCCGAACCTCGTGTACCTGTTCCTGCCAGCCGATCACACTGAAGGGACTCGGCCGGGATCGCCGACGCCGCGAGCGATGGTTGCCGACAACGATCTCGCGCTGGGCATGGTCGTCGAGGCGATGTCGAAGAGCAAGTTCTGGTCGAAGACGTGCATCGTGGTGACTGAAGACGACCCGCAGAACGGGTTCGATCATGTGGATGGGCACCGCACTGTTGGACTCGTTATCAGTCCATACACGAAGCGAAAGGCGGTCGATTCGACCTGCTACAACCAGACCGGAATGGTGAAAACGATCGAGCTGATGCTCGGGTTGCCGCCGATGACGCAGCTCGATTTGAGTGCCACACCGATGCGAGACTGCTTCACGGCCAAACCGGACATGACGCCCTTCACGGCAGCGAAGAACCGCATTCCGCTCGATGAGATGAACAAGCCGGTCAGCAAACTGGATGGAAAGGCGAAGGAGTACGCGTTGAAGTCGCTGGCACTGGATTTCGAGGAAGAGGACCGGGCCGATGAGGATACGCTGAATCGTATCCTGTGGTTCTCGGTACGCGGCAACTTGCCCTACCCCGGTGATCGGTAACGAGTGAAGGTCGCCCGCCAGGTTGGTGTTCGAGCGACTGCCTTGGCGAGATGGCATCGTCATGCTCTGGCACGAAGGAATCGGCATGCTGCTACGCGAGTTGACCGGCGGCGATCCGCCTTATACCTGCAAACTCATCTTCATCGACGACCCGACCGGATTCGGGCACCGCGTGATGGATGGGAACCGGGTGGTGGAGCACGTCTTCACGAAGTGGGCGGCGTTCGAAGAAGCGGTGTCCGAGAAAGTGTCTGGGGGGTTCGCAGAGACGGAGCGGTCGCTCAGTCGGCGGGTGTTCGTCGCCCCCGAACAATTCTGGATCATCTGGCTCGACGGCGACACGCTCGGCACGCAGTTGGGCGGTATCCGAGTGAATTGGCAGGAGTCGGCAGGGCAGACCAAGGCCAAGGAGTTCCGGGACCGTGACAGGGCCGTTGCGGCGTACCACAAAGCAATCGCGGACAAACAGACGGACGGCTACCGCGAGAATTTCGAGCGGGCGGTCACGATTGCCAATGCTCCGAAAACTCGCAAGAAGCCGGGAAAGAAGAAATCGAGGTAACGGTGAACGACCCACCTGACCCCGATGAAGATGCGGTTCGGTGGACCAGAGCTACTTGGCTACTCGGTGACCAACACGGCTCGCAACTTCTCGGGCCTGTAATTTTACTTGTGTCAGTGTGGTTGGGCACGTTGGTTGCTGTTAGTTTTCGGGTCGCGTGGGCATGCGGCCCTCGAACACGATGGCGAAGTGGTTCAACGCCGCCTTCCAACGCACGATCGGCATCGTCCACTTCTTCGATGCCTCGTGGATCGCCAGATACACCAGCTTCAACGCGCTCTCACCATTGGGATACTGCTTCCGGTTGCGCGTGAACTTCCGAATCACACTGTTCACACTCTCGATCGCGTTGGTCGTGTAGATCGCCTTGCGGATCGCCGCCGGGAAATCGAACAGCGTGATGATGTCCGTCCACTTCAACCGCCACTGCTTCACGATCGTCGGATATTTCAGCTCCCACTTCGTTGCGAAACTCTCCAACGCCTCTTCCGCTTCGAGCACCGTCGCCGACTGATAGATCGTCTTGAGGTCCCCT
>JBGSLF010000097.1:0-38141 GCA_041740855.1 Gemmata sp.
ATCACAAAAAACACGCCCCAGTTCAGATCGTAGGCTGCAACTCGCCTACGTGAAGCCGGAATCGCTAGTAATCGCGGGTCAGCAACACCGCGGTGAATGTGTTCCTGAGCCTTGTACACACCGCCCGTCAAGCCACGAAAGGGGGGAGAGCCCGAAGTCGCCTTTACCGGCGCCGAAGGTTATACCCCTGATTGGGACTAAGTCGTAACAAGGTAACCGTAGGGGAACCTGCGGTTGGATCACCTCCTTTCTAAGGATGATGAATTCATAGACAACGCACCCTGAGCAGTGCGTTAGTCGATCATGTCGCCCACTTCTTTTAAGGCTGCTACCAACTACAGAGATAAAAACCCTCCCGTGAAGCAATTCACGGGAGGGTTTTTTATTTGCTACACCTTCTCACCTCGACTGATGCCGATTTTGGTCGTCGGCCGAGTCGGGTTTGTGCGAAAACAAGGGGATTTCGCAACATTGCGATCTCCGGGCGGGAGGGTGGGGTGTCCAAAAAACTCCGCCACCCCAGCGGAATCGCTTGGAAACCGAGCGATTCTGACACCCGAAAATCGGCATCAGTCGAAGTAAGAGACTGTCCCAAAAGTAGCGGAACCCGACCACCAAGCCGAAACAGAGCAAGAACTCGGTCATCTTCGGTTTGGCTTCCCTCATCTCGTGTGGGATACCGGATTGTTCTCGCGTTGTGCGCGCGCGAGGATTCGGTGCGATTAAGGGTATTCGTGGTGGACGCCACCGACCTGTCCTGTGACACTCCGTTTACGCGATTGTTCACACACCGACAGGTGCCGCCATGTTACGTCGAGCCTACATCCTGACCGTTCTCATCCTGGTGCTCGGTCACGCTGACCCGGTATCTGCGGCGACGCTGGTTCGCGACGGCAAGCCGCTCGCTGTTGTCGCTCTGCCCGCCGATCCGGACGCGACCGAGAAGCTCGCCACAAAGGAGTTGATCGACCATGTCGAGCGGATATCCGGAGCGAAACTCGACATCGTGACAGTCGAACCAAAGATGCTCGACGCCTTCCTTGAACGCACGGCGATGGACGGGAAGGCAGCCATCGTCCTCGGCCGGGCCGCCCTGCCGCGACTGGAGAAGGCGCTCACTGCGAAGGGGACCGTTCCCGGCACGTTCGTGATGAAGGCGACGAAGGATCACGTCCTCATCGCGGGGCTTGGTGAAGGGACGCACTTCGGCGTGTGCGAACTCCTCGAACAGCAGGGCGTGCGATGGTTCATGCCTGGCGACCTCGGCACCGTCATCCCTGAACAGAAGACGATCACCGTGACCGAACAGGAAACAGCGCAGGCACCCTCCTTCCCGAGTCGGTGGTTCCAGATGCCGGACAAGGACTGGCAGGTGCGGGTGCGGTGCGGCGGCGTCCCGTTCCCCGGCGGCCACGGCCTACCGGGGTTGCCGAAGTTCGCGGACGCCCCGGAACTGTACGCGCTCGTGGGCGACGTGCGGGTTGCCCGTCAGCACTGTGTCTCGAACCCAAAGGTGCTCGACCTGGTGGTGAAAGAAGTGATCGCCCGCCGCAAGAAGGGGCTTGGGCCGGTCGTTGGCATGGGGCCGAACGACGGCCGCGGGTTCTGCGAGTGTGAGCACTGCAAGAAACTCGACGGAGGCGACTTCGACCCGTTCTCGTCCGATCCCTCGGTTACCGACCGCTACGTGTGGTTCTTCAACCAGGTGCTGGCGAAGCTGCCGGAGGAGTACAAGGACACGAAGATCGCGTTCTACATCTACCACACATACATGCGGCCGCCGGTGAAATGGAAGCCCGACCCGCGGATCACCGGAGCGCTCGCGCCCATCGCCCTCGATCGCGTCCATGGGTTCAGCAACCCCGTCGCCCCGGAAAAGAGTTACGCGAAGTGGCTGTACCAGGAGTGGGGCAAGATCATGCCCGAACTCTACGACCGCGGTTACTGGAGCAACCTCGCCGACCCCGGCTTCCCGTTCATCATCGTACACCGTCTGCGCGACGAGATCCCGGCGTGTCACGAACTCGGGGTGAAGGGCTGGCGTGTGGAGACGTTCCCGAACTACGCGAGCACACTCCCTTCAA
Organism: Gemmata sp.; assembly: GCA_041740855.1. Lineage (GTDB taxonomy): Bacteria > Planctomycetota > Planctomycetia > Gemmatales > Gemmataceae > Gemmata. The sequence continues at coordinate 2,085 of JBGSLF010000097.1, forward strand.
ACTACATCGCCGCGAAGCTGATGTGGAACCACAAGGCCGACGTGGACGCGCTACTGGCCGACTTTGCAGAGAAGTTCTTCGGCCCAGCATCAGTTCCGATGGCGAAGTATGTCACACTGATGGACACGGCCCTGAAGGACAGCCCGTACTGCACCGGCTCCGCGTGGGACATGCCTCATCACTACCCGCCCGCACTCCGGAAGCAGGCCCGCACGCTGCTCGACGACGCGGCGAAACTCGCGGCTGGCAAGGGCGTGTACGAGCAGCGGGTAAAGCTGATCGCGGACTCGTTCGAGATGCTGCAGGCGTTCATCGGGATGCTCGACGCGCGAGCAAAGTGCGACTTCGTCACCGCCCAGAAGGAACTCGACCGGCTCGACGTCGTGGCGAAACGGTTGATGGAGATGAAGCCCGTGGCGATGCTCTCGGCCGGGCGGTTCAGCACGTATGTGAACTACATGAAGCGGTTCTTCCGCCCCGCGACCGAGCAGGGGAACAAGCGGGTTACGGGAGGCAACACGCTGGTCGCGTCGGCGAAGGACGAGTGGGAGTTCCTGCTCGATCCCCCCAAGGTGGGCGAGGCCATCGGGCTTTGGCGGGCCGGCAACAAGGGCGGAAACTGGCAGACTCTGAAGACCTCTTCCTCATCGTGGAGCAATCAGGGGCTGCGGTATTACAAGGGGCTGGCGTGGTATCGGCAGTCGGTCGAGATTCCCAAGGAGTTCGAGGGGAAGCGGCTGTTCCTGTGGTGTGGCGGGGTGGACGAGAAAGCGAAGGTGTGGGTGAACGGCAAGCCAATCGGCATCAGCCCCGGCGCAGCGTTCTACCCGTTCGAACTGGACGCGACGGATGCTGTGAAGGCCGGCAAGAATGAGATTGTCTTCGCCGTGGTCAACGACGTAGTGAACGAACTGGGCACCGGTGGGATCGTAGCGCCGGTGATCCTGTACGCTCCGGTCGCGGGGAAAGATGCGAAGCTGGAGAACCTCCGCCCGCTCGCAGAGACCTTTCCGTAACTGGTGCGGCGGGTTCGCCCGCACACCAGTTTGTCCGCCTTCCGCAATGTGGAAGAAATGGATGTTCGAATGCCGATGTGCAAGATCGGAAAGCTCTGCTATGTCGCTTGGGCGGAGATTCCGAAGCGGTATCTGGGTTAGCGAACAGGCGGGTTAGTTACGGATGCCAGGCCCCCCTATCCTGGCACCCGCGTCGTCACCTCATTGTGACTGACTCCCAAACCAAGGAATTCCCGCACCTTCTCCAGATGAGGAATACTCACTCAGACTGGGCTAACCCTTCACCACTTGAACCTTACTCAACGGCGTGAGGTGGAGTGAAGAGATGTCGCGGGCAAAAGCTGGGGAATCCGGGCGAACCCTGCGTTCAACAGGGATCGTAGGGGTGACGCGGACTGCGAGCGTTACAGCGATCCGCCCATCAGGAATCGAGTTGAAAAAGCGGCTGCGCGTGGAAGAACTTACACTTCACGAACTTCCGCTACAGATGGGAGTTCGCCGCTGTAACTGGCCCAGAGCGCATCCACAGGGTGCGCCGCCCAAACGTTGCTGCGACCCGCCGCTTTCAGATGCCGCGTGATTTGCATCAAGCACCCGACGTTGCCGGTGAACACCGCCTGCGGTTCGGTCGACATGATGTTCGCGACTTTGCGATCGCCGAGCCGCTCCGCCATCTCGGGCTGCGAAAGGTTATAACTCCCCGCCGCGCCGCAACAGAGTTCGCTTTCCGGCAACGGAATCATCTCTAGCCCCGGAATTAGCCCAAGCAACTGGCGCGGCTGGTTGAAGATCTGCTGGGCGTGGCGCAAGTGGCACGCATCGTGGTAGGTCGCCCGCAATCGCAGTTCGTGTTTCGGTTTGACTGGCCCAAGTTCCATCAGGAACTCACTGATGTCGCGCACCTTGCTCTGGAACCGTGCGGCCACTTCGGCGTGTTCTGTGCCGTGCATCATGTGGGCGTAGTCTTTGAGTTGATAGCCACAGCCCGCGGCGTTCGTGATGATGGCATCCACGTTCTGGAATCGCTCAGCGTCGGTCGCACCGAATGCGGCACAGTTGGCTGCGGCGAACTCGCGGGCGGGCGCTTCCGCCGCGGCGTGATAGTGAAGTGCGCCGCAACAACCCTGGTTGCGGGGAATCCAGACTTCGCAGCCATTGGCTTGCAGCACCTTGGCGGTGGCATAGTTGGTGTCGGGATAGAGCGAATCGGCCACACAACCCAGGAACAGCGCGACCCGCGCTCGCGGCTTCCCCACCGGTTCGAGCAACTCGGGAAGTTGGCCATAGTGCGGCTTCAGTTCGGGCAGCATGTTCTTCATGTTTCGCAACGATCGCGGCAATAATCGCGTGAGGCCGGCTTTCTCCGTGAGCCAATCCAGGCCGGTCCATTGCATCACGCGGGCCGGGGCGAGGGCGACGCGATTTCGCCAGCGATACGGAAAGATGTTGAACAGTAAGAAGCGTTGCACGGCGTTGAGCGTTTGAGTCTGGCGGCCCGGTTCTTGCTCTTCCATGAACACGCGGAATGGCTCGATCAGCTTGCCGTATTGCACGCCCGACGGGCACGCCGTTTCACAGGCACGACAGTTCAGGCACAGGTCCAGATGCCGTTTCACATCGTCGTCGATACTGAGAAGACCATCGATCACTTGCCGCATGAGATAGATTCGCCCGCGTGGCGAATCGGCTTCGTTGCCGGTTTCGACATAGGTGGGGCAACTGGCGGTGCAAAGCCCACAGTGGACGCAATCCAGAACGAGTTCGTAATCGATGTTCGGGCCGTGCGTCGTTGGGCACGCAGCGGGGTTTTGCGTCGCGGTCACGATAGGAAGCGCCGTTTTGGGGAGAGTCGCGGTTGCAGACATATGCCAGGGTGTGCTTGAGGTTTAATCAGCTCGCATGGCGAGCACGGGAATAACGGCGTAACCGTAACGAGTGGCCAGCTTACTGCGGATGGCCGAAGATCTTCGCCTTCGTTACACCACTGCGGCCAGTTATAGATCGCCAAACAGCCGGCCCGGGTTGAACACATTATCGGGGTCCAGCGTCTGCTTCACATGCCGCATGAGTTCCCATGACGAAGGAGCGTTGCCCCACACCGCGAGGTATTCTTTCTGATCGGGCGGGCAGCGGCGAACAACGGTTCCGGTCGATGGCTGGCCGCCGTGAAACCAGATGATGCCGTTCAGTGCGTGGGCATGAACCAATCCGGGCGGTGTGTGCGTCAGTTCCTGCGCCACCTTGCTTGGCAGAACACTGCGCTTACCAATGAACCGCGACCCGGGCCGCAGTTGCAACGCCGTGATCGCCTGCCAAAGCGCACTGGCATCGGGGATGTCGGTCACTCCAGGAACCGGAGCCGACTTCAGTTCGTCTTGCAGCGTTGCGCGTTGCCACTGTGCGGTTGCGGTCTTCTCTTCAAATCCCACGGCCAGAACCCAATCGGTATGTTCCGCGGGTGAAGGGAAACCCAGCGCGAGCCACGCATCGGCGTTGAGCAACTCCACGGCAATGGGCCGCGACCGCGAAGCGTGCAGCCGATCCAGCACATCAGTGAGTGATTCTATGGCACAGCCGAAGCACACCCCGACCGACGCTTCCGGCTTCGGCTTCACTTTGAGCGTGACTTGTGTGATGACGCCGAGCGTGCCAACGGCTCCGATCTGGAGTTTCATCAGGTCGTAACCGGCGACATTCTTCACCACACGCCCGCCGGCTCGCACTTCCACGCCGTCGTCAGTCACGAAGGAAATGCCAATCACATAGTCGCGGAGGGTGCCATAGCCGTAGCGTCGTGGGCCGCTTTGGTTGAGAGCGAGCGCGCCGCCAAGCGTGGCTTTCTCTGGCAATGCCACATCCACCGGAAGCCATTGCCCTTCTTTTGCCAGTTCGGCCTGAAGGGCGGCAAGCGTGATCCCCGCTTGCACTGTGATGGTCATATCGCGTGCGGGGTAATCGATGACGCGGTTCAACGCCGTAATATCGATTGCGATGCCTGGTTTGATCGGCGGTTGGCCCACATCGAGCGTGGTGCGACCACCCAGCGGATAGACGCCGTGTTTCGCGGCGCGAGTGGCTTTGACAAGATCCGTGAGTTCCGCAACGGAAGCGGGTCGCTTCACGGGCAACGGAGCGGAGTTATCGATGGAGAGATTATCCACGTTGTAACCGAGGGAGCGATCGTGGGGGCTGTTCGTGAAGTTGTATCGCCACGGAGGTTAAAGCCCACCCGAGAGCACAACAGAGCCGATCGACTTTACACCGCCGCACGGCGACCGGGCTTCGATCGGCCCATACTGTTCGATGGTTCTGAGCATCCGCCGGAAGTCGGGAGCATCTTGCCGGGGCTGCAGCGGTTGTGCGGGTTGAAGGCGGTGCGTAATCGCACCATGAAGTGGAGATCGTCCGGGCTGAACAAGAGTGGCATGAAGTCGATCTTCTCGACGCCGATGCCGTGTTCGCCGGTCACACTTCCGCCCAATCGCACGCACTCCGCGAGAATTTCGTGGCTGGCGTCCAGCACGCGTTTCACTTGATCGGGATAGCGTTCATCGAACATCAGGATGGGGTGAACATTGCCATCGCCGGCGTGGAACACATTGCAGATGCCCAGTTCGTATTTCTTCGCGGTGGCGAGAATGTGCCGCATAATATCCGGCAGTTTCGTGCGTGGAACGACGCCATCTTGCGTGCAGTAACTCGGATAGCCCAGGCGACCGATGGTGCCGAACGCCTGCTTCCGGGCTTTCCACAGTGCCATGCGTTCTGGATCGGTGTTGGCCTTTCGAACCTCGCGGGCCAGATTCTTCTTGGCGATGGCTTCGATGCGGTCGGCTTCGTCTTGCAGCCCCGCTGCGAGGCCATCCACTTCCATAATCACAACGGCTTCCGCATCGAGCGGGAATCCGAACTTGAAGGCCGCTTCCACCGCCGAGAGCATCGTCTTATCCAACAGTTCGAGCGCTGCGGGCACAATGCCAGCACCGATGATATCGCTGATGGTGTTGGTGGCGTCGTCGATGGTCTCGAACACGCCGAGCAGCGTGCGATATGCCTCGGGGTTCTTGGTGAGCCGCACCCATACCTTGGACACCACACCAAAGGTGCCTTCGCTCCCCACGATTGTGCCGGTGAGATCGTAACCGGGCGAGTCTTCGGTGGGGCCGCCGCAAATCACAACGCGACCATCCGGAAGCACCAATTCCACGCCCAGAATGTGGTTCACGGTTACGCCGTATTTCAGCGTGTGCGGGCCGCCCGAATTCGTGGCCACGTTCCCGCCGATGGTGCAAGCACCCTGGCTGCTGGGGTCCGGCGCGTAGTGATAGCCATGCGGTTTCAAAGCGTTGGTGAGCCACACGTTTACCACGCCGGGTTCGACGATGGCGTAACGATCGCGCACATTGATTTCGAGAATTCGCTTCATGCGGGCGAGTGCGATCATGACACCGCCACCCACCAGGACGCACCCACCGGCCAGACTGGTGCCCGCCCCGCGAGCCAGAAACCCGACGCCCAATTCGTTGCACGCCTTCACGATCTCCACGATGTGTTCGGTGCTTGTGGGGAATACGACCACGTTGGGCTTGGTCTTGGCGATGGTGAAGCCATCGCACTCGTACGCCGCCATATCTGCGGCCGATGTGAGTACGTTATCGTTGCCAACAATCGCCTTCATGCGGGCGATCAGTGTGGCATGATCCGGCGAGTTATTCGCCTGGGCGGCCGGGTTCTGGGAGAGCGTGGTGTTCATGGTAATTAGTGTACCAAAGTCGCAGCTATCACGCGGGAAGCAAGTCTGCGACGAGAACGGCAAAGCCCGGAATCACCGGGTTAGCGGTCAGTGTATCGGTTGCCGAGAAAGTAGTAGACGGCTGATTGCCACAATGCACAGTGATGGTGCGAGCATCCGGATCGGCAATCCAAACGATAACCGCACCGGCCGCCAGGTATTCCCGCACCTTCGCGTCCATCTCATGCGGCGTGTTGTTCTTGCTGCGGATCTCGACCACGAGTTGCGGGATCGTGAGAAGAAATCCTTCCGGCGATAACTGTGGCGGCAACTGGGCATTCGTCAGGAACGCGGCGTCTGCCCCTAGCAGGTGATCCGGGTTCCGCCGCAGCAGCACACCGACCTTCGCGAACGCTTGGCCATGACCGGGTTGTTCACCTTGCGCGAGAAGAAAGGTGCAGATGCGAGCCTGGCCGCGGCCGTGGTTTGCTCCGGGTGGGGCCATAACCACGAGCCTCCCATCATGTAATTCGTAATCCACATCCGTCGTGGCGAGCGTGCGCGGCAAGCGAGCCACATCGGCAATTGTTAGCACCGGTCCTGAGTCCGGCGAACGAACCGCGGAGGCAACCGGTTCAGAGATCGTGGCGATAGGGTTCATGCGGTTACTATAGCACTACGCAAGCTATTTCTGCAGTTACTTCATTCTCGCGTTGGCCGAAAATAGCGTTTGATCTGGTGCGATTCCTACGCCGGGCTCTTTCGCAAAAACCCGCGGGATCGCTTGACCAATCGCCGGAAAAGGGAATACAGTTACGACATCTCTTCTTGCTTGAACCATCGCCCGTTATCAACTCAGGTCCGTCATGTTACACCGTCGCTGGCCGGTGTTCGCTCCGCTCAAACGTAGCGGGTTCACACTCATTGAGCTGTTGGTTGTCATCGCCATCATCGCGATTCTCATTGGCTTGCTTCTCCCGGCGGTGCAGAAAGTGCGCGATGCGGCCGCACGGGTGCGATGCCAGAACAACCTCAAGCAAATTGGGCTGGCATTGCACGGATTAAACGACCAGAACGGCGTGCTTCCTCCGCTGTCCGTGAATGACAACTACAATCCCGGCAGCTTGCACCACACTTCCATCGTTGCGATTCCTGGCCCCTATCAAGGGGCCGTGGGGGCCACGGTCTTCTACTGGCTGTTGCCCAACCTGGAACAAGATCCGCTGCATCGGGGTTCGCAACGCAATGTGAACACCGTGGTGAATGGCCGCCCCGTGTATGGCACGCCAATCACCGCTTTCCTGTGCCCTTCCGATCCGGCTGGCGGCGATGGGATGTCGCCGACTCAAAATGATGGGGCCGGCGATTGGGCCTCCAGCAACTACGCGGCGAATTATCTCGTCTTCGGCGATCCGGCTCGTGGACGGCTCGATGGCAGGCCATCGATTCCCAACACCTTTACCGATGGCTGTTCCAATACGATCGTCTTTTCCGAACGCTATCGCGCGTGCGGCACCTCTGGTGATATCAATGGCTCGAACACCTATGGCTGCCTGTGGGCCGATTCCAATCGTTATTGGCGGCCGTCGTTCTGCGTGAACACGCCCGATCAGGTTCCGCGATCCGCCGGCTATTCGCCATGCCTGATGTTTCAGGCGCGGCCAAGCCACACGCGAGATTGCGAATCGTGGCGGGCACAATCGCCGCATGCGGGTGGCATCTTCGTTTGTCTGGCCGATGGCAGCGTACGATTAATCGCATCCGCCATCACGCCGGCAACGTGGGCTCGCGCCTGCGACCCGCGCGACGGCTTGCCGATTGGCAACGACTGGTAAAGTGCTTCACAAGCCCACGCCGGTTCGATTCGCGTGTCTCACACGCACAACCACGGCGTGAACTCAAGGCGTGAATCAGGAAGCCAACACGCGAAGTTCACGGGGTAACGGAAAGCTGACATGTTCTTCGCGCACAATCCGCGATTCGATCTCGGCTCCGTACTTCTCTCGTAAGTAATCGATGCAATCCTGCACATGGTCTTCTGGCGCGCTTGCACCGGCGGTCACCAACACGGTGTCGCTCGCCTTGAACCACTCTTCGCGTAATTCCGAGGCGCGATCGATCAGATAGGCTTGCTTGCCAGTGGAGCGGGCGAGTTCCGCGAGCCGCTGGCTATTCGAACTATTCTGACTGCCCAACACCAACACCAGATCGACTTCCGGCACCAGATCGCGGACGGCCTCTTGCCGGTTCTGGGTCGCATAGCAAATGTCGTCTTTGTGCGGGCCGACAATGTGCGGGTATTTGGCCCGAAGCGCATCGATCACCACCTTGGCTTCGTCCACGCTCAGCGTTGTCTGCGTGAGAAACGCAAGCCGCGCATCCAGGGGCAATGTGAGCTTGGCGACATCTTCGGCGTCTTCCACCAACACCATATTGTTGGGAGCTTCGCCCATGGTGCCGATCACTTCGTCGTGCCCTTCATGGCCAACGAGAACGATGGTGTAGCCTTCGCGCGCAAAGCGAACCGCTTCGTTATGAACTTTGGTAACGAGCGGGCAAGTGGCATCGATCGCCCGCAGCCCACGTTCCTGCGTATGCTGCCGAATGACCGGCGATACGCCGTGCGCACTGAAGAGCACGGTGCCGCCCGATGGCACTTCGGAAATATCGTCCACGAACACCACCCCGCGACCCCGGAACCGCTCCACAATGGGCCGATTATGAACGATTTCGTGATACACATACAGCGGGCTGCCATAGAGCGCTAACGCCCGTTCCAGGCTCTCGATCGCCATATTCACACCAGCACAAAACCCCCGTGGGTTCGCCAGGATGATCTTCATCTGCACCCTCCCATAATTGAAGGTATCGTATGCGGCGAACTGATATCGTGCCAACCGCAACATGCTGTCGCGTTGCTACAAGAAACCCGCGCGTTCATTCGCTGCTCGCCAAAATCCACAGGCACAACGCGTGTCATGACTAACGCGGCTCGCCAAAGTCCGCAAGAAGAACGTATTGGGTGAATGTGTTGCGATTATGCGGGAAATGCGGTGATCTGCGGGCCACGCTCCCGGTTAAGGTAAGAGAAGTGGTAGTCGCTTGGCTCGCCCAGATCCTGATTCGCACAGCATGTGCATGTTTTCTTGGTTTTGTTCTTGTTTCTCAACCATTCGGCGTTACCATCTCGACTTTGTGAAGATTGCGGCAAAGTACCCTGGACGCAATCAACAGCGAGATATATTGCTAGAACTATCAAGACTTATCGAGCGGAAGAGAGAGACTTCCACACGGGCAGCAACACTGGCCCAGCCCAGTTCTAGTGACTCGCGGAAGTAGAAGAAGACCAGGCAGCAACGAGTACGGAGTTCACTCGCGTAACGGCTCTCCTAAACGCGACAACTCCCTGACCGTTGAGGATTACATGCCGGATTGCGATACATGGATTGTGTGGGTTCCCCCCGCCCACACTCCATTTCACACCGCGAACTTTAACGACCAAGAAGTTAACCATTTGAATGGTTTGAGTCGGCGTCGCACGACTATTCGCAGTCGATCTGTGGTCGAACCGTCGTGCTTCCAAAGCATTAAACCGCAGTCCCGGATGGAGGGCTGATCATGGAACATACCCACGCAGGGCCAACAACGAAACCGCTCGTTGCTCCGGTTGCCGGCGGAATGGCGGGTGCCTCAATCGGGTTGGGCTTCTTCAGCTTGCTGGTGTTCTGGTGGTATCCGTTTAGCCCGATTATCGCGACCGTTGGTTTGTCGCTCGGGTTGATTTGCCTCACGCGGGGCGATCGCGGGCCACGTGGCGAGAACTTCCCGCTTGGTGGTGTGGCCCTGTGTGCCACGAGCCTCGCGATGACACTCACCCTGAACTACGGCCTGCGATTTCTGCAATGGGATTCATTCATGGGATTCATGCAGTGGAACTCGCTGTTTTGAGAATGATGGGTTTGTGATTGTGCATGCGTCGGTCGGTGGTGTTCGTCCGTGTGCCTGTGCCGAGGTGGCCTCGCAATGCCGCAGATCTTCCCGAAAGCTCTTAACCCGATTGCCCGGGCTATCATCGTCAGCCTTCCGCTGACGGCGGTCGTAACGGGCATTGGTCTGGCGGCGTTTTTCCGCTCGTCGTACGCCACCGGGATAGGGGAAACGCCGCCCCAACCGGTCGCGTTTAGCCACGCTCACCACGTGGGGCAGCTCGGCATCGAGTGCCGCTATTGCCACACGACGGTGGAAAAATCGCACTTCGCCAATGTGCCGCCCACCAAGACTTGCATGAACTGCCACCAGCAGATTTGGCAGGGTGCGGACATGCTCGAACCGGTCCGTTCTAGCTACAAGAACAACACCGCCATCGAGTGGAACCGCGTCTATAACCTTCCGGACTATGCCTACTTCAATCACTCAATCCACGTCGCCAAGGGCGTCGGGTGCGTGTCGTGCCACGGACGAATGGATCAGATGAACCTGACCACGCAGCACGTGACGCTGCTCATGGAATGGTGCATCAACTGTCACCGCGCTCCCGAACGGAATTTGCGGCCCAACAGCGAGATCACCAACATGAGCTGGACGCCGGAATCGCTCGGTGCCGACGGCAAACCACAAGTTTGGCTCCGATCGGATCTGCCCAACATGGGCCGGTTGGCGGATGGGAAGGATAACCCGCTTCTCGGGCAACCGCGACCAACCAATCAGCATGATTTGGGTCTGCTTCTGAAAGAACAATATCGCGTCCGGGATTCCGTTACCCTGACGAACTGCTCGATGTGCCATCGGTAGTCTTCAGTTGTCAGTCGCGAGTCTTCGAACCGACACAAGACAACCGACGCCTGACCCGATTCGCTTGGGCCAAACCCAACAGCCGGAAACTGAAAACTGGCAACTGATCACGGTCAATTTGGACTGAGGTACAGATGAAGCCCGACAGCACCGATAAACCCGCCGCAACGACTCAAACGGCCAACCCGCAATGGCAGGGCCTCGATGACTACGTGGGTAACCCGGAGTTCTTGGAAGCGGTGCGCAACGAGTTCCCGGAAGATGCGAGCGAATTCACGGACGAAATCAGCCGTCGCCGTTTCGTGGGCTTGATGGGCGCTTCCGTTGCGCTGGCAACCGGTGCCGGGTGCTACTTGCGGCCCGCACCGCAACGGAAAATCCTACCTTACACCACGCAGCCCGATCAGATCACGCCAGGCGTTCCGCTGTTCTTCGCGACAACAGCCCCGTTAAGTGGGTTCGGGAGCGGCGTTCTGGTGCGAAGCCACGAAGGGCGGCCGATCAAGGTTGAGGGGAACCCGGATCACCCTTCGAGTCTGGGCGGGGCGAGCACCTACGCGCTTGCTTCGATCCTGGATATGTACGACCCGGACCGCTCACGCGGTGCGAGCCATCGCGGCAGTGCCACGTCGCTTGAACAAGCCCTCGCGGCCACGCGTAACCAGCTTTACACCAGCGACGGAAAGCCCAAGGCGAACGTGCGACTCCGGCTGCTTACCGAAACAGTTACATCGCCAACGCTGGCTTCGCAAATCGAAAAGCTTCTCGCCGATTTCCCCGAAGCACGCTGGGCACAGCACGATCCGGCCGCACCGCTTGGCCACGTGCGTGAAGGCACCCAGAAGGCGTTCGGCAAGCCGCTCAACATCACATACGACTTCGTGAAAGCCGATGTGGTCGTCGCACTCGACTCCGATTTTCTGACGAGCGGGCCGGGTGCCGTGCGATACAGTCGCGATTTCGCCGAACGCCGTAAGATTCGCAAGAACGGCCGCACCGCTGCCGAGATTCACGATCCCAAGAAAGACGACCACGACCACAAGCATGATCACGACCATGATCATGACCACAAGCATGATCACAAAGAAGGCGTGCAACCCGACGCGCTGAATCGCTTGTATTCGGTCGAAGCCATGCCCACCAGCACGGGTTCGATCGCTGATCATCGGCTCGCACTGCCTGGCAGCCAAGTTGCGGCGTTCGCGGTCGCGCTGGCGAAAGAACTCAGCGTTGCAGGAGCACCAGAAGCAGGTGCCCTTCCCGATGCCGCCAAAGCCTGGATCGCACCACTGGCCGCAGATCTCAAAGCGGATGCCCGCAAAGGCAAGACAGTAGTGATCGCTGGCGAGCATCAACCCGCCGCTGTTCATGCCGTTGTAGCCGCGATTAACAGCCACCTCGGCAACATCGGCAAAACGGTGTTCCTGTCGACACCGGTCGCAGTCGCACCCGAAGGCAAGGTCATCGATCTCAAGACACTTACCAGTGAGATGAGCCAGCGTGCGGTCGATGTGCTATTGGTGCTCGGCGTGAACGCGGCGTACACCACACCGGCCGATGTGCCTTTCGCCGATGCGATCAAGAGCGTCGGCTTCACACTCCATCTCGGCCTGTATGCCGACGAAACCGCTGTGCTCTGTCAGTGGCATCTGAACGAGGCACACTATCTGGAGTCGTGGGGCGACCTCCGCGGGCACGATGGCACCGCCTCGCTGCAACAACCGCTCATTGCTCCGCTTTTTAACGGCACCTCGGCGATTGAATTCCTCGCGAACATCATGGCCGGCCCGTACCGCGAAGGGTACGACATCGTGCGGGCGTACTGGAAGAACGCCGACGAAGTGAAGAAGACCTTCCCGGAGTTCGCCAAGCCCGAGACCTTCGAGATTTCCTGGCAAGAAGTGGTTCGCGGCGGAGTGATTCCGGGCACGGCATCGAAGCCGCAAGAAGCCGCACTCGCCGGGAATTGGGCTGCGGATATGACGGCTACACCCGCACCGGTCGCGGGCCAATACCAGATCGAATTCCGCGCCGATACCACCATCTACGACGGCCGCTACGCCAATAACGGCTGGCTGCAAGAACTGCCCAAGCCCGTCACCAAGCTCACGTGGGACAACGCGGCGTTCATGAGTCCCGCCACCGCGAAAGCGCTGGGCGTGGATGATCTGTTCTTCCGTTGGACGGCGGGCGAACACGGGCGAGCCGAAGTTAGCATCGTGGAACTGACTCTCGATGGCCGCAAGGTGAAGGCTCCGGTCTGGGTGTTACCGAACCATGCCGATGGCGTGATTACCGTTCACCTGGGCTACGGCCGCATCCGCGCCGGGCGCATCAACACCACACCCGGCGAACCGAACGCAGCAGGCGAAGGCGTTCGCGGCTTCAATGCGTATGCCTTGCAAAGCGTGAAGGCACCGTGGATGGCGGGCAACTTAACTGTGGCTCGCACCGCCGGCAAATACTTCATGGCCTGCACGCAAGGCCAGACCTCGATGAGCCAAGACGATCTGTTCATCGATCATAAGTGGGATCGCAAACCGGTTCGCCACGACACACTCGCGACTTACGAAAAAAGCCCGGACTTCGCCCGCATTCCACCGGTCGCGGCTGGCGAAACCACACTGATTAACGACAACGTCCCGCGACCACGCCACGCCGATAGCCAACCACACGACGAAAATCACGCGGGTGGGCACGAGCACGATAACCGCCTCGTTCCCCTGACCATGTACGCCCCGAACGAAGTCCTCTCGCCAAACCTGCGTGAAGAGCAACGGCGACGCTGGGCCATGGCCATCGATCTGAACGCCTGCACGGGCTGTTCGGCCTGTGTGGTCGCCTGCCAGAGCGAGAACAACATCCCCATCGTTGGCAAGGAGCAGGTGACCAAAGGCCGGGCGATGCACTGGATTCGCGTGGATCGCTACTACGAAGGTGCGCCGGACGCCAGCGATTCGATCAAGACGCTGTTCCAACCGCTCATGTGCGTGCAGTGCGAAAAAGCGCCGTGCGAAATCGTATGCCCGGTCGGTGCGACGGTTCACTCCACCGATGGCCTCAACGACATGGCCTATAACCGCTGCGTCGGTACTCGTTATTGCTCCAACAACTGTCCTTATAAGGTCCGTAGGTTCAACTTCATCACCTATCTTGGCAACGACTGGGAAACCAGCACGCTGAAACTGGGCCGCAACCCGGACGTCAGCGTTCGTAGCCGCGGGGTGATGGAGAAGTGCACGTTCTGCGTCCAGCGCATTCGCGGAGCGGAAATCGTGGCGGAACGAGAGCAACGGAAGATTCGCGATGGCGAAATCTTGACGGCGTGCCAGTCGGCATGTCCGTCCGGGGCGATTGTGTTCGGCGACATCAACGATACCCACAGCGCCGTATCGCGGTGGAAGGAAGAACCGCGCGACTACGGCTTGCTGGCCGAGTTGAATACGATGCCGCGACTGACACACCTGGCAATTGTTCGGAACCCCAACCCCAAAATGCCCAGCAAAGGTTGAAGGATGAAAGATGACGGATGAACTCGCGACGAAACGAATGGGCCGGTCAGTACGCTAGTCCGGGCCAGTCCGAAGCGGAATATCCTTCATTCATTGGTCTTCAACCTTCCTTCGGAGGGGGCTTGACGTGGCGACAGCCGATTTAGCGAAATCCCGTGCATCCGAGCTTCCCCTGGAGCCGGAAATGCACCCACTGGTCGAGAACAAGCACGGGCTTGTCTCGATCGGGGACGCCATTGGCGGGGTCGTCCTCAATCAACAGCACCCGCGTGGATGGTGGATCGGGTTGATCGCCGGCCTTGCGATGCTGCAGATTCTGGGCGTGGCGGTCGCCTGGCTGTTCTACATGGGCGTCGGCGTCTGGGGTATTAACGTCCCGGTGGCCTGGGGCTTCGCCATTGTGAACTTCGTGTGGTGGATCGGCATCGGCCACGCCGGCACGCTCATCTCCGCCATCTTGCTTCTGCTTCACCAGAAGTGGCGAACAAGCATTAACCGCTTCTCCGAAGCGATGACGATCTTCGCGGTCATGTGTGCGGGCTTGTTCCCGCTGTTGCACATGGGCCGGCCCTGGTTCTTCTACTGGCTCTACCCGTTCCCCAACGTCGCTGGCGTGTGGCCGCAGTTCCGCAGCCCGCTTACATGGGACGTGTTCGCGGTTTCCACATACTTCACCGTCTCGCTGGTGTTTTGGTACATCGGCCTGATCCCTGACCTCGCCGCCCTTCGCGATCAAGCCACCAAGCGCTGGCAGCGAGTGGTTTATGGCGTTCTCGCACTGGGCTGGCGTGGCTCGGCTCTCCACTGGCGACGATACGAAAAGGTCTACCTGATCCTGGCGGGCATCTCGACACCGCTGGTGCTCTCGGTGCACACCGTTGTGTCGTTCGACTTCGCCGTTTCGATTGTTCCTCTGTGGCACGCGACGATCTTCCCGCCATTCTTCGTCGCAGGGGCCATTTACTCGGGCTTCGCCATGGTGGTCGCACTGGCGCTGCCGATCCGCAAGTGGTACAAGCTCGAAGACTTCTTCACCGATCACCACATCGATATCTGTGGCAAGGTGATGTTGGCGACCGGCTTCCTGGTCACATACGGTTACTTTAGCGAAGTGTGGATGGCCTGGTATGGCCACTCTCTCTATGAATGGGGCACGACACTGGAGCGGATGTTCGGGCCTTATGCGTGGTCGTACTGGGCTTTGATCCTGTTCAACTGCGTGATCCCGCTGACGCTGCTTTGGTCGTGGCGCGTGCGACGCAACTTCTGGATGATGCAACTGGTTTGCATTTCGGTGCTGATCGGCATGTGGTTCGAACGCTATGTGATCGTCATCACACTGACCCGCGAATACATTCCGAGTGCTTGGGGCCGCTACGCTCCAACGATCTGGGACTACGCCACAATGGTCGGATCGATGGGGCTGTTCCTGACCCTGTTCTTCCTGTTCCTCCGCTATCTGCCGATGATCTCGATCACTGAGATGCGCGAACTCCTGCCGCGTAAACAGGGCGGTGGCGGCGGGCACTCGATCATGGAGAACGCCCCGTGACAACCCCCACGACCACGCACGATGCCGGCCACGGGCACGGCCCAGAAGAGCCAACCGTTTTCGGTTTGCTCGCCGAATTCGAGACCGCAGATGCCATGTCTGCGGCCGCGAAGAGTGCCTACGACGCCGGCTATTCCCGGTTCGATTGCTACAGCCCGTTTCCCGTCGCCGATGCGGCCGATGCGATGAACTATCCGAAGTCCGAAATGGGCGCGGTTATGTTCATCGGCGGCATCACCGGTGCGTGTACCGGCTTCTTCATGCAATACTACCTGAACACCTATGCCTATCCGCTCAACGTGGGCGGGCGGCCTTACCTGAGCTGGCCCTCCTTCATCCCGATCACATTCGAGATGATGGTTCTGACAGCCGCGCTCACCGGTTTGTTCGGCCTCATGGCACTGTGCGGACTGCCACGCTACCACCACCCGCTGTTCAACTCGAAGGCATTCGATCGCGCGAGCCGCGACCGATTCTTCATGTGCATTGAAGCCGCGGACCCGAAGTACGACGCCGTGGCCACGCGAGCGTTTCTGAACAACTTGCAGCCCGTGTCGGTAGAAGAGGTGCCGGAATGATGCCGTTCCCCGCGCTCTTTGCTCACAATCAAACGTGCAATATGAAGCACTGGTTCCCGGCTCTGTGCTTCGTAAGTCTGAGCCTCTTTACGAATTCCGGTTGCCGTCAGAAGATGGCGGCCCAGCCATCGTATCGGCCGTATCAGGAATCGGCGTTCTTCGAGGATAAGCGATCTTCGCGACCGCTGGAACGCGGCGTGATCCATCGCGGGCAATACATCGATTCGGACCCATTCGTCACAGGGTTAACCCGTGAAGAGTGGGGGCGGATCTATGCCCGCGAAGCGGGCGTGAAGATCGATCTCGCCACGCCCACACCCATCGAAAACCGCGCGATCGCCCTGGGTTTACCCCGCTACGATCAACGGCTAAACATTGCCGATGAGAAGGTGTATGTGGAAGAGTTCCCGTTCCCCATCACCGCCGACGATCTGAGTCGCGGTCAGGAGCGATTCACTATTTTCTGTGCGGTATGCCACGGATCGCTGGGCAACGGACAAGGAAAGATCTGGGAACGCGGCTATCTGATCCCCACTTCATTCCACACCGAGATGGTGGGGACTAAAGAAGTAGCCGTGAACAACGCCCCGGCTTCGCCACTGGGATATTCCCGCGGCTACGCGTTGTGGGACATCAAGATTCCGATGCGAGAAGTCCCGGTTGGCTACATCTTCGAAGTGATTACCAAAGGATACGGCGGCATGCCGAATTACGCCGCCCAGATCGCACCGGATGATCGGTGGCGGATCGTCGCCTATGTCCGAGCTTTGCAATACAGCCAGCGAGCGCCCGCCAACACGCTCCCGCCGGACGTGGCGGAGAAGGTGAACGCGGCGGGAGGTAACCCGTGAGCACCGACCCTAGCACAAACCCCGCGAATCCTTCCGATCCACTTGCGATCGATTGGTCGCCGTATCGATACGTGTCTTTCGTCGCCATCGTTGTTGGTGTCGCAACCTTTGCGGCTGGTGCGGCGGTGCATCTCTCTTCAACCCCCGAAGAGATGAAGCATATCGCTCAAGGCCGCTTCATGGCCGCGTATCTCACCGGCTACACATACTGGCTAAGCCTGCCCATCGGGGCCATGGCATTACTGTGGATTGCCTATCTCACGAAAACCTCGTGGGGCCTGTTGCTGCGTCGCCCACTGGAAGCAGCCACACGCACGTGGCCACTGCTGGCATTGCTGTTTGTGCCACTCGTCATCTCGGTGGCAGTACTGCCGGACTTCTCGCCATATTGGTGGACCGCACCTGAAAACGCACCGGTGCCACCCAACGTGAACTCGGCCAATCCCGGTGCCGGAGTGGATGCCAATGACAAGCGCCAGCTTGCCGTCAAGTATGGCGAATACATGATTCAGCGTGCGATTTTCAATGAACGCGAAGCGCGTGCCCGCGGCACGATCAACTTCCTCTCGCCGGCCTCGTTCATTGGTGTGGGCATTGGGTTGTACGCCATCTGGGGCACAATGATTTGGTTCCTGAATAAATGGGGAACCGAAGCTCAGGGAAGCCGTGAACAGGTTGACAAATCGCTAGCGAGCCTGAACAAGTATGCGGGGCCAGGGCTGATTATCTTCGCTCTCACCATCACAGTAGCCGCGACGCAGTGGGTGATGTCGGTCGAGCCGAGTTGGTCCTCAACCATGTTCCCGGTGATCTTCGCCGTGAACCAGTTTCTCACCTGCTACGCATTCTGTTTGGCCATCTTCCTGGTAGTTGCCAGCCGCCCACCAATCAAGAACGTGATGCGACCGAAGTTCCAGATCGACATGGCCACGCTCATGCTCGCGTTCACGTTGTTCTGGACGTATACCTCGTTCTCGCAATTCATGCTGATCTGGGTGGGGAACCTGCCAGAAGAAATTCCCTTCTATCTGAAGCGATCGGCGGGTGGTTGGTGGTGGGTGTCGGCCGGGTTGGCCGTGTTCCACTTCGCCGTGCCATTCATGCTGCTGCTGTTCCGCGATATCAAGATGCACCCGCGACGGCTGCGCTTCATGGCGATGTATCTCATGATTGTGTGTGCGGTCGATGTGATCTGGTGGATTGCACCCGCGGCACAGCCCATCAGCAACTTTGCGTGGGTCATGGATATCGGAGCCATTCTCGCCATCGGCGGCGTGTGGGGCCTTGTGTTCTTCTGGCAATTAAGCAGTCGATCCATCCTTCCCACAGACCAGACATTCCTGCTGCCGGAGGGGCACGACCATGAGCACCACTAATGTTCCTGCGGATCAACCCCAAGCCGATGATCATGATGGCTTCGGCAAACCGAGCGCCGAAGCACTGCGCCTGAAATACGAACCCGATGGCTATGATAAAACCAGCGTCGTCAGCGTGCCGGTGCTTGTGGTGTTCTTCTTTGTGATCGCGTTCGCAGCCACCACACTGATTTACGGCTACTTCACTCGACCCGTTATCGATCAACTCGCGAACCCCATGCTCGTGGAGCGGAACAGTGAACCGCTGAACGATCGTATGAAGCGGATCGATCGCCGTGCGGGTGACATCAAGCAACCACGGCTGGAAGCATTCCGCACCCGTTCGGGGGATAATCGCGCGATCACGCGGCCAGAAATCGGCGATGATAACCCGCCTTACGTGACTCCCGAAGACAGCCGAGTGGAGCCTGCACGCACGCCCGAGTTGTTCCGTACTTCTTGGGGCGATGGCGAAAAGACCTTTGCCCGCATTCCGCTCGATCGAGTCTTGCTCGCAGCGGACAACAAACTCTTCCCCGTTTCGGAGAAGTTCAGTTCACTGCCACGGAAATCATTCCAGTTTCCTTCGGGAGCAAACGCCGGTCGCGGGGCGGAAGATTCCACCGTGGTGATGCCCATTGCACCCGCTCAAGCAGCCCCGAAGAAGAAAGACGAGATTCCTCCGCCCAAAAAGCCTGAAGAGCCAAAAAAGGTGGATGGGAAGAAGGACCAACCTCAACCTCCGCCAAAACCGGAGGACAAGAAGTGAAGACTCGCATCGCGATTGTGGCAGTGCTGGCGTTAAGCGTTATTGCAACCACTCCCATGCAGGCGTTGGCCGCGAACCAAAGCGGTCTGGTGGAAGCTGCCCCCGTCATACCACAGGGAAACCCTGTGGTTGGCATCGATCAAAAGCTTGGGGCACAGGTTCCGCTCGATCTGGTCTTCCGCGATGAATCGGAACGGCCGATCACGCTTCGCGAAGCGATGCAGGGGAAAGTGACCATCCTGGTCCCGGTGTATTTCCGCTGCCCCATGTTATGCACACGCGTGCTCAACGGTTTGGTCGATGGTTTGAGCGCGATGCCCAACGACTTCTCGGTGGGTGGGCCGTTCAACATCATCACCGTGAGCATGGATCCGAAGGAACATGCCGATCTCGGTACGGCGAAGAAGACTGCGTATCTGCAGGCATACGGTCGCCTCGGTGCAGAACAAGGCTGGCGTTTCCTGACCGGCAAGAAAGAAGCTGTGGGAGCACTGCTTGATTCCGTGGGCTATCGCTACGAATTCGACAAAGCCTTCAAAGAATACAACCACCCAAGCGGCATCATCATCCTGACGCCCGAAGGGAAAGTGTCCCGTTACTTCCTGGGGATTGGCTACGACGACGTCGATGATCCCACCGACCCCAACATCCCACGCGACCCCGAAGGGAAGCGGATTGCCCCGCCAACCTGGAACACCTTGAAGCTCTCGCTCGTGGAGGCATCGGGTGGCAAGATTGGTTCGCTGGCCGATCAACTGATGCTCGTGTGCTATCGCTTCGATCATCTGAGCCAGGGCTTTTCACTTAACGTCATGCGAGTGGTGCAAGCGGGTGGGATCATCACACTGCTGGCAGTAGGAACTGGACTCACCATCGCGTTTCGCCGTGATCGCAGGAAGACCGCAACCGAAACGGCTCTTGTGCCACCAGACATGGACACGATGGCATCGAACGGAAAGCTGGAGGGGACTGAATGAACTCGCTACCGCCTCTGATCCCCGTTGCGGCTTCCACGCTCGCAAACGGTTTCGAAGAGTTGTTCTGGTACATGGTCGCCGTCACCACCGTTGGTGGCTTGCTGGTATACGGGGCGCTGGCTTATTTCTGCATTGCGTATCGCCGCGGTGCGACAAGCGGTTCCACGCCGCGCATCCTTGGCTCGCATCGGCTCGAAATCGCGTGGACGATCCTCCCCGCTATCATCTTCTTCTCGTTCTTCGGTTGGGGAGCCATCGTTTATTCAAAAGCAGTGCAACCGCCTGCCGATGCGATGGAGATCTTCGTTATCGGCAAGCAATGGATGTGGAAGGCACAATACCCCAATGGACAGCGAGTGATCATCGGTGGCAACCCGCGAAACATGACCGAAGTGGAACGCAATTCAATTGGGCGAATGGTGATTCCCATTAATCGTCCGGTTCGTGTGACCATGACCTCCGAAGATGTGATTCACGACTTCGGCGTGCCCGCCTTCCGCAGCAAGATGGACGTACTTCCCGGCCGCTACACCACCGCCTGGTATCACCCAACCAAACTTGGCGAATTCCACATCTTCTGCGATCAGTATTGCGGAACCTGGCATTCCCTCATGGTTGGGAAGATTGCCGTCATCGGCGAACAAGAATTCGATGATTGGCTCGGCGGCGATGGCAGCCAGCAGGGAACTGAGAACCCTGTGGATGGTTCACTGGCATTCGAAGGCCGACAGCTCTTTCTCAAACTGCAGTGCATTAAGTGCCACAGTGCCAATGTGGAAGGAGCCGCCCCGGTGCTGGAAGGGCTATATATGTCTCGCGTGCCCCTAAAGGGTGGCGGGGCGGAAATTGCGGACAAGCAATACATCATCGAATCGATTCTCAAGCCCCGCGCGAAAATGGTGCAGGGCTGGGAACCGGTGATGCCCTCTTACGAAGGACAGGTAAGCGAGAGCGATCTCGATGCCCTGACGGCCTATATTCGCAGCCTCCGGCCGGGCACCACACCCAAGTCGACGGATAACCTCCCGAAACCGGTGGGCGCGCCGACCGTGCGATCGGAGAAGAAGGAATGAGTACCACAGTTGCGAGGGGTACATTCACCCCGACACCGCCACCGCCTGAACCGGCTCCAGCGGAACCGAACTATCTCAACAATGGCTATGGCATTTGGTCCTGGCTGTTGACGACCGACCACAAGCGAATCGGCATCCTCTATCTGGTGTCAATTACGATCTTCTTCGTGGTGGGCGGCATCGCTGCCGGTATCGTCCGGCTCAACCTGCTCGCGCCCGATGGGGCCATCGTTAACGAAGATACTTACAACCGAGCGTTCACCGCGCACGGCGTTTTGATGTTGTTCTTCTTCCTGATCCCGGCTGTTCCGGCTGTATTCGGGAACTTCCTGGTTCCGATGATGATCGGGGCGAAGGACCTCGCGTTCCCGAAACTGAATCTGGCAAGTTGGTATGTGTTCATCATCGGGGCTGCGTTCGGCGTGTGGGCGATCCTCGTAGGAGGCATCGACACCGGCTGGACGCTTTACCCGCCGTATAGCACTCGATCTTCGCAATCGAATGTCGTGCCCGGCGTGTTCGGCGTGTTCATATCCGGCTTTAGCTCGATCATGACCGGCCTGAACATCATGGTCACGATCCACAAGATGCGTGCCCCCGGCATGACGTGGGGCCGCTTGCCCCTGTTTATCTGGTCGATGTACGCCACAAGCCTGATTCAGCTTCTTGGCACGCCCGTTGTCGCCATCACGCTGACACTGCTCACCGTGGAGCGGGTCGCAGGGATCGGGATCTTCGATCCGCTCATTGGTGGCGATCCGGTGTTGTTCCAGCACCTGTTCTGGTTCTATTCGCACCCGGCTGTGTACATCATGATTCTGCCCGGTATGGGCGTGGTCAGCGAAGTGCTCACGTGCTTTAGTCGCAAGAATATCTTCGGCTATCAAGCGGTCGCGTGGTCCAGCATGGGCATCGCGGTTGTCGGGTTCTTGCTCTGGGCCCACCATATGTTCGTGGCGGGTATCAGCTTCTACTCGGCATTGCTCTTTAGCTTCCTCAGTATGTTGGTGGCGGTGCCGTCGGCCATCAAGGTCTTCAACTGGACCGGTACGCTATACAAAGGCTCGATCACGTTCCAAGCCCCGATGTTGTTCGCGCTTGGGTTCGTGGTTCTATTCACCATTGGCGGGCTAACGGGTCTGTTCCTGGCCACGCTCGGAACGGATATTCACCTGCACGACACTTACTTCGTGGTCGCACACTTCCACTTTGTGATGGTCGGCGGGATGGTGTTGGGCTACTTCGCGGCCCTGCACTTCTGGTGGCCAAAGATGACCGGCCGCATGTATTCCGACTGGTGGAGCCGCGTGGCCGCTGCCATCATCATCACGGGCTTCTTCCTGACGTTCGTGCCGCAGTTTATCCTCGGCTACCACGGCATGCCGCGGCGATACCCGAACTACCCGCAGGAATTCCAGGTATACAACGTGATGTCCACGGCCGGGGCGAGCATCCTGGGCCTGGGCTATCTGTTGCCGGTGTGCTACTTAACGCTTTCGTTGTTCTTTGGTCAGAAAGCCACGGGGAATCCGTGGAGTGCGACCGGTTTGGAATGGGCCAGCCCCAGCCCGCCGCCCGTATTCAACTTTGATGAATCGAAGATGCCCGTGGTTGTGTGTGGGCCTTACGAGTACGCCATTGGTATCGATCAGATGGGTCGTGGTTTGCCCGAAGGGCCAAGCGGTGGGCCGAGCAGCCCCGCTTCGACCGATGGCCAATCCGCGCCGCCTGGCCCCATGAATAAGGAGACCGAAGTTGTCGGCTAGCACCCATTCGCCGGTGTTGAAGCACCACTTCGAGGATCTCCACCAGCAGCACTCTTCGGAGCGGCTGGGGATGTGGATGTTCCTGGTCACCGAAGTGCTTTTCTTCGGTGGCCTCTTCGCCGCGTACTCGATTTACCGGATGTGGTATCCCGTGGAGTTCGAGTTCGCTAGTTCGTTCATGAACATCAAGCTGGCGCTCATCAACACGGTGCTACTGATCACCAGTAGCCTCACCATGACGCTGGCGATTCGCTCGGCCAAACTCGGCGACCGATCCGGGTTATACCGAAACCTGTTGCTCACGTTCGCACTTGGCGCATCGTTCATGGTGATCAAGGGCTTCGAGTATGCCCACGATTTCCACGAAGGAATTCTGCCAGGAGCAGGTTCGTTCGGTGGCGAGATTCGATCCACGGCCGAAGCACAGGATCTGGATACCGGCAAGGTTCGCCTGTTCCTGGTCTTTTACTTCATCATGACCGGGATTCACGGCGTCCACATTATCATTGGCCTGGGTTGCATTCTCTGGCTTGTGCAGCAGACGTATGCTAACCGGATTCCGCCGGAGAATTATTCCACAGTCGAAGTGGTAAGCCTTTATTGGCACCTTGTGGATGTGATCTGGCTGTTCCTGATGCCGCTACTTTACCTGGCCGGGGCGCACCTGAGCCACCACTAATAGCACCGCTGATGTTGTCTTGGGTCCATCCATTCTGGCGGGTGGACCATATCCGCACGAGCGATCGATTAGTTGATCTGGAAGTTGAGGATATCATGGCTCACTCGCACCATTCGACCGCTCACAATAGCCATAGCGATTTGGGCGAAGTCGATTCGCCGTCCACTCTGATTACCGTGTATGTCATCATTCTGGCACTGCTGG
This sequence comes from Gemmata sp., assembly GCA_041740855.1. Lineage (GTDB taxonomy): Bacteria > Planctomycetota > Planctomycetia > Gemmatales > Gemmataceae > Gemmata. Next base: position 25,940 of record JBGSLF010000097.1, read on the forward strand.
CAGCCACAGTGTTGATCTCCATGTCCGGTTCGCTGGGTCGCTACACACTCTTCGCGCAGCTCGCCATCTCCAGCATTCAAGCCACCATTGTTGGCTGCTACTTCATGCACCTTCGCCACAGCGACCGCGTTGTGACACTCACCGCCTTGGCGTCCGTCTTTTGGCTGTTCATCCTCTTCGTGCTGTTTATGTCGGACTACATGACACGCCACATGGTTGTGTCTGGCTGATGCCTGCGGTTGGTCGGTTGATCACCGACCACTGGCTGACTGTTGATGGAGTCGCAACGGATGAGGAGCAGCAGGAAGGATAACGGCGAACGATTCACGGCGATGACCGCTGCTCTTGTTCTCACCACCTTCCTGAACTCCGGGTGCGGAAGCCACACGGAATACCCTTCGACACTTTCTTTTCCATCGCGAACCGACCGACTCGTGCTGAAGTTGCCGGAAGCGGTTCCTGCGACGCTTAACGAACCGGGTCAGTTAGTTGAAGAATTGGCCCGCCTGGATTCGCTCGGTGGCAAGACCACTGATCCCATAACCCTGTCCATCGATCTCCGCACTCGTTTGGATCAGTTCCTGCGTGAGGCCTTTGGCACCCCTGCGGCTCCCACAATTGGTCAAGATACCGAAGCGAGCGCCAGCGCGGCGAGACTCAAGCTCACCAACGAATCGCTGGTCGAGGGCGGGAAGTTGTTCCGCCGCCACTGCCTGCAATGCCACAATCTAACCGGCGATGGCCGCGGCCCTGCGGGGTTGTGGGTAGTGCCGTATCCGCGTGACTTCCGTCGTGGGATGTTCAAGTTCACCACGACCGATAGCGGAAAGCCAAGGCATCGCGACTTGGTACGCACACTGAATGAGGGCTTGAAGGGAACCGCGATGCCCGCGTTCGAGAAACTTCCCGAAGCCGAACGGGAGTTGCTCGCCCGGCATGTGGCGTACCTCGCCATTCGTGGGCAAGTGGAGTTCGACACGCTTGCGGCGTTGCTCAGTGCAGAACCGCCCGCAGATCTTGTTGCGTTCGCCACGAATCGGTTGCGTGCAATTCTCGCGGAATGGGAGCAAGCCGAGAACGCCCCGGCACCGCGAGGCGTTGCACCCGGTGCGGACGATGGCAGCCCCAGCAGCCCAACGCATGCAGACGCGGTTCGCCGTGGTTATGCGCTGTTCACAGCCAAAGCCGACAATGCGTGCATCGCCTGTCACACCGAGTTCGGCCGCAAGCCGGTGCTGCGGTTCGACGTATGGGGCACGGTGGCGAAAGCAGCTAACCTGACCGAGAAAAACATCTTCAAAGGTGGCAAGCAGCCCGAAAGCATCTTCGCCCGCATTCGCGGCGGCATACCCGCTGTCGGAATGCCCGCACACCCGGACTTCACAGACCGGCAGGTGTGGGATCTCGTTCGCTTCGTGCAATCGCTCCCCTACCCCCGCGAGTTGCCCGACGACATTCGAGCCATTATGTACCCGAATCCGTAGCTTAAAGAACGCCGCCTTGACATTCGCACCCATGACAGACACCACTCCTAATTCGCGCTCTGTGCCACGCTGGCTTCATATCTGGGCCATCGCGTGCGTGCTCGCCACGTTCCTGATGCTCCTCGTGGGCCAGATGGTGACGAGTTTCCGCGCGGGAATGGCCGACCCCGTTTGGCCAACCGAACCGTGGTACTTGTTCTCAAACTACAAGTTCGATTTGGGCTATCTGATCGAACATTCGCACAGAATCATTGGGTTTGCCGTTGGCATGATGGCAATCGTGCTGGCGCTCGGTCTGTGGCTGTGTGGGCCATCGGCGGCCGCGCGATGGGCGGGCGTCGTGGGCTTAGCCCTGCTCATCGGCGGTTACGGCGAGTTCCATCGTGGCATGATCGCGCAACGCGACACGCCCGCAGCGGATGTTACCTTGCCACCCAATGGTTTAGCCGTGGCGGGGGCGGGTTTGGCTCTCGTTCTCGGCTTGGCGTGCGCCGGATTGTTCAGCGGTTCGCGTGGTGCGGGCTTACGCATTCTCGGCGTACTGGCACTTGTCGGCGTCATGATTCAAGGATTGCTCGGCGGCTTTCGCGTGAAGCTGAACGAACTGGTGGGCACCGATCTGGCGGCGGTTCATGGCGTGTTCGCACAGGTCGTGTTCGGCCTGTTGGTATCGCTTGCGGTGCTGACCGCACGTTCGCCGGTTTCCGTGCGTGCAAACAGTTCGATCCGGATGTGGTCGGTGGCACTCGTGGGGTTGCTGTTCATTCAAGTGATTTGGGGCGCGATGATTCGCCACGACCCGAATCCACTCACGCAACGACTTCACTTCTTAACAGCGTTCCTGGCCACCGCGGCCGCGGTATGGGTGCTGCGCGCGGTGTTCGCCGACCCGGCCGCCCGCCTGCGTGTGCGATCGGCAGGTTATCTGCTTTGCGGCTTGCTCATCGTGCAACTGTACCTCGGCGTTGAAGCCTGGATGGAGAAGTTCGGGGCGTACACTCTGCCAGAACTGGTGCCCATCACCAAGGAAAACGCCGCCATCCGCACGCTTCACGCACTGATCGGCAGCATGCTCCTGGCAACCAGTTTGGGCCTGGCCGTGCGACTGGCACAGAAACAGCATGGCTCCGTTCAAGACGGCGGAAGCGAAGAGAAGGATGAAGCCGACTTGCTGGCGTTTCCATCGAATGCGAACAAACTCGCACTCTCACACTCTTACCATTCATCGGGAGACGCGACGTGATGAAGGTAACGCTCGCCGAGGCCAACGTTCTCGATCCGGTCGCGGTTCACGCGGCCCCGGCGCAGGTCGCACACGCTGCCGCACCATCGCGAGTATCCGACTATCTTGAACTCACCAAGCCACGCATCGCCGTGATGGCGTTGTTTACCGTTGCGGCAGGTTTCTGGCTGGGTGCAGGGCCAGAAGCCACCACGCGGTTGCTGTTAAACACGCTTCTCGGGGCGGGTCTTGTGGCCGCTGGCGGTAGCGCGTTGAACCAGTTGATGGAACGGCGATCGGACGCCCGCATGCGGCGAACCGCGAACCGCCCACTTCCTGCGGGTCGCCTGTCGTTGGAGCAAGCTGCGGTGTTCGGCGCGGTGTTGAGCGGTGCGGGGCTGGCGCATCTGATGGCGACCGTTCCACCCGCTGCCACGCTCGCCGCAGCCATCACACTCGTGGCCTACGTTCTTGTTTACACGCCACTAAAAACCGTTACCGCGTGGAACACCGTGGTTGGAGCTGTGCCGGGAGCACTACCGCCTGTCATCGGCTGGTGTGCCGCGCGCGGAACGGATAGCCCCGGCGGCGCGCTGGTGCTGTTCCTGATCCTGTTCGTCTGGCAACTGCCGCACTTCTTTGCGATCGCCTGGATGTACCGCGAAGATTACGCTCGCGCCGGCTATCGCATGCTCCCCTGCACCGATCCCACCGGTTCTCGCACCGCGTTGGCAATGGTGCTGACCGCCGCCGCTCTGATTCCAGTGGGGTGGCTCACGCTCACCGTTGGCGGCTGGCTCTCGGCGATTGGGGCCACACTCCTCGGAATCATGTTCTTGCGGCAGACGCTCATCTTCGCCCGCGTGCGAACGGATCGGCAAGCCCGCCGCGTGCTGCGTGCTTCGATCCTGTACCTGCCCGGCGTGTTTGGGTTGTTGCTCATCGATTCTTTCTTCGGCTGGTAATTACGATGCGTTTGCGCTCCTTCGCCATGTGTTCGTTATTCGCACTGGGCTGTGGCTTGCCCGCTCATCCGGGTACGGGCACCCATACCAATACGGTCGATCTCGATCCGGGCTGGAAAGTCGGCACGTTCTCGCTCACGGAACGCAACGGCGACACCATCACCGATGAGAGCCTGCGTGGCAAAGTGTGGATCGCCTCGTTCGTCTTCACCCGCTGCACCGGACCGTGCCCCGCAGTCAGTTCCACCGTTGCAAGGCTGCAATCCGAATTGAAGGATGTGCCCGCAGATAAGCTGAAGCTGGTCACGTTCACCGTGGACCCGAAGCGTGATGATCTGGCATCGCTGCGTGAATACGCCGACGCCCGCAAAGCCGATCCCAAACGCTGGCTCTTCCTGACCGGTGAAGAAGAAACCATTCACAAATTGCTTCGCGAACAATTCAAGCAGGCGATCGGCCGCAACGAGGGGCCAGATGTGAAACCGGGAGACGAGTTCGCCCACAGCACACGTCTCATGGTGATAGACCGCGACGGTGTGATCCGTGGCATCTACGCGGGATTGCCCGACGAACGGCTTTCCGATGCAGAAGCGAAAGCGGACTTTGACGCCAACCTCGCCCGGTTGAAGAAGCGAGTGAGCGAATTGCTGAAGTGAACGATCGGATAGAGGTGATACCCAAAAATTCGCGATTTCCATTTGCAAAGAAATTGGGTTGTAGCGCATATATAAAAGCAGAGATGCCAGGAAATACTACGGCATTTAAAACTATAACGCCTGTCCGTCGAAGCCAGTGAAATACTGTGCTTCCGCCTTCATTATTTCTACTTCGATTTCACTTCGATTTTTGATCGTTCCTTCATCTGAATTTAGAATCACCTCCGTAGAGTATGAGAGCGTTAAATAACATTCCTGCTTCGGGGAACTGATCGACTCTTTCCAACGCCGGGTCGGCGCGCAGAACCCCAACATCTCTCCATGTGGAGCACACTTGATGATCGACCGTATGATGATGGGAAGAAAGCGCAACGGCTTTACCCTGATCGAACTGCTGGTGGTGATCGCCATCATCGCAATCCTGATTGGCCTGCTTCTGCCTGCAGTCCAAAAGGTGCGTGAAGCCGCGACCCGTATGACCTGCCAGAACCACCTGAAGCAAATCGGCCTGGCCTGTCACACGTTTGAGTCCGCGAACAGCCACCTCCCCTCGATCGGTCAGTGCGATTCGACCGGTTCGGGCAGCACGACCTACCGCGTGCACTCCACCGCAACCTGGATTCTCCCGTACATTGAACAGAATCAGGTCTTCATCCTGTTCAACACAACCGAGACACTGGCCAACACGGGTTACGCCAGCATGCACCCGAAGTCGATCGGATACGCGTACGATGATAACCGGTGGCCCGGTGGCCAAACGGCCGCTCGCACCAAGATCAAGATTTACACCTGCCCCGGTTCGCCCATCGACGATAGCGCTCGCGACCCGGTTACCGACCTGGGCGGCTGGGATTACATGTTCATCACCCAGACGGATGTGGACGACACCACAGGCGTGCGAAACAACACCAACCCAGTTGGCGGAAAGCATTCGGGCATGCTGACCTGTGAAGGCCGTAAGATTTCTGGCGTGATCGATGGCTCTTCCAACACCTTCCTGTGTGTGGAAGACGTGAGCCGATCGCACCCCAGCGTGGGCCAGTTCGGATCGTCGTCTTCGCGTCCTTCGCCAACCACCGCAGCAGGCACGAATGCGATCCCCATCGATGGGTTGAGTGGCTCGGGTACCGTTATCACGGGTGCTCGTCGTGTGTATGCTTGGGCCGACCCAGACGCCGTTGCGAACGGCTTCTCTGGCCCAAGCAACTCCACGGGTAGCCGCGTGGCCCAGTTTAACAATTACGCACGACCGATCGGCGGCCCAGCCGAGTGCCCCTGGACGATCAACAACTGTGGCCCGAACGACGAACCATTCGGCTTCCACTCGGGCGGCATCAACGTGGTGATGGGCGACGGCAGCGTTCGCTTCCTGCGAGACGGGATTAACTACCGAATCCTGAAGTACGCTTCGGGTGCCACCGATGGCCAGGCCGTGAATCTCGACTGATCCGTGGCCGACACCGTAAGTTTAAACCGAGCGGGTCGGAGAATGATCTCCGACCCGCTCTTCTCGTTAGGCAATCAACAATCCAAACAAAAAGCGGGAGAACCCCATGCGCTACTCGATTCTCGGCCTGATGATCGCCTTGTTCGTGGCGACCGGTTGTGGCAAGCAACCCGTCGTAATGCGAGATGAGCCGGTCGAGATCAAAGGTATTGTCAAGATTCCGGGGGGTGAGTCGCCCAAGGATCTCACAGTCACCTTCCAACCGCAGCAAAACACATTCCCTGGCGGAAGCAAGCTGGGATCTAATGGCAGCTTCACCGTCAAACTCGTACCTGGCAAGTACATTGTGTTTTTCGATAGTGATGCCAACAAAGGTGCGGAGTCGTACAAGAAGATCCCGGAAGCGTACAAGAAACCGAGCGCGGAGAATGAAGTGTCCGTCGATGGTTCCGGGCAAAACCTCGTGATCGATGTGAAGTGATCGACGTTCATCGCTATGCGACGACACGGGCAAAAGCCGTCAAACTCATCCGTGTCGTCGCGACGAACGTGATTCATGCTGTTCCGCTGCAAGCCCTCCGTCTGGCCAAGGCGACTGTTAACTTCCCTTCTCCTGATTCGTCTCCGTATACTCAGAAGTAACGCCAAGTTGTGCCTCGCACCGAGGTTCGTTATGCGATTAATTGCACGTATCATGCTTCCGGTTGTTTTTATTGGGGCCGTGGTATCCTTGGGACAGGCGCAGCCTGAACCACAAAGCGAACCGGATGTGAAATCGCTTCGCACCAGATTCCAGGCGGAGCGCCAGCAAGCGCTGAAAGCCAAGTTCCCCGTCGAGAACTTCACTCGGGCCGACGACTTCGCAAAGCGAGCGGAAGCATCACTCAAATCAGGGAACCCGAAAGCGGCGGCTCGCCATTTTCGCGATGCCCGCTGGCAACTCCCTTATCTGCCGGCGGGGCTACCCGATCATGTGGCACGTGTTCTGGGTGAAGCACGTATGCGGCACTCGGATCGCGTGAACGCCCTGGCGTTTAGTCCGGATGGCACGCGACTGGCTTCGTCGTCCAAAGATGGCACGGTGCGGGTGTGGGATCTCGGCAACGGTCGCGAAATCGTCGCCTATCGTGCCCACATCGATCAACCGAACGACCCAACGCAGGGTGGCACGGTGGGCGGCACAAACGTGCTTGGAGTCGCGGATGTGGTCTTCCATCCGAAAGATCCCAAACAGATCGCCTCCGCCTGCGGCAATCAGATTCATCTCTGGGATGCAGAGACTGGTAAGCAGTTGAAGACGCTACTCAATCTTGGGAAGACCGATAAGCCGGTGAAAGCGATCGCGTTCAGCCCCGATGGGAAGTCGCTGGCGGTGGGTGCGGACGATGGCATCCTTCGCGTGATCGAGACGGAAACCGGCAAGGCGACCTACACCAGCCCGACACGCAATGCCCGCATCGAGACAGTCGCCTACAGCCCAGATGGGAAGATGATCGCAGTCGGAGATAGTAACACCTTCGCTGCGGTGTATGTGCCGGGTGCCCCGAATCCGCTGGCCATGACCGCACAGGTCGTTGGCAATGGCGAAGTGATGAGTGTGGCATTCTCGCCGGATAATGGTGGCATTTATTCGTGCGGTCGCGATGGAAAAGCGCGGCTTACCGCTGGCCCGAAACCCGGTGGCGGCGTCGCTCCGAACACCAGCACCATGCTCCGCGAATTCCTGGGCCATAACGGTGGCGTTACCGGCCTTGCCGTGGTGCCAGATGGTTCCGCTCTCATTACTGGTGGTGAAGACAAGACCGTTCGCGTTTGGGAAGCGGCAACCGGTAAGCAGCTTCGTTTGCTGCAAGGCCACTTGGCCAGAGTCACTGCTGTTGCCGCACGAACCGATGGCCGGCAAATCGCATCGGCTTCCGAAGATGGCGCAATCCGCATCTGGGATCTCGGCCCCGAGGACGAACACCGGGCGCTCTCCGAAGCCAAGGATTCGCTGTGGGCAGTTGCTTTCAGCCCGGATGGCAAACGCGTCGCTGCGGCCGGAGCCGATAAATCGATCCGCGTCTACGATCCCGAAACCGGCAAGCTCGAAGCCACTCTGACTGGTGCGAAATCGCCGATCACGTCTCTTGCTTTCCTTGCCGATTCGAATCGGCTGGTTGCGGCCGGTGGTGATCAAGTGCTGGTGATCTGGGATGTCGCGAAACAGAAAGCCATCAAGGAACTGCCGGGCCACGAATCCGCTGTACTTTCGGTTGCGACCTCCGACGACGGCAAACTCGTGGTGTCGGGTTCCGCCGACAAAACCACACGCGGCTTCGATCCCGATGCCGGTAAGGAATTGTGGTCGTGGGCGGGCCGATCGGCTGTGTGTGCGGTCGCGGTTCGCAAGGGCAGTAAGAGCGTTGCGGTCGGGCTTGCGGATGGTTCGCTCGTGGTGCTTGATATCTCTGGCAAGTCGCCCACTGAAGCGGCCACGCAGTCGGCGCACGTTGCTGGCGTTGCCAGTCTCGCTTATAGCCCAGATGGCAACCGGCTGGCCAGCGTTGGTGGCGATGGCGCGTTGCGTGTGTGGGCCGTGGGCGAGAACAACAGCCTCTCGCAGCTTGTTCGCTTCGATGGTCAGTCCAAGCCCGGTGCCGGTTTCTCTCCGCTCACGGGCGTCGCATTCGCTCCCGATGGGCGATACGTTGCGGCTGTCGGTGCGGACGGCATCGTGCGTGTGTGGGACGTGCAAACCAAGAGCGAAGTGCGTGGCCTGCAGGGCCATACCGATTGGGTCACTTCCGTGGCCTTCAGTCCCGATGGCCGCTTGCTCGCTTCGGTCGGCGTTGAGAAGGATCGCGTGCTGCGATTGTTCGAACTCCCCCCGCTCGAAATCTCCAGTAGTGGCGGGCATGCTCAGGGCGTGAACGCCGTTACCGTCAGTCGCGATGGAACACTCGTGGCCACTGCGGGCACCGATCAGAACATCAAAGTGTGGGACATCGCAACCGGTAAGGAAATTGCCACCCTTGTGGGGAACGCCGACACTCCTTACGCCATCACCTTCCTGGGCAAGGAAAATCTGGTCATGGGCGGGCGTGTGCCGGTCGGTCAGGTGGGCCGACTCCACTACTGGAACATCCAGCCCCCGCGACTCACACAGACTGTTAACACTGGCGAAGTCTACAACCTCGTCGCTGCTGTCGATGGATCGAAGGTGGCCGCATGGGCCAGTCGCCCCGCAGTCGGCGATACGGTCAAGAATAACACTTACGAACTCTACGATGCCAAGGGGAACCTGCTCAGCAGCATCTCGGATAAAGGGCGTAACGTTCGTTCCGCGACGTTTTCCGCCGATCTCGCCTGGGCCGTTTCCGGCGACGACACTGGCGGCGTGCGATTCTGGGATATGCAGAAGAAGGAGTTGGTTGGCGACAACTGGCCCTTCTTCCCCAACGCGATTCAGGATCTCGGCATCACTGCGGATCGAAAGACCATCGTTGTGGCCGACGATCAAGGCGTTATCAAGATCGCGGATGTGGCCAAGCGTGAAGTACTCGGCTCGGTCACCGCTCACAAGAACGGCTTGCGGATGCTGTTGGTTTGCCCCAACGGCAGCAGCTTCGTTACCGTGAGCAACGACCGCGAAGTGAAAGCCTGGTCCCTGGCCGCTGGCGCGGTCAAAGCGCCCAAGGCGATTCGCACCTGGAATCTCCCTGTCACGGTTAACTCGCTCGCCTTCACACCCGACGGCACCGGGATTGTCACCGGCAACGCCGATGGCACCGCGTACGTTCTGGAACTCCCCGACGCCGGCAAGTGATGCCGGTTGGGTTGCGGATGGAGTTGTGGTGTTCGCAGCGGGCGACGCATGCTCGCTGCGTTCCGGTTCCAGTGTCGCGCCGCCGCCTGCGGGGTTCGTGGGCGGGTGCGGATAGCGCGGAACCGGATTGCCGCCTGGATCATCATCGTTATTCATATCGTTGTCCTCATCGTTATCATGCCAATCAGTGCGCGGGTTCTCATTCCCATCGTCATTGCTGGCGCAATTGTTGGCGAAGTGCTGCGCATAGCCTTCTGCTTCGAGGATCGCTTGCCAGTTCTTTTTCAAGTATTGCCCCTCACCGATGCGACCGCCACGCGGACCGTTTGGTCCGGGCACGTAGCCGGGCTTTTCCCAGTACATCAACGGTTTCGACTCAGTTGAAACGCCGGGTGCCAGAAGCTGTTGCGTGTGCGGATTGAGCACCGGCAAATCGCGCAGTGACTGGTGCAACGCCAGGAACTGTTCGTCGCTCAGGTACGGCGTCGCGCGGACATCCGCGATCTGTTGATCGGTCATGCCTTGCACGCGCGGATCGGGGATAATCTTGATCCGTTTACGGCGATGACGAATGTACGTCATGTTGATGCGGGCGAGACTCTCCGCGGCGCGGCGTGCTTCGGCTGCGTTTTCGGCGCGCAGGTTTTTGCGCAATATGAGTACCGATTCGGCTTCGCTTTCGCGCATCACATGGCGGCGAGCACGGGTGTAGATGGTGTCGTACAACTGACCCGCGTCGTGGCAGAGTTCTTTGAGTTCGTCACCGCTGTAACCGAGATGTTTGCCGGCTTCTTTCCAGCCCGATCCGTTCGCTCGCTCTTCGGCGGCGCGCGTTAAAACGCTCTCCAACTCGGGAGTAAGAGTGAGCATGGGATCACCGGGGTTGGAAGAAGAAGCGGGAGCGAGAGAGCGAGAAACGAGAAATGCATTCTTGTGAGCCGCGTCAGTCATGACGCGGGTTCTTTCACAATCACTGAAGAGAAGCACCCGTGCTATGACTGGCACGGCTCACCGAGAAGCGACTTGTTCACATGTATACCTTATGCGCCACGATGTGCAGTGTGTCAAATCGGAATCGCGATCAAATTGCGAATGCGCGAATGATTACCGCGCTTACGATTTGACGCCCACCTGTTCGTCGGTTAATTTGTCACTGCGACCAGCCAGAGACGGAATCGATACGAGCCTGCGTGGAGAAGCAGGCGACGAGTTACCCGCTCCATCACTGTTTCGCGTCACCCTGATCGAGAGCGGGAAAGGCGGCGGGGTATCACGAGTCACTGGACCATGTGGCCGGCGGGCGGACGCGGCGAAATGTTGGTGTTACCCTGTTGGTTTGCGCGCCGCGCTATGAGCAGGCGTTCTGCACACGCAAGCCGATTCAGAGTTAGGTGGCTGAAGGAGAAATGCGATGTCGAAGTTCCTTCGTTGTTCGTTGCTGGCGGCTTTCTTCGCGTCCACTCCGACAGTGTGGGGAGACGATGCCAAGCGGGACGAGTACAAGCTCCAGGGCACGTGGCAGGTGACGGAGGGAGTGTCAGAGGGTAAGCCCATCCCCAAGGAGCAACTCGAGCGCATGAAGGTAGTGTTCGCCGGGGAGAAGATGAGCATCTTCCCGCCCGACGGAGACGGGAAGAAGACGGTAGAGAGCACGTTTACGGTCGATCCAGGCAAGAAGCCGAAGGCGCTCGATACCACGCGTCTGGAGGGCGGCGCCAAAGGGAAGACCGCCAAGGGGATCTACGAACTGGACGGCGACACGCTGAAGCTCTGCCTGACCAGCCGGCTAGAAAAGGAAAGGCCTACCGAGTTAGCCGCCCCGGAGAAGTCTGGCTTGGTGCTCCTGACACTGAAACGTGTGAAGAAGTGACGCGGTGAACGCAGAACCGCTCTCAGAGCCGCCCGACTTACGAATGAAACCGAAGATTCCGGGGCGAGCGGAACGCCTGTCCAGGCGGGTTTGGGGAGCGAATTTGGTCGCGTGATTCGGGATGATGGGACCTCTTCTGAGCCGAGTCCAGCTTTTCCGTGGGCGCGGATAGCCCCTCGACCGAAACATGAGTTCCGGTCGTGGGTTCGATTCGTCGGAATCCGGTGTGACCGGGATTAGACAGAACGGCGGCCCAGATTAGACAGAACCAATCCCCGAATTAGACGGAAATGTTTCCGTCTAATCACGAGTTCGGCCCAAAGAGGCGTGATGAACCTGTTGGCCCGGTCGGGTGTCAACCTTCGATACCAGGGCATGTGACCACCACTTTCCTCCTCGACCGGTGCATCATGGGCAACAGACCCAAGCCGCTGAAGCCGCGACGCAACCCCGCCCACATCGTCTTTCCCAAGGAAGGCCCAGTCCGCACAGTCGTCGAGGAAATGCCGCGGGAGAAGGAGGAACTTGAATTCCGGGTAGCGCAAAAGTTCGTCAGTAGCCTACGGCGCAGGAACATTATCCTCGACGACCCCCGTCTTGGGGCGGAACCAGCTGAGAGCGTGTGAAGGAAACGGTAGTGGTAGTTGGAAGTAGTGTTTGTGGGTCGTTCGTGGAACGTTAGCCGGAATTGCCCACCTCTGGGGACGAGGTTAGCCTCGCTTCAGCCCCTTCAATCTGCACTCTCGATCC
>JBGSLF010000098.1:0-14624 GCA_041740855.1 Gemmata sp.
GAGACTCTTGCGTCCCAGGAGCATGGCGAGAACAACCAATCCCATAACAGCGGGTAACGGGTGAATGCGACCGTGTCGGCTGCGAGGATCGGGAAGAGTGGCGAGGACCTCGCAGAGAGTCGAAGCCGGCATGGGTGACCTAGCAAACCATCGGAAACGAGGTGCCCCATTTACCCATCACAACTCAATCCCACAATATCAAACAAGGAATGGCCCTGGCGCCCAATTGATCGCTATTCCAGTTCGGCTTGACCTGCATCGGCCCAATCGGTTCCAATCCCCAAACACAATAATTCCGCACGCACGGACGCACACCCGGAGCGAATCAACCCGGGGCGGAAAACGCCATGCTTGGCTCGCTTCCTCCACTTCCTGCCGCCGACCGGCCCGAACTCCCGCGGGTCCGGCTTGAGGTGCGGGCTGTGGGGCAGCGGGGCGGTTCTGCTGCGAGTGCCCCGCCTGGGCGAACGGTCTCCTACGAAGTCGGTGGCGATGAATTTCTTCTGGGCGGAACCAGTGGTTGCGATCTCCGGCTTCCCGCGCCCAATCTTCCGCCCGTTATTGCTCAAATTAGCCGAAAGGTGGATGGTGTTCGCGTTCGCCGCCTGACGCCCGCTCTGCCGGTTTTGCTCAACGCAAACGCATTACCCACCAATAGTCCGGTGATGCTTTCTCCCGGCGATATTCTCACGCTCGCAGGTGTGGAGATACTGGTTCAGATTCAGCATCTTCAAAGCGAGTTGGTGTCGCCCAAGTTCATCCCGGTTGAAGAAGCACATGCTCCCTTTGCCAGCCCACAACCACAAACTGAGCGAGCATTCGCCACAAACCGCGTAGCGGAAGAGCACTTCCGCAATCCGGATGATGTTCGCGTTCGGCTCGATGCCGAAGAGACGGCGAGAAAGGAAGAATGGCACCGCCGCGATTTAGAACTCATTCGGCGTGCTCGATCGTTGGATGAACAGATTGAGGAACTCGAAGCGGACCGCGTGCTGTGGTATCGCCGTCGCCAGGAAATGGAATTAGAGTACGAGCGGCACAAGGCGGTGCTTGGTGATGCGAGCAAACGCGGCGAGGTTCTTGATGTTCGTCAACAAGAACTCGAACGTGAAAGAACTGAACTCGAAGTTGCCCGCCAGCGCCACCAGAAAGAATATCAGGAACGCCGCGCGGAACTCATCGCTCAACAGGACGAAATACGCGAGACGCATGCTCGCTTCCAGGCCGAAAACCAAGCGTTACAGGCCGACCTCGATCGCCGCCGGGCGGAACTGCAAGCCGAGGTCGAACGGCACAGTTCCCACCTCGCAGATGAGGCCAACACAAGACGCGCGCTTCTGGAAGAAGAACTCCGCCAAAAGCAGGCGGCGTTCGATGCGGATCTCGCGGATCGGACTAGCTCGGCTGAAGCCGAGGCCGTTAGCCGACTCCGCGATCAGTTCGCGGAACTCGAACGTCTGCAGGCTTCTGCTCGCGAGACACTCGCCCGTGCAGAGAGCGAGGCGACCGCGATTCGAGCCGCCGCACAAGTAGATGCGGCCCGAGAACGCGAGAAACTCCAAGCGGAACTCGCACAGTATGAACCCAACTTGCGAGAGTTACGCGAGCGACAAGATCGGCTCGCGGCCGCCTTCCAGGAACTCGCACGACAACGAGATCTCTTCTCGGCAGATCGTGACATTCATGAACGCGCTCGCGATACATTCGAAGCCGCACGAGCGGCTCACGCAGAACGTATTGCAGCGCGTGAGAAGGAACTTTCCGATCGAGAAGACGAACACGCACGACGGTTGGAACAGTTCCACGAAGATCGTGCGGCATTGGAACAAGATCGCACGCAATTCCAGGATGATCTTGTTCGGTTGGAACGTCGCACTGCGGCCGTCGAGGTACAGGAGCGATTCGTTGCGGAGCGCGGCCAGGAAGTGGATGTTCGCCTGGAGCAACTGCGCCGCGATTCAGCGGAATGGGAGCAGACGGTTCAACTCGCCGCCGCCGAGCAAGAACGCCTTCGAGGCGACGCGGAACGGCTTGACCGGCAACGGGCCGAACTCGATTCGCAATCCGCGATTCTTGCCGAGCGTGCCGGCCAACTCGAAGCGCAGCAAGCCGTCCTCGCGGTGCTCCGTTCGAAGCTCGATCGCACACGACAGGAATCCGAACGTGAGGCCGCACAGCTTGCGACAGCGCGTATGCGAGAAGATGAATCACTCGCGCAGTTGCGATTGCGAATTCAAGAAGCGGAGGAGCTGCGGGCGGAACTCGCAGCGGTTCAGGCCGATACCGCACAAGAGCGAGATCGGTTGGAAGAACGTGATTCACTCCTCTCCACTTCACTAGAGGAAATTCGCCAGCAGAAAGACGCCCTCACCGCCGAGGCCACACGCCTCGAAACGCGCGAGGCCGAACTGGATGCGCGGAGCGCCGAATTCGCCGAGCAGGCCGGCACGCTCAAGGGCCGCATGACTCAAGCATTCGATTTACAAGCTCGTTTGGAAGCTGATCGCGTTGCGGTGCGAGAACGAGAAGCCGCGCTCACCAGTGCGGAAGAAGCCGGGCGAAGCCTGCAGGAACAACTGCGCCGTCGCGCGGAAGATCTTGCTTCGCGAGCCAAATCGCTGGATGAAGTTGCCCGACAGGTTGCTGCCGATCGCGCCGCGTTCGAACTCGCGCGAGCGCAAAGTGAGGCCGAACGCCTCACCGGCCTGGACGAAGTGAATGAACTCCGCCGTCGTGCAGAAGAGCGTGCGGGCGAATTGGAACGATTCGCCGCCGACTACGCCGACAAGGAGCAATCACTTGGTCGGCAAGTGGTGCGGCTCAAGGACATGGGTGCGGCCGTTGCGGCAGAGCGGAAGTTGCTCGCAGAACTCCGAACGAAGTGGGAAGCCGATCGCGCCGCCGCCGCGGTTACCGATGCTCAAGCTCACGATGCGCTCGCCGCATTCCGCGATCAGGCGGTCGCCGAAATCGAGGAACTTCGCCGACAAGCTCCGGAACTGGAATCACACGCCACGGCCGCGCTCGAACGCCTGACGGCGGCACGCGACATGCTCCGCGGTCATCTCAGTGAACTGCACGACTTCGCTCGACTGAGTCGTGAAGACCTCGATGCGATTCGCGGGCACATCCGCCAAGAGGCCGACAAACTCCGCGAACAAGAAGATTTGCTTAACCGCGCCAAGGCCGAACATCGACTTGCGGTAACGGCGTTCCGCCAGCAGTTGATCGACTGGCAAGGGCAGGTCGCAGAGATGAAGCGAACTCTCGCCAACAGCGAGTCACACCTCGATGCCCGCCAGGCCGAGGTTGAAGCCGCGACTAAACAAGTGGACGCGACCACGATTCAACTCGCCGAACAAGCCGAACAACTTCGTCGCGAGCGTGATGTTGTTTCGGCACGCCGCACGGAAGTTGAGCGGCACCTTGTGGACATGCGGGAATGGTATCGTAAGAAGCTCCGCGAGTTAGCAGGATCGGGTGCCGATGCCGCCAGAGCGCTCGCTGCAGACGAACCCACAGTCCTTAAACTGCACGATACCCACTCTTTGCCAAACAATTTTGCTGTCGTAACGGATGAACTGGAACCGGGTGATCGACAGCTTGGCGAACTCCTCCGTTCGCATGCACTGGTAGATGCCGAAACACTTTCGGCGCTGTGGGCCGAAGCCGGGCGACAGCGGAAGACCCTGCGACAGGTGCTATTAGCCAGCGGCGTGGTCACACTCTATCAACTTGCACTGATTGAGGCGGGAAACCTCGATGCACTCATGATCGGCCGCTTCCGCGTGATCGATCGCTTACGTGTCACGCCTCGGGAAGCGGTTTATAGGGTGTACGATCCGTTGCGTGCTTCGAGCCGAACGCCCGATACACACGATGGGATCTATCTCCTTCGCCACCTTTCAGAATCCGAGATGCACGATGCGGTGCGACCGGACGAATTCCGCCAGCGATTTGCTGCGGCACGCGATGCGGAACATCCGAACCTGGCGGGTGTGGTGGAAGTGCTCGATATTGCTGGCCGCCCTGCAGTGTTGCTCGATTGGCTCAGTGGCTTATTCAGTGCCGATTGGCCTACTCAGGCCGCTAGCCCCGGTTGTTGGGTTCGCCTCGCAACCATGGCGGGGCAGGCCATTGATACCGCACACCGAAATGGACTGGTTCACGGGCGTATCACGTCCGACTCCTTCTTGCTGAAGCCGGATGGCGTCTTGGTGGTAACCGGCTTTGGTGAACCGCCGTGGTTGGCTAATCAACTACCTTCGGTTGAACCGTCACCCGCGGCCGATCTGCGTGCGTTTGGGCAGGTTTTGTTCGGATGGTCGCAATATGCTACACGACAGAAAAAGGTCGGGAAGCCAAAGCCGTTTCCTGAAGGGTGCATCGCAATCATTCGACGGCTAGAGTGCGATGCGGAATCGCCGATGGCCGATACGGTCGCAGCCGAGCGGCCGTATCAATCGTCGGCGGAACTGCTGGCAGATTTGGAGAACGTCTCTCGCACCACACCGTTTAGCGATGATAACTGGGAGAAACTGTTAAAGCATGTTGCCGAGAACGCCCCGGATGCCCCTGTCATGTTAAAGCGCTCCGCGTGAGCGGAGACGCCAAGTCAGCAAGCAATTCACACCTTCGGACTCCACGAATAAACAACCTTCCCATTCACATCGCGGTGTTCGAAGCTGATGGTGCTGCGGTCTCCTTCCGGCTTGAGCGTGACCGAAAGGAATCCACCCTTCACAAGGTGGAACTTGTGGTACGCCTTGTCTAGCCCTGGTGTGCCACCCGCGTGTTCGTTGCTCGCCGCCCCCACTGAGAACTCGTTAAGCCCGGTCTCGGGGTGTGCGGAGTGATATTGCCAGTGGCGGTCGCCGCAGATCACGAAGAAGTTGTTCGGCACGTTCTCCTTCAACCAGGTGCGGATCTCGTCGCCCTCGGTTTTGAAGCCCTCGTTGGAGTGGTTATCGTTTTTCATTTTGCGATCAGGCCCGACGAGCGGCGTGGGAGAGATGAGGATCTTCCATGCGGCGGTGCTTTCTTTCACGGTCTTCTTGAACCACTCTTTCTGCTCCGCTCCCCAAATTGTCTTGGTTGGCCCATCCGGCATCTTGTTGGGCGATCGGTAATCTCGGCCATCGGTGAACCAGATTTGTAGGTCGCGGCCCCAGCGGAAAGTGCGATAGCTCGGGCCGTTAGTGAGTGGTGCTTGCTGGCGAAAGATCTTCTGGCCTTCTTCAAAAGTGAACTCGCCAATCTTGCGGCCCGGCCAGGTATCGTTGCTGAGTGTATCGTGATCGTCCTTGAGCCAGTAGGTTGCGACGTTGCGATTGAACTCGACCAACCGCGGCAGGCTGAACATTCGCTCCCAGTGGTAACGCGCGAGTCGTGCGGTTACCGCCTGCGGGGCGTCGTTGTCGTAGTACACCAGATCGCCGGTTAACGATGCGAACTTGGGCTTCAGTGCCAACATGGCCGGGTAGATCGCATGGCCGTCTGGGTGGCCACGGTCTGGGTAGCCCTGGCATGTCATCACACAGAACGTCAGATCGCTTGGCGTTTCGGCCGCGGGTGCGGTTTCGAACTGACCGCGAAATGGTGCGTAAGTCGGCTTACCGTTCGCCCCGGTCGCCTCGCTCACATAGTGATAGCGCGTGGCGGGCTTGAGGTTCTTGAGAGGGAACTGGTGGATGAAATCACTGGCCTCGGTAACATCGGCCCAAGTCGTCTCGGCTGCTTCAGAGAGATCTTCGTGGGTGCTGTAGCGAATGCGTAATCGCCCCGCCATTCCGGGGCAAGCCCCTTGGAACTTATCCACCGTTTCCGTGGTTTCGAGCGGCACAGTTTTCTTATTCGCATCAACTTTTCGCTCGAACGCGATCCCATCATTGTTGCGCGTTGGGTGCGTTGTTAACCGTGCCCACACAATGGCCGAAGTAGGCGTTACCTCGCCAACGCGAGTGCCCATCGCCTGATGTTCAAGTGCAGGGTCCGCTGCGATCAGTTCCGTGGACATGCCCGCAGCAATTGCAACAGAAGTGCTAACGACGAACGAGCGGCGCGAGAGATTCGTAGGCCCCATGTCAACCTCGGGAGAATAGGCTTGGGAGCTGTCACACTTGCAATCAGATTTTGAGCTTCTTTACGAGCGTCGCCTCGCGGTCTTCCGCGGTTAATGGCTTGAAATCGATTTTCGCATTCGGCAATTGCTTGCGAACGGCTTCTACGTCCCCTTCGGAAATATCGGCGGTGTGGATCGAAAGCCTCTTCAGCTTGGGCAGATCCTTGAGCGGAGTCAGACCTTTCGCACTGAGGCGAATCTCGAACAATTCGAGTTGCTCCAGCGATTTGATCTTTGCAAGCGTTGCGATGGTCGTTTCATCGAGGCTTGGCGGGGATGGCTTGCCGCTTTTAGGCAACCGC
Organism: Gemmata sp.; assembly: GCA_041740855.1. Taxonomy (GTDB): domain Bacteria; phylum Planctomycetota; class Planctomycetia; order Gemmatales; family Gemmataceae; genus Gemmata. The sequence goes on from JBGSLF010000098.1 coordinate 6,424, forward strand.
TGCCCGATCATCAATGCGGTAAGGTTTGGTAGATTCACAAGGTAAGCGTTGCCCGCTTGAGTCTGGGCTGTGTGCCAGGTGCGGAACTCTTTGAGTTGCGTGATCTGGCCGATCGCTTCCATCGCTTCATCGCCTGCGGTGCTGCCGGCAAATGTGAGACGTTCGAGCTTTGGCAGTTCCTTGAGGTGAGCCAATCCGCGGCCGGTGAAATCGTTCTTGGCCCACGATGGGTGGAACAATGATAGCGATTTCAGATTCTTGAACGCAGTGAAGTGCCGGTATCCCTCATCTGAAAGGGCTGTCGCATTGGTGCTGAGATATTCGAGTTCGGTCAGGCCCTTGAGTAGTGGCAATGTGTCATCGTTGAGTGTCTTGCCAGTAATGGTGAGGTTCTTCAGTGATTTGCACGAGCCAAGAGTGCGGAAATCGTCGGGAGTGAATGTCTCGGCGTTCACAGTGGCCTGTGTTATCACGCCCTTGGTGAGCACGACCTTCGCCCCAAGTTTTTCCAATGCCGCTGCTGAAGGTTCGGTGTCGGCGGCTGAAACCACAGTACCCAGAAGTGCCACACATGCGGCGAGTGCCATCGTTTTCATTGCGTCTTCCATTGTCCTGGAATGGTCGTTCAGCCTTTGAGTTCGAAGCCCTTGACACTCGCAGAGGTGCTGCTCCCGAATCGGTCCACTTCAAGACCCATCTGCTGGGCGATCGAGACGAATAGATTGCTAAGCGGGGTATTGTTCTGTTTATCGAATGCCAGGTGTTGGCCATGCTTGAACCCGCCGCCCGCAACGACGATCGGCAAGTTACGCCAATCGTGGCTGCTGGCGTTGCCGAGGTTTGAGCCGAACAAAACTGCCGTGCGGTCGAGCAGGGCCGCGCCTTCTTCCTTCACGCCCTTCAGGCGGCCCAGGAATTCGGCGAACGCCTGAAATTCTGCTTGTTCGATCAGCTTCAATTCTTCGATCTTCTCTACATCTTGCCCGTGGTGGGAAAGGTTGTGCCAGTCGTTCTTCACTCCATCGATAACTGGAACCGCGTTCATCCCGGCCAAACGCAATGTGACCGTGCGAGTCGAATCCGTTTGCAGAGCAAGTGTGATCATCTCGTACATCAAACGAGCGCGGCCGATCGCATCATTCCGGTTTTGAATATCGGTTGGCGGCTTTGCTTCCACGCGCGGCTTGGGTTTGGTTGCCCACCCTTCGGATTCGAGCAGTCGAGTTTCAAGCCCACGCACGGCGGTCAGGTATTCTTCGAGCTTCTCGCGATCCTTTGCCCCGAGTTGGCGATCGAGTTTCTTCGATTCGCCCGCAACCGTATCGAGAATGCTTTGACCGCGTTTAAGCCCACGGACCTGGCCCGCAACTTCTGCAGGTGTGCCGTTCACGAAGAGTTGTTGGAACAAGCGGGCTGGCGAACTCTCTCCCGGAATGGCAATGCCGTTCGAAGTCCAGGAAAGCGATTCGGAACTTGTCGTTAGCGCGAGGTAAGGGAAGCGGGTTTGCGGCCCGAGTTTCTCCGCGATGAATTGATCGAGTGAGACACTGTTCTTGAACCCGGCCAAACCCGGTCGTCGCGCTGCAGTGAGCCATGTCATTTCGGATGAATGCCCGTTCGCGCCACTCTGCTCGGGGTGCGAAAGCCCACTGAACACGGTTAAATCGTTGCGGTGATCTTTGAGCTTTTCGAGATAAGGCGTGAGGGCGAAATCGCGGCCTGATTGGGTGGGAAGTAGGAAAGGTGTATGAAAGCCAAGTGTGGCACACATGGCGACGAATCGTCGTGGGGCAGCGGGCTTGTTGGCACTGCGTGCGAACGCGGGTGTCATCGCGTCGAGCAGGGGAAGCCCAATCGCAACACCTGCACCTTTCAGCATTGCCCGGCGAGAAAGACTTTTCATCTGAGTCTCCAGTGTTCCGTTGGTCGCAAGGTTACTTCGTGCGGAATGTCTCGCTCTGAATGATCGCGTGAATCAGATCGCGAAACTTGTGCCCGCCCATGGCAGACGAGGCGATTATCTTGGATATCTCGATTTGATCGGCCGGCCCTGCCTCACGCCCGGTACCAAATGCGATTAACTTCTCGATTAAACACCGGGCGAATCGATCCGGATCGGCCAGAAGGATTTTGCGGAACTCATCGAAGTTCTGGAACGATCGGCCATCGGTAAGTTGCCCACTGGCATCGACGGGCGGGCCATTACGATAACGAACGTTTTCACCGTTCACTTTGAGCGGCGGGCCTTTCGGTTGTACAGGTATGGCCCGGAAGTTGTCGCGCCACCCGCCAATCACATCGAAGCTCTCCAGAGCGAAACCGGGTGGGTCGATGAGTCTGTGGCAACCCGCGCAAGTCTCGACGCTCCGGTGCTTGGCGAGCAGTTCGCGGAGCGTCTTCGCCCCGCGGATATCGGGTTCCACGGCAGGCACACCGGGAGGCGGTGGCGGCGGGATGATTCCCATGAACCTTTCGAGGACGTAGACACCTCGCACCACCGGCGACGTGTTGGTGCCGTTGGCCGAAACCTTCAACACGCTGCCTTGCGTGAGCAACCCGCCCCGCACGCTCCCCTTCGGAAGTGGCACCCGACGTATGGCAAGTCCCTCGACACCCGGCACACCATAGTGTTGAGCCAATCGCCCGTTGAGCATCGAGAAGTCCGAAGCCAAGAAGGTTCGGCTTGGCAAATTCTGCTTCAGCACTTCATCGAAGAAGCTGCGCGTTTCCTGCAATAATGAATCTTGCAGTAACGCATCGTATTCGGGGTAAAGTTGTCGGTCGGGCGTGGTGAAGTCGATGTTGCGGAGATCGAGCCAGGCATCGGTGAAGTCAGTGGTGAACCGCCTGGCATTGCGGTGATTGAGTAATCGCTCTGTTTGTTGGCGAAGGATCGCCGGTTGCTTGAGCTTGCCTGCATTGGCCAATTGCACGAGTTCTTCGTCCGGCATGGTTCGCCAGAGGAAATACGACAATCGCGTGGCAAGCGCGTGATCGTCGAGCAAGCCTGGCTTCTCTCGAAGATAAAGGAAATCGGGGCTGCACAAACCCGCCGCTGCCGCCGCGAGCATCGCTTCACGGAAGTTCGCACCATTCTTGAGTTCATCCGAGAACAGCTTGATGTAAGGTTCGGCCTGTTCTTTGGTGACAGGCCGGCGAAATGCGGTCGAGAGGAACTGGGGCAGTAGCTTCGCGGCATCTGCTTCGGGGTTTGCCGATACGATATCAAGCAATGGCCCGCTCTTGGGGTTTGGCCCTTTCCCCTTCGGCGGCACCACTGTCTTGCCCGGTGGCTTCAGTGGTAAGTCTCCGAACAGCAGTTTGTGCCCGCGTGATGGCCATTCCGTGAATTCGGGCCCGGTCACTTCTGCAGAGATTAGAGCGAATCCACGGCCCGTGTACTGCTCCGGAAGATCCGGGTTATCTTTCTTGTAAGCGTTGAAGCCTTTCAGCCCAAAAGGAAGAGTCTGGAGGCTATCGCCCGGGTCGAGATCAAGTTCCACGGCGATGGAAGTCGGCTTGCCGGGCGTGAATTCATGGTAGCCCTGTAGGCGAGTATCGCCGCCGCGAGCGAAGTTGCCGTAATAGAGCGCGAACGGGACAGCAGTCTGCGATTGATAAGCATAACCCGTTAATTTCACGGTGTATCTTCCGCGTGCCCACGCGCGAAAGGTATCGATTTGCGTCGATGGGAACGTGGCGGAGGTGAACACCACAGTGGCCCCATCCTCAGGCCGCTTGTGCCAGTGTTTACCGATGTTGCTCGCACCGCGTCCTTCGGCGAGCGAGAACGATTTGGTTTGCGGCTCGTGCTTCGCTGTGCGGGCCACCGCCGCATTGAGTGCCAGCTCTGCGGCTTCCAGGTATCGATTCATCTGCACCGAAGAAATGCTCAGCGCTTCACCGATGTTATCAAACCCGTGCGAAAGCGCATCGGCGGGGAGGAGTTCCTTGACATCAACCGGTACGCCCAACAGATCGCGAAGCGTGTTATCGTATTCCGTGCGATTCAATCGGCGAAGCGTAACCCGCCCTTCGGTCTTGAAGCGTGCTCGCTCGGAAGCAGCCAAGCCATCCTGCACCCAATTCGCCAGCACATCTTTCTCGGTCTTCGCGGGGCGAGGCTTCTTTGCCGGTGGCATTGTTCCAGCTTCCACGCGTTCTTTCACCGCTTGCCAGGTTTCACGTGTTTCGGCCTTTGTGAAGTCCAGAGCAAGTTCATCCAGACGGAGTTCGCCCTTCTGAACATCCGCTCCGTGGCAATCAATGCAATGCATGGCAAGGAACGCCCGGATTGCCGCTGTAGTCGATTTCGGTTCGGCTTTTGGTGGAATGTGAGGAGTGGCGGGAAGTTGACTGTGACCGTTTGAAGATGCAAGTGCGAACAATGCGAGGGCGAGTGTTGCTGATGGTATGTGAGATAGACGGAACAGTGGCATGTTCTAACCTTGATGCAGGACTAACTCAGTGCTCATCCATTAAATTTTACGATTCTCTTTGGCGACCACTGAACCAATTCTTCCGCGCTTTGCGAAATTTCACAGGTCGCCTCTTGGTGACCTGTGAATGACTTCATGCATCGTCGATGCACACCAAGGAGCACTTTCGTAGGCTAGTTCTTCCCCTTGGCTTTGGGCATCTCTTCTGTTGGGTAGAGGGGCTTCGGATTAGTCACCACGCCGGCAGGTCGGCGTGACTTCGGCGCTTTGCCTGCAATCTCTTCATTCATCTTCGCGGCAAGTGCGTTGAGTTTCTGAATAACCTCGGGGTGTTTGTCCGCCACGTTGGTTGTTTCGCCGATATCCATGCTGAGGTTGTAAAGGCGAGGGTTGATCTTGGAAGCCTCGACCGTTGTCTTGTCTGCGGCGTCGTTTTGCGGTGTAATCGCGAGTTTCCACTGTCCTTGTCGCACAGCTTGGAGGTTGTAGCCAGAGAAGTAGTAGTGTGCTTCGCGTGGCGATGTTTTGCTTTTCCCGAGGAGAATTGGCGAAACATCCCGCCCATCAATGATCGGTTCGGCTGGCACCTTTCCGCCTGCGAGTGCCACACAGGTTGGCAGAATATCGATGGTCCCCGCGACAGCATCGCTCACGCTATTGGGCGCAATCTTGCCGGGCCACCATGCGATCGTCGGCACTCGCACACCACCTTCCCACGTGCTTCCTTTGCCGCCACGCAGCGGTGTCGCCTTTCCGCCGTCGGCTCCTTTGATGAGCCATGGGCCGTTGTCGCTAGTGAAGATCACCATTGTGTTATCTTGCAACTTCAATTCTCGAATGGTGTCGAGCACTCGACCCACACTCCAGTCCACTTCTTCGACCCAATCACCAAAGCGGCCATTCGACGACTTTCCGCGAAACTTCTCGCCCGGGAAGATCGGTGTGTGGACCGCAGTATGCGGGAAGTAAAGGAAGAAGGGTTTGTCCTTGTTCTTCTGAATGAAGCCCACCGCCTCTTCGGTATATCGTTCAACGACTTTACTCTGCTCGGTATCGGTTAGCAGTTCAGCGACTTTGTCGTCACGCACCAGCGGAACGACCCGTTGCCCGGTCTCTTTCGATTTCCGCTGCATATCGTTCGAGTATGGGATGCCAAGGTAGTGATCGAACCCCTGCTGCGTGGGGAGGAACTCGGGCTGGTCGCCGAGGTGCCATTTTCCCACGCACTGTGTGGCATACCCGGCTTCCTTCAGTCGCTCGGCGATGGTGACTTCTTTCGGATTCAAACCCTGTCCGCCCGCCGGGAAGTAAACTCCAGGTACGGACACTCGCGCACCATAGCACCCCGTCAGGAGTTGAGCACGCGACACCGAGCACACCGGTGCGGCATAGAAACTCGTGAGTTTCATGCCTTCCGTAGCCATCCGGTCGAGGTTGGGTGTCTTCTGTTTCGTTGCCCCGAACGGACGGATATCGGCATACCCCAGATCGTCGATGAAGACGACTACAATGTTGGGCTTTGCATTCGCAAAGTGGACCGGCGCGAGTGTGCCGATAAGTATCAGTGCGAGCAAGATGAAACGATTCACAGTGAACACTCCTGGCCTTACTTGGGAAGAGACTTCACGATCTTTACTTCGGCATCATTCTTACGCTTCGCACCCGGTGTGCTGCGACCGTCGGCAACGAGTGACTCAATCACCTGAGTCAATCGCTCAACGACTTTGGTATTCGTCCTGGCAAGGTTCTTGGTTTCGCCGGGGTCATTGGCCATGTCGTAGAGTTGAACCAACTCGCCATCGCCGCCTTTACTCCAACCGCCACTCCCGCTGCACAGACAGAGTTTCCAGTTTCCTTCTCGAATGGCGAATCGGCCCTCGATGCTATGGTGAACGATGGCTGTGCGGGGTTTTGCCGGTTTGCCCCGAAGCACCGGAAGTAAACTGATACTATCTTCGGCGGCTTCAGGTGGAACGTTCGCATCAACCACAGCTGCACATGTGGAGAAGATATCGGTCAGGCAGATGAGTTGATCGCTCTGCGAAGCGGCTTTCACGTTGCCCGGCCAGCGAACGAAGAATGGCACGCGGTGACCGCCATCCCAGATATCGGACTTGTATCCCCGGAAGTTGGAACTCGCGAAGTGCCCTTGCTTCTCCAGTGCTTCCGTGTCCGCGGCTTTCGAACAACCGTTGTCGCTGGTGATGATGACAAGCGTGTTGTTGGCAACGCCTGATTTGTTCAGTGCCTCAAGTATTTCGCCAATAGCCGCATCGGTCGCCATTACAAAGTCGCCATAGTTGCCCAGCCCACTTTTCCCTTTCCACTCTTTCGCAGGCACGATCGGCGTGTGTGGCGAATTGAGTGGAAGATAAAGAAAGAACGGCGTTCCGGTCTTTGCTCGTTCTTGCACATAATGCGCCACCTTCTTTGCCAACAGTGGCAGCATGTCGACTGGTTCAACCATTTGCGTGACGCGGTCGTTCTCGAATACCGACTTCATCATTCGGGCGTGGTGGAATCCGAAGTAGTGATGGAAGCCGCGCGACGTGGGGCCATCGTTGGTCACAGAGCCAATTGGTGCGCCTTCGAGCTTCCCCTTCTTTCCATCATCTTTGCCTCGCGTGGCGATCGTGTAGCCGAGGTGCCACTTGCCGATACACGCGGTGTGGTAACCCTGCTTCTGCAGCATGCCGGGCAATGTCATTCGATCTACTGCAATTAACGGTTGAACATAGTTATCCAGAACTCCGCTTTGGAGCCGCGTTCGCCAGCCATAACGCCCTGTTAGCAACCCGTATCGAGTCGGCGTGCAGACGGACGACCCACTGTGTGCGTCGGTGAAGGTCATCCCTTCGGATGCGAAAGTATCGAGGTTCGGCGTCTTGATCTTCCCACGCATTGGGTTGAGGCAGTGAACGTCCCCATATCCAAGATCGTCGGCGAGTATGACGACGATGTTCGGCTTCTGCGTGGCTTCGGCAGCCCACAACTTCGAACCGAGCAACGCCAGCACCGCAATCATTAAGAATGACAAGAGACGCATAGTTTCCTCGTGGAGATTAACAACGTGCGAGGGAATTCAGAGGCCTTGAGCTCCAGCAGTTCTCTTTTGATCCCTTCATCCATTGGCATCTGATCTTTTTGACTTCCAGCCACTGCTTCAACTCACCGGTCACGCTCACGCTTCCATCGCCATTCTTCTCACGAGGTTGAACCTACTTTGGGATGCTCGGAATCGCCGCAGTGGGAAGCTTGCCAGCTTTCACCTTGGTTGCGGGGCCAACTCCTTCCGGTAGTTTGTAATCTTTGATCGTAGTTAGCATAAAGCGATCGAATTCGAAACCATCTTCCCGCATGCTGAACATGATTTCGTGTACGCCGGCTTTATCAACATCGAGCCAGATCTTCATGGGTTCGCCAGTGTGCTTGGCCTCTGTCTGCTGTTTGCAGTCCCATCGCCATGAGTTCTTTCCCTCGGACCATTGCATGCGTCGGCCGCTATCCGGCCATGTGCCATCGATGCCAACATGCAAGCCGTTATCTTCCGCACCTGTGGAATATGCCCGAACCCAGACGTAGTACCGGCCCGGGGTGTTGAAGTAAACCGGGTAGTGCAGCACTGGAGGTTCTTGCGCGTTTCGCCCTTGGCGGGAATCGTAGGTGCTGCTGCCAGTCGCAAAATCGCGTTACCCCAGCCTTCTCGCAATTCAAGCCGTTTATTTCGTTGTGCCGATCACTTTTTAGGATTTCTACCCCAGC
>JBGSLF010000099.1:0-57261 GCA_041740855.1 Gemmata sp.
TTGCTGGGGTAGAAATCCTAAAAAGTGATCGGCACAACGAAATAAACGGCTTGAATTGCGAGAAGGCTGGGGTAACGCGATTTTGCGACTGGCAGCAGCACCTACGATTCCCGCCAAGGGCGAAACGCGCAAGAACCTCTGCGAAACCGAGCGGCGGTTGCCCACGATGGGTAAATCGCGGTATTCTGTAGCCTCGCCTCACGAACTTTGCCCGGGAATGCTTGATGCCCACGTTTACCACCGGCCGCGGCCGGCCTCTGAATCTTGGCGTAACTCTTGGCTCCGATGGCCACAATTTCGCCCTGCTGTGCCGGCATGGCACTCGTGTCACGCTCGTGATTCTCCCGGAAGCGGGCGGCAGTAAACCGCTGGCAGAGTTTACGCTTCACCCCAAGATGAACCGCACCGGCGATCACTGGCACATTCGCGTTGCCGACCTGCCGCCCACATTCTGCTACGGTTGGCGGGTGGAAGGCCCGCGTGGCCCTGTTCACCGCTTCGATGTGTCGCGTCTTTTGCTCGATCCCGCTGCCCCCATGCTCTCGAACGGAGCGGTCTGGGCCGGCACGTGCGAAACCGATCCACAACGCACTTCACGGCGTAGCCTGTTCCATCGCGGACCCCACTACAACTGGGAAAACGACGAACCGCCGCTTACGCCGCTCGAAGATTCCATCGTCTATGAACTTCACGTTCGCGGGTTCACCTGTCATCCGTCCAGCAAGGTTGAACACCCTGGCACCTTCCGCGGACTAATCGAGAAAATCCCTTACCTGAAATGGCTCGGGATCACTGCGGTCGAGCTAATGCCGATCTTCGAGTTCGATGAATGCGATTGCCCATTTACCAATCCGCTCACCGGTGAGAAGCTCGTCAACTTTTGGGGCTACAACCCGATTGCCTTCGCGGCGGTGAAGGCCGCATATGCGGCATCGGGCAAGTCGCACGGCCAGAATCACGAGTTCCGCGACCTGGTCAAGGCACTGCATTCCGCGGGAATCGAAGTCATTCTCGATGTGGTCTTCAATCACACCGGCGAAGGCGACGATCGCGGCCGTACCTTTTCCTATCGCGGACTTGATAACGAGCTTTACTATCTGCTGGATGAAGCTGGCAAATACCTCAACTACTCGGGTTGCGGCAACACGGTGAACTGCAACCACCCTGTGGTGCGCGATCTGATTATGACGTGCCTGCGCTACTGGGTTGGCGATATGCACGTGGACGGGTTCCGCTTCGATCTCGCGAGCATTCTGGGCCGTGATCGCCGTGGCAATGTGATGGTCGAGCCGCCCGTTATTGAAAGCATCACCGAAGATGGCGTGATGAGCGATACCAAGCTGATCGCCGAACCGTGGGACGCCGCCGGGTTATACCAAGTGGGCGGGTTTCCGTTTGGCCGGCGCTGGAGCGAGTGGAACGGGAAATTCCGCGATGATGTGCGACGCTTCTGGAAAGGCGATGGCGGCTTCGTGGGAGCGCTCGCCTCCCGGATTTCTGGCAGCGCCGACCTTTATCAACGCAACGGGCGATTGCCGCGTCACTCGCTTAATTTCGTGACTTCCCACGATGGATTCACGCTTTATGATCTTGTGAGTTACAACCAGAAGCAAAACCTGGCCAACGGTGAAAGCAACCGCGACGGCGACAATAACAACTTCTCATGGAACTGCGGCGAAGAAGGCGAGACGAGCAACCCGAAGATTCTGGCACTTCGCACGCGACAAGCCAAGAACATGATGACCACCCTCATGCTCAGTCAGGGCGTTCCCATGATTCTGGCAGGCGATGAATTCTTGCGAACGCAAATGGGCAACAACAACGCGTGGTGCCAGGACAGCGAAATCTCCTGGGTGAATTGGGAACTCGCGAAAGAGAACGCGGACTTCCTCCGCTTCGTTCGGGAATTAATCTGGCTGCGAAAGCGCCATCCGTCGTTGCGTCGCCGGCGCTTCTTCAAAGGCGAGTTTCGTCGAGCAACCGAATGGGTTCCCAGTATGCTGGGCCGCGGTGGGGCAGACGACTTGGGGCCGTTCCCACCCGGCGGGCCGGTTCGCCCTGGTGAAGCGGGCTTCTCCACAACTTCAAACCAGGATGGCGTTACGCAGATGAGCATTGCTGTTGCGGAAATGGCACCGGCACTCGCCGATATTCACTGGCATGGTGTGGAGCCAAATCGGCCCGATTTCGGGATGGCGTCCCGCTCCTTGGCGTTCTCACTCGATGGGCGATTCACGAGTCGGGAATATGATCCGGATTATCGCATTGATAACGATTTCTATGTTGCGATGAACGCCTGGCGCGAACCGTTGGTATTCCGCATCCCGGCTTCACCAACACGGCGACAATGGCGAAGATTGATCGATACATCGCTGGAAAGCCCAGAAGACTTTATCGCAGAGGGTGAAGGGCCAATCGTGGCAGCCGGAGAGAATTACCACTTGCCGTCGTATTCCACACTGGTGCTGATCTCGGATTCGTGAGTCTAAACAGATTGCCGGGGTTGTGTCATGTTTTGACGAGCCGGAAGCGTCAGCGACGGGTCTTGCTGAAGCCGTCGCTGACGCTTCCGGCTCGTCAAAAAGGAGCGGCAAAAAGGAGTGTAAATGCCATGCCGATTTGATTTGTTGTGGATCGGCATGGCACCAATCGCAACTTCCTTACTTCTTGCGCTTGTACACAATCGTAAACGCCGGCTCTTTACCATCACCCATATACATGGCGAAGTTGATGGTATCGTTATCGGGCATCATCGATACGGACTTGTATTTCGTTGCTTTGCCATCCATCCCTGGTCCTTCGCCCACCATCGTCAGAGTCTTCGTTGCCTTGTCGAAGTCGCCTTCGAGCATCATCGGGCGGGTGCTCATGCTATCGACCCACATGCCCACATACTTTTTCCGCACTGGATCGTAGGTATCCAACCCTTTGCCGGTGAACTTCGCGCCGAACAGTTCAGCTTCCAGATTCCCGACCAGCCATAACCCGCCGAGTTCCATCTTGTAGTTCGTGGTGCCCTTGGATTCGGCATCGCCCATCTTCATGACGAGTGTCCAGTCGCCCACCATCTTCTGCAGCACTTCATGTTCCGGCCCCGGTTTGGGAGCTTCCTGAGCATGAATGGAAGGAGCGACAATTGTGGTGATGAGAGCGGCCGCTACGAACGCATTCACAGATTTCATCAAGTCTCTCCATGTGATTGAATTGGGAAGGTACAGAATGTACCACTCTCACCGCACTTGAAAGGATTGGGTGAGAGTGGTGGAAATGTATCCCATAATCGAGAGAGATTGTTAGCTCAGTTACGTGAAGATTTCGCGTGCCAGAAACATCATGCCAGAATTTCGTTCGCGACGCGGCCGTGAACATCCGTGAGGCGATAGTCGCGGCCCTGGAATTTCACGGTCAGTCGTTCGTGATCGACGCCGAGCAAGTGCAACATCGTGGCGTGCAGATCGTGAACGGGGAAGACGTTCTCCACCGCGTTATAGCCGAATTCGTCGGTCGCGCCGTGCGACACTCCGTCCTTGATGCCGCCACCGGCCAATACCACCGAGAAGCCCTTGATGTGGTGATCGCGGCCGCTGCCACCTTGCGACATCGGAGTGCGGCCGAATTCGCCCGTCATCACGATGAGCGTGTCGTCGAACATGCCCAACCGTTTCAGATCCTTGATAAGTGCGGCGAAGGGCTGATCGATCTCTTCGATCTTCGACTTGATGCCGGCTTTCACTCCGCCGTGATGATCCCAGTCGCGGTTGTATAGCTGAATGAACCGCACGCCCTTCTGGGCCAGGCGGCGGGCCAGGAGGCAGTTGGCCGCGAACGAGCCATCCGCACCCTTCGTGCCATACATATCGAGCACCTTCATTGGCTCATTGGCCAGATCCATTAGATCGGGCACGCTGGTTTGCATCTTGAACGCCAGTTCATATTGTGCGATGCGTGTGGCAATCTCCGGGTCGTCCACCGCCGTATTGTGCATCTGATTGAGCTTCGCGACCGCATCGATCACGTCTTTCTGTTGCTCGCTAGCGACGCCCTGCGGATTCGTCAGATAGAGCACCGGATCGCCCTGACCACGCAGGTTCACGCCCTGGAAGCGGCCGGGAAGAAACCCCGCGGCCCACTGCCGTGAGGCGATGGGTTGCATCTGCCCGCCACGGCTGGACGTGAGCACGACGAAACCGGGAAGATCGCTCGCATCGCTCCCGAGGCCATAGGTGATCCACGAACCCATACTCGGCCGCCCGGACACACTGCTACCGGTGTTCATGAACGTGTGAGCCGGATCGTGATTAATCGCTTCGGTCTTGATCGACCGCACGATGCACAGATCGTCCGCCACTTCGGGCACATGGGTGAACAGTTCGTTCATCTCTTGCCCGCTCTTGCCATGTTTCTTGAAGCCCCATTGTGGGGCGAAACAGGTCAGCTTGGCGTTTTGAAGCTGCGCAATCGGCTGGCCCTTGGTGATGCTCTCGGGGAACGGCTCGCCGTGCCGCTTGGCCAGTTCGGGCTTGTTATCCCACAATTCGAGATGGCTCGCGCCGCCGGCCAGGACGATGAAGATAACGCGTTTCGCCTTGGGTGGAACGTGCAGCTTCTTCAGCGCACCACCCGAGCGCGCCACATCGGCCGCTTGCGCAGATGCGAACAGTGAACTGAGCGCAACGCCACCAACCCCGCGGCAAGCTTGGCCCAGAAAGGTGCGCCGTTGGTGGAGTTTGATCGCTTGAAGGTTCATGAGTGGCGGGAGGGTTGAAGGAAGGTTATGCCTGAGTGTGGCCCGCTCACAAAAGCGGGCGAGTTATGCGTATTACGGGCGAGTGATCGTCTCGTGCAGATTCAGAATCACGCGGCACACGCCGGTCCACGCGGCGAGTTCTTCAAGGTTTATGTCCTTCGGTGTTGGCGTATCACCAACTGCAACCAGCTTCTTCGCGTCGGCGGGTTTGGCGGCATATTCCGCGCGATGTTTCGTCAGCACTTCCGCCAGCACCTTGCTTTCATCGGCGGTCGGTTGCCGACCGGTGGCCCGTTCAAACGCCCAGGCAATCCGCGTGGCGTCCTTCGCCCCGCCCTTCTCGATGGCGTGTTGCGCGAACACGCGGGCCGCCTCCACGAATTCCGGATCGTTTAACAATGTGAGTGCCTGTTGCGGGATGTTCGAACGTGGGCGATCGCAGGTGCATTCTTCCCGGCTCGGCGCATCGAACGCAACCATCGCCGGGTGCGGGAACGACCGCTGCCAGTGCGTGTACATGCCACGGCGATACACCTTCGCGCCAGTGTCTTTCTGCCATTCGCGGGCCGGAAAGTTCAGGGCCGTCCAGTATCCCGGCGGTTGATACGGCTTCACACTTGCGCCGCCAACTTCGTGGTTGAGCAACTCGCTCACCGCAAGCGCGGTATCGCGGATGAACTCGGCATCGATGCGGCCACGGGCTTGCCGGGCGAAGTGCCGGTTTGCGGGGTCGTGCTCGCGATCCGCCGCCGTTTCAACCGACGACCGCCGATATGTTGAGGATGTCACCATCAGGCGGATCATGTGGCGAAGGTCCCACTTCGTCTGGAATTCGCTGGCGAGCCAGTCGAGCAATTCCGGGTGCGTGGGGAGGTCGCCCTGCGTGCCAGATTCCTCAAGCGAGCGGGCGATGCCATGCCCTTGGAACAGACGCCAGAGCCGGTTCACCATGGTGCGAGCAGTCAGTGGGTTCTCGGGCGAAACGGCCCAGTTCGCCAGATCGAGCCGGTTGTAAGGTGCTTTGGCATCGGCTTTGGGCGGTAACGGGGGAAGGAAGCCGGGCGTGTTCGCGGTAACGATTGGCCCGCTGGTATCAAGCCAGTTCCCGCGCGGAAGAATTCGGATGGTGCGTGCCGGCCCCGCACGCGTAACCAGCACGCGGGGGAGTGTGTTCTCGTAGTCGGTCTTCGCCTTCGCAGCGCTCGCGGCTGCAGTGCGTTCCGCCTTCAACGCGGGTGCGTGAAGCTGAGCGAAGCTTGCCAGTTTCGCAACTTCGCTCGCCGTGCGATCGGCGATCGGCTTGGCGAGAATCGCTTTCACATCTGCGGGAACAGCGGGGGCGATTGGCCCTTTCGCTTTCCCTTTTGGTGCCGGCGCGATGGGCCACTTGTCCACATCCGCGAAGGCATCGGGTTTCGTCGCGACGCTCTTGGCAGCCGCGACGAACTTGGCCTGTGCCGCTGTCGCCGCTTCTGTCAACTCCTTGATCTTCTCTTCCTGATCGGGTGTCGTGACAAGCATCCCCGCCTCGCGTCGCCCGACGGCGGCTTCCTGGATATCCGCGAAGAACGCCGCCATCGCGTAGAAGTCTTTCTGCGTGTAAGGGTCGAACTTGTGGTTATGGCACTCCGCACACATCAGCGTTCCGCCAAGCCACACCTGGCCCACATTCCGGACGCGATCGGCCGAATACTTCGCCTCATACTCCTTCGCCTGCGCTCCGCCTTCTTCTGTTGTTTGCAGCAGGCGGTTGTATGCCGAGCCAATGAGTTCTTCCTGCGTTGCGTTGGGAATCAAATCGCCCGCGAGTTGTTCCTTCGTAAAGCGATCGAACGGCTTATTGGCGTTGAACGCCTTGATCACGTAATCGCGATAAAGCGACACATTCATGGGGTTATCGCTGTGATACCCGATGGTGTCGGCATAACGCACCAGATCGAGCCACCACACCGCCAAACGCTCGCCATGGTGCGGCGACGCAAGCAATCGCTCGACCAACTTCTCGTACGCATCGGGGGCAGGATCGTTCACGAACGCCCGCACCTCTTCGGGTGTCGGCGGCAGACCGGTGAGGTCGAACGACAGACGGCGAATGAGCGTGATGCGATCCGCCTCCGCAGCCGGCTTCACGCTTTGCTGTTGCAGTTGGTAAAGGATGAACGCATCGATCGGGTTCCGGATGGGAAACGCCGGCTTATCGACACGCGGAACTTCCGGGCGAGTGAGCTTGGCGAACGACCAGTGTTCCGAGTATTTCGCCCCTTCGGCCAACCAGCGTTTGACGAGTTGCACCTGTTCGGGCGTCAGCGGGGCTTTCTTGGTCGTGGGCGGGGGCATCCGCAAGTCGGCGTCGTCGGTCGCAATGCGAGCGAGGAGTTCGCTATCATCCGGCTTGCCCGGCACCACCGCGCCCGCGCTCACCGCATCGGCACGCACATCGAGGCGGAGTTTCGCCTTGCGGGTTTTGTCGTCCGGTCCGTGGCACGAATAACACTTATCCGCAAGAATGGGCCGGATGTCGCGGTTGAAATCGACCGGCGGGAGATCGGCCGCAACGCCGCGATTCGCAGAGATGAAGAGAACCCCGGCAACAACGAGAATGATTCGCATGGAGGGTGTCTGGGGTTGGAGAGCCGTGGCACACGGGTGAGGATAGTATTGTACCATCTGAACGGATTCGAGTCAGCCAATCCACTTTGCGAGCAAGTTCTTGGTAATGTGCTGCACGCGTTTATCCGGGCCATGCGGCCGGCCATTGTGAACATAGGGCAACCAGTGACCGGGAGGCGAACTCAACCCCTGTGCCCAAAAGATGGTCGAGGCATTGAAGACCGTGTTCCCTTTTGGGCCAGGGTAGATGATCGCTTCGTAATGGCTCATCGCTTCGCCGCCGTTCCATGTCTTGCCGGCTGCGAGCACTTCAAGGCCCGGAATCTTCGCCGGATCGCCATGAAATTCCCATCCCACAAGCCCGGGAATCTTGTCGCCTTTCTTCATATCAGTGCCTGCGAACACCCAGTGTTCGGGGTTGGTGCAGATCCAATCGCCCGAGCCGTTAAACGGCGTTACCGTCTGTACGCCCATCAGCGTTGATTCGTTGGGTGCTTCCACGGGCAAGTCCGCCATCCACTTCTCCTCACCCGGGCGAATCCCGCCGTATCGCCCGACACGCTCGATAATGCGGTTGGGCACATCCCGGCGAGATGGCAACATCGGCACCACGAAGCAAACGGAATTCCCCGAGAAGAAGCCGAAGTTCACGCCCTGTTTCACGGCTTCCATGCAATGATCGTACTGCGTGCGGCTCCAGTATTCGTCGTGCCCCACGGAAAGAAACGCCTTGCAACGCGTGATGGTTTTCAGGCTGTTATGGACGCACTCATTCGTGCAATACGTCACATCGTAGCCGTGCTGTTCCAGCCAATAAACGAAGGGAAACTCGAACAACAAGAACTCGCCAGAACCGAGTGACAGTGGGTTGTCAGTTACTTGCGGGTACTTCGCATACGGCCGATCGAAACTGACCTGCACGCCCGAGACAAGCGGCTTCTTATCGGGGCGATCGTTATCGTACAACGAATGCGTGTCGGGCCATTTGTTGTACGACTGCCAGGTGTTCGTGCTGCACTGGAAGAGAACATCGGCCGGGCGATCGTCACGCACAATGAACACGCAATAGCTTTGATAGCGGTGTTTGGCCGCAGAGAGCTTCGCGAGATACACGCCACTGGGCCAATCTTTGGGCACTTCGATTGTGACCGCCGGTTCCCACTGGCACTCCCGCAACCGCTTCTCGCCGACTTCCGGTGTGGGCTGCGGCTTGCCATTGAATGGCCCCAGTGTGGTTACCAAACGTCCGCCGGTGCCGCCATAGTAGCCGAGGCGATAGATATCAATCGTGAAGCCACTGGCCGGATCGGTGCTGACGCAGAACCCGATCTTCTCGCCTGCGGTAACCGCCGTGCGTGTGGCATAACCTTCGATGAGCGATTGGCGAAACTTCCCGCGAGCATCGAATTTCACATACGTGAGTTGCCAATCGGTCGTGCCTTGGCGGTCGTTCTCGGCTTTGATCCGATCGCTTTGGCGAACCGGTGGGCGGGTTTGTCCTGCTGTTGGGGTTGTCGCAGCGGCGAGTGCTGCAGCCGCAAGGGCTTCGCGGCGATTCGGCGAAGGCATGGCGATATCTCCTGTGCGTGCGATTGATTCACGCAAACAACAACACAGGATGCACGGGCGGGGCTACAAAAGCAAACAACCCTGGCAAGAATGCCGGGGCGTTAATCCTGATCGCTAAGTGGGAAGTTCAGCGCGGCACGCAACGACCCCGACCAGTTGCCCGGTCGGGGTCGTGTTGGTGTTGGAGCCATGTCAATCGCTTACTTCACATCTGTAGGCGGAGCCGGTTGATTCGCGACCGGTTGATAAGTGTCACTTTCACCAGAGTAGCGGAACCAGAGCTTCGTCGTCGGGCACCAATAAAGGTTGCAATCGTAAGTGTCGTTGAACGCTTTGGATGTCCAGAACGGGTTAGCTTTCCCCTTGTAACTTGGGGGCGCAACTGGGACGGCGACATTCGGTTCAGCCGGTCCCGGTGGGGGCAGAGCCGGGATCGGCTCCACCACTGGCGGTGCGGGGTTCGCATCGGCCGGGGGAATGACAGCGGGTGCCGCCGGGAGTGGCTTCGGCCCGATTGGCTTCAACCCTGGCCACAGGTCAAGATCCAGTAACAGATCGTCCGGATTCAGGAACAATTCATTGCCAATTCCATTGCGGACGTTCTTGAGAATGGTCACGCCACTGGCACCGCCATCCACAATAATCCTGTTACCAAAGCCGTTGCCCGTCCCGGTGATGACATTGGTCGAGCGGCCGGTGGGCGAACTGTTGCGGAGGATCAGGCCCGAGCCATCCATGACCATATAGCCACCCGGCCACTGAATCACTTGCGGGGCAACCGGTGCAACGACGGGTGCGACAGGTGCGACAGGTGGAAGTTGAGCGTGAGCCGGAATCGCGAAGACTCCCATCGTTAACGAGGCCAAACCAGACGATATTCGATGCAAGTTCATGGCATCTCCTTGAAGGTAAGTGAAGATAAATGAGTGAATGTGTGTGGTGAAAGTGGCGATGCTTCGTTGTGCGAAGCACCGCCGATTGCGTTGCGAATTAGCGGTTGCGAACACCGATGATGTTGCCGATCCCGTTACCGCTGTTCGTAATCACATTGATGTTCAAGCCACCGGGGCGGCCGTTACCGGAAATCACGCGGTTGCCTGCGCCGTTGCCGCTATTGGTGATCACGTTCACATTTACGCCACCGGGGAAAACCCCGCCGCCATAGAACCCGCCACCACCATAGAACCCGCCACCGCCGAAGCCGCCGCCGTTCTGAGCGATGATGGTGTTACCGATGCCATTGCCGCTGTTGCTAATCACGTTCTTGTTGATCCCGCCGAACACGGGAGAACCCACAAAGCCGTGGTGATGGCCGAAGCCGTGGTGCGCTGTTGGGCCGTTCCGCGCGATCACGGTGTTGCCCGAGCCGTTCCCGCTGTTGAAGATCATGTTGCGATAAACTTGTGCTGAGGCAGTCGAGCTGCTTGCAACTACACCGAACAGGGCCACGGCTCCGATGATGAGCTTCCGCATGGTGTCGTCCTCTTGAAAGGGGTTGTTGGACCGATCGGCTAAAGTTGTTTCGAGGTTCCGCTCGTTTCTTGCCGATCTCTTTCCGCCCTAGGAACGGTATGGCCCGCAGAGTTTGCGCAGATTCGGCGAAAAAACATCATTGCGATAAGAAATGACTCAAGAAGAAAGCCAGGAAGGTTGAACACCCTGCACGCGATGGATACTCTGCCCATCGCCAACACGTTCCGAGTTACCGGAGGCCCGAACTCATGCCGCATCGCCAATTTCTTCCCGCGATTGTGTTGTTGCTCTCGGTTGCACTCGGCAACGCCGCCGACGATGCATATGGAGATCCCGTTCCCGAGGGAGCCAAGTTCCGGCTTGGCACCGCTCGCTTGCGTAGCCTGGGTTCGGGCAATCCGACCGCGATCACCGCCGATGGCAAACTGCTCGTGGGTGCGTTACCCAACAACGAAAGTGGCTTCTTCGATTTCTCGGGTAAGCTTGTTCGGAGCGTGCGAATCGAGGGCGGATTTGGCACGGTGATGGATATTGCCGCCGATGGCAAACGAGCGGCGAGCGGCAGCTTCCAGTCCGCATTCGTATGGGATACCGAATCGGGCAAAGTGGTCGCCAAAGTTGCACGCGCCGTGCCCAGTGGTGACCACGGGGTGTCACTCTCGGCAGATGGCAAGCGACTCGCCGTTGGCGGTGTGAAACGGTTCGACGAGAAAGACAAGACCAAGCTGCCCGGTGCCGTGGTCTGGGATGTGGAACAAGACAAGGAACTCGTGGCATTGCCCGCCACACAGAATGAAACCGTGTTCGTTGCGATGTCGCCCGATAGCAAGCGGGTGGCAACCTGGGGCTACCATTACGATCGCGAAGCGAAGGAGCCACTCAAGGCCGAGGTCGATCCGGCCCGCCTGATTCAGTTGTGGGACGCGGGCACCGGCAAGGAAACCGGCAAGGTGCGGTTGGCCAATAGCTATGGCCAGATCGTGGTCGCCTTCTCGCCCGATGGCACGCTTGCGGCAGTCGCTTCGGGCGATGGCTCCGTTCAAATGATTGATGCCAACACGGGCGAAACGAAAACGACGCTACTCGGGCGATCGCGGCAAGGAAAGAAGCTCACGTTTAGCCCGGATGGCAAGACGTTGGCGGCGGCGGGGGAAGATAGCTCCGTGCAGCGTTGGTCGATGCCCAGCGGCGAACGGATCGACCTCACGGAACCGCACACGCAACTCCCGCCTTCCGGGTTGGCCTTTTCCGGCAACGATCGCATGGTTGTCTGGGGCAGTCGCGGGTGGGCCACGGTTGCGTGGGAAGTGCCATCGGGCAAACTTCTCACGCCGCCCGGTGGCCACGCGGCGCCGCTCAGCAGTGCCGCAATCGTGGCGAACGGCAAAGAATATCTCACCGCGTCTACCGATGGTGCCATCATTCGTTGGGATGCCGCGACCGGAAAAGAACTGGACACGATCCGGTTGAAGATTCCCGGTTTGAATTACGGATCGGGTTATGTGAACAGCCCCGTGCGGCTGTCGTTTGATGGCACGATGGCAATGGCATCGGAAGGCGGATCGGGTTCCGGGCTTTACAGCTTACCGGGCGGCAACCAACAGTTCGTGATTCCCGGCGATAACAACCGCGAGAGTCGCACCACGTTCAGCAGCGATGGCACCAAAGCGATTCAGCTTCTCACGTCGTACGACGCGAAGAAAAACCCGCCTCGCGTTGCCGCATGGGATCTGAAGTTCGCGCGAAAGCTCGGGAGCATTGAACTTCCTCCGCTCGGTCAGGTCGCGGCCGATCTCTCTCCGGATGGCAAAACAATCATCACCGCAGGTGTGCGGCAAGATGAGAAGGGCGGCAACAGTGAGTTTGTGGTGAATAGCTGGGAAACCGCGACGGGCAAGAAACTCGGTGAGTTCAAGGATGTGGCGGGCTTCGGTTCCGTGTATGTTGCCGCGACCCCGGATAACAAAACCGCCGTCGTCACCAGTCCTAAAGGCGGCACGCTTCTGCTGGA
The DNA here is from genome assembly GCA_041740855.1 of Gemmata sp. GTDB lineage: Bacteria > Planctomycetota > Planctomycetia > Gemmatales > Gemmataceae > Gemmata. The sequence goes on from JBGSLF010000099.1 coordinate 12,411, forward strand.
TTTCACCACAGGCACCAAGGTGCGTGATCTGGGCGTTGGAATGCTTCGCCCCGCGTCCAGCCCGGTAGTTAGCCCGGATGGGAAGATCGTGGCGATCCCACTGAGCCAGAACTTTGGCCCAAAGCCGACATCATCCGTTCTGCTGATCGAACTCGCCACGGGCGATGTCATTCAAACTCTCGCGGGTATTGGCGGCAGCACCACCGCGATTGTCTTCAGCACGGATGGAAAAACTGTGATCACCGGCGGAACGGATACCACATCGCTGGTGTGGACCGGTAAAGCGAAGTGATCGCACTTCACAACTCCGAGAACGAATCTCACCCGTTGAACGGGTGAGATTTTCTATTGCCTCACCGGGGCGATATCGGCCAACTGAGCCGCCTGCCATTGTGCGACAGTGCCTATCGGCAACCAATACTTCGCCTCGACAACGCTAAAGCCACCACGGGCGGCCAGTTGTGCCACCGCGTCCGTAATCTCGTATTCCCCACGCACTGATAGCGGCAATTGCAGATCGAAGACATCTCTGGGAAACACATACCCACCGATGTTGGCCAGTTGCGGCGGTGTGAGGCCAACAGGTTTCTCCACCACTTTGGCAAGCGTGCCATCTTCGTTGCGAAACAGAATGCCATAACTTTCCGGTTCATCCACGGCGTGCGCGAGAATCCCCATGTTCACATCCGCCAGCGCGTTCAGATCGGAGCGGCCGATCAGATCGTCGCCGTTAAGCACCATGACGCGATCGGCGGTCACGCAGCCCTTGCAACTCATGAGCGCATCGCCGGTGCCGCGTGGCTCGGTCTGCCGCACCGTGGTCCAGTTCCGAATGTGCGACTGCTGGCGAAGGTAATCTTCAATCTGTTCCGCGAGATAATTCACCACCACAACCAATCGCTCCACCGGCGGCAACGCACCGATAATCCAATCCAGAATGGGGCGATCTTGAACGGGTAAGAGTGGCTTGGGTGTGTGATCGGTGTGCGGCCGAAGGCGGGTTCCCTTCCCTGCTGCCAGAATGATTGCATCCATACCGCTTGCTCGACTCCAGGCGATTGTGGGGAAACTTTACTGCTGCGTGAGATGAGAACGAAGCCCGGAAAGCGAACGCCGGTTCCGGGCTTAACCGAATGCTACCACCCGCTCAGACAACAGCCAGCCCCCGCACCGCCGAACACAATCGGCAGAATGCGGCGCTCGAATGGGAGCTTCAAATAGTCTTCGCGACTATACACCACGCGGCCATCCATGACCGTGTACATCACATGCGTGGCGTGTTCGAACGGATCGCCGCTATACAACACAAGGTCCGCCACCTTTCCCTTCTCGATGCTCCCGTATTCCTTATCGATGCCAAGCAACTTGGCCGCATCGAGCGTGACGGTGCGAAGCGCACGTTTCTGGCCCAAACCGCCACGCCCCGCTGCCATGGCCGCTTCGTGGCGCAGCACTCGCACCTTCGGCACATAGCTCTCGAAACCTGTTCCGATGCTATAGGTTACTCCTGCGGCATCGAGTGCGGCTGCGTTGCCGGTGAAGGTGTGGAGTGTTTCCATGCTGCCGCCGGCCCGTTGCATGGTGGGATGCACAATCACCGGCACGCCCGCTTGCTTCAACTCATCGGCCATGCGAAAGGCTTCCGTGCCCAGCGCGATCACGGGCTTCAGCTTGAATTCCTTGGCGATGCGGAGCGCAGTCTGGATGTCGTCTTTCCGGTGTGCCGCGAAGTAAACCGGTATCTTCCCTTGCAGCGCAGGCACAAGCGCTTCGTGCTTCGGGTTCTTCGCGGTTGGCTTGTTCGCCTGGTACGCCTCCGCCTCGGCGAATGCTTTGCGGATGATTCCTGCGGTGCCCATTCTCGTATCGGGGAGTTTGCCCTTGTATGCGTCTTTGGGCACTTCGCCGAGATTGATGAGAAGCCCCGCAACCGGCTTAATAGCGGCATCGGCAACCGTGACACCATTGGTGCGAAACACGCCCGACTGCCCACCAATCACATTCTGCCGGCCGGGTGTGGTATGCACGACGGTGACGCCATGCGCCTGCAGGAAGTCGAGAAGTGGCTCACGCGGATTGAAGCCATCGAACACGCGAAGCTCGGACTGGTTCGGGTCGCTGAGTTCATCCTGATCCTGATCCGCCGGAATGTTCCACGCGCCCGTAAGCCCCGCCACGCAGAACGGGTCGATCAATCCAGGTGTAACGTGCCGCGCTGTGAGCGTGGTGATTCCCTTGAGCGTCACTTCGCTCGCTGGCCCTGCGTGCTCGATCTTTCCGTTCTTCAGAACAACCACGCCCTTGGGGAACACCGCCCGATCGGAGTAACCCGGCACGCCCGTTGCGAGGTGAAGATTGTCCGCGAGCACGGCGAGCCAGTTGGCGTCTTTATCGCTGGCCGCATCGAAGGTATATTTTCGTGCCACAAGGTCGTGCGTCTGTTTCTCGATCTGCTGCACATCTTTGGCAAGGGCGGGTTGCTCGTTCGCGGGCAGCATGAATCCGCCATCGCGATACGCGCGATCGGTCGCCTCATCGAACACTTTCTTACCTTCGATGTACGTCTCTTTCACTCGTGTGTAGGTGCCAAACGGCGGACCGCTCAGAACCACAAAGTCGGCGTCTTTTCCTTTCTCCAGCGAGCCGAGGCGATGATCGAGGTGCATCAACTTCGCCGGGGTACTCGTCATGGCCTTGAGAGTGGCGGCTTCTGTCATGCCACCGCGAACCGCGATCGAGCCGGTGTACAGAAAGAAGCGAGATTCGGTGATGCTGTCGTCAGTGTTGATGGCAACCGTCACGCCGGCTTTGTCGAGGATGTAGGCATTCTCTTCGAGCAGACCGATGGTTTCCGCTTTGCCGCCGGGCGAATCGATGAGTGTGAGCGAAACCGGGATCTTCTTCTTCGCGAGAACATCCGCCACGCGATAACCCTCGGTGGCGTGTTGCAGCACAAGTTCGAACCCGAATTCTTCCGCAATGCGGAGGGCGGTCATGAGGTCGTCGGCGCGGTGGCAGTGGAAGTGGACCGTTCGCTTCTTCTCCAGCACCTCCACGAGCGCTTCAAGTGTGACATCGCGTTGTGTCTTGGCGTCGGCGTCGCGCCGGGCCTTGTATTCCTTGGCTTTCTGGAAGGTTTCCCGTTGGAGTGCGGCCACTTTCATTCGGGTGAACGGGGCTTGCTGTAACCTCTTGCCATACCCTTTGGGGTTCTCGCCGTTGGCCATCTTCAGGCCGCCCAGAACTTCCGTGCCGTCTGGCAAGCGACCGTTGATCCGCATGGCTTCGACCGTGCCGCCACGCAATTTCACATACAACGTTTCGCCGCCAATCACGTTACCGGAACCGGGCATGATGTTCGCAGTGGTCACGCCGCCGGCGGCTGCCATGCGAATGCCGGGATCATCCGGATTAATCGCATCGATCGCGCGAACGCCCGATTGCACGGGGCCGCTCATCTCGTTCCCATCGGAATTGCCCGGGACGTTTGGCTTGCTCCAGACGCCAATGTGCGAATGGGTGTCCACCAATCCGGGGATGATGACAGCCCCTTTCACGTCGATGACTTCCGCGCCGGGCATGTCGATCTTTCCTTCGCCCACGGCAACGATCTTGCCGTCTTTCACCAGGAGGTGGCCGTTCGGAATCGGCATATCGCCAAGACCGGTGTGAATGATGGCGTTGACGAATAGAACAGCCGGTTGATCCGCGGGGGGCTTTTGGGCGGAGTTTAACGGCAAGGGAAGTGCCACAATCGCCACGAGCAATGATAGCGCGATGGCGACGGCAAGGTAACGGACAGTAACAGACATGCGGACCTCGTAGATTGATAGAGTCAGATTCAAAGAGGCTAACGTGTTGCAAACGCAGTCGCCAGGGGTATAAGATCCCAAGTGCTTAACCCGTCAGAATTCCGATCACGCACCCATCCGAGGAGGACACTCCAATGAGCTTCAAAATGCAGCGGGTTCACGTCTATCATGCTGAGGTTGAAGACAAGCCAGGCGGAATCTCCGCCAAGCTGAAGACGTTGGCCGAAGCAGGCGCGCACCTGGAGTATGTGTATAGCCAGCGATCGATGACAAAGCCCGGAATGGGCGATCTCTATGTTGCCCCGCTGCATGGCAACGGCGAGGTGGCGGCGGCCAAGGCGGCCGGGTTGCACGAAGCGAATGAGCCAATCGTGATGCGTGTGGAAGGCGACGACAGAACCGGCCTGAGCGGGCGATTGACACAGGCGTGGGAAATCGCCGGGATTAACTTGCACGGCTTGGTGATGTCCGCGGTTGGTGGCAAGTTTATCGGCTACGCCACATTCGATACCGTTATCGATGCGAATAAGGCCGCCACGATTCTGGCGGAACTCGGCACCGCGTGATTCACAAGTCGCTGAGCAAGTAAAAGTGCGTGTCCCCGAGTGCGGGTTAAATCCCACTCGGGGCATTCGCAATTCCGGCTCCGCGAATGGCTCAACCATTCGAGCCACTGCGTGCTTAGCCTTCCAAGTTCGGCGGGTTGATAGACGGCAATCGCGGCCCGGCACCACAGCCGCCGGCCGACACGAACACCACCAACATCATGGAAGCTAGAATCGTGCCCGCGACGATTCGCATGACAAGCGGCTGTTCGGTTCGCAGATAGCCAATGCAACCGAACGCGAGGAGCAGGAAGCCGAGCAATTGCCCGTACTTCTCAAAGTAAACCGCTCGGACATTGCTCACCTGCGTCTCCGATACCGCTTCGCCCGCATCTTCCAGTTTCTGCGTGTAGCTCTCGTCGATCTTCTGCTTCTTATCATTGTAAGTTTTCTGATCTTCTGGGCTGAGTTCGAACGGTGAGCGTTTCCCCTGTGGCAAGAGCTTTTTGATCTCCGCGCGCTGTTGGTTCTTCAACTGAAGCAACCCGGCGGAAACGCGTTGGGTCGATGCTTCGCCGATCGGCGTCATGAATGTGAACCAAATCACCAGGAACACGCCCAGCGAGAACAACAGTGTGGGTATACCGCCGAGGGCATCCAGGGCGTTCCCGCCACCGGAATACTTTCGCGCACCTTTGCTTCGAGAATTCGCCACGGGCGTGCTGAAATCGGCATCATCTTCCACCAGTATGGCTGCGGCCGGTGCAGCAGGCGCAGTTGCGGCAAACGGTCCCGCAGGGGCAGCCGCGGCAGGCATCGCCACATCGGCAACAAGCCCGGTGTCATCCACACGCAACGCCGTGCTGCACTTCTTGCACTTGATCTTGCGGCCAATGTCTTTTGCGGTAACGGCGTAAACCGCACCGCACGACGGGCATGAACTGTTCATCGAAAGTTCCTTGGGAATTCGAGTCGGCTGTGATAACGGGATTATGAGGATCGCATCAGGCACTTCAAGGAGGTGTACCATTGAAGTGCACCATTTCTCGGCGTGCGATTTCATCTTTCATCCGGGTGGGCGTTCGTCGGGAGTGGATCGCGTTCGCGGATGGGTGATGCGACGGCGAAGTTCGGCGGCTTCTGCCACTTCTTCCAGAACACCTGTGACGACCTGGCCCACCATCACCGGTGCTTCGCCAGCCGACAGCGTTTGCACGTTCGCGGAAACATCGAGCACCACTCCGGAATCGCCCCGAGCCGCATGAAACATCCCAATGCCATGCCGCGTGAGCCGGTTCCCGGATAGATCGAGCAAACGCAAGCGAGCCATAAGAGCGGGCAAGGCGTTGCGTGCCGCGGCCACACCGGCATCGGTAATCTGATTGCCGCCAATACGGAGGGTGTGAAGGCGGCCGAAGTACGGCGATGCGGCCAGCGCGGCGAAGCCCCGATCGGCGAGATAGTTCCCGCTCAGATCCAATGTTTCGCACCGGGCCAGAAGCGGGCTGGAAGCGAGTGCGACCGCTCCGGCGGGGCCAATCGCGTTCTCGCGTAGTTCTAGCCGCGGCGTGTGTTGTAGCATGCGAACGAGCAACGCGGAATGAGCCAGAATCGCGGCACCTTCATCGCCGATATGATTCCCCTTTAACCGCAAGGTGTGCAAGTGCGGGAAGGCTCGGCCCGTCGCAATCGCCCGAATGCCGCCATCGGAAATGTCGTTGCCCGCGATATCCAGCTCTTGCAGACCGGTGAAGAAGGGCGACTCAACAAGCGACTTCACGCCCTGTGCGGTGATGTGTCCGTTATCGTTCAACATAAGCACGGCAAGATTGGGAAAGCCCGCCGATCGAGAGAGTGCCCACACGCCAACATCGTCCGCCCCGTTAAAGCCCAGATCGAGAACCCGCAGATCCTTGAGGAACGGAGACCGCGACAACAGATTGACGCCGCCATTGCCGAGATCGTTGCCGCACAGATCGAGTTCCTGGACTCGCCCCAGAAGCGGGCAATGGATGAGCTTGGGCATCACCCGTGCGGCTTCGAGCAATCGCAGCCGGCACACGCGCGCCAGGCGGAAAAGTTCCTCGCCATCCGAAAGAAATGCGCCGGCGTACATCGATACCGAATCGGGCACTCCGCGACGATACTCCACACCCGCAACCAGATGCTTCAGGTGATCGGTCCAACGCGCGGCGTGCGTCGCCAGCAGTTCCGCCTGGCGATTGGCGAGTTCGGGTCGGCGGGGGTGATCGTTGGAAAGATGAGCCAGCGCGATTTGAACGCGGACTAGTTCCGCTCGTTCGGGGTCGCCCGCTTCCTCCAAGAAGTCCGCATAAACCAGGCGCGGCGCATCGTGGTGATAGCGGGCGAAAATCGCGTCGAGGAACGGCTGCTCGTCCGTGATTATCATGCGAATTACTATACCCGCTCGCTGCCGGAATGATCAACTCCGTGGCACTTCAAGTATTTGATCCAGCACCCAGCAACCGCGGAAGTGTGGTTTCTCGCTGCGGCAGTGTTCGAGTATTTCCGGCACATCGCAGCCGGAATCCTGGAGTGCGTCGGCCAGGATGGGCATACCGCTGAAGTCCTGCGTTGCGAGCATTTCTTTCGCCATCGCGATCACTGTGCTGGTTCGCCAGTTGGGTGAAAGTTGAACGACGACTTCTGGAAAGCCAAGCACATCGCGAGCGATGTCGCATTGCATCGTTCGCTCGGCCAACTCTGCTTCCATGCGTTCGCGGTTATAATCTTCGGCACATTTCGTGAGGTGTTCGAATGCAGCCCGCTCGCCGCGTGTTTTCAGCCGTAACCCCCGCGAACGCGGCTTCTCTGAGTTCTCGATGGCGCGGGCGACGCGGTCGCGGAATGGCTCCAGATCGGGCGGAAGTGGAAACGAATTCAGCGTGCGCTCTGGTAACGTTTCCCGCGCGAGTTCCTCCGCGCATCGATCTGCGAGATATCGCAACGCCCGGATGAAGTCGGCAGGGGGAACTGCGGTCGCAGCGGAAACGAGTATCTGAGTCGATTGCGTGATCGCGCGGTTCTCGTTCGCGGAAACGGTCGGGCGAAGTTCCGTCAGAAGTGCAATCGCCAGTTGTGGCGTCACGAATTCCGGCCCGCGTTCGCAGGCTTCCACCGCTTCTTGAAACAGCGGCGGGAGTTGATCCCATACTCGCCGCAAGCAAGCGGCCGCAATCGCGAGCAACGCCCGCTGCGAGTGCGGTTGGCTGGGCGTCACGAGTTCGGCGAAGGAAACCGTATCGGCCCACATACTCCGAACGCGCGAGGGCGGCGGACAGTGCCCGCACTTCCGCCCGTTCCACGCATACGAGAACCCGCACCGTGGGCAGCGTTTCGAGCGGGGTGGGGCCATGGCATTCACGAATCGGGGTAACGGAATATCTCGAAGATTGTACCACATCGCTAAACGCGACCCGATGCGAACCGCGTGGCATCAATAGTCGATATTAAGCGGGATGCCATCCGCAATGCTGGCTGTGAACGGATACACCGCCATGTTTACGGACTGCCGCACCGCATGGACCGAGCCATCCGCAAAGAGCATGTTTACACCGTTGATATGCGGGGATGAAAAATCCTCGGCGACTCCGGCATCGGAACTCGGTGGATGATCGCGGCAGGCGTGCCCAAGCACCATCGCCGCCGGCAAGTTGGTGGGAACACCGCCATAGTTCGCAAGATCATTCGCGCTGCGCCACATCGCACCGGGGACGACACCCACCCATGTTGCCAGCGTGTTCTTCGCACTCTTCTCGCCGATTGCACAAGTGTTGCTCAAACCATCGGTGATGTCGCCGATACGCGTGCGGCTGTTGCGGTAGAACATGCCTTTCCCGCTAATCCCACCAATGACCAGATGCGTGGTGAGCACAGCGGGCGATTCATCCAGAAACGGCGTGTTCCCGTAGCAGGCCACATAATTCCCACGGGCCAGTGGTGTGGTTAATCCCGCCGGGTTATCGAACTCGGAAAGGGGAATGGGATCTTGCCGCGAATCCGATGGGCAACGGAAGAACGAGATATTCGTCTGCCGCACGATATCGTGATTTCCCGCTGCGGTCATCGGTTGTTTGAAGTCGATCAGGCGGTGCAGGTTCTCCTGTTCCAGGTCCGGCAGTAGAAACGCCGCCCAACCCCACCCCGGACCCGTTCCATCTGTGCTTACCGCGTTGGACATATACCCCGCAGGAAAGGAACCGTTGCGGTCGTGATAGTTGTGCAATGCGAGACCCATTTGCTTCATGTTGTTCTTGCAACGCAGCCGGCTTGCCGCTTCGCGCACCTTCTGCACGGCCGGCAACAACAGGCCAATTAGAACCGCAATGATGGCGATGACCACCAGAAGTTCGATTAGCGTGAACGCACGATGACGGTGTATTCGGCGAATGTCCACAAGCATGGTCGCACCTCTTTATGGGAAGGAGCAAAGGCAGCACGAATCAAATTATTAGGCTAAGCTAATCTATATTATTAGTAATAACGAATAGAAAAGTTATTGCCACTGTCGCGTTTGTGGTGAATCCGTTGAGAGAAACCCGAAGGGGTGGCTGTCGTGCTAAGTTGATGTGATGTGCGGGCGAGGTGAACCCATGCGGTTGGAAGCGGAAGCATTCCTGCAGCGGATTCGAGCGTATCCCGACGACGATACGCCGCGTTTGATCTATGCGGATTGGCTCGAAGAACAGTGCGGCGAAACCGACACGCAACGCGCGCGATTCATTCGTGTTCAAATCTCGTTGAACCATTTGATGGAAGGCGACGCCAAAGCTCCGCACACCCGAGACGCAGCATGGGCTGAGTTACTTGCGGCCGAGCGAGAACTCTTCGAGGCGTATCGGGAGGAATGGACCGCGCCCTTCCGTGGGCTGGCAACGGGCCTGGAGTTTCGTCGCGGGTTTGTGGAAGAAGTGAAGGTTGCCACGCGGCAATTCATTGGGCGTGCCCACGAGTTATTCGCGACCGGGCCGATCCGCCACATTCATCTGCTCGATGTGGGCGGGAACATGCCGGCAGTGTTGCAGTGCCAATTCTTATCGCGGCTCAATGGCTTAACGGTATACGCTCAACACGCGGGCGAACCGCTGGCGGGCGCGATCTGTCGCTCGCCGCTCCTGGCGAATCTGCGTTTGTTGCACCTGGGACGCAATCGCTTTCAAGACGACGCGGCCAATCATCTGGCTGGCAGCCCCATTCTGGGCAATCTGGAAGAACTCGATCTCTCCGGGAACGAACTGGGAGAAACGGGCGCACGCGCGTTGGCCGCATCCGTTTACTTCGGAAAGCTCCGTCGGCTTGAACTGAAAGATAATCGCCTCGGCCCCGGCGGCGCGGAAACGCTGGGCAATTCCGAACGGTTGACGGCATTGGAACGGCTGGGGCTTTCTGGCAACGAAGTGGGCAACGCACGCTTGCAATCGCTGACTCGCATGCACGAACTATTGCGTGTGGCCCACCTGGATCTCTCCAATAACGGGCTGAACGCGGCGGGGTTGCAAACGATTCTTTCGCGCCCCCATCGTTCAGCCGACACCGACTCACCCACACTTATCGAACTGGATCTGAGCCATAACGAACTCGCAACCGAGGGGATGCGGCTTCTGGCTGCGTGCCCGCAACTGACGCGATTGCGCATACTGCGACTGGCCGGTTGCGGCATCGACGACACCGGTGCCCAGGCGCTGGCGGCAAGCCCCTACTTGAAGCAACTCACGTTTCTCGATCTGGGGAATAACCCCATTGGCGACCCCGGATTCCGAGCATTCCTGGACTCACCCCATCTCGGTTCACTGCGAAAACTCATCGCCCCTGGAATCGGCGTGTCCGATCGAATGCAGCGAGCGCTCAACATGCGATTCCACCAAACCCGCGACTGAAACCCCGCACGCAAACTGATTTTTTGGGAGAAAGTGACTTGCTAGCGATCACGATATCTGCTATTTCATGAATTAGTGAAACAGCACAACCATGAAATCCCGAGCGGAACAGCCGGATCGGGCTGCTCGTATGAACAATCGGCGGAGCTTCGCCCAATTCCAGAGGCGGCGTTCGAGCGTGCGGCGCGGCTTTTTCGCGCGCTGGGCGATCCGCCGCGGCTTCGCATTCTTCACTTACTGCTCAAGGGTGAAGTGTGCGTGAGCGAAATTGTCACGGCGTTGCATGAGAAGTTCCCGACGATCTCGCAACGCCTGCGGATACTCCGCACCGAAGGGTTGGTAACGCGGCGGCGTGAGAAGTCGCACGTTTACTACACTCTGGCCGACGAGCACGTTAAGAGCCTGGTCTCCAACGCCCTGGCTCATGCGGATGAACTGGATGGTTCTTTATCTTTAACTCGCGAGCAGGAGGACGACGAAATGAGCTGCGAAACCCACGCCAACCACACGCATCAACATGGTCCCGGTTGCGGCCACACTGCGGTTCAGCACGGCGATCATGTGTGCTATCTCCACGATGGGCACCTGCATCACCCGGCTGGCACCACGGTCGAGGAGCATGTTCTGGAAGTGAATAGCACCAACCCCGGCGGTTGCACCACAGGCGGAAAGGGTTGCGGCGGCCACGATGCCAGCCACAAGCACGCCCCCGGTTGCGGGCACGAGACCGTTCCGCATGGCGATCACGTTTGCTATATCGTCGATGGCCGGCTCCACTACCAACACGGCGACCATTGCGACGATCATGGCCCGGTTGCTCTGGTGAAGTGAACCTGAAACACACCGAGCAAAGCGAACAAGCCCACGCGAGCCATTGCGTGGGTTTGTTCATTTTCCAATGAATCAATCGAGGCGGGCGATTAAACTTTGCGGCCAAAGGCGGGGGCGAGCGTTCGGATCTGGGCGAAGAGCTTCTCGAAGCCGGCGAAATCCAGCGATTGCGCGCCATCCGACATCGCGCGATCCGGTTCGGGGTGAACTTCAACCAGAATCCCATCGGCACCCGCTGCGAGCGCCGCCAACGACATCGGCGGAACATACGCACGCTTGCCGGTTCCATGGCTCGGATCGACAAACACCGGCAAGTGACACATCGCCTTGGCGGGCGGAATCACCGAGAGGTCGAGCGTGTTGCGGCTGTGGTCGGAAAAGGTGCGTACGCCGCGTTCGCACAGGATCACATCGTAGTTGCCACCGGCCAGCACATACTCCGCAGACATCAACCATTCTTCCAGCGTTCCGCTCATGCCGCGTTTGAGCAACACCGGCTTGCGACACTTGCCAACTCGCTTCAAGAGCGAGAAGTTCTGCATGTTTCGCGCGCCAATTTGAATGACATCGCTGTATTCTTCAACCGCACTGGCGTTTTCCGTATCCATCAACTCGGTGACGATTCCCAGGCCCGTTCGCTCTCGCGCTTTCGCCAGGATCTTTAGCCCTTCAATACCCATTCCCTGGAAGGCGTAAGGGCTTGTTCGCGGTTTGAATGCGCCAGCGCGGAAGAACTTCACCCCTTGCGACGCCAGGAATTCGGCGGTCTTGAGGATCATCGCTTCATTCTCGACGGAGCATGGCCCGGCGATGACCGTGAACACCCCCGGCCCCATCTTGCCTTGCGGTAAGGTGATGGTCGTGTCGTCTCGCTTCATTTCTCGGCTGGCGAGTTTGTAAGGTTTGGTCACGCGGATGGCCTCCTCGACACCCGGCAAACCCTCGAACAGCGACGTATCGACGGCTCCGGTGTTCCCGGTCACGCCAATCGCGGTGCGGGTCGCGCCAGGCATGACGTGCGGAGTGAGTCCCTGATCCTTGATGAGTTCAACCACGCGGGCGATATCGGAATCCGGTGCGTGGGATTGCATGACAACGAGCATGGGCCACCTCATTCGATGAAGGCAGTAATAGCGGCAAGCAAACGTGGAACACGAAGGGCAGGAATGCAGCGGTTAAGGCTCGCAGCACACCGCTTCGGCTTTCGACTGTTCCACCTTTGTATGCCTTCTGCCTTACGCCTGGCTTCCGCAGACTGGTATTATACCGCACAGGCCCGAATCCTGCGGAAGGCTACATGAACTTGCCGGACGACGACCATCTGACCCGCTCGGTAACCGAACTTGGCGACCCTGAACTACTTTTCCGGGTGGGCAATGGTCGGCTCGCGGCCAAGCTCGCGGTGGGCGTCGCGCTTCTGATGTTCGGAATCATTGGCAACTACTGGTGGTGGACCAGCGGCCCCGGCACGTTCGGCCACTTCGAGTTACTGCTGTTATTCGTGGTCCCGTTCTCGGGCGGCGCGCTGCTGCTTCACATGTACCGAGAACGGGGCTTGTTCGTTCTCCTTTATCCGAATGGTCTGCTCCGACTTCGCCGCGGCGAAGTCGATTCGCTCCCGTGGCGGGAAGTGAATCAGGTTCTGCTGAAAGCCCAGCGAACCGCCGCAGCGGAGATCGAACGCGGGCCAGATGGAGGGATTGTGGCATGCTGGCTCCCGGCCGATGTGCCCACGTTTCAACTCTGGACAGCAGGAATGTCGGTGATGCGAACCGATGGCATCGTCGTTCGTCTGGGTCCTGCGTTAACCGACTACGAGCAACTGGCCGAGGAAGTCCAGAAACGGAGCTTCAAGTACCTTTGGCCCAGCACCTGGAACAAATTCCTGAGCAGTGGAATGGTTATGTTCGGTGAACTGGAAGTGTCGCGGGTTGGCTTGCGACACGAGGCGAAATTCCTCCCTTGGTCGGATGTGAAGGAGCTTGCCATCGCGCAGTCCAAACTCTGTGTGAAGCAAACGGGGAAGTGGCTCCCCTGGGTGCTGCTCGATATCTCGGCTGTTCCCAACCCGCATGTGCTCTTCGCACTCGTGATCGAAGCCCAGCGGCGCTTTTTGGCCTCGCCCCCGCCGAAGATTCAACCGGAGCCACACGCCGCGGGATAACTTCTCGCGATCGGAATCCCACTCAATCTGCGAATACCCTCCCCCGCACTCGCATGCGGGGTTTGCCGGAGCTTGCTGATGCCTGACGACTACGACGACCCACAGAGCGACACACCTACCCCACTGCCGGAAGGGTTTCGCGTGGCGGTGGCCCATGCGCTGATCGATCTCGGCTATTCCGTGGCCACCTGGGAAAGTGATGGCGTCAATGTTCGCCCGCCCAACGCCAGCAACGGGGATGAGCAATACGTTGGTCTGACGAATCTCTATCGGCGGGCCAAAGCGGCCGGGCAAGCCGAATGGCCCGAGATGATCCGCGAGTTTATCAGGCATGTCACCAGCACGCTGGGTGGGCCAAAGATCCCCGATGATTTGAACGGCGTGGCGGATCAAATTCGCCCGCGGGTTGGCAAACCGTTCGCACGAAGCGCCAAGGCTTATCCCTGGGGGATTCCGCTTCCTGGCACCGGACTGGAGATTAATCTCGTCATCGATTACCCCAACACCATGGCGTATGTTACCGACGAGATGCTAACGCGAACCGGCCGCACGGGCGAGGAATTGCTCGAAGTGGCATTGGCCAATCTGAAGGAAAGCACCCCGGACGATTTCTTCGATCAGGTTTCGGAAGAGCTTGATATCTATGTGGGGCACACGGGCGATGGCTACGACGCCGCACGCGCGTTGTTGATCGAAGATTTGCTCCCGGAATCGCCTGCGGGTTTTTGGGTCGCGATTCCCAGCCGAGAAGAACTCGCCGTTTGGCCGGTGTCGTTCGATGCGTTATCCAAGATTCACGTCATCAAGATGTTCGCGCGAGACAACTACCGCGAACACGCCTACCCGGTTTCCGACGAAGTCTTCTGGGTTCGCAACGGCACCTGGCACCCATTCGGCATCAGTCTGGACGAGACGAACGTGACGGTGTCGCCGCCGCCGGAGTTCTTGCCCGTGCTGGAACGCCTGGGTTCGCGTGAGTCGGGCCACGACGAATCCGAGCCGCCGTTGAACTGACTGCTCCTCACTGCGGATTGCTTATGACTAATTCGCCGAATCCCAAACGCGGGCGACCACACGGTTCGCGTTCGTTCACCTGGCGAGCCTTCTTTCAAGAATCCACCACGCCGGTGTTTGTTCTCAGCAAGGGTCGACGATTGCGATTCGCCAATGCTGCGTGGGAGAAGTTGACCGGAACAACACTGGCCGATTCACTCGGAATGGTCTGTTCCGCGCGGCGACACAGTTCCGCACTGGCCACCGTTCTGGCACCGCCACCCGAAGTTCTGGCTGGCAGAAACCACAACACCCGGCGTGTGCCACCCGCCGAACGGAACGGCCCGCCCTGGTGGGACATCGCCTTCACGCCGCTCAAGAACTCCGAAGAAATCCTGGGCGTGGTCGGGTTCATTACCGTGACCGGCGACACGGCGACACCCGCTGCGGCTCGCAAGGTGCCTGCGATCATTGGCACGCTGCGCGATCAACACGCCATGGCTTTCAGTTTCGATCGGTATGCGGGGCTTTCACCCGCAACGAACCGATTCCTGTCGCAACTCCGCCATGCGGCCGAAGCGACCGCACCGCTTTGGCTAAGTGGAGAACGCGGGTCGGGAAAGGAAACCGCCGCACGCGTGGTTCATCACTCTGGCGCACGACGCAACGCCGCGTTCATCACGCTGGACTGCGCCGGAATTCAGCCATACCTGATCGAGAGCTTGTTATTTGGTCGCGGGGCGTTCCTGGAAGGCGGGCACGCGGGCACCGTGTACTTGAAGGAACCCGCGGCACTTCCGCGTGATGTGCAACAGCGATTCGCGGATCTGTTCACCACGAACGACCCCGGCACACACCGATTGATTTGCGGATCGCTATTACCCGCGGGGCAACAGGTGGCTGATAGGAAGCTCGTACCCGATTTTCACACGCAACTCTCGGTGCTGGAATTGGTGGTTCCGCCACTGCGTGACCGGCTCGCGGATCTCGCGCGATTCGCGACGCAACGCCATCCAAGTGTTTCATTCGATCCCGCGACATTCGACGCGCTGGCGACGCAAAGTTGGCCGGGGAACTTGCGTGAACTTCACGATGTGCTGAACGACGCGGTTACCACCGCTCGCGGGAGCCGCGTGAAGCCCGAGCATCTTCCGCAAAGCCATCGCCCCCGGCTCAGTCTGGCCACCGCCCCCGTTCCGATGCCATCGCTAAAGCTGGACGCGATCCTGCAATCGGTCGAGAAGCGGGTTATCGCACTGGCGCTAGCACGCACACGCGGCAACGCCACCAAAGCGGCCGAGTTGCTTGGCATCTATCGCACGCGACTCTTACGCCAGATGAAATCGCTGGGCATCAGCCGCCCCGGGGAGGCAGAGTCGTGAGCCATCGCAGATTCGCCGCGGTGAGAGGATTGTGCGTGGCGTTCCGCACGAGCCTGTCAATTGTGCCTATTTTTCGTGCGTTACATGTGGCTATCGTGGGCACCGAATGCTATACTTAATCGGTAAATAGTCGGAATGTAGTGCGATCCTGGCTTCCTCTCCCGGAAGCGATGGGGCAATGCCCAAGATCGAGCATGTTGAGCCGCCGCTGCCCGAAATCGTGGGCACTGCTCCCGTAATGCAAGACGTTTATCGGCTGGTGCGGCTCGCTGCGCCACGCCTGGCGAATGTCCTTCTCATTGGCGAAACGGGCACCGGCAAGGAAGTGATCGCCAAGGCGGTTCACAAACTCAGCAAGCGGTCAGACGGTCCCTTCATCCGCGTCAATTGCGGCGCGCTGCACGAAAATCTTCTTGAAAGTGAACTGTTTGGCCACGTGAAAGGCGCTTTCACGGGTGCGGTCGAGAACAAGACCGGCCGGTTCGAAGCCGCGCATGGCGGCACCATCTTCTTAGACGAGATCAACAGCACCACGCCCAAACTGCAAGTGAAGTTGCTGCGAGTGTTGCAAGAGCGCGAGTTCGAGCGCGTTGGGGAAAGCCGCACGATCCGCGTGGATGTTCGCATCCTCGCCGCGACGAACGCATCGCTGGAAGATCTCGTCTCGGCGGGCGAGTTCCGTGAAGACCTTTATTACCGCCTCAATGTCATCCCCATTGTGCTTCCTCCGTTGCGTGAACGCCGCGACGACATCCCACTGCTGGCTCAGTTCTTCTTGCGGCGTTACGCGGAGCAACACAAGTGTACGGTGCCCGAACTCACCACGCTGGCCTCGGAAAGTTTGAAAGCGCACGACTGGCCCGGCAATGTTCGCGAACTGGAAAACGCGCTCGAACGCTTCATCGTGCTGGCGGATGGCGGCCCGCTCACGCCCGAGTTGGTGCGATTCACGCGGCCCAAGTATGTGTTGCGAAGTAACAAGGGGAATGCCAGCTACTCCGGCGCGACCGACGTGCCCTCACTGATTCGCGCACTGGTGCGAGCGGGGATGCACGCCGCGCGGCCCGATGGCGTCAAGCTCCACGCATTCCTGGTCGATGGACTGGAACGCGCGCTCATTGAGGAAGTGATGCGTGAGTGCGGCCGCACACAGGTGAAAGCCGCCGACCGCCTCGGAATCAATCGCAACACGCTGCACAAGAAATGGGAGCAGTACAAAGAAGACGATACCCGCGCCGCCACGATGCCAGCCGATCCACCATCGGACGGTACGGCCGCTGAGTGAGCGTGAATGAGGGTTGCGGCGTGTTGCCAATCTCGCTCGATGTGACCGGGAAACTCCTGCTCATCGTTGGCGGGGGAGCGGTCGGTTCTCGCAAGGCCATCGCCGCACGCACCGCCGGTGCCATCGTTCGCATCGTTGATCCGAACATCGCGGCAAGAATGCACCCGCCACTCGACCACGCATGCACCTTGCTCCACGAAGCGTATCGCCCGGAACATCTCGATGGCGTGTTCCTGGCCTTCGCCTGTGCGACTCCGGTCGTGAACGAACAAGTCGTCGCCGATGCGCACGCACGCGGCATTCTGGTTAACTCCGCCACCGCACCCCATACCGGCAACGTAACTCTCCCTTCCGTTGTTCGCAGCGGTGATCTCTCAATTGCCATCAACACCGGCGGTGCCGCCCCGGCGCTTGCGCGACGGATTCGCGAGAAACTGGAAACGGAATTCGACGCCGCGTATGCCAACTGGGTGCGGCTACTCGCAGAAGTGCGAACGATCGCACTCGCAGACGTGACCGATCCGGTTCAGCGCCGCCAACTGCTCGATGGCTTCGCGGATTGGCCCTGGCTGACGCGGCTTCGTGATGAAGGAATTGATGCCACGAAGGCCGCGATGCTCGCCGCCATTCGCGCGTAGCCGCCGACCCGCCGTGCGAATCATTTCTTCCCAATCGCCTTCGCCACGATGCTGCCCACTTCTCGCCTTAATGGCGTCGAATTTCCTTTGTCATCAGGGTGAACTCGGTTCGTGAGAATGATGATCGCGGTGCGCGAAGCGGGATCGACCCACAAACTTGTTCCGGTGAATCCGGTGTGACCAAATCCTTCGCCCTTCGTGAACAGATCGCCACGGGGCGAAGAGTAACTCGTATCGACATCCCACCCCAGCGATCGCGTCATCGTTCCTTTCCCCGGCACGGTGTGCGGTTCGGTGAAGCGTTTCACACTCTTCTCGCTTAACACGCGCGTGCCATCGAGTTCGCCACCGCGAAGCAGCATGCGAGCGTAGCGGGCCAGATCGTCGGCCGTGCTAAAAAGCCCCGCGTGTCCCGCCACGCCGCCCAGGCGAAACGCACGCGGGTCGTGGACTTCGCCGAGAATGAGTTGGTTCATGCGCACGCCAGTGGGAGCCACTCGTTTCCGCAACTCCGCGTTGGGCGAGTAGAGCGTATCGACCATTTTGAGCGGGTCGAAGACGTTCCGTTTCGCGTAAGCATCGAGGGGCATGCCGCCAAGCCGTTCGACTAATTCGCCTAACACGATGAAGCCAACATCGGAATAGCGAAAACGCGTTCCCGCCGGTACTTCGAGCTTCAACGACGCGATGCGTTCGATGGCTTTGACCTTGCCATCGGCATAATCCGCAATCGCGTTATCTGCGGTCAAACCGGAAGTGTGAAGCAACAGGTGTTCGATGGTCACCTTGTCCTTGTCGTTGGCCGCGAACGCGGGCCAGTGCTTCGCAACGGGATCGGATGTTGCTAGCTTCCCCTGTTCGAGCAAGAGCATGATCGAAGTCGCAGTGGCCATCGGCTTGGTGAGCGAAGCCATGTCGAAAACCGTGTCGGCCGTCATGGGCTGCTTTTCCGGCTTCACGGCGCGAGCACCATACGCTTTGCGAAACACCACTTCGTCGGCGTGAAGCACCACAACCACCGCACCGGGAATCTCGTTGCGTTTGATGGCTGCGGCCACTGCTTCATCGATCTTGGCAAGTTGATTGCGATCAACTTCCGCCGCAGTAGTCGTTGCGGCGTTCGCCAGAATCGCCACCACGAGACACGCCATGCGACGAAGCCAAATGCGAATCTCTGCAGTCATTTCGCGCCCCATGCTGTCTGTTGATGTTGTTAAACCAACCGCACTTATTGTGAGAAGGAACGATCCCAAACTCACTCGACACTATCCAGCAGTCCTTGCATCTCACCTTGCGCATGCGTGTCGCCGCACTTTCGAGCCGCCTCGATTCCGTTACGCAGCACGGCACAGGCTTCGGGAATGCGATCGATCCGCACGAGCGCCTGGCCGGCTTGCAGGAACGCGGGGATATAAGGGGCGGCGATGGTGCGACTCATGAGGTCGCGAAGCACCTCCACGCACGATGCGTCGTCGCCGGCGCTGGCGTGCTCCATCGCAAGGCCATAGCGTAGGAAGGCATCGTCCGGATCTTCCACGAGCATTGCCTCGATCTGTTCCATTCTTGCCGTTCGTGCCATGAGTGCGTGCGCTCCGTTACTCTTGCCAGCGGAACTGGCCAGATTGATTCAAGCGATACCAACTCCATCACGCTATGCCGCGACTTCGGGCCAGACAACTGAAGACGGTACAACCGGTTCCGCCGTCGCACACGGCCGAGGCGGACAACCGCGCCACCCGCTTCGCAAGGTGCTTGCGGCGTAGGTGTGCTCGCAATGCGTAGCAGATGCCATTCCGTGCCTTCTCACCATGCAGTGCGCTCGCGCCGCAGTCCGAACAGAATGGTTACTGTTTGCTTAGGATTGCACCGCTGGCACGGGGGCCCCATGCGCTCGGTTTCAATTTCCACTCTCATCCGGGCAACCGGTCGCAAGCTTCTTGTTCCTGCTGGTATGGTAGTGGCCATGGGGCTATCTACCATCTCACCGGCATTGCCGTTACCGATCACCTCGGCGATTGCAGCCGACCGTGTGGTGACACCCGGCAAACGCAAGGATCAGGTAGTTGATGTGTACGACAAGGTGAAAGCCTCGGTTGTGAACATCCATAGTGAGCGAACCGTTTCCTCCCCCGCCGATGATCCGTTTCACCGCCAGCCGGTTCAACCGCAACGCGTGAACGGCATGGGCACGGGGATCGTGCTCGATCCCCGCGGCTACGTTCTCACGAACTATCACGTGGTGGATGATGTGCATTCACTCCGCATTCGTTTGCACGATGGCACCAGCCTCGCCGCCCGCGTTCTGGCCACCGATAAAGAAGCCGATCTGGCACTAGTGAAGATTGATCCGCTCCGCCCACTGCCGATCATTTCGTTCGGCACATCGTCCGACCTCATGGTGGGCGAGTCGGTCATCGCCATCGGGAATGCGTACGGCTACGAGCATTCCGTGACCGATGGCCGCGTATCGTTCAAGGGGCGTGATGTTTCGTTGAACAAGGATATGGGCTACAAGGGGTTGATTCAGACCAGCGCCCCGATCAATCCTGGTAATTCGGGCGGCCCGCTGTTGAACATCATGGGCGAAGTGGTGGGTGTGAACGTCGCGATTCGAGCCGGTGCCCAGAACATCGGATTCGCGCTGCCCACAGATTTCGTAATCGGTCGCACGGCGGAATTGCTGAGCCAACGTCGTGGTGGGTTAAGGCATGGCATGGTTGTGAAAGACACCGTGACACGCGAAGCAGTAGAAAGCCCGGTCCGGCGTGTGGTCGTCATTGAGAGCGTGGAACCCGGCACACCGGCCGCAGCAGCAGGAGTTAAAGCCGGCGATGTGTTGGAACGGATCGACGACATCACCATTGCCACTTCAATCGATCTCGAACGCGGTTTGATCGAGAAACCCGTGGGGGCCAAGATTCCCATCAAGGTCACACGCGACAACACCACACTGCCGCTCGAACTCAGCTTCGAGGGCTTCGCAACCAAGGCCGTTCCGGCGGTGCCCGGCGAGTTGGCGTGGAAGAAACTCGGCGTGAAAGTTCACCCGGTGGCGGCCGATGCCGTGACACGTGCGAATCCGCAACTGCACGGCGGCTTGCTCGTCACGGACGTGGCCGTTGGCGGCATCGCGGCTTCGTCCGGCATTCAGAAAGGCGATATCCTCGTCGGGCTTCACACCTGGGAAACGCTCTCTGTGGATAACCTCGCCTTCGTGCTGAACCACAAGGACTTCGCGAATTTCCAGCCACTGAAGTTCTACCTGGCCCGCGAAGGGAAACTCCGCGATGGCTGGATTAGCAGTGTGCCGTGAGCACCTGAGCATTCAGAGAAGACGCCGACACGATGCCCCGTGTCGGCTTCCATGAGTGAGACCGACTCGTTGTTGCGAGTTGGTCTTCTTGTAGATGGCTAGAGCGTTTCGCGGGTGCGTTGAAGTTTGTCTTCGTAGGCACGCACGCGGTCTTCATCGCCTTGCACGCGGAACACTTCTTTGAGCCGGCACATCGCCTTGAAGGCTTCGTAACGATCCGTGTTGAACACCGTCTCGACCCACAAGTACGACCACATCGCATCGCGTGGGCGGTTGGCGGCCAGATACAACTCGCCCAGGAGGCTGTAGCCCACGCTGCGAACGCCAGAATCCTTGGTGGCAGCAAGTTTCGCCTCGATGGCTTTCACGGCCGAAACGGGGTCGCTACCGCCCAACGCCTTGGCGGCCAACTCGTACATCGCCAGTTTATCTTTCACCGGTCCAGGGCCAGCCGCTTTTCCGAGTGCCTCGGCGGCAACCTGAGCATTGGCGTATGCTTTGCTGCGGATCTGACAATCGATCTCCTGCATGGCCGCTTCCTGTCGCAGATCGGGCGGCAAGCCGGCGTCGGCTTTGGCCAGGCGGCCCCACATGCGGGCGGCCTCATCGAACTTGTTCAACTCCGCATAAATCCGCGCGCCATGCTTGGCGGCAGGCCAAACTTCCCAGCTTCCTTTGTAGTTACCGATGAATGAATTCCAGGCGTTGGCCGCTTCGGTCGCAATCTCGGTCCATTTCTCTTCATAACTGGTTTCATCGGCGACCCGCGTGGCCATGAGTGCGAGCTTATACTCCACGAATCGCTTGGTTTTTTCCGGTGCGGTGAGTGTCTTCTTCAGCAACTCGGTGTAGCCGAGTCGGGCTTTCTCGTACTCGGCCTTGGTCTTTTTTTCTTCCGCCGTGTTCAGCCCCAGAATGACTGCACGATCCACACCCGCGTAATCGCCCGGCGCGATCTTCACCACATCATCAGGGGCCACGTTATTTACCAGCACCTTTTTATCGGCACTCACAATTTGAAAGCCAGTTGGGCCGAACTTGAGTTCGCCATCGTACCCCTTGGTTGTGCCATCTTTATTCCGGATGGTGATCCGTTCCGGGTTGTTTTGCCCAAGTGCCGTATCGAGAAGCAAGGTGACCGCAAAGAGTGCGACCAGCCAGCGAACCGCCTGCCGGGTCATGTGCTTATTCCTTGGAATTCTGGGTGAGGGTGGTGATAGCTTGCCGGGCGATTTTCATTCAGTCTTCGGGCGTTCGAGGAAGAACTTGCCCCCGGCAATCTTGTAGGCGTTTTTCAATTCCGGATACTTATCGAGCAAGTCGCAGTATCGGGTCCAAACCTCCGCAGTAATGATTCCGTTGCCCTGCTTTTGCATTTCGTCGAGCTTGTGGATGTTCTCCAGGCTCATGAATTGCCGGGCCACATTATCGAAGGTGCCCGCCAGTTTGGGGCTGCCCTTTTGCAGTTGGCTATTGGCGGTCACGATCACGCGTTGCACTTCGAAGAACGAATCGAAGAAGTTGCTCTTCACCCGTCGCACGTCTTCAATCGGCGATTCGGGTTTGAGTTCGCCGGCTGCCCGCTGAGTCAGTGAGTACAGCGTCGACCACTCTTTGAGTGCCTTGCCGTATTCCTGGTTGGCGGCCTTGGGTTCTGCGAGGCTCGCGCCCTTGGCTTCGTAGAGCGTGGCGATCTCTTTTCGCACATCAAGGCTGTTGTAGCCCCAGCCTTTTTTCTCGGGTGTACCCATAATGGCGAGCATGTGCGATTCCGCCTCGGCCAGTTTGCCGCCTTCACGCAGTGCCTTGCCGAGATACAGTTGTGCGAAGCGATACTCGCGAATTTCGGTATCGAGCTGACTGCGAATTTCTTGCGGGAAGTCCTGCAGTTTGCGCGTGGCCCAATCGGGCTGGCTTGGCGACTTCACCTTTCGGAACTCCACCACAGCTTTATCGTGTTCCCCAACCGTGTGGAACGTCTGACCCAGAAACAGCGTGGTAGACGATGTGGGGTCTTTGAGCGTGGCGAACTCGTTTAACAACAAGACAAGCCCCGCCCCGAGGTCGGCGGCTTCCTTGGCTTTCCCCTGAGCGCGAAGCGGGGGAATCTGAGCGGCGAGTTCGCGTGCCATGAGTTCCAGCGACGACTGATTCGCTTCAACGCCACCACCCGCCGCTTTCAGCAGATCGAGCATCTTCCCCGCCCCGGCCGGATCGCCTTGAACGCAGCGGAGCTTGAAACCGACCATCACGATGTCGCGGCGTGTCTTGTCGATGGCCGAAGCCAGCCCCGCAGCCTTGGACTTCTTGGCTGCGGTCGGTTCGTCGTCGCCCTCATCGCCCTGCCCGCCCGACCACTTCTTCATTCGGTCGTCGAAGAACGCACCTTTCGTGAGGCCCGCCGCGGCTTCATCAACCACTTTCCCGGCTGCTTCGAGATCGCCGGTATCGACTAATGTCTTCGCCTGCAAGTACAATGCCCGCGTGCGAACGTCGTAGCCCTGGAAGGCGAGTTCCAGGCGGTCCGGGTTCGGCCCCATCTTGTCTTCGTCCTTGAGCGCGTCGAATGTTGGCATTGCGGCAATCACCTCGTCTCCCACGGCCAGCGCGCGGGTGTAGCCGGGTGCGGTCTTCTCGGTTTCCGGGTCCACACGATTCTGAACCAGGAACAGATAGGCCAGACGAATGCGACAGCCCACATAGCCGCGAACATCGTCTTCCGCCGAGTTCGGGGCCGGCTTAGCTACACGCAACAGATCACCGATAGCCTGGCGGAAAACCGCAACTTTGCGTTCCGGAGCAAAGCCGTCTTTCGCATTCACGATGACCGATGCGAGATAGCCTTCCAGTTGGCGTGCGTTATAGATGCCCGAATAACCGGGGCGAATCTTCACCACAGTCTGGAACGCATCATCGGATTTGCCGTCCTCGTTGTACAACATCGCCAGGCGATGTCGGGCGCTATCGGTGGCCGTGTCGTTGGGGAATTTCTCATCGACATACTTCGCGATATCAATGGCCCGAACGCGGTCGGCCTTGCGTGCGGCGGCGGCCGATGCGGCAACGGCGTCGGCCATGGTCGCATCGTTCACCACGGTCTTGATGCGCGACGATGCCTGCGTGTAGCCGTTCAAAGCCATTAGCCCCGCTGTTGCGCCCTTGCCACCGGTGGTGCGCATGGTGCGGGCGATGTGTTCGCCGAGCACGGCGGCTTGATAGGGCTGATCGCTGAGTTGGTAGAAGTAAACCAGACGAAGCAAGTTATCGACGACATCGGCCGGGGTGTCTTGCGGTTTGGCGAGTTCGCGGGCGCGTTCGAGAAGTGCGACCACGCGGAACTTCCGATCCTCGACTTCCTTCGTGGCTCGCAAACCGTTCCCCTGTGCGAATAGCCCTGCCCAGAATGGCTCTTCTTCGATGTTCGTTTCGGCCGCAGCACGCTTATCGCGTTCCGCGTCGTTAAGTTTCGCCATCTGGATGAGGGCCGCCATTTGTGCGGTTTCAAACGTGGCATAGTCGCTGGCGGGCTTGTCGGCTTCGCCAATGAGGCGGCGAACAACATACATGCGATTCTGGGCGGAACGGCTGGTGTAATCGTGGTCGCCCTGGCTGAGCGTGCGATACAACCGCTCGGCTTCCTCGAATTGCCGCCGCACCGTGGTGGAGAGGTTGATCGCCTTGGTGATGGGGTCGGGTTTGGCGTTTCCGATCGAGATCGCACCTTGCCGCTGCAACGAATACGCCAGGTAGTATTGAGCCGCGAGAGATTCCTGCGTCGGCTTGCGAAGCTTGCCATGGCGAGATAACCAGGAACGCAAGGTTCCTTCGACCTTGTTCAAACTGGAGATGGTTCCCTCTCCCAGAGCATCGATATACGCGCGACGGATCTGGAAGAACCGCACCAGGCGTTTTCCTTCCTCTGCTTCAAGGCGAGGGAACGCGAGGATCTTGGCGAACTCTTCGTTCATCTGGTTATTCTTCCCCTGGTCGCCCAGCACTTCCGCCATCCACGCCCGCCCGATCCACACTGTGCGGCTGTTGGTGGGGCCATCGGCAAATTTGGCGAATCGTTCGCGCGCCTCTTCCAGGAACTTATCTCGCTCGATCGTGCCTTTCGCGCCCGTAACAATGAACGTTTCCGCCAGATAGTATTGATTGATGGCGGCCGACAGATCGGCGTCGAACGCTTCGCGGGTGAGTTTCTGGCGCGTGGCGATATCGAGCGATTTATCTTCCAGCTTCGCCTTCATCTGCTGAGCGGCCTTGGCGAATTCCGTTGACGCTCGATTGAACAGAGGGCGGGCTTTGCCGGCTTCCTCCTGTTGTTTGGCGATGGCCGCGTCGTGGCCCTCTTCGTCTTTCGGCGGGATGTCCATGCGGCGAGCGCGATTCAATTGCGCCTTCGCTTCGATCGAAGTGAGCCGCGCCACCGCGAGCGCGGCTTCGGATACACGCGGATGATTCGCATTGGTGGCCAGGAAGTTGGAGAACGCTTGCTTGGCCTCATTCACCATCGAGGTGCGGGTGCCTTCGTCCGATTCTTCCTCTGCCGCGTCCAGCAAGCACTTCGCACGTTCCAGCGGAAGAACCAACTTGTCGGCGGGCGAGAGTTTCCCCTCGATGTCTTTCAAATACTCAAGGGCAAGGTCCGGCATGCCCGATTCGCGAATGCCCTGAACCAGATCGAGCGGCGAGGGAGCCTGTGCCATTGCGGGAGCGGTTGCACCAATCAACAGCAGGCCAACGGAGAGAATCGCTCGAAACGACATGCGGCAGCTCCGGATATGGACGGACGACGGATACACGCGATACGGTTTTGATGGGCCGGAGGGTCGATCGGTTCCATCATCCGATTCAGATCGGGCGAGAATTCACCTTAACAGGCCAGGAAATACGCGGAAACTCGTGTTGCGATTCCACTGCGAAATAAGCCTGCACAGACGCTGCACACCGGGCGGCACGCCTGAAGTTAATTACAGACTCAATGCACCGGGAAATTGTACGCCATGAAACGCGCGTGTGTTCGTTGGCGTCGCAGACTCTCTCTTGGGTGTTCGCTCACGATGCGTTTCCGATCGATCATTTGCCCGGATGTCGCAACACCCGGCCGCCCAGATTCCCCTCAACATACTCGCCGTTTTTCACCGCGACATGGCCGTTCACCAGCACCCACTTCACCCCTGCAGAGTATTGATGCGGCTTATCGAATGTCGCGGTATCGCGATAGGTTAGCGGATCGAAAACCACGAGATCTGCGAAGTAACCCGGTTTGATGTACCCGCGATCGGTCAGTTTCAGGATGTCGGCGGGCAAGCCCGACGCGCTGCGAATGGCGAACTCCATCGGCACGGTCTTCTCATCGATCGCATAGAAGCCGATCTTGCGTGGGAACGTGCCGTAGCTGCGTGGGTGCGGGACAGTGGCACCAGGGGTTTGCACGCCGCCATCGCTCGCGGTTGCGACCCACGGCCGCTTCATGTAGGCCCGCACATCTTCTTCACTCATACCGAAGTTCACGATCTGTGCGCCGCCGCTGCGTTCAATCTGCAACACGATGTCGATCGGCGCTTTCTTTTCTTCCGCAGCGATGGTGGCGATGTTCTTCCCCTGCCACGCGGGCTTGGCGGAATAACGGGCGATTTGCAGGCGTTTGCCGCCATCTTTGTCGCTCAACTCTTCTTCAATGTCCGCCTTGATCTTCGGCCCGAGCTTGGGATCGTCGAGGCGGGCAACGAATTCTTTCTCGGTGCCTTCGCGATACTTCGTGGGAACAACCGTGGCTCGCAATGATGTGCTGCTGGCAACATACGGGTATTGATCCGCGGTGACCTCCGCCCCTTTCTTGCGATAGCTTTCGATCAACGCAATCGCGCCCGCGGACTGGCCCCACGCGCTTTTGCCCGATGCCTTGATGTGCGAGATGTGAACGCGGCAACCCGCTTCCTTGCCGATGGTCAGGGCTTCTTCAATCGCATCGAGCAACGCCCCGGATTCATTGCGAATGTGGCTGGCATAAAGCCCGCCATGCCGGCTTACCACCTTGGCCAGCGCGATGATCTCATCGGTTTTCGCATAGGTGCCAGGGTTGTAAATCAGGCCAGTTGCCATGCCCCATGTGCCATCTTTCATCGCCTTCTCAACAAGCGCTTCCATCTTCATTAACTCGGCCGAAGTTGGCGGGCGGTTTGCGTTGCCCATCACGGCGTTGCGGATGCTGTTATGCGGCGCGAGATGAATCACATTCGTGCCCACGCCTTGCTCATCGAGGGTTTTGAAGAACTTCCCCGCATCCACAGGGCCAGAACCACAATTGCCCGTGATTACGGTGGTGCAGCCCTGCGTAACATAGTTCTTGTTCGCGCGGCCCGATTTGCCAATCAATCCGGAATCGCAGTGCGTGTGCAGATCAATAAACCCTGGGCAAATCACCAAGCCGGCCGCATCACGTTCCGTCGCACCTTCGATCTTTCCGATTTGGCCAACCGCCACGATCCGCTCGCCTTTCACATGCACATCGCCCTTGAAGCCCGCCTTGCCGGTGCCATCGTAAATCGTCGCGTTACGGAACACCAAGTTGGTATCCGGGGCTTTGGCCTCGATCCACGCGAAGGAAGACACAATCGCGAATGCGGCGAATAGCATGACAACACCTGGAACAGAGAGCATGTATCGGCGGTATGCTGGCGATTGTACTTGGGCACGCCGATACCGCGAACAGAAAAAGCAAACCTGTGCCAGGCGAGCCGTGTCAGCAAGATGCGGATGAACGCAAGATAACCAAACGCCCTCTCATGGTGAAAACCTCATGGCCAAATCTGCGCGCGAGTCCGTCGCACCCACGGTCACGTTCTGGGGAGCCACGCGAACCGTGACAGGTTCGATGCACGCCGTTTCCGCCGGTGGAAAAACGGTGCTTCTCGATTGCGGGCTGTTTCAGGGCCATCGGGCGGAAAGTTTTCAACGCAACCGGAACTTCCCGTTTCGCGCGAAAGATATCGATGCGGTCATTCTCAGCCATGCGCACATCGATCATTGCGGCAATCTCCCAAACCTCGTGCGGCGTGGCTTCAACGGGCCAATCTATTGCACGCCCGCAACACGCGCGCTCACCGGAGTTATGCTGGGCGATTCGGCGAAGATCCAACTGGAAGATGCCGCGTATCTGAACAAGAAGCGGGACAAGAATGAACCGAAAGTGGAACCGCTTTACGATGGTCGCGATGTGTATCGCACGCTGCACCGGCTGCAAGCGGTGCGATACGGTGCGCGTGTGGCCGTGGGCAAAGGAATGGAAGCGACCTTCGCCGATGCGGGCCATCTCCTTGGCTCTGCCATGATCTCGCTGCATATCGCCGCACCCAAGGGCGAGCGTCGCCTCACGTTCACCGGCGATATTGGCCGATCGGGAATTCCAATCCTGCGCGACCCCGATCCCATACCACCTTGCGACTTGTTGATCAGCGAAAGCACATATGGCGGGCACATGCATGAATCGGTAGACGAGACCGCCGAGCAACTCGGGAAAGTGGTTCGCCACACCTTTGAACGCGGCGGGAAGGTCATCATTCCGGCATTCGCAGTGGGCCGCACGCAAACCGTGATCTACTTTCTGCAACAACTCATCGCCGCCGGAAAGCTGCCAAAAATCCCCATCTTCGTCGATAGCCCGATGGCAACTCGCGCGACAGAAGTTTTCCAGTCGCATACGGAATACTTCGACGACGAAACCCAGGCACTTCTCGCCGCCCAGCCCGATTTGTTCGGAGAACAATCGGTGCGGTATGTGGCAACGGTTGAAGAGAGTGCGAAGTTAAACAAGCGAACGGAGCCATGCATCATCATCGCGGCAAGCGGAATGTGCGAGGCCGGCCGCGTGTTGCACCACTTGCGGCATCATCTTCCTGAGGCGAAGAACACCGTGATCATCACGGGCTATCAGGCCGCGAACACACTCGGCCGCAGATTGGTAGAACGCCAGCCCGAGGTGCGCATTCTTGGCAGGCCCGTTCTGGTGAAAGCAGAGATTGTTGTGTTCAACGGGCTTTCCAGCCACGCGGACCACGGCGACCTCTTGCGCATGATTGGCCCACTGGCCGGTGCCACGCAGCGAGTGCGGTTGGTACACGGCGAACCAGAGCGTGCCGCCGCGTTAGCAGAGGGCTTGCGAGGCATCGGGTTCACGGATGTGGATATTCCCGATCGAGGCGACACGGCGCTGATCTAAAGAACTCTCACCCGTTGCCAGCGTGCGAAGGAGCATTTCCATGCGGATCGTTTGTGTTTCCGACACCCACTCCTGGCACGATCGCACGGTGGTGCCCGAGGGCGATATTCTGGTTCACGGCGGCGATATCACTCGGAAGGGTTCGCTCGAAGACGTGGCGAAGTTCGACCGCTGGCTCTCCACGCTGCCCCATCGCCACAAAGTCGTGATTTGCGGCAACCACGATTTCTGCTTTCAGACCGAGCCAGAAGTGGCACGCACGTGCATCACCAACGCGCATTATCTTGAAGACGCCGGTTGCGAGATTGAAGGGCTTCGCTTCTATGGCAGCCCGTGGCAACCGTGGTTTGGTGGCTGGGCGTTCAATCTCGAAACGCGCGACGAACTCGCCGCGACATGGGCGAAAATCCCGCTCGATACCGATGTGTTACTCACACACGGGCCGCCTGCGGGAATTCTGGATCTCACCCACAGGGGGGAACATGTGGGCTGCCACGATCTGCTCGCCCGCGTGTTTGAAGTGAAGCCGCGGTTGCACGTATTTGGGCATATCCACGAAGCGGTTGGCTGGACCGAAATCGACGGCATCACGTTCGTGAATGCGAGCACGAATCTGGGCACCGGAACGGGCATCGTGGTGGATCTGTGACACCCACCGCCAACCCGCCTCTTGGCCCTGCTGCACCCGCCTGAAGCGTCACATGACTGGCGTCGTGCCCAATACCACCACGAAGTTCGCGGCCAGTTCCCCGATCTTCGATTCCTTCATCTTCTCGAACGGAACCGTGATCGCGTCGCGTTGTTTGGCGTCTTTCACCGACCGCCAGATGCCGTCTTTCTCGTTGCCCGGATCGCCTTTCACATACAACTGCGTCGTCAGCAAATGCTTGCCGCCATGCTTCACCTTGAAGTGAATGTGCGGCGTGCGACCCGGATACGGCACCGGCCGAATCGTGCGGAAGTAGTATTCGCCGGTGCTACCCGTAAGGAAGCGACCGTAGCCCTGGAAATGCTTATCTTGCTTGTCCTTCTTCTTGTCGCTATCGGCCGTGTGGAGATACACTCCGTTCGCATCGCATTGCCAGATCTCGACCAGCGCGTTCTTGAGCGGGTTCCCCTTGGCGTCCACGATCTTGCCGACAAGATGCGTGATCTCGCCGACACCGGGCGTGATGCCATCGTTGATGATGAGCAAGTCGTTATCGGTGTCGAGCGGCAATTTGTTGGGGAAGAACGGGCCTTCCGTCTGGCTCGGCGTGCGAGTCAGTTCTTCCGCGAATGCCCCGCGAACGGTCCATAACGGCAACACCGTCGCCGCGGCGGCAGAGCGAAGGAACAACCGGCGAGTGGGATCGTGAAGTGGCGGGTTCATCGGAATGCCTCCTGTGTGGGACCAAGCCAGAGTGGAAAACGGAGAACAGGAACCTGAGCAACATGCGACTGAGGAAAGTATATCCAGGATTCGCTCGCGTTGAGTAACAGGTTCGTAAATACACGACGCTCGCCAAACGGGCTGGCGAGCGTCGTGTATTTACTGCGGTAGTGGTCAGGAACAGTGGTCACGAACGCGCGTTCGAGTGGGCCATTCGGCGGTGCTTGCGGAGTGCTGCAACTCCCGCGAGCACCGCAAACACCCCAAGAGTGGCAGGTGCAGGCACAATAGGATCTGGTGCCCGCACAACCACATCGGCGTAAGTCGTTCCAATGCGAAGTTCGTCAACAAAGTAAGTGTCTCCTGCATCCAGGCGTGCGAGACGGAAAATCAACTGGTTGAGATTGGGAATTCCACTGCTTGTGTTGACGACTGCAACGGGCGTGCCGGGATTGTCTGCATCTGTGGGGTTCACAAACAAACTGATGCGGTTGTAGTTCGAGCTTGGCGAGATTTTCTCGATCAACGCCACAAGAAAGTATGTCTCATTGTTGACTACACCGTCCGTAGTGAAGGACGTAGTAGTGGGTGTGGTAGCAATTGATAATCGATCGAAAAACTGCGCGGGACCAGCTGTGGCTCCGGTCGTTGCGGCGACGCCAACACTGGCCCGCGGGTTGGTGACACTGTTATCAGGGCCGAGTTGAAAGAAATCGTTGTTCGTGCCACCGCCTGTCGGGGTCTCAAACAGAAAGCTGACCCAGACGGAACCCGTTTGATTGGTGAAACCTCGATTGCCAACCAGAGGGATGGCGCCGCCGATTCCGCCGGCTGTATTGATGCGCATTGCGCTGGTGCCACCAAGAATACTGACATTCCCGCCGACATAACTCATCGACTTATTGGCGAATGCGACCGTGACATCCGTCGCACCAGCAGTCCAGTTCGAACTCCACCCAGATCCGCCACTGCTCCCATTCAAAGGGGCACCATTTGCGCCCGTAAATGGCTCATACGCGACGGGTGCCGCAGCAACGGGTGCGGAGAGTATTGCAACCAGAGCACAAGTGAGTGTAAATCGGAGAGGCATGATGGGCGCACCTGTTAAGGTTGAGAAACAATAGTTTTATAGCAACTGAACGTGTTGCGCACCTAATGAAATATCCCCTAGTCAAGGAATTACTGCCACACAAAAATCACCATCTACTTATTACTTCTTAGCGGCGAGCCACTCGGCGAGAGAGCGGATTTCGAGATCGTTCATCTCTTTGCCAAATGCGGGCATCAGTTTGGCGTCCGGTCGC
The DNA here is from genome assembly GCA_041740855.1 of Gemmata sp. GTDB lineage: Bacteria > Planctomycetota > Planctomycetia > Gemmatales > Gemmataceae > Gemmata. Next base: position 44,171 of record JBGSLF010000099.1, read on the forward strand.
CGACTCTTGGGGTCTTTGATGTAGGCCGCGAGCCACTCGGGTGTCATTCCCGTGGCTCTACCGATGTGCGTGAGATCTGGCCCCTTCGAGCCGCCCATTTGCGGGCCGCCCGGTTCGCCGACACGCGCGTGGCAACGCGCGCAATGATGCCGGAACAATTCTTCTGGCCCGGCTCCCACCGGCGGTGCGCTCGGGCCACACCCCGTGAGAAAGCCCGATGCGAGAACCAAACAGCCAACGACAACGATGCGGGTGAAGATCATAGCGTGAAACAGCACGGAACAATTCGGTTAGGAAGACATGATATTCATAGGCCGACGGCGAGGCATTGTGCAGGAAAAGACACACCGCGAAGGAGAGGCCCGAAAGCCCGCTCCTTCGCGGTGTGTGGATGGCATGCCGTGCGGACGTTGCGTGCTGCGAATCAGTGGTTCAACAGGAACTCCGCACTGTTGAGCAACGCCCAGAACACGTCCTGGTAGAACGAGAGATGGTCCGCACCGGCACCCGGAACCGCAGTGCTTGTTGGCGGGCGGTTGGGCAACGGTCGCGTTCCCTTCGCGGGCGGTGGTGGCGGATCAACGCTGATGCGTGCCTTACCCGTGCGAACTTCTTCCAGGCGGGCAACCTCGGCGGGCGTGGGCTTGCGGCTCACCGTCATCAGGAACAGTTCCTGATACACCAACCCCGCGTTGGTGCCCGTGCGTTTCAGCACGTCTTCGACAATCCCGCCAGACTTCTTGGCTCCACCAATCTCGTTGTTAATCTCGCGCCCGTTCATCATCAACAGCGCCTGAATAACGGTGCCGTTAAAGTTGATCTCGTTCCCTTCGTCGTCGCCAAAGTTCTGCGTCAACTTCTGTGTCCATTCATTCTTCAGGCGATTGTATTCGCTCTCCTTGCGGGTCTCGATGCGAGTGGCGATGGCGAGCGAATCGAACATCACTTCTGGCGACATCGCCTTGAGTGGCATGCGGGCGAAGTAGGGGTCGAATTCCTGCGCTGCGTAAGCCTTATTGGCAACGTGACTCAGGTTGTATGCATTGCTGTTGCAGATCCATTCGAGCAACTTCTTGGGATCGTAGTTGTACTTCTTGAACTCCTCGGCGAGGTAATTCAACAACTCGGGGTGCACCACTTCGTTGTTACTGTTGAAGTCGTCCACGTTTGGCTCTTTGTTTAACCCGCGGCCAAACAGGTGGCCCCACATCCGATTCACAAATGCGCGGCTGAAATTATCGTGCTCGGTCACCCAGATTCCCAGCACTTCGCGGCGCGACTTGCCACTGTACTTGGAGGGAATCTCGCCCGAAAGGAGTTGCTTGCCGGACATTCGGTCGCCGTTCTCGAACTGGGCGAGGTCGCGGAGCATCATGGGAAGACTGGCCGATTTCTGCCCATCGCGGCGTTCGTAACGCACCATGCCCTTGCCAACGCCACTGGGGTGGATTGGCTCCACGTTCCACTCCGGCATATCGCGAAGTTCGAGCTGCGCGACCGGGGCGTATTCGCCGGTCTGATTGTTGCGCATCACCGGCACATTGGTGTTCCCGCTGCGATCCGTCTGCCGAAAGAAGCCGTTAATGCCCCAGAAATCCGACTGGACATATTCTTTGTTGAACGGGTGATTGTGGCACTGCACGCACTGCGACTGAATCCCCAGAAACAGCTTGGTGACGCGAGAAGTCACGGGCACGGCGTCGAATTTGCCATCTTTGCCGAGTTCTTCCTTTTCGCCACGCCGGCGTGCGTCCGCATCGATGAGCGGATCGCCGAGGTGACGCATTACGAACACCACGGCGTTGTTCGATCCGGTGCGCCCGCTGGCCCCGATCACATCCTGAATGATTTGATTCCACGGCCGATCGTTCTTGAACTGCGACACCAACCATTCGCGATACTGCTCGCGATATTGCGGGTGCGTGTTGCTCCGGGTGAGCATCCAGGTTGTCCACAGGTCGGCGAAGTTCTGGGCATACGCATCGTTGTAATTGATGCCCGGAGCGGCGCGCTTTCCGGCGGAAGGGTCGGCGGGATTCAGCTTTAACCCCGGAACCGCCGTCATGGCTCGCCCGGTCTGGTCTTTGATCTCATAATGCGAATCGTTGAGCAGGCGGTTCACCAACTTGGCTCGCCGGGTGTTACTGCGGTCGCGGTCGAAGTCGCGGATTTCGTCCGGCGTGGGAATGCGGCCAATTAGATCGATGAACGCTCGCCGCATGAACTCATGGTCCGAGGCGCGTTCGGCCGGTTTCTTGATACCAGCGGACTCCCAGCCCTTCGCAATAAGCTCATTGATCTTCGCGGTTTGGGGCGAACTTCCGCCGGTGGTTGGCGATTCGGGCGAATCCTGGGCTGCGGCGAGGCTCATCGAACCCCACAGCAAGCCAGCCGCACCAATGGTGGAGAGTAACGGACGGGTCATTCGGAATACTCCCGGAGACAGGTTGCCACGCTCAAGCGGGCAGACACGGGATAAGGCTCATGTTCGCTTATAGAATGTGTAGTCTAGTTCACCTTTGGCCGGGTAGTCCACCACTTTTAGTGGCCGGCGAATGGGTGTGCTCTGCAGTGTGAGACGCTCCAACCCGCGAGCGCGTTCCCAAACTCGCACAGTTCGCTCCGCCTGATCGGCTTCCTTTTCGAGGTCGTGTGATGATTCGCCTGGAATTGCGACGGGTGGCCGAATACACCCGACGAGCGAAAACCGAGGATTTACTCGATCGCGTTACGGTCTACCGCGAGGGGATGGAACCGGTCGCATTAGACCTGATGGAAGGCGAATTGGATCGTCGCGGAATCACGCGCGAACAGATTGCCGCTCACGCCGCCGATCGCTGGAAATGTGCGATACCTTTGCCCGATGGAACCGCTTTGCGATGCTCGTTTTGCGATCGGCCCGCGATTCAGAGCGGTTGGGGATGGCACCGGCTCTATGGCCGGGTGCCCGTCTTCCCGCGTCGCCTGGCATACTGTTCGTTTCATCAGCCCGATGACAGGAAACCAGACACGAACCCACCCGATACAGCCGATTAAGCCGTTTTGTCGTTCCGTCAGTTGGCGAGCGACTTGGCCTGTTCGGCTGTTACCTGTGTGAAGGGAACGCCGAGTTTGGTGCTGATCCAGCTTTGAATCGCCGGCGTATACGGGAACGCGCCCGCCTTGATCAGCATCGCCATGCGGGCATCGCGGTTCGCCCGCTCTTGCCGCTTGAGATGCCCGTTCTTGGTGCGCGAAAGTGCGCTTTTATCCCGAATCCGGTCGTATCGGACGCGGGTCGACATACGTTTGGCCATGATCTCACTCCCTGCGCTGCGTAATATCACGAATCTTTTAGCATAGGGCGCACAACCTCAGCCGGGAAGGGTCCGTTCCGGGAGTGACGCAGGTCGATGAACATGGAACCCAGAGATGCCCGGCCCAGAGGAGCCGCCATGCACTGAAGGGCGTAAGAATAACGAACCCTGCCGTCCCTGGGCGTGTCACCTCTAAAAATGCGTACGTAGGTGACTTCGATGACCGTGCCGAAGCCAGAACCTGACCGAACGATCTGCACAGATCCCGACATCAACGCTTACCAGGGGTACATTCCCGATGACTGGGGCGAGCGCGTAATCGGCCCGATTCCAGCCGGAACTGTGCTGAAACGACTGTTGCTGGACCTCGCGGTGACGTGGCGGAGCGTTTCGTACACCGCTCAGATGCCTGCTAATTCGATCCGCGCCATGCACGCCACGGCGATCGGGCGGTCAAGCTACTTCACGAAGAACGCGAGCATCGTGGCGTTCAGCGACCAGGTCATCAACCAGCTTGCTGAGCGGGTGCCGGGCCTCCACGGAAACCGGAACCTAGTCAACAAGCTGACCGAAGGTTTGCGTGAGATCGCCACGGGATTCCGTGACCGGGCACGGAAGGCAAAGGATCGGGTTTCGGTCGAGTTTATGTGGGCCGATTTCATGCAGGAAATGGCCTTCCGGATGTCGCTCTGGTCGTCTCAGCGAGTCGCCTACGTGTCGTTCTACAACGCATACGAGGCCTTCCTCGTTGACACACTGAAAGTCGCTTTGGACGTGGCAAGCCTTCGCGTGACACAGAAGAAGGAGTTCAACGACGCATTGCGGAACGCTTTGGGTGTAGACATCAGCGTTCAGTGCTGGTCGAGCAAAGACGTTTTTATTCCGCGACTTGTCCGCCACGCTCTGAGCCACAATGGGGGACGGGTGACCAGCGACCTGGCTTCCCACAATCACGGCATCAAACTCATAGGCGAGGCGTTGCAGATTCTCCCCGCAGACGTTCATCGGATGTTGAAGCCGCTTCGAGGAGCGGTAGAGCGGATTGTCGGAGTAACCACGGACTCCCCGAAGTTCCAGGCCTCAGCCGCAAAACTGCCGCACCCGCAACACGAAGAGGGGGAACAATGATCGCAGTGTTGTCGCCCGCGACTGTCGAAGAAACCAACCTGCAAGGTCTCGCGTTCGTGCCTGCAATTGCTCTTGCTCGATAAGCAAATCAGGCTCGTCTCGCCTCGATGCGATCTTTGCCCACCCACGGCCGCAGCACTTCCGGAATCAGCACACTTCCGTCGGGTTGTTGGTAATGCTCGAGAATCGCCACGAGCGCTCGCGTGCAGGCGACTGCGGTGCCATTGAGGGTGTGGACGAACTTCGTTCCCTTGAAGTTCTTTCCCTTATAGCGAATCCCAAGCCGCCGCGCCTGGAAGTCCGTGCAGTTCGAGGTGCTCGTGATTTCGCCGTAGTCGCCGCCTTCGCCACGGCCGGGCATCCACGCTTCGAGATCGTACTTCCGGTACGCGGGGCCGCCGAGGTCGCCCGTGCAGGTGTCGATCACGTGGAAGCACAAACCCAGCCCGTTGAAGATCTCTTCCTCGATTTGCTTCACTTCCTGGTGCAGGGCTTCGCTTTGTTCGGGGGTGCAGAACGTGAACATTTCCACCTTGGTGAACTGATGCACGCGGTACAACCCGCGTGTGTCGCGACCCGCCGCCCCCGCCTCGGTGCGGAAGCAGTGCGACAGCCCGACATAGCGTTTGGGCAGTTCCGCTTCGTCGAAGATCCGATCGCGGTGCATGCCGCCCAGGGTAATTTCTGCCGTGGCGATGAGGCACAAATCGGTATCGGCAACGGTATACACCTGCCGCGTATCGGGGTTGGGATCGCGCGGCATGAAGCCGATCCCTTCGAGCACTTCGACCTTCGCCAAATCCGGCGTGATAATGGGCGTGAAACCCTTCTTGATGACTGTCTGAATGGCGTACTGCACTAACGCAATTTCCAACAGTGCGGCTTCGTTCTTGAGAAAGTAGAACTTCTGGCCGGCCACCTTGGTTCCCGCTTCGAAGTCGGCGAGATCGAGCGATTCGCACAGTGCGACGTGATCTTTGGGCGGGAACGCAAACGCCGGCTTCTGGCCAAACTCCGCCACCACTTTGTTGGCGGCCGCGTCCGCACCCACGGGCGCATCCGGGTGCGTCATGTTCGGGATCTGTAGCAGGTTCAAGGTGAGATCGTCTTCGACCAGTTTCAACTCGGCGTCGATGGTGGCGACTTCCTTGTCCAGCACGCCAGACTGATCTTTCAGAGTTTGCCGTTGCTCGGGCGTCGCCTTGGCGAACTGCTTGCTAATGTCGTTCTTCTTGGCCGCGGTGTCGCTGCGTTTCTGCGCCAGTTCGCGCCGTTTAGCATCGAAGGCGACCACGCGATCCACGGGGAAATCGGGCACGCCACGATTGCGGCAATTGGCTTTAACCGCGTCGGCGTTTTCACGAATGAAGCCTGCGTCGAGCATGGGAAATCCGGGTTCGTTCGGGAGGAGTGCGGGCATCTCGCCCGCTGGGGTTTCTGCGTGGGTGCATGCGACACCCGTCTTCTCGGGACAACGCCCGCTGCAGTGGGGTTCACCAGACCGGCTTGAGGCCAAGCTCGCGGCGAAGCAGCCCAATCTGCCCGCAATGGATCATTTCGTGCAACGGGGCATAGCGAAGCGATGCGATCCGGGTGTTAAACAACGGGTGCGGTTTCAGCACGGGCAGATCCAGATCCGCATCCAGATACGATGATAATTCTTCCAACACTCGGCCATGAACCCGATCGAACACCGCGCGAATTCCTGCAGCCGTGGGGTATTGCTCGGCCGCACCGGGTATTGTCTCGCGACTGAACAACTTCAGGAAATCATTGGAGATCAGCGATTCATCGGCCGCCGTGCGCACGCGGAGCCGTTCGAGGCAAATGCGGTATTCCGCCATGGCAATGTGGCCCACTTGCCACGCAATGTGCGACACACCACCAGAAGGAATCGTGAACCATTGATCGAGCGGAACGGTGTCGAGTCGCTCCAGCGTATATCGCCGGGCGAATTCGATCTGCTCCAGAGCGTCACGCAGTCGCGACATGGCTTCAAACCCGGTTGTTCATCATAAGAGCCACGCCACAAACTCGTGGCATGGCTATATCGAATGGAATTTGTCGCTCATCACGCCGGTGTGCATCACGGCCGTTGCGAAAGCGGCACATACGTCACGTCGTTGCTTCCGGTGAAGATCTGCTCGGGGCGGAAGATGCGATTGCCGATCAGTTGTTCATTCCAGTGGGCCAGCCAGCCCGCCATGCGTGCGATTGCGAAGATCGGCGTGAACACATCCGTGGGAATGCCAATCGCGGAGTAAACCACGCCGGAATAGAAATCGACGTTCGGGTAAATCCCCTTTGGCCCATAGATGCCCGCACAAATCCGTTCGAGTTCGAGCGCCACTTCATACGCTTTCGGTCGGCTCGATTCGGCGAACATATGCTCTGCGATTTCCTGCAACACCGTGGCGCGTGCGTCCTTCACTTTGTAAACGCGGTGGCCAATTCCCATGACCTTGAACTTGGGATCGATGGTGCGTTTGTCTTCCAGCCAGGCTTTCACTTTCTCGGGGCTTCCAATCTCTTCGAGTTGTCGCAGGGCTTCCTCGTTGGCTCCGCCATGAAGCGGGCCAGAGAGCGAACCAATGGCCGAGGCCATGGTTTGGTAAGGCGTGGCGAGTGTGCTGCCGGTAACGCGAGCGGTGAAGGTGCTGGCGTTCATGGTGTGTTCGGCGTGGAGAATCAGGCACGCATCGAGCACTTTGCGAACGGCAGGCGTCGGTTCCTTGCCGAAAAGCATGTAGTAAAAGTTTCCAGCCAGATCGAGATCTTCGCGCGGTTCCAGGATTTCTTCACCGCGTCGCGTGCGGGCGAATGCGGCCACCAGTGTAGGCGTGGCCGCGAGCAAACGGCAGGTGGCGTCCCAGTTCTTGGCCGCGTCCGCCACGGTCGGGCACGGGTAAAACATGCCAAGCGCCGCAACGGTCGCATGCAACGCATCCATCGGGTGGCCATCGGCGGGCATGCACTTGATGAGATCTTTCAGCCGGAAGTGGATTCGCCGCCGTCGCCGCAGATCCTGGTCGAAGTCGGCCAGTTCCTTCTGCGTGGGTAGCGAGCCTTTAATCAGCAACCAGCATACTTCTTCAAAGTTGCTCTCGCGGGCGAGCACTTCCACCGGAATACCGCGATATTCCAGCACGGCTTTTTTGCCGTCCAAGAAGCTGACCGCGGATTTGGCCGCCGGAACATCTTCGAGGCCCGGCTTGTAATCAGCTTCATTGCACATGGACAGTCTCGAGACGGGACAGCGGAGGGCGGGTGTGTACTGGAAGTGTATGAGCAAGATAAGGCGCGAAAAGCCCACGTGCGCCAGCACATGGGCTATCGCGGCTGATCAGTTTTTGACCTCGCGCGGCGTGACCTTGATGTTGCGGAACGCAACTGGTCCATGATCTCCCTGGAACATGAGTGGCCCCGTTGCCGCTTCTTTACCCGTTAACCCACCGGGCGTGTGCTGTTTCATCTCGACGTTTTCGTGCAACCGCACGCCATTAAGCGTGACGGAACGGAACTTGGCGTTGGCCACTTTCTTGTCGCCTTCAAACTTCGGCGCGACGAAATCGATCATAATCTTCTGCCATTCGCCGGGCGGCTTCGCGGCGTTCGTCTTGGGTGCGGCGGCGCTATAAAGCGCACCCAAATCGCCCTGGCCGAGTTTCTCGTCAGGCTTGCCGAAGCTATCGAGGATCTGCACTTCGTATTCGCCCATCAGATAGATGCCCGAGTTCGATCCTTTCGGCACCATGAATTCCAGTTCGAGCGTTATATCGCCGAACTTCGCTTCGGTGATAATGTCGGTGCCGCCGCCCTTGAGGTTCGTCAGGTAGGGTTTGCCGGTCGAAAGCGGGGCGATTTGCAATTCATTATTGTTGGTCGCATTCATCACCGCACCGCACACTTTCCACTGGCTCTTCTTCTCGTCTTTCAGCTTCCAACCGGCCATGTCTTTGCCGTTGAACAGTTCAACCGGCATTGGCTCGGCGGCCGCTGCGATGGAGAGAACGATGCTCAGCGAAACCGCAGCCAAAATGGCTCGACACATGTCGTGACTCCAGGAGTGTGCGCGGAAGTGATGCCGAGAAGATGCTATGCCACTTCGCGACGAATAACCACGACAAGCTACGCTTTGTTACTCTTCGGGGTGTGCCACCTCACGTATAGAAAAGCGTTAAATAGATAGTAAAAGGCTTCTGGAGTGGAGATCGACGCCGCAGTAATGAGGAATATCGGCTGCGCCGGCGGTAGACTATCGTGATGCCGAACCGCCGTTCTGAAACACTTTGAAGCGCGATCACCGTTCATGCACACGGTTGGCGTGCATTCTTTCGGTACTGGAGGGCTTACTAATGCGGTGGTCGCCGTACTTGGCGGTTGCTTTATTGTCGGTCGCTGCGGGCTGTCGTCCTGGAAGTGAGCCGACAAACCGTGAGCCGGCAGGCCAAATCACGCCGGGCAAACCTGTAGTAGCGGCGGACGATCTGGCCACCGCCCGCAAGGGGTTTGCGACCACGCTTCGGGTTCGCGGCCCTGCGCCACAGCCATACCAGAATGCCAGGCCGCCGGTCGGCGTCAAGCTAGTCGAGTACACGTCTGGTGACTTGAAGTTGAAAGGATGGCTGTCGGCCAACGCGAACGATGGAAAGAAGCGGCCCGCCGTCGTCTACCTGCACGGTGGCTGGGCGTTTGGCGATGGCGATTGGGAGGACGCCGAGCCATTCGTGAAGGCCGGTTTCGTGCTGTTCATGCCGATGCTCCGGGGAGAGAATGGCAACGCCGGCAACTACGAGAGCTTCCTTGGCGAAGTGCACGACGCGGTGGCGGCCGGTCGGTTCGTCTCGTCGCTGCCGAACGTCGATAGGTCGAACGTGTTCGTTGCCGGCCACAGTGTCGGTGGCGTCCTGACGTGCTTGGTGTCCATGCTCCCGTCGCCCTACAAAGGGGCGGCCGCGCTCGACGGGTATGTCGATATGGAGTCGTGGGCGGCGGGGTCGCCGGACGAACATATCCCTTATGACCGCAACTCCGCAGCGGAGATCCGGGTCCGTAATCCAATGGCGTTCGCGGGTAGTATCCGTTGCCCACTCCGGTTGTACGCCGGCGAGGACGGGCGAGAGGTCAACGCTCCGCTGGCAGTCGCAGCGAGGAAGGCAGGCAAGGATTGCGCGTTGGTTGTCGTGCGGGGTGACCACCAAGCGATGGTCACGCCAGCCGTGCAGCAGTCAATCGTGTGGTTCCGGCAACTCGCAAGCAAATAAGGCTCGCCGAACCAGATGGCGTGTTGTCAAGCAACCATTTTCACACCCCTTGAGATCGAACGGGATGCTGCTTTTGAGGACGCCGCAATCACTGTGCTACTGTGCCAATTCCGCAACCAATCGCGTTCGCAACGATATGCGAATAAATCCCATAACCGTTATTAGTAAATAGTGTTAGCGAGATCGTTGTGTGCGAAGGATACCTGTGTTAGTTTGAGAAACCCGCAAGGTGTGTGCCGAAAACATAACAAGCTGTTACCAAGATTGGCCACAGAGGTGAAAGCCGAATGCCATCGGCCCACTTGTATCTGTTCAGCGACGCTTGCCCAACGGATTGGCTCACCGATGGCCATGACGACCAATGGCACACCATTGTCAATTTGGTTTTTCAGTCTGACCCAGCACTACAACCGCTGGTGGATCAGGGCGAGAGTCACGAGATAGTTCTCGACCAAGATGCCAACTACTTGAAGTTGGTCAGCGAACTCAAGGCGCGGTTACCGTCGGGGCAACTGCGAAAGTGGAAGACTGGTCGAGGGTATCGAACGAAGTTCTGCCACGCCTTCGCGGCGATTGCCTCAACACAACCTCTGATTGTGTCTGCCTGTTCGTTCCAGGAAAAAAGTCTGCGTGACTCAAAACAAGCCCTGTTGAACTCATACAACCGTCGAATTGGAGGTATCGAGGGGCGAGGTATCGGGTTTGAGGAGTTCACAGACGGTAAGGGCCGTCACCAGATGAAGCACTCATACCTCAACTTCCACGGCTACCACGAGATTCAAGCTCCTTTGAACCAGATGCTGATTCTTCTCCTGATGTCTTGGTTCATCGCAGACCAGTACGCATTTTTCTCAAACGACATAGTCAGAAGCGGTTTGTATGGGTTCGATCGACTTGGGTTAACAGTGGTCTCCGACAAGCTCAGTGGTGACGACGATTTCCGCCGCAGGAGTGAGCTGAACTTGCGGAGCTTGATCGACCCAGAGCACGAGAGCGTTCCTGTCGTTCTCGCGCGATCCCGAAACAGTGATACATTCTCTGGCGATTTGATTGTGGACAACCTGGCCGGTTGGCTCACCGCAGTAAAGACCGATCCCGCCGGAGACTACGCCGCTTTAGCCGGAAACCTGGCAGGAACTGGTGTTTGGACGGGTTGGCACCAATTGATCGCTTCCACCAACGAACTCAATGCAGTTCCGGTGGTAGCGAGATAAATAGGAGGTGATTCGGCCAAACCATGCACTTTAGCCGATGGCCGGAGCAGAGTCTTATCACGTTCGGCGATAGGATGTTGTTGTCCCAACGTTGCATCTCGGCCGAAGCGATGTTTGCATTCGTGCGGTCACCAGATGGCTTTCAGATGCGGCTTCTCCGGTGTTCATGTTGGTTAGGCTGACTCTGAAGCGTTTCCCACATCAAGTCAAACGTGTTACCAATCGCGTCACGTTCTTCCAGAGGTTGCCATGTTACTCCGCTCGTTCGCAGGGCTGCTCGCCGTACTCTTCGCCTGCCCCGCCGCCCTCGCCCAAGAAAGTGTCCGTGACCTGACCGGGGCACAAAACAGCAAGTTCCTGACGCCGAACCAACTCGATCGCTGGCTGTTCGAGGGCGAAAAGGGCGAGACGATCATCGCCCACGTCGCCAGCAAGGACTTCGACCCGATCCTCGGACTCGCCCGCACCAGTGTGAAGGACGACAAGCCGTTCCTGGAAGTAGACGACCCTGGCAGCGAGAGCCGCTTCGCGTTTCGCCTGCCCGAGAAAGGGAAGTTCGAGATCCGCGTGAACGCCTTCAAATTCCAGGGCGGCGGCAATTACACATTGCGGGTGCAGCGGTTCCAGGCCAGCCCGCTCGAGATTGGCAAACCGCTCGTCGGCACGCTTGATCGCGACGGCAAAGGCTACCACTACTTTCTCGGCACGAAGGACCGGCTGCTCGTTCCCGAAGTGCTGGGCGCATCATCCGAGGCGTGGAAGATACTCGACTCGAAAGGGCGCGAGATAAAAGGATGGGGCGGAACCGCGCTCATTGAGGACGTCGGTGAGGGGTATGTGATCGTGACGGGGCAGCCAAACCAGCGCTACGACCTCGTGGTGCGTGAGGCGCGGCGGCACGATCTCGCGGAGGGGAAGGAACAGCCCGGCACGCTGCCGCGTGGCGAAGCGGACGTATGGAGCTTCCTGGGGAAGCCCGGCGACTTCCGCCTGCTCGAAGTCGAGAAGACAGGCGAGGTGCAAGCGCGACTCGTGTTCGCACCGGAAGACAAGGGCACCGAGCAGCGGTTGGGGCGCGAAGACCGGCCCGAGATCGAGTTCTTGCCGGTCGCCAGTCGCGGTGGGAAGTTGCGTTTCGCGGCGGTCCTTGGCCGCGAGGGGCGATACCAACTTCAACTCGTCGCCACGTCTGCCGCCACTTACAAACTCACGACGCGCGACCCGAGCCTGCCGCTGGCGATCGGGAAAGATATCGGCGGCGAATTGCCCGTGGGCGGGGCCGTGTTCTATCGCTTCCAGGCGACGGCGGGGCAACTCTTGCAGATGGCTCTCACGTCGCAGAAATTCGTGCCGTTGTTGCGGCTCTACGACGCACGCGGGGTGCTGGTGGCGAGCAGCATCGACGACCCAGACTCGCTGACCGCACACATTACCCACATGGTCGTAAGTGGAGGAACGTACCGTTTGCAAGTGGCGTCTGAGGGCGATGGCGGCGGGGGCGAGTTCCGCCAAGGGTTGATCGAAGCGAAGGTCGAAGAACTGAAACTCGGCGACCGTGGGAAGGGCACGCTGGCAGCGGGAGCGACGGACTTCCGCGCCTTCGACGGCAAAGAAGGTCAGACGGTGTTTCTCAGTGTGCGGTCGGCGTCATTCGATCCGGCGGTGAGCGTTCGCGGACCCAACGGCGTTCTGCTAGCGGCCGACAACCGGGGCAACGCGGCGACCGGCAGTTTGCTGGCGATCAAGCTTCCGAGGGCGGGGCGGTACGTCGTGTGGATCGGCTCACGCCGCGGAGCTGGCGACTACACCGTGCGGCTGATCGACGGGGATTAGAGCGTGCCCGTGCGGGCTGCGGTCCGACACCGACCCACTCTGATGGCCAACCGAGTTGAATGAAACCGAAGATTCTGGTTTGGGCGGAACGCCCGTCCTGACGCCTGTTGAAGCCCGATCCAATCACATTGGCACGAATGCACACGACGCTCTTGTGTCGTTCCAGATCGATGGCAATAATCGTGTCCGTGGGCATCGCAAGCCTCCAAACGTGAAGGGCGATCACCCTTCACCATAACGCACACGGCTTGCATCGATTCTTTAGGCGGCGGAGGGCGCAGCAATGGGCGAGTCGCCGATGGCCGCGGAGTACCGGCGGCAACTGGCGGCAACGCTCGCGTGGTGCCAGCCACGGT
>JBGSLF010000100.1:0-19546 GCA_041740855.1 Gemmata sp.
TGATTCTGTCGGCGCTGTTTCAGCGCCTATAAAACTTAAAGTACTGCCAAGATATACAGTACTCTCGTTCACCGGTGCAATCTTGCCTGTTCCCAAAATATCTACATTACTAACGTGATTTGTGCTATTTAAAGTGCCGCCTGTCCAAAGCCACGCACCTGTGACCGTAATATCAGTACCGTTCGTTGTAGATGGTTGATCAATAACCGCATCAGTACTGGACAAGACTAGGTTCCGGATGATTAAATCCGAATCTAATGTGATCGTGCCCGAGTAGTTATTAATGATATGGATCTCAGCATATGTTATCCCCGCTGAGTTATCGCCCAAACTTGTACAATCAAAGTCTGAATAATAACTATCGAAAGCAATTACATCCGAAGGACCCGGAACGATCCCTGTACTCCAGTTATCCGGGTCTGACCAGTCTCCATCACTTGTCGCAATCCAATAGACCCAATTCGTTGAATCAATCTCGTCATCAGAAATCGAAATATCGGCATAATATGAGCCGCCAATAGCGTAAATATCACCTAACACTAACGCGAGATCAATTGTTTCGTCTGGATCAATTTCGACATCGTCATTTATGGCAACGATAACATCTGCGGTTGAGTGGCCAACTTCGAAAGTGATTTGCCCTGAAAGTGGTGAGTAGTCGTCTCCGGGTGTGGCTGTTCCGTTTATGGAGTAATCAACGGTCAAAGTAGCAGCCGTGGAACCGGTGCGAGTGAAGCGAAACAGACCATTCGCCCCACCTTCAGTCGCATCCGAGATCGTGGCGATTGTCACTTCAGGTGTTGTGTCCGTGATTGTGACCGTGGCTTGATCGTCTAGCGAATCCACGATGTAGTCGAGGCTCGGCAGAATCTCCACAAGCACCGATTCGTTCCCCTCCACCTCATTATCCGCAAAAGCTCCTACAGGGAGGTCAAACGTGGCGATGCCATTTGGCAGCACAACCGTGTAACCGATTGAGGTGTAGTCCACACTATCCGTCGCGGTGCCGCCAACAGAGAAGTTTACCCAGAGATCGTCGGTGGTGTCGGTACGAGTGAACCGGAACAGCCCGTTCCCTCCGCCCTCCGTAGCGTCGCTGATCTTGGCCACGGAGACCACGGCGGTCGGCACCGTGCGATCCTCCAGGTTCTCGCAAGTTAAGCGTGTGGTTAAAGAGTGTTGCTTCTGGGTTTGCTTGCGGCCGCGAGAACGGCCTCTGATACATTCAAATGGGGGGGCGAATTTCCGAGATTGTGAGCCGCTGAGCGTTTGAACCATTTCCCCAACATGCCTGCCTCCTGGCGATAGGTCAGTGTTGCCTATTCCGGTTCGCGAAGTGAGCACGAACCACGATGTGTTGGATGAGATCCTAATCGCGATTGATCAGACTGTCAAACGCAAACTCACAAAAAGCGCGATGACTCACGCAATCTTCATTCGGGGGGAAGTACCCGCGTCGTGACCGACGGCGGCTCGCTAAAAAGGAAAAGCACCGAGCGCTGACGCGACGCGGCTCGCTTGGTTTTAGCGGTGAGCCGGGTTACGTAAGTGCCCGGTGTTCTTCCGAACTTTAAGAACACCGAGCGCTGACGCGACTCGGCTCGCGAAAGAGAAAATCAACGCGACTCGGCTCGCCGAAATGCAAACGCGAGCCGGGTTCGCCGCTTTCATCGTCGGGAATCACCACCGCCATTCCATGCCGAATTGAACGCCCGTCATCCACATATCCGATTGCTTGAAGAGCGGTTGCGGGCGGTTCAAGCCCGATGGCGGCACGTTTGGTGCGTTCGGCACGAACGTGAGATCGACTACGCCATCAATCTGATCGCCCGGCCGGATCACATTGTTCCAGTACATCACGTTGTACCCGACATACGCCTTGAGCGAAGGCGACAGGCGATAGCCCACATTGAACGTCAGTTCCGGCAGCACCGAGAATTGATCGCGTGTGAATGTGCCCAGATTGGGGCCAGCCGCCAATAGCCCACCGGTGAACGACATCGGCGGCATTCCCGGCCGCGTGCGAATCTGGTAACCATCGATCGCCAGTTCCTGATGCGTGACACCAAACGCCAACGAAGCCCGCGTATCGAACGTGAAGCGGCCATAATCTCGTTCAAACGTCACGCCCATCTGACCGCCATAGAAGCTGTTGCGGGTCGCAAAGCGATCCTGCACCACAACCATGGTGCCAATCGGGTCGCTGGTGATATCCACCGTTCCGGGCACATTCGAGGCGTTGCCCACAACCGTGATGTTCTCGGTGATCGTGATCGATTCGTTCAAGTTCACATTGCGAAAGCCAACGAACCACGACGCACGCGAATCGCACCGATTCCACAGACAGTTGCGAATGTTCGCATCGAATCCCCAGATCACGCTTTCGGCTTGCACTGTCAGCACACCGGTAATAATTCCGGGAAAGGCGACGGACTCCACGAACTCGCCAATCGGTAAGCCGCCAGGGCCAGGGTTAGGCGCAAAGATCGGGCGGCCGATGGTCGGGTATTCATCGGAAGTAATCGTGGAAGTCGCAGTCTTGCGACCGAGCAGGAAGAAGCTGCCATCCAGTCCGCAGCCGCTTTCACTCCACCATCCGCCACGCACGCGGAAGCCATTGCGGAACGGGCCGATGAACTCCCCTGGCCCAAGCAACGGCACCGTGCCCGGTTCGCCGATAAAGCCAAACCCGCCCTGGGTGTTGGTTGTCGCCAGAATGGGAATGTTGAGCGCCGAAGCCCACCACATCAGATATTCCGCCTGCACGAATCCGCGTTGCGGGGCGGGCAGTGTGGTGTCGTAGCCATTCGCCAACGCATGGCGGAAAGGCCAATCGTGCAGTTCCGCGAGGCTCGGGTAATCGCGCGACAGGTTGATCGGCTTCGAGCCGAATCGCCCGTGAAGGCCCGGCACCGGGGTGCCCAGTGGCATCATCAAGCCCGCGGGGGCCACCGGAAGCTCATCCGGGTGCGGCGGCAACGCGAGCGGCACCTCTGGGTCGGGTAACTTCGTGGGCGGCGATAGCTCGTTGGGCGGCGCAATCGGAATGGGCATGGGTCGCGGTGGGATCTTATCCCAGGGCGAACCGTGATCGACCGCAGGCGGGATCGGTGGCACCGCCGGCAACTGCGAAACCTTGGGCTGACGCAACGGCGGAGGCGGCACGAACGTTCGCGGTTCTTCCACCGGTGGACTCTGCGAAGCCTGCATCACCGGCGATTGCGCATTCGCATTCGCACCGGGCGCGGGTGTGGGCGGATGCAACCGGCTCGGTGCAGGGAACCACACCAGTGGTGGTTCGTTCTGCGCCACCAATTCGGGCGGAAGCCCTTGCGGTTCACGACTGGTAACCGGAACGACGCGCGACGGCTGCGGCGGATTCCAATCTCCGCCGGCACCATTCGCAGTTCCGGCGAGTATTGCTAGCCCCAACCCCGCCAGCTTCACTCGGGAGCGTTTCATGACGCACGCCTCGCATGTGACTTCGACAACTAGTTCTTTCGGTCGTTGACCGGTGCAACCCGCAAACTTTTTGGAATCGTTATGATGCAATCGGCAATCACGCCTTTCCCAAATTGCCCATCTTGCGGTCGCGCGGTGTGTAGTTGACAGGATGCGTGAACCTTGCAATGTATCCGCCCGGTCATGAGACGCGGACTCCAGCCCAGGGGTGTGCCTAGAATGCGAAGAGTCAGGGTTAAACGATGGGTATGGGCGTTAGCCGCAGCGGGGCTGGTGGTTTCCACCACGTCTGCGCAAGGGTTCTATTTCCTCTGTCCGCCCGAGAAGTCGCTGATCCAGGGTAAGGATAAAGATACGCCAGGTAACCCGCCGGTGCCGCCCAAGGAACTGCCGCCAACCGAACTGCCGCCCATTCCGCCAACGGAATCGGTGCCAGAACCGGGAACGGCACTGGCCGCGTTGGTCGGGCTAAGCGCGCTTGCCATTGCCAAATTGTGCCGCCGCGAATTGCAACGAGCCTGATTAGTTGTCACTTGCACACAATTCATGAAGCCCACTCGTGGTCACGAGTGGGCTTCTTTTATCTTCTGGTCGCTACTTCATAGAGAAAGCCACGACCTTGCGGCCGTGGCTTCGAGTGTTCACCACATGGCATTGCGGCTTATTGCTGCTCCGCGCGGAATTGCAGCAGGCCCATTCCCTCGGATCGCGGGTTCTCGTCGGCCGGGTTGCTCCACGATTGCACGCCCTTGCCAGGCACCACGCGCGACACATTCACGGCCCACAACTTCCCGTGCGACGGGCGATCGTCTGTAAGTTCCGCCATCGGAATCGCGAATTCGGCCGTCCAACCGGTATCGCCGGAATGGAACGCGACAAAGTACTTCGGGTTCCAGGTCTTGTCGCCCCAACAATCTTCGGCCAGCGCTCCGCGATGATCGACCTGGAAGCGGTAGTACGTTTGGTAATCCCGATCCAGATCGAGCAAGATATCGACGCGGTCGTGGCCCGTCATATCTGCGTCGCGGGTTCGCTTGCCGAGCGGTTGCACTTTTTGCCCCGGTTGGTGGGCACACGATACCGCGATGTACAAGAACTTCTCGTCGTACGCGAGCCGCGCCTCGGTCTTGTTCTGCTCGGCGAACGCTTTCACGCCGTCTGGTCGGTCGTTAGACGCAGACGATACGGCTAGGGGCATCGCCTTGAGGTCTTGCCAGCAGGCATCGTCGAGTTTGCCATCAAGCAACGGGCGAACTTCGGTATGTCGCGCGAACGCCATTCCCTTGGGCGGTGATGCAATGAGTCCGCGGTCGGTCATCCAGAGTTCGGCCGCAAGGCAATCGCGCCACGGATCGATGCCGGGAGCCATTTCGCCCGCGCCCGGCGTGTGCTTGAAGTAATCGCGAACAAAGGTGACCGCATCGCCGTGGCGGCCAACCTGTCGGCGAGCGGCCAGGAAGCAAAGCCACGCGGCCGGGTCGCGCGAGTGCAGCGGGCCGAACGCGGCGAGCTTCGGTTCCAGATCGAGGCACGATTGATGCCAGCGAATCACGGCCTCGGGGCTGAAGAGGCGGTACTCGTCTTCCTGTGCCACCGGGACCGCGGCGTTGCGCACGGTGCCACTGGCGGGCATAATCTTTCCGCTACCACCCGCGACCGGCTCGAACGACACATTCTTGAGCATTAGTTTCTGTTGAATCTCGACGCGGCGGCGTGCTTCGCTACTGGCGTGGTAACGCGTCATCCAGCGATACGCCTCGATGGAAAGCGGATGCCCCGGATACTTCGCGGCCAGCAAGCCATACACTTCGCGCGCCTCGGCCCACTTACCATCGCGGGCAAACCGTGTGGCCACCGCGAACGCGGTGCGGGCGGCGGTGTCGTCCGGCATCGTGGCGAGTTCCACGCCGATCAGGCTCAGAATCTTGTCCGCTCCCGCAAACTCAGGATCAGCAACAGTTGCCAGCCCTTCAAGCCGACGGCGCGACTGAGCCGCCTTCTTTCGTAGTTCCATCATTTCCGGGTCGAGTGCAACCGTGTTCACCGGTCGGCGTGCTTCACCGCCATGAGCCAGAACGATTCCCTCCATCAATCCGGCGTGCTTGTCGGCTCCTTCAAGGCAGTGTGAGTGTGACACCAGCAGGAACGCCCGGCGATCGGTGACGGCCGCATCGTCCGCGAGAATGCGAACGGCGGGTTCGGCGTAGTCTTTCGGCGAATCCGCGAGCGCCGCCAGATACACCGACTGATCCATCTTCACCGGCGCGGTCTTCGGATCGTTAGAGAGCGCGTAGAGCTTCTTTGGCACCCACGGCTTGAGGCCCAGCGTGGTGATTTGCTCGGGGAAGGCTTTGGGATCGGCCGCTTTCTTGAAGGCTTCCTTCGCGGTGTGCAGTGCGAGTGCATCGGCGGAAGAACCATTCACTGCGACGACATCGGCCAGCAGAACTTCGGGCTGCCACATGCGAATGGCACACACGGTTCGCCGCAACATTTGCTCGGCCGCTTTGCCGCCGTGGTTGCCGTCCCACGAGGCCATGAGATCGCGTGGCGGAAGCCCAGCGGCATGCACCGCAAGCGGGAAAGCCCAGCTCACATCGCCCGCCGCACCACCCGCAAGCCGCATCGCGCTGCGCAGGCGTTCGGAATCGCCGGCACGTTTCATGTCCGCAGTGGCGGGGTCCGCACCCATCAACCCTTCGGCGGCGCAAAGATAGCCTTCGCCCAACCCGAGAACGGAAATCACATCGAGTGGCACGCCACGATGCGAAGCATGCAAGCACAGCACCGCGGCGCGTTGACCGCCCGCTTGCTGCACCTTCCAGGTTTTGCCGCCATCGGTGGTGCCGAAGATGGTGCCGAGTTCGCCCGTCATCCAACCCACTTGATCGGTCAGAAAGTGCAAGCCGTTCACGGGCACCGGCAGTTCCGTCTTCTGGATTTCCCACGTCTTGCCGGTATCGCTGCTGTGCAGAACAAGCCCGCCCGGTTTGCCCGCCACCCATACATGCGAACCGAAGCATGCGACCGCACGGAAGTCGCATACCGCGATCACTTCTGGCGTTAGCCCCAGATTCACGAAGCCCCAAGATTTCCCGCTATCGGTGCTTTTGAGCACGGCCCCGCCATCGCCAACCGCGAATGTGGCGGTTCCGGCCGCAGTTGCGGGGCCATTCATGGCAACCGCATACAGCGTACGACCCGCAAGCGGATCAAGCTCCGCTTCGCGATAGCTGCCATCCGCGTTGATCATGCCCAGATGGCTCCAGGCACCCGCTACAATTCCCACGCGCGAACCGGGATAGAACCCGACACTGCGGCACGATGGCAAACGCACGCCCGAAACCGGTTTCCAGGTGCGGCCACCATCGGCAGTGATGAACATGCCAGAGGGGAACGCATCGCTCCCGTCGCCACACACGAAGCCATTCTTCTCATCGAAGAAGCGGACCGCGTGCAAGCCGGGAAGCACGTTCAACCCCACTTCGGTCCAGTTAATGCCGCCATCACTGGTATGAAGCATGACGCCGACCGAACCGCCGCCACACGCAGACTCCACGCGACCCACAACCCAGCCGGAATACGGCGTGATGAAGTGAATGCCACGAAGCCCCGCACGAGTGCCGGTCTTCTGGCGTTCCCAGTTCTTTCCGCCATCAAAGGAGTGCCACACCACGCCATCGTCGCCCACGGCCCAGCCTTCGGATGCATCCACGAACTGCACCGCGTGAATGCCCGCATCCTTGAACGGAACGGGCGGTTGCGCCATAACAGGCGACGCCAGCACAACTAACGCCACCACAGCAGGGAATCGGAGTTGCCGCATGCCTTCTCCTCGGAGTCTTGGCCCGCGGAAGGGACCGCAGGCTTTTGGGCAACCGCGGGGTATAGGGCAACACGGCAAGAAGTGGAAGACGAGTTTTATGTGTTACCGAACCCACGATTTGCACTCGGCTTACCGTCGATTTTCGCGCAGGAGCTACAACAATCCTCAATTCCCACGGAGAGAATCTCATGACTCGCATTGCGCACGCGGCGGATGAACTCCTCGAAATGCGAATGACGCAGCGGCGGGTCGCAGCGCTGCCCGAGGATGTGAAGCCGCGATCATTGGCAGAAGGGTATCACGTTCAAGAACGAGTGGTGCGTGCGCTACTGATCCACGGCGCGGGGCACCCGATCGGTTACAAGATCGCTTGCACCAGCGAACTCGCGCAGCAAGCGCTCGGTGTGGATGGCCCGTTCTTTGGCGTGCTCCTGTCGCACACATCGCACCGCAGCTCCGCGACGCTTCCGGCTTCGGACTTTCTGGTGCGCTGTGCGGAAGTCGAATTCGGCTTCCTGATGGGCGACGACGTGCCACCGGGCACGGTTTACACTGCCGAAACGATCAAGCCATTCATCGCCGCGGTCATTCCGAGCATCGAAATTGTGGATCACCGTTACGATAACTGGCAAACCGTGGGTGCGCCATCACTCTTGGCGGATAACGCCATTCACGGGGCATGGGTGGAAGGCGAACCAGTTACAGACTGGCACGGCATCGATTTCGCCACGCACGCCACGGCGCTGATCGTCAACGGCGAACAGACGTTCCCCGGTGCTGGTTCGGCCGTGCTCGGAAACCCGCTCAACGTGGTGGCATGGTTGGCGAATGAGTTACCCAAGTTCGATCGCAAACTCTCGCGCGGCGACAAGATCACGACCGGCGTGACCACGGCGATTTACCTGGCCCAATCGGGCGACCACCTCGCAGCCGATTTTGGCTCGCTCGGCCGGGTGGAACTCACGTTCTCATCGTGAAAGGTTTCTCAGCGCCGCTTCCCGTTCTTGCGAACACGCCGCGGAGTTTCGCTCGAATCGGGAGCATCGCCGCCGGCATCGCGGCCGCGTTGGTTTCGCTGCGGCGATTGCATATCCACGAGCCGCAGATCGAGCATGCGCCGGGCCAGATCCACCCGCGCGACTTCCACCCGCACGCGATCCCCCAGCCGGAATCGCCGCTTGCTTCGCTTCCCTTCGAGTGTGTGCGATTCTTCGTCGTGCCAGTAGTAATCGTCGGTTAGCGATGAAATGTGAACCAGCCCTTCGGCCGGGAATCGCTCGGCCTGTGCGAAGAATCCATAGTCCGCAACGCCGGTAATCACCGCGTCGAGTTGCTCGCCGAGTTTATCGGAGAGATACGCCAGGATCTTCGATTTCACCAACTCGCGTTCGGCTGTCTCGGCTCGCCGTTCCATCTTCGAACAGTGGTCGCCGAGTGAAACCAATTCATCTTCTTTGGCCGATGCCGTGCCACTCTTGATCCAGCGATCGAGCAAGCGGTGCACCTGCAAGTCCGGGTAGCGGCGAATGGGCGAAGTGAAGTGGCAATAATGTTCGCTGGCCAACGCGTAGTGTTGATCCTGAACCGGGGAATACGTCGCTTGTTTAAGACTTCGCAACAGTGCGAAGTGGACCGCGGCGCGCTCGGGCTTCTCGGCGGTTTCCTTCAGCACTCGCTGCAGTTCGAAGCGATCCTGCGCACGCTTCATGGGGTGGCCGAGCAACTCCGCGAAGCGGGCGAACGCCTCCAATTTCTCTTCATTCGGCGCAGGGTGAACGCGGCGAAGAAACAACACTTCCTGGTTGGTGAAGTGCTCCGCCACGGCTTCGTTCGCGGCAAGCATGAACTCTTCAATAACCTGATGGCTCAAGCTGTTCTCCGCGAAGTGCGCGCCTTTCACGCGGCCTTTGTCGTCGTATTCCAGCACCGCCTCGGGCATCTGCAGTTCCAGCGCGCCACGCCGCATACGTCTCTTGCGCAACAGCAAAGCGAGGTCGCGCATCCGGCGCAGCATGGCCGTGATCTCGGGAGCGACTTCGGGCGATGCGGATGCAGCTTGACCTACGCCGGCGCCAGGCGTTTCCGCATCGCTGCTATCGGAACCGGAACCACTCGCCATGCGATCTAGAATCTCTTGCACTTCGTCGTAGGTGAATCGCTTGCGGTTGCGGATCGCGCCGTTGAAAAACGATGTGTGCCCTTTCTGCAAACCCGGCGTGAATTCCATTCGCACCGTCTTCACGAATCGCAACTTCCCTTCCTGCAAACTCGCCAGCCCGTTGGAGATCACCTCGGGGAACATCGGGATCACTTTCTGCGGCAAATACACGCTCGTGGCGCGTTTGCGGGCTTCGGTGTCCAGCGCGCCGCCCGGCTTCACAAACGCGCCCACATCGGCGATGTGAACGGTCAGCACCCAGTGCTTGGTCTTGGGATCGATTGTCACGCTCACGGCATCGTCGAAGTCTTTCGCATCAGGCGGATCGATGGTAATGACGAGTTCATCCGTGAAGTCGTCGCGGCCGTGCAGATCGTCTTCCGTGAACTTCGAGGCCACCGCCCGCGCTTCGTTCAATGCTTCTTCCGGAAATGCCTCGGGCAAACCAAACGCGCGAATGACCGAGAGCGTGTCCACGCCCGGATCGCCATTGGCCCCGAGCACTTCGGTGATGACACCTTCGCCACGATGATCGGGCGTTGGGAATCGCAGCATCTCAATCACAACTTTGTCTTGTGGCTTCGCCCCCTTGGCACCGGTATCGCCCACGGAAACGCTATGCGAAAACAGCGAGCCATCGACGCGCACTAACCCTTCACGATCGCGTTCGAAATAGGTGCCCACGAAGGTGCGTGTGGCCCGTTCCAGCACGCTAACAATCTCGCCGGCCGCGTCCTTAACCTGCGTGGCTTGCCGCGTGATGCGAACAAGAACTTCGTCTCCGGTCGAGGCATCGAGCGATTTATCTTCGCGAATGAACACATCCGCTTTAAGCACCCCATCGACGGTGTGCGGCCGCGCAAAGCCATGCCCCGTCTGTGTGCGGCGGAACACACCTGTGATGGTGCCATGCGGATCAGTCGCGCGAATGGTCTGGTTGCGACCGATCGTCAGCCGGCCCGAGCGGATCAACTCACGCAGGGTCTTGCGAAACTCCGGATACGAATCCTCACCCAAGTTCAACCGCTTGAATAGCGGCTTCGCCTTGATCGGCGTATAGCTCTGTGCGGTCACGGTGTGCAAGATGCGGTTGAGTAAGTCGGACATGGTGTTGAGATGGGATAAGGGATGGAGACAGAAGCAAAACGCCGAACACGAGTGAGATCTCAAGTAAGAACTCAGAGACGCCGCGAATCGCCATCAGGTTCGGTAACCTATTCATCGTGCGTTGATCGTCGGGTCTCGGCACTCCGGAGGCGTTCGCGGCTGTTCCATTGTTGGCATGGCCTGCATAATCCGCATGCATGTTATCCTCGGAACCGGTCTTCGCCGCGCCTTCACAACTCGATACTTGACGATTTGACGACACCTTCTCGCGTGCGGTACGCTAATAATGGGTCGGGGTTCTATCGGAACCGCTCGTCCCTCTCCCGGGCGGCGTCTCTGTGGTCCAGGCACTTTTGAAGTGCTATGGCCAGCGGTACCTTCGAGGTCGCCATGTCCATCCGCCCCTCATATTGGCGGTTCGACCGCCATGATATCCGGGCCTATCGCACATTTGATTTGTGCCCCCGTCGTTTCAAGGTCGTCCTCCACCGGGCGGCTGATAAGAATTTACTCTTCATCGCCAAAGTGGTGATGGAACTCACGCACTTCGCGACGGCGGAAGCCGAATACCGAATGTGGGAAGCGCATCACCAGGGGCGTTCCCTCGTGGTGGTTACTCACCTGGAGCGAGCCGAGTTGTTTGTGGAGCAATTTGCGGACCGCGGACTTGCGGCGAGCATTGAACCCGAGTGACGCAGCGTTATGCAGTGAACACTGAGGGCAAGAGATTGCTATACGCAGGAACACGCAGCAATTGCTGCGTGTTCCCAGGTAAAACTGTTGTTCTGCGCGACTGAAATCAAACCCTTACCATTGCCGGCGTTCGCACGAGAACCTTGGTGAGTGCCGGCAGATCATCCGCAGAGCGGGACGTGAGGAGGTTCCCATCAATGATGGTGGCCTCATCGCGATAGCTTGCTCCGGCCGCTCGCACATCGTCGCGAATGCCAGGTGAACAGGTGACACGTCGCCCATCGAGGACGCCGGCGCTGATCAATACTTGCGCACCGTGCCCAATCGCGACAACCCGGCCACCATCCTGCATGAACGTGCGAGCCACGTCCACGGCCTCTTCGCGGATGCGCAAGCGTTCCGCACAGTGACCATCTGGAATCAGAAGCAAATCGAATTCTGCAGGGTTAACTTCATGAATGGTGATATCGGGTTCAACCAGATAACCATGTTGCCCCTTCACAACGTGCATTCGCGGTGATGCGAGAACCACCTGCCAGCCTTCCTCCCGCAATCGATACCACGGGAGGAACAACGTCAAATCTTCAAAACCATCATCAACCATAATCAGAGCGTTCATTACCGTTCGCCTTGCTACGAAGGTGCCCCCAGAAAGTCCACTGTATGAATATTACACACCCGACTCTATCGGCGAAAGGGAAACTCCGAATCAAGGTGTCCTTTTTGATTTGGAAAAAGACGGGGGACAGTGGATCTGCAACGAATTTCCGAACTGTGCAAGCTTCGCAAGTCTGTGGTGGGAAGAACTTAACTCGCGAAGAGCATCGCTTTGCGTGCGGCATTCCGGCGGCGAAATACGCGGTGTTCTGCCTCAACGGGTCGCAATTGACCAAATTCTGGCGTCTGCGTATGGTCCCGCCACTTGCCGGAACCACCAGGGCATCACGCTTGGGTTGGAACCGGGTTACGAGGCTGGCGGATGTCGCTGCGGAGTTGGGTGATTCGGGGCCTGATCCTCACTGGGGTGGCGTCGCTCGCTGCCATAGGCTGGGTCGCGCAATCATGGGTTAGCCCCGAGCGGGTTCGCGCCCAAGTTATTGCCGGCCTCTCCGAAGAATTCGAAGGTGTGCACGTTGAAGTTGGAGGCGCACGCCTTCGCTTGTTCGGCGGAATCTCGGTAACCGACATCAAGCTAACACGTGAAGGTGAACAAAGCCCGTTCATGGCGGTGCCTTCCGCCGTGTTGCATCACGACAAAGAACAACTCAGCCGTGGCCGCCTTGTTCTGAAAAAGATCGAACTGGAGAAGCCGGAAATTCGCCTTGTGCGTTCACCAGAAGGAAAATGGAACGTATCCGGCCTGGTGCGACCGACAACGCCGGACAAACCCATCCCGACGTTCATGTTTACGGGCGCGACCGTTCATCTGGAAGATCGCGGGCCCGATCCATTCCCCGAGTTCACATTCAGCGATGCGGATGTCACGTTGCTAAACGATCCGTTGCCCGTGCTGGCGGTGCAGGTGCGCGGAGTGGCGGGCGGATTCGGTTCGGTGGCAGTTCGCGGGCGAATCAACCGCACAAACGGCGAGATGGCAATCGGTATCGAGATGCCGCAGTTTCCTTTGGGGGAAGCGATTCCACTGGCGGCCGCGAAGTTCGCCCCCGATCTCGCGGGCCATCTCACCGGGTTAACGGCGACAGCCGCCGTGACTGCGGATCTCACTTATACACCAGGAGCCGCTCAACCGTGGAGCCACGATGTTCGCGTGGAGATGAGCGGAGCCAAGTTCACACATGCCGAATGCCCATGGCCGATCGAGCAGATTGCCGCCATCGTTCACATCACCAACGGCCAGGTGAAGACCAACGATGCCACGGCGACGGTTAATGGTGCCAAAGTGAAACTCTCGTTCGAAACGCGGCTCGACTCCGCGAACCCCGAGCGCCCGACCCTGCGCGAGACCGCCACGCCAGCCGTCGCTGTGGAATCCACTGCACCGCACATCGATGCGATTCAAAGTCTGGAAGATCACCTGCAGCGGGCCGAACTTTCGATCACCGGGGTGAAGCTCGGAGATGAGATCTTCAAGCACTTGCCGGAAGAAGCAACAGAAGTGCGGGGCATGTTTTCCCCGGTGGGCAACGTCGATCTGGGTTACCGTTTCACTCGCGATACCAATGTGTGGAAGCGCGAACTGGAATTGCGGCCCAAGCAAATCACCGCCGCTTACGAAAAGTTTAAGTACCCGGTTACGGATCTGCGCGGCTGGATGAAGCGGACCGTCGTTCCGGGTGAAACACCTGTTACCGCGATCGATCTGATCGGCACCGCCGGCGGTCAATTGATCACCATCAAAGGCCAACTGACAGGCAATGGCCCCGATCCCGGAATTAATCTGCGGATTAGCGGTGCAAACATCACGCTCGACGACACTCTCGTGAATGCGTTCCCGCCCAAGTATGTGGATCTCGTGCGGCGTTTCCGTGCCACGGGCCGCGGCGATTTCGTGGCCGAAATTGTGCAACAGCCCAACGTGAATCTGTGCGAGAACGAGTTCCGCGTGGATGTGCGGGACGCAACCGTGAACCACACTGAGTTCCCGTACCCGCTTGAAAAGGTGAAAGGCCGCTTAGTGATCCGCACCAGCGTTTCACACCCCGCGCGGCCGGTTCGTGAAGGCGAAGCCGCCGGACCGCCGCCCGACCGCGACGAACTGGTTCTCGATGGTTTCACCGCGCTTCACGCCGGGGCCACTATCCGGTTGAACGGATCGAAACGGCCCATTCCGAACTCGCAGGATCACAAGCTCACATTGCACGTTCATGGCAACAACTGCCCAACCGACGACGATCTGAAAGCCGCCTTCACCGCAATCAAAGCGGACAGGATCTGGAACAGGTTCAACCCGAGCGGAAACGTGACCTTTTCCGCAGACCTGGAAGTGCTGGATCGTATGCCCGTGATTCGCCACGATCTTCCGGTCGCGGGCGAAGATCCCAATTCCGTTCCGCGTAAGTTCAACCCCGCAACAGACCTCAAGTTCACGTTCAACTTCTCCGGGCCAAGTTTAACTCCCAGCTTCTTTCCGTACGAGTTGACCGATGTGGCGGGCTGGCTGGAATACAAGAACGGGCGAGCCGATGTGGCGCACATCGCCGCGCGACACGGGGCGACACGGTTAAAGTTGGCCGCGGCGGAGATTCGCTTTCATCCCAGTGGCGCGGTGTGGGCGAACGTGGGCGGGTTGCACATTACGCCATTCATCGCCGATGCCGAACTGATTGCCGCATTACCACCTGGCCTCCGCACGGGCGTTGAAGACTTGAAGCTCAAGGGCAATGCGGAACTGTTGATCAAACACCTGGTGGTATCCGATCCGCCCCCGCCACACGCCGCCGACGCCGCTACCGGGACGGTAGTTGGTGCCGCGAATGCAGGGCCACGAATCGCCACGCCACGCCAGCCCATTGTTCGCGGTCAGGCACCAGAATCACTGCCACCCATTACCGAATCGGGAACCGACCCGGTGATTTACTGGGATGCCGAACTTCGGCTTGCCGGCGGATCGTTTGATACGGGCGTAACGTGGGAGCAAGTCTTCGGTGCGGTTGGCTGTCGCGGGCGATATGAAGGCACGCACACCGGGCTGATTCGCGGGGCTGTGTGGTTCGATCGTGCGGTGATCGCACGGCAACCGCTCACGCGCCTATCCGCGCGTGTCGCGGCCGCACCGCAACTGCCCGACCCGGCACGCCCCGGCGAGTATCTCCCCACGGAGTTGGAGATCAACGATATCGCAGGCGATTTGTTCCACGGCGCGCTCGGCGGGCAAGCTCGCGTGGCCTTCGCCGATTCAACCCGGTTCCATCTCTGGCTCACCGCCACCGATGTGCAACTGGACGAAGTGGCCAAGCATTACAAGATCGGCTCCGACGCCGATCTCAAGGGAATCGCCCAGGCGCAGTTGCTCCTGTTCAACCGCCCCGATCCAAAAACCGGTGAACTGACAACCGAGGGTTTCGGAAAGATCGATGTGCCAACCGGGCGGATGTATAACCTGCCCGTGCTGCTCGATCTGGTAAAGGTGCTCAAGTTGCAAGCGCCGGACAAAACCGCTTTCGAGGAAGCACACGCCACCTTCCGCGTGCATGGCGATCGCATTCGCGTGGAACAGGCCGATCTCATCGGCAAGGCGGTCTGCCTGGGTGGTAGCGGAGAACTGGACATTAGCGGCGAGTATGTGAAGTTCGACTTCTACACTGTCGGCTCGCAGGTTCTCGCCCGCATGATCAACACACCCGTTGGCGACCTGACGGCGTTCCTGAGTAAAAACTTATTCCGCATCAAGCTCACTCGCGAGAACGGCGAACTGATTTACAGGCCGGAAGCGGTTCCACTCGTGACGGAACCCGCCCGTGCCGTGGCCGATCGCCTGCGGGCGCGAGCGGCGTCGATGTTCGGCGGCGCAATGAAGTAGAAGTAATCAGGGGGGCTTGCGACCCTCACACTCTCACACTGCGGGCCAATGACCGGCACCATACTGAATCGGCTGATCTTCGCCGAACTGCTCAAAATCTTCCTGCTGGCGCTCACCGTGCTCACCGGCGTTCTGGTGGCCGCGGGCATGGCTCAACAGGCCGTGCAAATGGGCCTCTCGCTTGGTCAGGTGCTCCGGGCCATTCCGTTGTTCGTGCCGAACGTCTTGCCCTACACGATCCCGGCGACCACCCTATTCGCCACATGCGTGGTTTACGGTCGCCTCGCCCAAGATAACGAAGTGGTCGCGATCAAAGCCGCCGGCGTGCGACTTTCTACGATTCTGCGGCCTGCCTTGCTGCTGGGAATACTCGCCGCCGGTGCCACGGCTTCGCTGTATCACACCATCATTCCGCGCTCGCAACAGATGCTCTACGGCCAACTGTTGGAGAACCCCGAAGAACTGCTCTACAGCATGCTGCGTCGCGATCGCTGCATCCGCCACCCCGGCATGGAGTATGTGCTTTATGTTCGCGATGTGCAGGGGAAGCGCTTGCTCGATGTGGTCGTGAAGAAGCGAAGCAAGCTCAAGGATGCGAGTACCGGGCAGGAAACCTTCCTGGGCTATGATGTAGTCGCGCGTGCCCGCGAAGCTCGCCTGCGAGTGGACCCCGTCGAAGGGAAGCTCTACGTCGATCCCGACCGCTTCGTGATCTACGACCGCAACACTTCCGGCGCTTCGGCATCCAACGGCCCGTTCCCCATGGACTTACCCGAGGGCCTTAACGGCAAGGATGGGAAGACGCGTGTCTCGGCGTTGCTCTGGGACGATATGCCCGCCAAGATCGCATCGTTGCAGGGCGATGTTGAAGCTGCGGAACAGCGGCGGCAAACCAACCTCGATTCGATGGCAACCGCCCCATCGCTGGAAATCCGCAATCTGATTCTGGATCAGGATCGCCACTTCAAGTTCTATGTCGATAACGCGCGCCGCACGTTGCGGAATGTGCAGGCCGAGTATTATCTCCGCCCCGCGTTGGCATTTGGTTGCTTGCTGTTCGCACTGGTGGGCTGCCCGGTCGGAATCTGGGCGAACCGCGCCGACTACCTTAGCACGTTCGTCATCTGCTTCCTCCCCGTGGTGCTGATTTACTACCCGCTGCTTCTCGCCGGTAGTGGCATGGGTAAGGACGGTAAGATCCCGCTGCCCATTGGCTGTTGGCTGGCGAACATCGTCTTCGCGGCGATCGCGCTGGTGATGAATCTGCGTCTGGTCCGTCGCTAACGCCTCGGGCCGCGATTGCTACAACACGAACATGCTCGACTTCGGCACCACCGCGTTCGTATCGATCCTGTTTCTGGTCGATCCGCCCGGCACCGTCCCGGCCTTCATGGCTCTCACGGCGCGGCAATCGCCCGAAAAGCGCCGCCGCACCGCGTTCGTGGCGAGTCTCACTGCGGCACTCACTCTCGCCGGGTTTGCCGCGGTCGGGAAGTTCATCTTCCGCTTCTTGGGCCTCACCTTGCCCGCGTTCCAGATTGCGGGCGGGTTGGTTCTCTTTCTGGTTGCGCTGGACATGATCCGCGCGCAGCGATCCACGCAAGAAGACCCCGATGAGATGCGCGAAGGGAAGCAAGCCGACGACGTGGCGATTGCTCCGCTGGCAATTCCGATGCTCGCCGGGCCAGCCGCACTTTCGACCGTCACCATACTGATGGCTCAAGCGCGGGACATATGGGAAACCAGCATGGTGTTCGCGGCGATTGGGCTAACGGGGTTGATCTGTTGGATCACGCTGCGGTTGGCGGAGCCGATTCAACGCCGACTGGGGAAAACCGGCATTCACATTCTGGGCCGCGTGTTGGGGCTTGTGCTTGCGGGAATCGCGGTGCAGTTTGTGCTCAATGGCCTCGCCTCCGCGGGCATTATCAAGCTACCACCCGAAGGCTAGGCCCACCTGTGGATTGATTCATTCAGGAGTGGCACCCCCCTCCGTGAAACAATCTCCCAGACTGAACCAGTCGGGCGACAGCGTAATTATCATGCCCATGCATACAGACTTGCCAATACCAGAGCGTGAAACTCGTTACATCGCGATGACTTGCGCAATCTTCATTGCAGTGAGCAGGCCCCGACAAGAATGCCAGGGCCACACCAAGGAATGTGTCAGGTTACTTTGCTTACGATTGCATTACTGCACCAATCGAGATGCGGCACGGGCCAAGCTCATCGACACCACCGGAGCCGCTTGGCTTTCCAGGAATTGTCTAGCGTTGTAGCGAATGTGCTGGCGACGGTGTTCTGGCAAAAACGCATCATCGGCAGGTGGAACAGTTCCGGCAATCCTGTGAGTGATGAAAATCCTGTAGCAATCCCAAAATCCTTCTACTGGAACCAAACTAAGAAAAACCTTGTCTCCGAGTCGAACGTCGCTCAGGCGGTGCCCACGGCCAAAAACATTTTCTGGAAACGCTCCGTAATAGGGACTTTCCGGATCGATAGGTTTGGGATCGAAGCGAAACGTACGAGCAGGAGCTTGGTCCCAATGGGATAGTCTACGGCGGATATATTCCCGACCTTCGGGGGTCTTGTCAGTCCCAGAGCCGAAACTGACGGTTTCCGCAATGCGCGGGTCTTTCAAAATCGTCACCGTGCGGTCTGTCAATCCGATCACAATGCCTTGGTAATAATCCCAACGTTGTTGTTCCCATGTCGTGAGCCTGGGCACCTCAACCGGGCTGAGGCCCTGTTTAACTTGTATCGATACCGAACCGATGCAAGGAACAATTGTTACCAAGAGCAGGCAGCTAGCGATGATAGTGCGGTACATAGCGTTTGAACTACCTCCTGTAAGAAGTGAGATTGCCACAACGAGCGAACCCTATTACTTCGCTTCCAAACTCCAGCGTTTATGATTATTTATCGTAGCAGAGCTGAAATTATAATTATTGTTCGGCATTGATGGATCTTGTCCGGCGGTCTCTTTTGCAATTAAAATGTGCCATGCGTTCCCAGTGACTGGCATTGTGCCGTTTAGCGGGTTTGGTTCAACAACGCAAGCAACGGCTGAAGTTATTTTTCCATCAATTTCCCACTTGTTGTTTTTGCCAGGTGTAGCAATGTCGATACTTGGCTTATAAGTGCCCCCAGTCCATTCTACATTTCCATTTATCTTCAGTTCTCCGTAGACAAGGCTTCCACCGAGGTTAATTGGCGAAGAGAAAATAATGGTACCACCTGTAAAAACAAACTTTCCATTTATCGTTGCTATTTGAGACTGCGCCGATAAATTCGGATTCATTTTTGGGTAGAGCGAACCATCTGCCATTCCCATTTTGTTGCTCAAATTCAGCACCGAGCCGTTCTCGATATGGAATCGAGAATTTGTGTTGTTTTGGACGTAATCAAATGCATCGAGCGCCGCACCTCCTCCACTTAGATTCGCACGAACCATGTGGCTTAGGAAAAACAGCCCACCTTGATTCAAGATAGGTAAATTAGATTCGTAATGCCCAGGTCCAAAGCACCACAGAATGGCGTTAGGTTTAATCACAATAGACTGTGCGTCTTTTTGTGCGACATTTAATCCCGTGATTTGCCCTTCGGTATAAGTTCTTGCTCTAAGTATCGAATATGGACCAATTATAAAATTAGTCGCGGCATTGATCATTACTATCTTGCCTGCGGCGAGAGTTGATTCTGTCGGCGCTGTTTCAGCGCCTATAAAACTTAAAGTACTGCCAAGATATACAGTACTCTCGTTCACCGGTGCAATCTTGCCTGTTCCCAAAATATCTACATTACTAACGTGATTTGTGCT
>JBGSLF010000101.1:0-39096 GCA_041740855.1 Gemmata sp.
TGCGGGGACGCCCGCCGGGGTAGACGGGGATGTGTGGCTCGATCAACGCCCACTGCTCGTCGGTGAGGTCGCTGGGGTAGGATTGGCTTCTCATGAGCCATTTTATCCACCCCAACCACCCCTTATGGGACAGTCACTGAGCCGGGTCGTGCCACCGACCCTCTGGTACGCCTCACCCCGGAAGCGCCGGGCCATGCGCCTTGCCCTCGCCGCATTCGCGCGGGAGCATCCCCGGTCGGTCCCGGTGTGGTCGGGTTCGTGGGTGAGCCGAGTTGACGCGGAGAAGTGCTTCGTGTTCGTACAGCATCGGAGCATCCTTCACCCCCCGAGCTACGCCGGGTACGCCGTCTGGCACCGCCGCGAGGAGATCGACCACCTGGGCGGGTGGCAGTTCCATTGGGGCATCCTGCCACGGCACGCGGTTGAGTGGTACGAGTCGCAGCGGGCGGCCGCGGGTGGTTGGCCACCGGGGCCGGTCGAGGCCGCCTGCGGCATATCGGAGGCCAATCCGGCCGACAGCGCAGATGCCGAATCGCTCTGATGGCCAATCGAGTTGAATGAAAGAGAAGATTCCGGGGCGGGCTGAACATCCGTCCTGCCGCACACGACTGGCATGGATTCTTTTGGCCCAGGAGGGCGCATCTTGCGGCGGATCGCATTCGATCTGGACGAGACGCTCGGCGTCCCCTGACAGATGGCCGGGGCGTCATCGGCTGGCAGATGCGACCCGGGTGCGCCGAGTTGCTCGATCGGCTCCGGCCCAACTTCGAGTTGCTGCTGTGGTCTGTCAGCCCTCGGCGGTACGTGGACAAAGCGCTGTCTGCCGGGCTGGGGCGATGGTTCAGCGAGTCCCACTCGTGGGATGAGGTGCCGTTCTCATGGAAGGACGTGCGGCGGCTCCGAGTAGACTGGCTGGTGGATGACAGCCCGCACCACGCCCAGGCAGCCGCGGAGTTCGGGTTGGCCCTTCGGTATATCGTGGTTCCCGCGTATGGCGGTCCCGACGATGCGGCCGACCCGCTGGCGTGGGTCCGGTTGGTCGAGGCCGCGGTTGCCCCAGACACCGAACCGATTTCGTGGCCAATCGACTTGAGATGATGTGCGTTGAGCCAATCAGTTTGCTTTGCCCGGTGCGAGGAGCTTTTGCCACCACGGTTTCGTCTTCGCTGCTTTGGCGGTTTCCGCCGGTGGGGCTTCCGGCTTCTCAGCTTCCTCAACCGGGCTTACCGCTTCTTCATCGCCGGAAGATGCGACCGACTGAAGCAAGATGCCGAGCACGGTTAACCCCACGACAAGACCATTCAACGCGGAGGGGTTGGCGTTCGCCCATTCGATCGCATCAAAGCCAAGCTGAGGTTCCAGCAATACTAAACCGGCGTGGCCCGCGACCAGCACGCCAACGAGACTCGTAAGCACCATCGTCCAGATGCGGTACAGCAATAACCCGAAGATGCCGCCGCAAAGAAACACCGCCCAGAGTTCCTGTGCCTGTGGGAACACCCATTGAGCGGCGAGCCACGCTCCGCAGCCGCCCGCAACGAACGCAAACACCTTGGCGAGTTCCAGGGCCATCATCCCCGCAGACACCGCCAGCAAGATGCCAACGGCCATGATGTGCGTGCCACCTGCCGATCGCCCTGCGTTCAGGCCAAGTAAGCCCGCCGCCAGTGTGATGCCCGACACAATCCAGAACCGGTGCCAGCGCCACCCAAACAGCCACAACGCCAGACCCACCACGCAGAGTGTGCCGGTCATGGCTTCGGTCAGGCCGCGGCCCTCTGCGAGAATGTCAGGGGCAATCAGTTGCATGCGTTGGCCCGCTGCGGAAACGGGATTGGAGAGTCTGTTGACCATACGGGCTGGTCGTGGGTTCCGTCAATTCGGATTGGATACTCAATTGCGTTCTGTTGGCTCATGTGTTTCCGATTGTTTGCACCATAACGGTCCGTTTGCGCGGGCCATCAAACTCGCAGAAGTAGATCCCCTGCCAGGTGCCGAAAACTAAGTCTCCGCCCTCAACAAGCAAAGTAACGGAAGTGCCGATTAGCGAACTTTTGATGTGCGAATCGCTGTTTCCTTCCGCATGGCGAAAGCCCGGCACATCCTTGGGCACGCGATCGTTAAGCCAAAGCAGCATATCGCGTACCACGTCCGGGTCCGCGTTTTCCTGAATCGTGAGGCCCGCTGTTGTGTGCGGGCAATATACCACGCAGATGCCCGACTTCAGGCCCGCCTCCTTCACCACGCGCCGCACCTCGGCGGTAATCTCGACGAACTCGGTTCGCCGTTGCGTGCTCACTGCCATCGCCTTCATGTGGTAAGCCCCCCTTGGAATGCGGTATTCTAATCATTGGTTGTCGCGTGTACCGGAGGAACTGGCATGCGAAGTGTGTGCGGTGCATTCTCACTGTTGTTCGTGCTGATCGCGGATAATGCGATTGCCCAGGATAAACCAGAGGATGTTGTGAAGGCGGCGATAGTTGCGGCGGGCGGGGCAGAAAAGCTCTCCAAATACCCCGCGGGGCGAGTGGTTGGCAAAGGAACGATGATCTTCGCGGGGGCCGAGACGGCTTTCACGTTCGAGCAGGGTTACCACACGCCCGGCCGATTCCGCACCGTGATTTCGTGCGAAGTGAAGGGCGAAAAGTGGGAACTCGTTCAGGCCGTCGATGGAGCCGTCGCACGCCAGACGATTAACCGCCGCGTCATTCCGCTGGGCGAAAGCGGCATTCGCGAACTTCAGCTTGGGGTGTTGCTGAACGAGGTGGGCCAGTTATCCCCACTCATTGCGGATCGCCGATTCGTGGTGAAACCAGATAAGCAGTTGCGTGGGCCAGACGCGATCGGATTGGTTGTGCAAGTCAAGAACTACCCGGAACTTCGCCTCGCGTTTGATCGCAAGACCAACCATCTCGTGCGAATCGGTTACCGCGACACCGATCCAGAAACCGCCAAGGAAGCCGAGATGGAAATCACCTTCGCCGACTTCAAGGAGGAAAGTGGTGTCGTGCGTCCGAGCCGTTCGGTTGTGACTCGCGACGGCCGAAAGGTGGCGGAATTAATAGTTGAGAAGTTTACCCCACTCGAAAAGATCGATCCGACCGCGTTCAAACTCGACGATTGAGAATTCCCATGCCGCCGATTCAGTTTGTCGTTGATCGCCGCGAAGCGAACAAAACGCTCGCCGCCGTTTTGAAGTCGCGATATGGCATTCCGTGGGCACAATCGAAGCGGTTGGTGGAGCGCGGGCATGTGAAGGTGAGCGGTCAAGTTGAGACCGATGTGGCCCGACGTTTGAAACTCGGCAAGCGGGTGGAACTCGCGGCAGGCACCGTCGAAATCAAGGCGGAGCACCGAACGCCGAAGCCGGAAGCGCCCGGCAAACCGCGGCCGGAATCGCGGCCCGAAAAGCTTAACAAGCCGAAGGCGAAACCCAAGCCCGAGCGTGAACGCCCCGCAACGCCCAATAGCAGTAGCAGTCTGCGATTACCGCCATCGGCCATCGTCTATTCGGACGACGACATCGTGGTGGTGAACAAGCCGGCGGGTCTGACCACGATGCGGCACAAAGCTGAGGCTGCGGAGTTCGGCGCGCGGGCCATCAAGTTCTTGCCAACCACGCTTGCAGATCTCGTTCCGAAGTTGCTGGGCACACCCGACCGGCCCGTGATTGCGGTGCATCGCATCGATCGCGATACAACCGGTTTGGTTGTCTTTGCACGCACGCGAATGGCGGCTGAAAGCCTCACCAAACAGTTTCGCAAACACACGGTCGATCGCCGATATCTGGCGTTAACTCGCGGGGTTCCCAGGTCCGAACGGATCGAATCGATCGTGGTTCGGGATCGTGGCGATGGTCGCCGGGGTAGCACGAAAAAGGCCACGACGCCTGACGGCAAACGAGCAGTCACGCATGTGAAACTACTAGAGGCACTTGGCGACTATGCCCTGGCAGAATGCCGGCTTGAAACGGGTCGCACGCATCAGGTGCGCATTCACCTTGGTGAGATCGGCACTCCGCTCTGCGGCGAGAAAGTCTACGATCGACCGATGAACGGCAAGCCATTTCCAGATAAGAGCCGGGCGAGTCGGCCGATGTTGCACGCCGCTCGCCTTGGGCTTGCGCATCCACGCGGTGGAGAGGCCATGAATTGGGAAGTGGCACCGCCGCAAGACTTCGCCGCGGTGCTTGCTGCCTTACGCGAACAGGCGGATTGAATCCTATGGCGTGAGTTACGCCACGATGCTTTCCACGATGGGTTCCTGGTTGGGCGACACTTGAGGCTCAACTCGGAGAATTATTGGCTGGGCGGTTCGCAACGTGCCCGCCAGCACGATGGCCAGTGCCGCCGCGATCGCAGCCACCACGCCCACCAGCGGAAAGCCGGTCATCTTCCCATCTGCTGTCTGCGTAATGATCGCACCCGCCAGAATCGGTGCAATCCCGGTGCCAAGGTGTTGCACCGCGGTGTTCAGGCTCATGAAGGCCCCTCGAACTTGCGGTTGTGCCGAGCCAATCATCATGGCTTGTGCCGGAATAATTCGCCCCGATGCGAACACCATGAAGCCACTTAACGCCGCCGCGGCCACCCACAAGGGAGTTGCTGGCAGATTGGTGATAACCAGTCCCATAAGTAGCGCGCCCGCTGCCAGAATACGGAAGAGCGGCACGCGAGCTACACGGTCCGAGAAATAACCCACCACATTCATGCCAATCAAGGTGCAGATGCCACACGCGAAGTACACGCGGGCAAGATCGTCTTCCGTCCAGCCGTTGGTTTGCGACAGATAAGGCGCGATGAACGAGGCAACGGTGAACGTGCCAAGCACCAGGAAGAACGAGAACGCATAGGCTCGCAAGTGATTCGGTTCCTTCACAACCGCGACGAACTCGGCGAGCGCACGCCCTCGGGCGGTTCGCATGTGCTCGCGAACCCGTGGCAGCCGGTAAGCCGCGATCACCCACACAACCACACTTAACGCCGCCAGAACGAGAAACGGCGCACCACGGCCGTACCATTCCGTTAACACAAGGCCAATTGGCAAACCCAGGATGCTCGCGACCGCGAAGGACGATGTGATCGCTCCCATTGCCCGCCCGCGTTTGGCAGAAGGAAACAGGTCGCCGATGATGGCCATAATGGTCACGGCCGAAAGCCCGCCAAACACACCGGCAAGCGTGCGAGCGAGCAAGAGCGATTCATAACTCTTCGCGAGGCCGCAATAGAGGGTGCTCAGGGCGAATCCGGCGTACATCGCCAGCAACACCCCTTTGCGATCGAAGCGATCCATCACAAAACTTGCCAACAGACTCGCCAAGCCCGCAGCCAGTGCGTACACGGAAACGATCCAGCCGAATTGACCGGGCGTAATGTTAAGTTCGTGAATTAACCGCCCGCCGAGCGGCATGATGATGACGAAATCGACCATGTGAGTGAAGTAAATCGCGACGAGCACCAGAAGCAAAGCCCATTCATCGCGTGTGATTCTTGGCGGTTGCGGGCGGGAAGCGGCAGGCTCACGAACTCGCTCGGACATCGAAACCTCTCCGTGGTTGGCAATGAGCAGGGATACCGCCGCAGGCGTAGCAGATTACACGGTCCCATTTGTACTGAATATGCCAGCCGCAACGATGAAGCGAAAACTTCATTCACGCAATGTCTCGGGTTTGAAGACACGTGGCCACTTCAGCCATGCGTGAACGATTCCGTTTAGACGCTGTGCTGCGATGTCAAGTTGATGCAAGCGATTGGTGTACAGGTGACACTCTTGCGAGCCGCGATAGAATTCACGCACCAATAGTGATTAATGAGACAATTGTGCAGATTTTGATCGTTACGGCCGAAACCGAAGAAATGGGTATTTTTTCGTTCGGCTTGGGGAACTGAAGGTTTCGGGTTGCGTCAGAATAGTTACGAACATCCTGCTGTTGCACACCTGCTTAAACGGTTGCCCCTCAGGGACTTTTCGAATTTAGCTTCTGCAACGGACGGCATAACCAGGTCTAACGCCTGCCGGCCAAGCCGGCGACCTTCGGGAGTTTTACTATGTTTGGCATTACCGATCGCCGACACTTCATGCAGCATGCGGCGGCTTCTACAGCCGTAACATTACCGGGCCTGGATTTCCTCGCCAAGGTGCGAGCCGCGGCTCCGGAAATGAAGAAGAAACAAAAAAGCCTCATCATTATGTGGATGGCAGGCGGCCCGCCAACCATCGACCTCTGGGACATGAAGCCGGAAAGCCCCAACGGTGGCCCGCACCGCCCCAAGGCCACTGCGGCCAGTGGCGTCGAGATTACCGAACACATGCCGATCACGGCCAGTCAGTTCAAGAATCTATCGATCATCCGCTCGCTGAACTCGAAGGAAGGCGACCACAATCGCGGCACCGCGATGATGAACACCGGTCGCGCGCCGAATCCGCTGCTCGATTATCCTGCGATCGGTTCGGTGCTTTCCTTCCTGCAAGCCCAGGATGTGGAAGCCATGAAGAACGCGGATCTGCCTGCGTTCATCTCGGTGGGCGGCCCTCGTGGCGGAGCCGGCTTCCTTGGTATGAAGTACGCACCGTTTAACGTGCAGAACCCAGGCACGCCGCCCGAAAACATCAAGCCTCCTGCGGGCATCGACGACAGCCGAATGGCCCGACGATCGGCTCTGTTCGATCGCGTGAAGATGGGCTTCACCACCAACATGCCCATCGATTCCAAGACTGGCAAGCCGATTGTCTTGGACGCGGCTCAAGCACACAAAGAAGTGTACGAGAAGGCCCTGAATCTGGTCGTCTCCACTCGTAAGGATGTGTTCAGCCTCGACAAGGAAATCGATGGCAAGACGATCGATCCAAAGCTCAAGGAAGAATACGGCAACGATCAGTTCGGCCGCTCCGCATTGTTGGCTCGTAAGTTGGTTGAAGCCGGCACCGCGTGCGTGCAACTGACGCTTGGCGGCTGGGATCTTCACAACAACACGCACGCCACGTTGCAAAACCAACGCCTGCCGGTCCTCGACCGGGCGATGGGCACGCTGGTCAAAGACCTTGAACAACGCGGCAAGTTGAAGGACACGGTCATTGTGTGGATGGGCGACTTCGGCCGCACACCCCGCATTAACCAGAACGCGGGCCGCGACCACTGGAGCCGTTGTTGGTCCGTGGTGCTCGGCGGTGGCGACATCAAGGGTGGCATCACTTACGGCAAGACCGATAAGGATGGCACCGGGATCGCCGAGAACGAAGTGAGCGTGTTGGAACTTTACGCCACGCTGTACAAGGGCCTCGGAATCGACCCAACACCCGAAACCAACGCCAGCGTCCGCGACAACCTCGGTCGCCCTTACTACATCGCCGGCGACAAGCCCAACGAGAAGACCAACAGCCTTTGGATCAAGGATCTGGTCTGAGTTCAGACACCAAACAGGTGATAAAGCAATCGGCCGTCGGGATCACCCGACGGCCGGTTGCTTTTGCATTTCAACTAACATGCTTACTCGAACAATCGGTTGTCCAGTTCGGCTGTTGTCGGATCGAATTCGACCATGAAGAATTGGTCGAGCTTCGCTTTGCTGGCATTCCCGCTATTGAGACCAGCGGTGAATGAGGCCTTTCGCTGGCTCGCGGTGCCGTGGTTGAAGCTTTCGGGCCAAGGTTTGCGGCCCATCTTCTGCATGATCCGGTCGTCACCAATCGAGATCGCGGTTTGCAATGCCGACTCAATATCCCCGGCTTTGATGAACTTAAACTGCTTGGCTCCGTGGTGTGCCCACACGCCTGCCAGGTAATCGGCCTGCAATTCCAGGCGGATCGAGTACTCGTTCTCTTGCTTGGTTTTCCGCTTCGAATCGACACGAGCCGAGTAACCGAGCAAGTTCTGCACGTGGTGGCCGTTCTCGTGAGCAACAACGTATGCCTGAGAGAATTCGGCGGCTGATCCGCCCAGATCCTTCTCAAGTTGCTTGAAGAAAGTCGGATCGAGGTACATGGTCTTATCCGCGGGGCAATAGAACGGGCCAACCGCCGAGGGGGCCTGGCCGCAACCGCCGGTGTTCACCGCTTCGCTGAAGAGCACAAGTTTCGGCGGTGTATAGCGCATGTTGCCATAGCCGTTGGATGGCTTCTGGAACTCGCTCTGCCATACCGTCTCAAGCGTGCCCACTAGCTTCTGTGCGAATTCCTTGTAACCATCTTCGGGTGGCTTTCCAGTCTGGGTTTGCTGTCCGCCGACTCCAGCTTTACCTGCGATTTGGCCCAGCTTGTTCGGATCGATGCCAAAGACGAGGCTAAGGATTAAGATCAGTAGGCCCGCTCCGCCGGCCATTGCGACGCCGGTTGTTTTCATCCCGCGGCGATCTTCAACGTTACTGCTGCTTGGTGCCTGGCTCAGGTCCATTGTGTCTCCTCAAAAAGTGATGTGCGTGACCATATTAACTACTCAAGCCAATCGGAAATCAAGTCTCGGGTTCCATTGCAACGGCGAGCCGCTTCAGATCGTCTAGATCAACATATTCCAGCGCGTGCATGTGAGTGGCTTCGAGAACGATGGGGCAAGCCACGCCCGCTTCGAACGAGGCTTTCCATCGCGTGATGCAAACGCACCAACGATCGCCCGGCTTGAGGCCGGGGAACCCATACATCGGAAAAGGTGTGCTGAGATCGTTGCCGATTTCACGCTGATGCGCGAGGAATTCCGCCGTTACCTGGCAGCAGATGGTGTGCAAACCCTCATCGTCCGGACCGGTGTCGCAACACCCGGTGCGGTAGAAACCGGTGAGGGGATTGGTCGAGCAGGTTTTGAGTTGGCCGCCCAGAACGTTCTTCGCCGTTGACATCGCACGTCTCCGATAGGCCGCATTGGCGTTATCGGAAGTGTATGCGTCGTAACGGCAGAGTCACGCCGCTTGGTTCGCGGATTCCCGTCGGACGGCGTCTTCGGCGAATACTTCTGTCGTAACTGAGCCGCGCCCCAGACGCACGCCGCGTGCCACCAAGAGCCGACGGCGCAGCGTGCGGAACGGCACGGCCACCACTCTGTGCAATTGCAACCAAAGCGGAATTTCGGGCACCGGT
This sequence comes from Gemmata sp., assembly GCA_041740855.1. Classification (GTDB taxonomy): domain Bacteria; phylum Planctomycetota; class Planctomycetia; order Gemmatales; family Gemmataceae; genus Gemmata. Next base: position 9,067 of record JBGSLF010000101.1, read on the forward strand.
GCTTCACCCGCTGCGGCCGCGTTATGGACGTGCTTACTCAGGTGGTAGCGGTCGCCGGTGCAAAGACCTTCGAAGATGCGTTGCACGCCGGGAATCCACTTCACCCGCGTGTGAGTGACATCGAAGCAGATTTGAAAATCGACCAGGTAGGGCCGGCCATCATCGCCCACAATCACATTCTCGCGCTTGTGGAGATCGACATACGCAATTCCACGCCGGTGCATCTCGGCCAACACACGCCGCAGCGTCGCAAAGAATTCTGGGCCGACTTGCTCATTCTTGGCCAGCGGATGACCTGCCACATACGAGCGTGCCACCGCATTGCGTAGCAACTTCCCGTGGGCATACACCGGGCCAAGTGCGTTTGGTATTTCGGGTAAATCGGCGAGGCGTTCCAACGCACGCCGTTCGCGGTCTGCCAGCCGCCGACCGAGCGAGGCGGTGGGAAGCCCGAGAATGGGTTGCACGCGGTTAAACTTGCAGACGATGCTTCGCGCGCGTCCCACATAACGCGCGGTCGCGGCCCAAGAATCGTGCTTGTATAACTCGGCGAGCGTGAAATGTTCGCCCGCAATCGTCACTTCTTGCGGCGGTTCATTCGCACCGAGGGCACGAAAGAGCGGCGAACGAGGGCGGGCTGTAGGCACGGGAAAACCCTGGCAGGGCAGAGAATGTTTACTCTGCTATCGGCCAGGGCTGCACGAGAACTGTTGGAATCTTGAGCAATTTTCCCGGTTATTCCGATTAACCGGGTTGGAGCACTTGCCCAGTCTCGTTGAATTTCACAACTTTCCACTGCGATTCCTCACAGTGCGATGCCGTTATGCTCAAGACGGCAGCAGATCCTTCACCACTTCTTGTTCCTTCAGCAATTCATCGAGTGTGGCCTGGAACTTGGCCTGCCCGAACGCATCCAGCTTTAAGCCCTCGACTACCTTCCAATTTCCGCCTGCGGTCGTGGTGCAAGGATAGCCAAACACCAACCCGGCGGGCACGCCGTATTCTCCCTTCGACACAATCGCGGCGCTCGTCCAATCGCCCGCAGGTGTGCCCTTCACCAGACTCTTCACATGATCGATCGCGCCGTTCGCGGCCGAGAAGGAAGATGAAACCTTGGTGGTATCGATGATGAACTTGCCGCGATCCTGGTTCGCCGGAACGAAGGTGTTTTCCAACCAATTGCGGTCAGTGATGGTGTCGGTCAACGGTTTGCCGTTGATCTTGGCGTTGGTGAAGTCGGGGAATTGCGTGTTCGAGTGGTTGCCCCAAATGGTAACACATGTGACTGCCGCATTGGGCACACCCGCCTTCATGGCAAGAGCGGAGACGGCCCGATTGTGATCGAGGCGAGTCATGGCGTGCCAACGATCGGCGGGCACTTCGCGGCCGTTGCGTTGAGCGATCAGGCAGTTGGTGTTACACGGATTTCCCACCACGAGAATGCGGACATCCGCAGCCGCATTCTTCGCGATAGCTTGGCCCTGGCCCACGAAGATCGGCCCGTTCTTGCGAATCAGGTCGCTGCGTTGTTCGCCTGGCCCACGCGGTGCGGCTCCCACGAGCAAGGCCCAGTTACACCCGGCAAACGCCTTGTTTGCGTCGTCGGTGATGATCACATCTTTGAGCGTGGAGAACCCGCAATCCTGGAGTTCGTACATCGCCCCTTCAAGGTTCTTGAGGGCCGCGGGCAACTCGAGAAGCTGCAACACAACTTGCGTATCTGGGCCGAATACTTCGCCCGACGCGAGTCGCACAATCAAGCTGCTGGAAACCCGGCCTGCGGCTCCGGTTACTGCGACGCGAACAACCTGGGACATGGGAGAACCTCATTTGCGGGGTGAGGATGAACTGTGCAGTTCAGGTTACAAATCCGGGATCGTTATGGCGAACTCGATGAGAGTTCGCCCAGCTCTCGATGCGAGAATTGTGATTCAATCATTCGCCGATTAGGAGTCGTCTTGCGGTGTGCGCCGCATTCGATATGGTGCTGACCCTCGATGGACTATCGGATCGCAAGAACCATGCGTTGCTGCCACCTGTGCCGGCTCTGTGTCGGCCTCATTTGCGTAACACTTGCTACGGGTTGCGGGACCAGTCGGATGACCGACACTCCGCGGGCCGCTACCGAGATGCTGCTCGTTTCTCAAGCTGCCGATAAGGCCGTTGCTTTGATCGATTTTACGCCTCTCGCGGGGAAGACCGTGTTTCTGGAAGCCACGGGCGTTTCGGAGCGAGATGTGGATAAAGGTTATCTCGTGAGCCTGGTTCGCCAGCAACTCGCCGCATCCGGGGCATTGCTGCAAGACGAAAAGCCGAAAGCGGAGTTCGTTGTGGATTTGCGTGCGGGTGGGCTAGGCACGGATCGTCACTCGATGTTGTTCGGAACGCCCGCGGTTCAACTTCCGACTGTGGTGCCGGGGTTGCCAACGAATGTTCCGGAAATTGCACTCGTGAAGAAGAACGATCAACGCGGCGTGGCGAAAATCGCCGTCTTCGCTTACAACCGCCAAAGCGGGCGGGCACTGTGGCAATCGGGAACGGTTGAAGCGGTCAGTCACGCCAAGGATACCTGGGTGTTCGGTGCGGGGCCGTTCAGTCGCGGGAGCATTCGGAAACGGACCGAACTGGCGGGGGAACCGCTGCCAGCGCTGCCCACTACATTTTTTGGCACGAAGATCTTCGATACCCCACTGCCTGAACCACATGCCGAGGGCGAGCCGCTTGGCGAGCAATACTTCCCAAGCGATGCCGATTTGAATGCCGCAGCTCGAGTTGTGCCGGCTGCTTTATCCGGCGTGATTGGCACGGCACCACTGGTTAAAGCAACGCTTGTGCGATAAGTGCGGGATGCGCAGCCTCGGATTTCCTTATCACGCTGAGGTGAAACAAATGATCCTAAACTGCTCGGCCGGCGTATCCGATGAAAGAGACGACCCCCGCTGCCTTTGGAATGCGGCGGCGGATCGCGCAATTCGCACGCAGAGATCCGTTCTCTAGCAGACTGAGTAAAGAGCTGGCGTGTTTTGTGCCAGCGGGTTCCCAAAGAGGGCACACAATGCAACCGACATCTCTTCTTCTGGCGAGCCAGGAAGGTCCGCCCAACATTGAGCTCATTCGACGGCTGGGTTGGTCTGTTGGATCGTTCACCGGCGATTACTGCGTGGCATGGCGCGGCCGGGACGAAGTCGTGTTGGAATGGAAAGCAGGCGGTTGGCACCGCGTTGGCGGCCGTGGCGGAATGGGCGAGTTATAATTCTCGATTCTGGCTCTTGCGAGGGATTGCACAGTTGTCGAAAGCAGGCGGGTGAACGCTCGCCTCTTTCTTGTGTGTGCGATCAGTCTTCGTCTTCGGTCTTGTTCACCTGTCCCTTGATCATGCGCTGTGTGGCTTCCCAGCCCGCTTCAAGATGCGTGTGGTATTCATCAACATTAAGTGCGCCGTCCACTTCGCCAGCAACTTCGAAGAGCCACCCTTTGCCATAGTTATCCACATTGATGGAACTCGGATCTTCTAGCAGAGCGGCGTTGAATCGCACGATGCGGCCCGCAACCGGGGCATACAGCCCTGATGTGGCCTTCTGCGTTTCGATATAGCCAATCTCTTGTTTGAGCGTGATCAGACCCGGATCGATGCGCCATTCCAAGAAATACACATCTTGCATGAGCCGTACGGCGTACCCAGAGAAGCCAACGGTGTGAACACCATCGGCTCCCGGCCGGCACCACATGTGGTTCTTGAAATAGTGAAGCTCACCCGGCAATTCCGCCGGGTGCTTTCCCATCATGAACGTTCGCGAATCTGGCATGGTGGAAGCGCTAGCAACTTCAGGCAGGAAGGTAACGGAGTGAATCAGGTGTAACGCGAGCTAATGTATTCGGGATCGAAGAACGCGGGTAGGAAGCGATCGATCTGAATCAGCCCGTCGGGTGTGCAATCGATGCTCTCGCCATTCACGCGGAGTTGATTGTCTGATTCGAGTTTGGCGAAGGCATCGCGGAACTCGTGGCGAATATCGACGCCGTATTTCTCCCGGAAGTAGCTGACTTCAAGGTGGCCCGTCTTGAGCAACAGAACCACTTCGCGGATGAGGCGATCACGCTCGGTGGTGGGGAACGCACGGCCCAGTGGAATCTCGTTGTTGTTCAACTTCTCGATGTACTGTTCCCACGTATCGACATTTTGCAGATGCACGCCGTTGAGGTGCCCAAACGAAGCTACGCCGGTACCGAACATATCCGCACCACGCCAGAGCGCTTCGCGATAAACGAACTTCGTTTGTTCCTTGTTCTTGACCACGGTTGTGGCACTCGAAACGCTGTAACCGGCTTTAACCAGTTCGTCGAAGGCGTATCGCACCCAGGCGCGCTTGGTGGGCCAATCCGCAACGCCAACAGATGGTTCATCGTTGCCGAGAACCTTTAATTCCTGGGAGAAGACTGTGTTGTACGGAAGCTCCATCTGGTAAATGGTGACGCAATCCGGTGCCAACGCGATCGTCTTCTCCACGCACGTCTTCCAGTTGTCCCAGTCTTCGCCGACCATGCCCGCAATCAGATCGAGATTGATTTGCGGGAAGCCAAGCTCCCGCGCCCAGCCGAACGCGCGATAGATTTCATCTTCCAGGTGGGCGCGGCCGTTGTATTGCAGAATCTCGGGTTTGAAGTTCTCCACGCCCAGACTCAAGCGTGTTACGCCCTGTGCCCGCAGGGTTTCGAGTTTGTGCTGTTGCAGGGTGCCAGGTTCGCATTCGAACGTGACTTCGCGCGCCTGATCCCACGGCATGATCGCACGCAGCCGGTTCATCAGTCCTTCGAGCTGCGACGCGCTGAGGTAAGACGGAGTGCCGCCGCCGAAGTACACATAGTCGAGCGGTCGCCCACCCACGCAGGCGGTCTTGCTCAGCAGTTCCACTTCCTTCACCAACGCGTCCAGATAAACTTCGATATCCTTGGCGTTCTTATCGGTGTAGACCCGGAAGTAACAGAATTTGCATCGCTTGCGGCAGAACGGGATATGCAAATACAACCCGAGTGGCACGCCGGGTTGCGGCGGACTGGCGAATACCCGCTCGGCTTCGGGCAAATACGACGACTTCCAGAACGAGAACGGCGGATAGTTCGCGATGAAGTAGTTGCCGAGGCCGGTTTTCTCTTGGTTGGCGATGCTGGTTGTCATTGGCGGTCTCACTTGTCAGGAGGCGACGGCGGTCATTTCTTTCCAAGACAGTAAAGCAGTCCTTTTTCGGTGCCGACCACGATACAGTCCGGACCGACTCCTACCGATCCACTCACACCTGATTCAAGTTCCAGTTCTTGCAGCTTCTTTCCGGTCTTCAGATCGAGCACATAGAAGTTCCCATCTTCCGAGAGCGATCCCACGTATACCCGATTACCAACAACAACCGGCGACGCATCGACTTGTCCCGGAGTTTCGAAGCTCCAGGCTTCTTTGCCCGTGGCGGCATCGATGGCATACACTTTGCGGTCGCGGCTTGCGGTGACGACGATTCCATCGGTGATCGCGGCCGACGCATAGAACGGCTGTTGCCTGCGCGGGGCTTCGAACGTCCATAGCAACGCTTTCTTCTTCAGATCCACGGCCACAACCGTGTTCGCCATGGTGCCGACATACGCACGATCCTTGGCAATCGCAGCGGTGGCAGCGGCTTGCCCACCCAGATCCACACCGAAGATTTCCTTGCCAGTCTTCGCGTCGAGCACATGCAAGATGCTATCGCAGCCGGCCACGAATGTGACATCGCCAATCACGGAAGGCGAGCCGTTCACCGGCCCATCGGTGGGGAAATCCCAGATCTTCTTCCCATCGGCACCCAGGCAATACAGCGTGGAATCGTGGGAACCAATGAGTGTATTATCGCCGTGGAAGTTGCAGCCGGAGGTGATCTCGCCACCGGTCTCGAATTCCCAGATCTTCGAACCGTCGGAGGTCTTGAGGCAGTGGAACTTACCATCAAGGTCGCCAACATAAATGCGATCACCTTTCACAGCCGGCGAGGCTTTCAGGTGTGAGAGTTTTACCTTCCATTTCTGCTTACCGGTCGCCAGATCGATCGCATACAAATGCTTATCCAGCGAAGCGACGTAAGCGGTGCCCCCCGCGATAACGGGCGCGCCTTCAATGGCATCGCCGGTTTTGAATGTCCAGCGTTGTTCGAGTGTATCGGGGAGTTTCGCGTTACCCACGCCACTCATGAGCGCGTCGCCACGAGCCACGAGCCAATCGGCCCGCGCCGGGGCGGGAAGTAGAACAAGCAAGGCCGACAGTGCGAGCAGTCGCCGATACATGATGGTTCTCCTGCAAGCCACAATCACCACGCTGCCTGGTAGAGTGCCAGGATATCGTTATCGGTTACGGAGCGAGGATTAAAGCGAGCGGTCCATTGCTGGTTCGCTTCTTCTGCCAACAAATGTAGGATAGTGTCGCTTACGCCACATTCTTTCAGAGAACGAGGAAGTCCGGCGGCTGTGGTGAGTTCCGTCACACGTTCCGCAAGGGAGTCTCCCGCCGGCTTCCCGTTGGCCGTTTGGTAATTCCCCATCAACTGCTGATACATGCGATCCACTTCCGGAATCTGCGAATTGAAGCGGATCACATGCGGCAGCATCACTCCAATGGCGATGCCATGCGTGATGCCATAGTGAGCGGTAAGCGGGTTGGAACAACTGTGGCAAACGCCCAACATCGCGTTCTCGATCGCCATGCCGGCCAGGTGCGAACCAACCTGCATCGCCGATCGCGCCGCCAGATCACCAGGGCTACGAAGCACTGTCTCGAAGTGCGATTCGAGATAACGGAACGCCGTGAGCGCGCACATTTGCGAAACGGGGTTTCGCTTCGTGCAGACGAACGATTCGATGGCGTGGGCGAGTGCATCGATGCCGGTGACAGAGGTCACGGATTTTGGCTGCGAGAGAGTCACTTCCGGGTCGAGAATCGCAATGCGAAACGCGGCCTTCTTGTCGCCGCAGGCCATTTTCAGGTGCGACTTTTCGTCTGTGATTAAGGCGTAGCTTTGCGCTTCGCTACCGGTGCCGGACGTGGTGGGCACGCCGATCGAAGGAAGCATCGGTTGGGTTGCTTTGCCGTGGCCTTTATAATCGGCCATGCGGCCGCCGTTGGTCAGGATGAAGTTAATCCCCTTCGCGCAATCCATGGAACTGCCGCCGCCGACCGCGACAATGCAATCGATGCCATGCGTTCGCGCGCAGACCACACCCGCATCCACTTCGCGCTCGGTGGGGTTCTCCTTCACGCCATCGAAAACGAAGACCTCAAGCCCCGCTTCACGCAGCGATTTCGTGGCTCGCTGCGGGTGGCCGGCGTGTTCGAGTCCCGGGTCGGTTACGAGCAGAACCCGCGTTCCCCCAACGGAACGCACGGCCTCACCCAGTGCGGCAATCGCGCCCGCCGCACTGATCACACGACCAAGAGGTTGAAAATCAAACCCCGGCAACAGTCCGTGTGTTGGCTCGCTGGAGTGCCCGCTGCTTGTAGAGGTGTGTGAAGAGGTTACCTTCATGCGGCTGGTCCCAGGTCAAACGGTTGGTGGGCAATGGCCCGATATTAAGTCGCTCGATATTCGGGCAGGCCATACACTCCGCAATGAACCCGGGGTCTTCTGTCAGGGCGGTGGCTGCGAGCGTGTACCCGATTCGTTTAAGCATATCCGATTGCGGGCATTCGATCACTGCTGCATATGGGAAGAGAAACTCCTTATTCGCCAACGGATGCTCTGGAGTGTCGCAGCGGATGATGGTGGGAAGCAGATAAGCGATGCGGCCTTCCTTCACCAGGCGAGGTGTGCCTCGCACTTCTTGCGTCACATCGCGTGCGCCCGGCGTCTTTAAGGCTTCCTCAAGCATGTTGTTAATCGCTTCCGCAACTTCGGGCTTGGCAAATGCGCTAATCTCGCATTGCGGGTCGTCCCACGCGCGGGGCTTCACACCGGCCAATTTCTTGGCTAACCCCAGTGCGATTGCATCAGCGTTTCGCGGCGTCCAAACTCCGCTCGCATTGACGCACGCGCGACCGCCGTTGGCGGCTATCGCTTCAATCATCAGATCGGTGTGCTGTTCCCACTTGTCGGCCTGATCCTCGCCGAAGATAAGCTTTGAATAACCCGTGCCGTGAATCTCGACGCGGTGATCGTTCTTGTACGGGGCCATGCTTCGATCGTCGCCGAACGCCATGCTTCGCCCGCACAACCGCAGAATATCCGCCGAACCCGCGTGATCGGTTGGGAGAAACCCAATCACATTGGCGGGAATCCCCGCCTTCAAGAACGCTTGAATCACGCGGAAGGGCGTCCACGGTTCTTCGCGACCGGGCTTCAAGAGTAGCGGGATCTTAAAGGCAAGGGTGGGAACCCACAGTGAGTGAACGCCGGGCGAGTTTGATGGCAGCACCGCACCGAAGACGTCCGTCGTGGGATAGAACGCCTGCATGCGGCCGCTCGCAGTCGAGTAGCCCTGGTCGAGTGCTTCCAACGGCAAACCGCGTGTGAGTCCGCCAATCACTTCTTCGATGTTGCCCAGAACGTATTGCACCTTGCGGGCGTTCCGATCGCAGAACACCATCGCGCTGCCTGTCGTCGCCGAGAGATTGCGGACGTATTGATCGAATGTCTGTTCCGTGTCGCCACAAGGGAGCGACGCGTTCAAGAAATAGTCGGCGGCCTTCTTATAAATGGCGAGAAGATCGCGAATCGGGATGGCGGCAAGCTCGCGGTGCGCGCGTTCCATCTGACCGAGGTCACGCGAGATCATCGAACCAGTTACCTGACTCACCTCGGCAACAGGCTCGCCGGTAACGTGGTGAATCAGAGTGGCCTTATCGGTGCTGGTATAGGTCTTGCCGAACCGAAGTGCAGGAATGTGAATCATGGGTCAATCGTGCGGGTGGGAGTGACGACCGGCATACCGCAGGTCTTATAGTGAGAATACCGAGACGCGAGCGCACTCTCAACCGGTTCCCGTCGGACAACTCCTGCCAAAGCCGTTGTTATGCTCGGTGTTGCCAATTCTTCACACGCGAAACACATCTCAGTTGGCAGCGCAATGAAAGGTCAACGTGGCCTCGAAACGCACACAAACCGCAACTCTGCGTGCGCGGTGCGGCACATTCCAATTGCGATTGCGCTCATAAAGATTTGTGATCGCTGCCAGAATGAATTAACAATCCAATTCTTTGCAAAATCAATCACAGTATGCGATTGCGGTCATCGAATCCTTTCGAATACCACCGATCTATAAATGTGGTCTTTTGGCCAGACCACACAAAGCACTTTTAAGATGGTAATAGTGATATTTGCGTTAACCTTGACTGGTTCTCAACTCATTTTTCAGCCTTCAATATTAATCGCAACGGCCGGAACTTTGGTAAGTTGTACTGCGAGACGAGAATTGACCGATTTTGGTGAATTTGACTTGTGGAGATTTGTCAAACGCGCCACAATCCTCCTCAGTTGGTTGCCGAGCGTTAAGTTCATTGCAGGCGTAATTTACGTCGATATTAAAATCGCGCCCGCCAATGAAACTGGCCTCAACTCTCCTGCAACCCAATCGCAATTCGGCCCGCTTGGCCCCAAATTTCGGCGGGAGAACAGTTTCCATGCGTCACACACATTCGAAATATCCGCCAGATCGCCGATCCGCTTCCAGTCGGGTTAAAGCTTTCACTCTCATCGAGTTGTTGGTGGTAATTGCGATTATCGCTGTTCTCATTGGTTTGCTGCTTCCGGCTGTTCAGAAAGTGCGCGAGGCGGCGGCTCGGCTGCGTTGCCAGAACAACCTCAAGCAAATCGGTCTCGCGCTTCACAGTTACCACGACGCGAACGATGCACTGCCACCTGCGATCAAAGAATCGTACCCGCAAGATTCGATGCAGTGGATTAGTTGGCTCGCGCGGATTCTGCCCTATGTGGAGCAGGACGCAATCCATCGCGACATGATGGCCGCGTTCGCCTCGCAACCTCTTGGTGGCAAGAACCCCTTCAATAGCAACCCACACAAGCACATTGCGACGGTGCTGGATATCTTTAAGTGTGCATCCGATGGGCGGCAGTACCAGGCGAAGTATGCCGGCGGCTACACCGTCGCATTCACCGGATATCTCGGCATCAGTGGGCGTGATGTTCGCAGTATGGATGGCATGCTCCACTGGGGCAGTCGGGTTCGGCTTACCGATGTGACCGATGGAACCAGTAACACACTGATGGCGGGTGAGCGGCCGCCGAGTTACGATCTGGTGATGGGGTGGTGGTATGCCGGTGCGGGGCAGTGGGACTATAACTATTCGCCCGTACGCAATACCGGTTCGCTCGATGTCACGATGGGGATCTCCGAGATCAATCTGCAAACCAGTGGCGATCCGGAGATGACCGCTTGCCCGCGTGGGCCTTATCAGTTTGGCCCGGGTAGCATCCAGAATGCGTGCGATCAGTTCCGCTTCTGGAGCCTGCACTCCGGAGGTAGCAACTTTGTGGCGGCCGATGGATCGGTCCGCTTCATCACCTTCGCCTCTGCTGCGGTGCTTCCCGCAATGGCCACTCGCAACGGTGGCGAAAGCGTCTCGCTACCGTGATAGGCAATGTGAAGGGATCGGACTTCAGCATCGGTACGAATGCTTGCACTACTACTGATAATTAAGCCCATACGCCCTGGCGTGTGGGTTTTTTCTTACCAACGCAAAGGAGTAATCGATGATTCGCGTTCGTTGGTTGTTCTTCGGGTTTGCATTCGGATTGTTGATGGGTTGTGGAGAAGCATCGTCGGGAAACAAAGAAGAGAAGGCGTTGCCAGCCAATCGCATTCCCGCCAAGGCGAAGTAAGCGGGGTTAAGACAATGATAACGGCCTCGCGAATCTTCGCGAGGCCGCAGTTGTGAAGCCAAGGCCGCAGTCGTGCGGGTTTAGTACACGCCAACCACCGTTGTGCCGGCTAGTTCGCTAAAGGGCCGAACGCCGCTCACGCCGTCCCAGGGGAATTTCTCGAAGGGCTTTTCGCGTTCGCCTTCATCGCGTTCCGGGAATCGCGGAACAAAGAATTCCCGGGTGAATGTGCTCAACAGCACACGACCCGTTCCGCCATAGGGAACCAGTTCGTCGTAGTTCTTCGGGTTCACCACTTCGATCACCGCTCGCGGTTGCGGTGCGTAATAGCTGATCTTGAAGCCATCTTCCGGGCCGATCGGTTTGGAGCACGCCAGGCCCATCAGCGTGTTGCCATAGGTCGGCGTCATGTAGATCTCGCCGTTATCCAGCATCTCTTCATACGCTTCGCGTGTGAAGTCTGGCGTGAACTCGGTGCCGCCCGAGAAAATGCCCGTCATGCCGGTGCTCTTGATCGATCGCAACCCGCCCGATGGCACCGGCTTGCCCAATGCGCGATACTTGTCTTCGAGCTTGCCGTTTCGCAGTGCTTCATCGAGTGCCGCGAGGAGTTTGGGCGTGGTGAACATGCACTTGATATCGTGGCCGCCGGCCAGAACCGAGAGAGCCTGATCGATGCAATGGTCCTTGTACGCCTGGGCTTCTGCAATCTTGCGTTCTTTCAAGCACTTCACGACATAGCGAGGATCGAGATCCACGCAGAAACTGATGCCCCCGCGATACTGCGCCAGGTGTTCAATCGCCAATCGCAAGCGGCGCGGGCCACTTGGCCCGAGCATCAGCCAGTTACCGCCACGGGGAAAATACTTATCGGGCAATGTGTCCGACATCATCTCGTAATCGATTTTGAAATCGTCGATCACAATGCGCGACTTGGGCAAGCCGGTGGTGCCGCCGGTCTCGAACACGTACACCCCGCGATCGGCGTACGCCTTGGGCACCCAGCGACGCACCGGGCCACCACGCAGCCAATCATCTTCGAACAGCGGGAACTTCTTCACATCGTCCCAGCCGTTCACATCCTTGAGCGGATTGAAGTTGAACGTCTTGGCTTTCTCCAACCAGAATGGTGTTCCGGTTTCCGGGGAAAAGTGCCATTGAACAATCTCGCGAATGTGCGCGTCGAGTTGCGTGCGCGCGTTCTTGATCCGTTCTTCCAGCGTTGCGCCGGTTACCGCGGCAGGCTTACCGGGAGTATCTATCACGGCAGTGGTTCCGATGGGTTAAAGGATGGTGGGTTCACTTTTACTGATAGGCGAAATACGAAAGCCCACGGATAAGAATCCGTGGGCTTTTTTCGCGAATCACTTGTCGCATTTGAAAGCGTAGAGGCTCTTCTCAGTCATGATGTACAGAACGCCGTTGGCCACAACTGGAGTTGATCGCAATGGTGCGTCGAACTCGACCTTCTCGTGAAGGTACTTGTCGGACACCTTCTTTCGCACCGCATCAATCAGCTTGCGGGCTTCCTTGCGTTCGGGGATCTCGGCTGTGCCGGCAAGTTCATCATACACTTCATGCTTCTTCAGGTGATTGAACACGAACAGGTCGCCGTTATCGTTCCCCAGCATCACCTTGCCCCCGGCGAAGTAAGCGGAACCCCAGATCGATGCCTTGGTATCGAACTGCCAGAAGTGCTTGCCCGTCTTCGCATCCAGACAGTGCAAATAACCGGTTAACTCGCCGATATATAACACATCGTCCACAACGCAGGCCGTGGACATGGTACGGCCGAACTTGAAGTCGCGTTGGGCCCACTTCCGGGTCTCTTCGCCGCCATACCGCCATACCTCGATCGAGTTTGGGTTCGGTCGTTCGTTGATCGGCTTGCCGGGCTTCTCGAAACCATCGACCAGCGTCTTGGAAACGTCGCCCTTGCTACCCTTCTTTGGCGCGATGCAGAAGTAATTGGCAATGCCAGTGGTGTGTTCCGGGTCTTGGCCCACACCGATATAGATCTTGTTGTCGTACACCACAGGCGTGCCGATGAAGTCGTTGCGAGTGCCGGTGCCACCCAGTTCATACACGGCGTCTTTCGGATTGCAGTCGAACTTCCAGATGAGTTCGCCGGTTTCCGGAACGAAGCTGTACAACCAGCCATCGCCACCGGGGAACACGACCTGACGGACTCCTTCAATCTCGGCGTAGACCGGATTCGACCATTGCCCGTGCATGATCTCCTTGCCGGGATCATTTCGCTTCCAAAGTAAGCGACCGGTCTTCTTATCGAGTGCGATGAAACTTGGGGCTTCCGGGGCGGGGATATTAATGTGGCCCTCGTCCACACCGTTTGCCGTGACGATAAAGATGATGTCGCCGATGATGAGCGGGGAACAGACCGCGAGGTTATGCGGGAACACGTTGAGTTCCTTCATCATGTCGTATTCCCAGATGATGTCGGCATCGATCGGTGTCTGATATTTCTCCGTCTGAATCCCCTGATTGCCGTTCGCAAACCCGTTGATATCAGCAGAGACAACCGTGCAGCGGTTGCTGGTGTAATACACGCGATCAGTCTCAACCACGGGGGTCGAGCAGATCCCTTCCTTGGGCCAGTCGTTCACCACTCCGCTGGGGAGTTTATCGTGAACGGCTTGCCAGAGGAATTTGCCCGTGGCTGCGTCGAAGCACATCAGGATGCCACGATCGATCGCCTCAACTTCGCCATCCGCCGCTTTCTTGCTATCGCGAGGATTGCGGGGTTGTTCGTTGTTCGTGCCAATAAACACCTTGCCGCCCGCGACGGTGGGACCACCGTATGCAAGGCTGCCGAGTTGTGCTTTCCACTTCAGATTTGGTCCATTTGGATCAATCTTGTCGAGCACTGTTTTGTCGATGGGGTTGGCCATGTTCCGGGATACGGTTCGGCCAAACATCGGGTTATCGCTTTCCCCGGCTTTTGTCGCGCCGCTCGGATCAGCCTTTTGCGACGCGAGGGAGAACACGATTACCGTGCCGAATGCAGCCATCACAGCAAGGCCGAGTAATGTCTTGTGAATTGCGCGAACCGATTTCATACGTGTTTCCGTTGTGATGAGTGTTGTGAATGAGGTGAAAACAAGAGCCTTGGATATCACCAACAAGGGCGGATAACGGTGGGAACAAGCTTGCGTGAGCCGAGCATTTCAGCTTCGGCTCACGCGTAGTTGACGGTCATCAGTTCTTGGAATTCGGTGTGACAGTTACATTGTCGTAGTACACATCCGATCCAGGAAGAATCGTTCCATCATCTTGTGGCGAGACGTTGGTAATGAACCCATAGAGGGCCGCAGCCCCGTTACGATTGGGATTCGGATCCTCGAATTCGTAGGTCCACTTCGAAGGCTCCGCCTCACCCTTCTTCCAAACTTTGGCACGAATCAACGCGGACTTCTCTTTTTGTTCCACCGTCAGTTTGGCGGTGTACCAAACGTCGGGTTGCCAGTCGAAGTCGAACTCGTTGTCGATTCGGCGTTTCCCTTCCCAAGCCTGGATTCGAGCCGACCGTTTGCCCGTTTTCAGGTCGGGCGCGCCGGCAAAAATCATGCTGTAACGCGAGTTCACCAAACCCATGTCTGGCAGTCGGTTGCGGACCAACGTTCCCATCAGGTCTGCCTGAATCGTGTAGTTTGAGGAATCAGGAGCGGTGATGTATCCGTTGGCTTTGGCCAGAGGTGGGCGTGGATCACCGTTGAACTTCGAGAGAACGATGCTTCCATCGTCGAGTTTCTTGACCAAGAACTTGCCGTTGGCGTTCACCCATCCGCCCGGAGCCGCACCGGGCGGGATCTTGTCGAAGTTCTGGGTGTACGGCATTTGCGGGACAACACGGACGCGAGCACGGGCTTTCATCCCGGCGTTCTCAAAGTCTACATAGCCTTGCTGGTTCGGAAGCGGAGCCAGTGCCACGACGCCATCGGTCACAGTTCCCTGCAGTGGTGGCGGGCCAGCGGTTGCGCCCTTGGGCACAGGCGGCGCGGGGAGCGACCAGGTTCCCGCTGAAGTCGGCACGTTCTTCACTTCGCGGCCGTTCTCATCCATGTACACCACTGTGAGTTGAACTTTCTCGCCGGCCTTGGCGGAAACCTCCGCCGGGAACAATCGCACGGCCACCGCCTTGCCGGAAGAAGGTGCCTCGGCGGGAAGCGGCATGTACTTCACCGCACTCGGTTTGGCATCTGGGTTACCAATCGCGAAGAGATCGGTGCGGGTGTTGAAGTACACGCGGCCGTTCACGGCGATGGGTGTGGCATTGGTTTCGTTTAACAGGCCGCCCTCGCCGGGGAAGCGATAGACGAACGTATCGCCTTCATCCGGTTTGTTTTCGCCATCGAGCTGGAGAATAATCATGCGGGCCTTCACATCGCAGATGTAGATCTTCCCATCCACCACCAACGGCGAACCCCGCACCTCCGTGGCATAGCGATACTTCCAGAGCATCTCGCCGTCCTTCGCCCGGAAGCAGTACAGATCCCCGCTATCACTGGGGCAGTACAGCAAGCCATCGGCCAGAGCCGGTGATGCCAGCCCGAATCGTTCGGCGAGTGGCTGGTTCCGGTTTGCCTTGTAATTCCGGCGGAAGGTGTCCCAGACGAGTTTGGGCTTTTTGGTCGCCGGATCAATCTGGCTGGCATCCACACAGATCACGCGGCCAATGGGCGCACCCTCGGGGTTCGACTCACCGTGCGTGCAGAACACCAGATTTCCACTCACAACCGGCGCGGCGTTAATGATTCCCTTGGCGAATGGGTAACTCCACACGAGTTCGCCCGACCGCACTTTCATGGCGTGTAACGCGCCATCCGCGCCGCCTGTGATCAGCAATCGCTGGCCATTAATGACTGCGATAACCGGGCTGGAGTAGTATGTGCCCGAGTGCGTGTCCGGGTTGACAGTGGTCCACCAAACGACCTCACCGGTCTTGCCATCGAGTGCCACATAGCGATTCAACCCGCGGGCTTGATCGCCCCAACTCCCGTTCAACATTCCCACGATCACCAATCCGCTATCGAAGATCGGCGACACGATTCGCCCGCCATAGCCCGTGACGCGGCCGAACTCTTCGGTGAGTTGCCGCGACCAGATGAGCTTGCCGCCCTTGTCCAGGCAAAGTAAATCGCCGGAGGTGGAGTGGGCGTAGATGTATCCGGTTTCCGGATCGGCGCTCAGAGTCGCCCAGCCCAGGCGGCTCGAAACGATATCGGTGTGGTTCACATTGAACCGATATTCCCAGAGCTTCTTGCCGGTTTTCTCGTCGAAGCAAACAATCTGTTCGCCTTCGTTAATTCCTTCGCCGGTGCCCTGCATGATGTACAGTTGGCCGCCCATAACGAGCGGCGAGGAACGCCCGCCATAGGGTTGTTTCCAAACCACGTTGGAATTCTTCTTGGACTGCGGGTCGAACTCATCGGGAAGATTCGTTTCGCGCGATTGCCCTGTTTGTTCAGGGCCGCGCCAGTGAATCCAATCGGCTCCTTCCGCAGCGGTTGTGCAGAATGCCAGATGGAGGATGCAGAAGGCTAGCCCGAGGCGGCGTGTCATGAAGTTCTCCGTTTCTCGGTGGGAGGGTGTGTTGATGATCAGTTCCTGAATCATTTGGTGGTTTGTATGCGAACGATGCGTCGCGCTTTCATTTCGAATCGCGGCAAGGTTCCAGGCGGGGCAGGGCAGACCTCGGCTCGGAAAAGCAGTTCATCGCGAATGGCTCGTCCCACGAGTTCGGCCAGTTCGCGACCATCTCCGCTCAGTGGCTCAACCTCGATTCTCAAATCGGCCAGAGCATCGGCGTGGTTAATCACGATTCGATATTCGGCTACCTGCGGGAAACGGCGAATGATCGCTTCGAGCGATGCGGGATAGAGGTTGTTGCCACGCACATGAATCATATCATCCGCACGCCCCACGATGCCACCTTCTAACCTTCGCCAGGTTCGCCCGGATGGATCAGGAGCGGCCGCAAGGTGAACCAGATCACCCGTACGGTATCGTATGAGTGGGCTGCCGATTCGCCCGAGGTTTGTCAGAACCAATTCGCCGCATTCACCCGGCGGGGCAGGGGTGTTGGAATCGGCGCATAGCACTTCGGCCAGGTATTCGGATTCCAGCAGATACATGGTTCCCGGCTGATCTACCGCTTCAAAAGCGACCGGACCCACTTCGGTCATCCCGTAGTGATCGAAGACACGCGCTCCCCAAACCGCCTCGATGCGAGCGCGTGTCGCCGCGACATTCCCGCCCGGTTCGCCCGCAACCACCAACGCCCGCACGGCGCTGCTCGCCAGATCGACACCTTCTTTGGCCGCGAGTTCCGCCAGATGCAAAGCGTAAGTGGGTGTGGCGAACACCACCGTGCAACCGTGCTCGACCAGGAAACGGAGGCGTGCGGTGCTCGACATGCCGCCGCCCGGAATGCACAGATAACCGGAGCGAGTGGCGGCTTCGAAGGCCGTCCAGAAGCCCAGAAACGGGCCAAAGGAGAACGGAAAGAAGACTTTATCGCGGTGCGTGAGGCCCAGAAGCTGGAAACTCGCCCGCCAACAGCCCAACAGCCACTCCCACGATGCCGGCGTATCGAGCCAACGAAGCGGGCGACCCGTGCTAGTTCCCGAAGTCTGATGCAGGCGGCAGTAGCACTCCAACGGAAAGGTTAGATTCGAGCCGTATGGAGAGTGTTCGATCTGATCGGCCGCGAGTTCCGCCTTCGTGGTGAACGGGAGGCGGGCAACATCTTCGAGCGTTTGAATGTCGTCGGCGCAAATACCGGCGAGTTTGCGGGCATAGAACGGATTGTTCGGCGACACCGCGCGAATCAATTCGCGGACGCGGGTGACCTGTCCGAGATGAAGTTCGTTGATGGGTGTATCTGGCGACACGGAACCAAACCCCGGCCGAGTTCACGAGCGAATCCGATGGCGAACGTTGCAGCGGTTAACCCGAAGCCCCGCTGGTTGATCGCTCGCCGGTGTTTACTTCGCTGCGACATCGTAACAGAACAACAGTTCGTGGTCGCGAATATAGAGTTTGCCGTTCGCCACAACCGGATGCGCCCAGATCATACCGGCTTTTCGCGGGAACTGGCTTTTCTCCGGCAGATCGAACCGGCCCGTTTCTTTCCAGCCTTCCGCGTTCGCCTCTGTTAACACGACTGTCCCCTTCTTTGGGTCTTCTCCCAGGCAGAACAACATCCCATCGGCCACGGTGAGCGAACCTTTGCCAAGTGCCTTTGATTCCCAGACGAACTCTTCGCCGCCCTTTTTGAAATCGTAACAGAACCACTTTGCGCCACGATCGGTGTGGCCATAAATGTGATCGCCCACTTGCACCACGCCGCCATGATGGTTCGTGATGAGCAGATTCTGGGTGTATTCCGTGGTGGCTTTCACGGTGCCATCTTCGCTGGCATCGAGTTTGATGAGTTCGCAACCCGCACCGTATCCACTTGTGAAGAAGATGAGGTTACCCGCGACAATCGGCGTGGGGATAATGGCCACGGCTCGCTTCAGGTCGTCCTTGCGCCAGAGCAATTTGCCGTCTGTTGCGCGAACGCCTACGGCAGCGGTCGCGGTTTGTGTGACGTACTGTTTAACGCCTCCGGTCGTAGCGATCACAATCGAAGAATACGCAGCGGCATCGGTGAGATCTGCGGACTGCCACAACTTCTTACCTGTGGCTTTATCGAGAGCGAGAATCGCCCCTTTCTTTCCGCCGGGCGTGCAGACCACACGGTCGCCATCGATTAACACCGATTCGCTGTAGCCCCAAAATGGAATGCCGCCGCCGAATTCCTTGGGCAGATTCACGGACCACACTTTGTTGCCATTGGCCGCCTTCAGGCAGAACAGATCGCCACGAGCACCCAAGACATAGATGAAGTCGCCTGCGAGTGTTGGCGTGGCACGCGGGCCACTGCCCCAACCGCCGTTGTAATTCCCATCGCTGTTCGGCAGATCGACCTTCCACACTTGCTTGCCATCTTCCGCATTCAGACAAACCAGAAACTCTTTCAGCCCTTTGTCATCATCTTCTGCAGCGGTAACGAAGACATTTTTCCCGGCGACGACGGGCGAAGAATACCCCACGCCGCCCAGGTTAATCTTCCAGGAAAGCTTGGGGCCGCCTTTCGGCCACTCTTTGAGTAAGCCGGTTTCTTGCGATATGCCATCGCGTGCGGGACCACGCCACTGTGGCCAATCCGCACCCGCGGCGAGGGTTGAACAAAGTAAGCAAACCGCGATAGGGAGGCCGATTCGATACATGAAACGCACCCGTCGGGTTGATGAAGCGGATTAATGATCTGATGGATGGCGGAAGTATACGGCACGGTTATGGGCCGACAAGCAAACCGATTACAGGTGATACCGTTGAAGTTCGTTGGCTTTACAAGGATTCTGTGAATGGGCGAATGTGTCGCACGGATTCCGGAACCAACACCCGCGTGCCGTGTATCGTATCGAGTTCCAACCCGCCAAAGCTCATCTCGCGTAATCGCCCGCCAATGGTTGAGCCATCGGTTTGCTCGACCAGCACTTGCCGCCCGAGCAAACCAATGCGCCACTTCCAATCCGCTTCGATTCCCACAAGCTCTCCTGCAAGTAAGCGGGCGTATTCGCCATCGAGTTTCCGTACGACCGCATCTGTCGCGGCATCCAGTGAGATCGTCGTTCCGGTAACTACTCGCAGTGACGTGGCATCGGGGAGCGTCGCATCCGCAAAGTGCTGTGCTTGTTGATTCAGGTTGAGGCCGATTCCGACGATGGTAGTCGTGGAGTTTTCGATCAAGATGCCGCACACTTTCTTA
The DNA here is from genome assembly GCA_041740855.1 of Gemmata sp. Lineage (GTDB taxonomy): Bacteria > Planctomycetota > Planctomycetia > Gemmatales > Gemmataceae > Gemmata. The sequence goes on from JBGSLF010000101.1 coordinate 28,753, forward strand.
CCGCGAATGAGCAAATCGTTGGGCCACTTGATTCGCGCCTGAATGCCGGTGAGTGCGTAGATCGCTTCGGCTACTGCGACAGCGGCGAACGCCGTGAGAATCACAGGGCGGCACAGTGTGTTTGGCGGCCGTAATGCGATCGACATGAGGAGCGAACTGTGCGGCTCCGCCTGCCAGATCCGGCCGTATTGCCCTCGCCCTGCGGTTTGGAAGTCGGTGACCACCACAAGACCATCGCCCTCGGAAACGGCGAGTTCCGCGGCGGTCGTATTCGTGCTAGAAAGTTCTTCGAAGAACAGCACTCTGCGACCGATATGCTGAGTATCGAGGTTCCAGCTATCGCGGGGTTCCGGCATGTTCAAGCGAGATAATCCAGGCCAATATCGAGTGCGGGGGCCGAGTGAGTAATCGCCCCAACGCTAATCCGTTCAACGCCTGTCGCGGCGATTTCCCGAACCGTTGCCAGATTCACGCCACCCGAAGCCTCCAGCAACATACCAACCGCAACGCGGTCACGCAGCGCCACCGCCGCTGTGAGTTGAGCGGTGGTCATGTTGTCCAGCAGAACAATATCGGGCCGAACCGCGAGTGCGACTTCGAGTTGTTCGAGGTTATCGACTTCGATCTCAACGGGAATTCCTTCGTTGCCCGGATAAGCCCGTGCAGCTTGAACGGCGGATCGGATGTCGCCGCCAATGCCAGCCAGATGGTTGTCTTTGATCAGAATGCCGTCGTATAGCCCCATGCGGTGGTTCTCTCCGCCACCCATTCGCACCGCGTATTTCTCCAGTAATCGCCAACCGGGCGTGGTCTTGCGGGTGTCCAGGATTTTGGCAGAGTAGCCGGCGATGATATCGACAAAGAGCCGCGTGAGTGTGGCCACACCACTGAGCCGCTGCAGGAAGTTCAGAGCAGTTCGTTCCGCCGCCAGCACGGACCGCGTGGGTCCAGATATCACGGCGAGCATGGTTCCGCGTTCGATGAAAGCGCCATCTTGCACAGAAGTGCGAAAGACGAGCGCCGGATCAAGCAGCGCACAAACTTGAGCGGCCGCAGGAAGGCCCGCCACAACGCCGGGCGATCGTGCGACGAACGCCGCCTGAGCCGTGAAACTCTCCGGAATGGTGGCGATGCTCGTTCGGTCCCCGGCAGTGCCAAGGTCTTCATCGAGGGCGAGGTTCGCAAGCCGAATGCAGGCCGCCTGTTCGTTAGCAGTGAAATCGGCGTTGGTCACGTTGTTCCGCGAATTGTGTGGTGAGATGCGATTATGGGTCAGGGAATCATGGGAAGAATAGGCATCGCGGGCATGGGCGAGATGCCGTTGGGTTGAAGCAAAAGAACGGCTTGCTCCAGCGCGGCTTCGAGTTGCCGAACGGGATCGGCTTCGATAATGTGCGGTGTGATACCGACACCGTTAATCAACTCGCCGCTCGGTGAAATGAGTCGTGCGATCGTCAATCGCACACCGCCCGACTTGTTATTCTTCAACTGCCCATCTGAGTTTTTTTCATCGAGCGAATCGAGTCGCAAGGGATACTGGATGGCCCCCTTTCCGAATGTTGGCATGCCAACGAGCACGGCTCGATCGTGGTCTTTGAGCGCGGCCGCAAGCACTTCTGCAGCCGATGCTGTTTCAGCGTCTACGAGCAGAACCACCGGGATTTCGTGGGCGGACATTCCGCTATCTGAAGAGAACGGTTGATTGTTCACCTGCGAGAGTTGCCCCTGTGTTGTCACGATTAACCCAGCGGGAATGAGTCGCTTGGCGGTGTCGACACCCGCCAGGAAAGACCCGCCGAGGTTACCGCGCACGTCGATCACAACCACCCGAGATCCGCGACTTTTGAGCCAGTGAATCGCCTCATCGAGTTCGCGCGGGGTGCTGCCCGCAATACTGCCAATTCGGGTGTAGCCTACGCCGGACTTCGAGTTCACCACGGCTGTGCCGAACACTGTGGGCACTTCGACCGGCAACCGGGCCACAACAGGCAGAGAGTCTGCGTTGGTAGGAACGATTTCGAGTTCCTGAAAGCCATCGCTCGGGTAACGCAACGCCTCGGCCGCACCCGCAAGAGTGGCCATCTCCATGGAGCGACCATTCACCCCCGCGATGCGATCGCCTTTGCGAAGCGGCGTGTGCAACGCAACCCACGAACCGGGTGCGATGCCCGATATGAATAAGCCGCCTTCATCGAATCCCAGATACACGCCCTGTGCGCTAAGATCCGGAACCGACGACATCGTTTTGAGATTGAGCTGTGAAGGATTCAAGAACACGGTGTATTCATCAAGCCCGCTGCACGACCCGCAGACCACTTCCAGAATGAGTGCCGAGGGAACACGCATATCGAGCGATTCTTGTGCGGCTGTCGCAAGTTTGCGAAGCTGCAAGCGTGCTTCCGATGCGTTACTAATTGGTTGCTTCGCCCAGGACATCCGAAGCGCGTTCCGGAAGCCCTCGACTTTATCGAGCGTGGCCTCATTCAGAAATGCCTGCCGGAAGGCGGGATCGCCGAGAGCACGCGACAACTCTTCGATACCGTGCTGCCAGAGTATTTGCGGCGTGGCACGTTCGCGATCGACATACAAGACGGGCACTTTAGTCAGAACTTCGCCATACAACTTCATGGCATCGGCCACGGTGACCGTTGAAGCAAACTCCTGAAAGTGCAGATCGCGGTGCCGGCGAAGTTGTTGCACCCGGCGGAGTGCGGAGTTGAGTTTCTCGCGAATATCGGGTGAGCCGCGATCCGCGACGAACAAATGACAGTACGCGGTGAACGCGGTGTCCCAGTCGCCACTCTTCTCGGCCGCCTCAGCAGTGGCACGAAGTTGGATAACGCTGGGTTTGGCTGTTTTAGTCGTTGGTTCGGTTGGTTCGGCCGCCGAAGTGAAGTTCGAGCCGCCGAATACAAGCAAAAGTAAAGGGAACGCGATTCCCATTCCGCCCTGGCGAAGTTTCACCCACGCAATCATTGCCGAGGTCCTCTGATCATTACCTTTCGGCTTCGTGGCGGGGTCCGGAGGAGAGGAGTGAGTAACGAACGACCACTTGAGGTTAAATAGTAACCACTTGTGAGGCGCCGCGTCAAACTTTTGTTACTCATGTTACTTAACATCGTCCCGCACCTGAGCAGTTCAAAGGGGATTGAATAACCACTTTGATTTGCGACGCAAGGAATTCCGCCTCATGTCGTCCGCGATTGAGCTGCTATTCCCATAAGTTATCCGAGCCGTTACGTTCGGCTTGGAATGAGTGCCATAGCCGTTGTGTCAGGCTCTGCTTTTCGCGTGTGTAACGCGGGCAAGCCGATTGTGATCTAAATTCAATCTCTATTAGCAGTAACGATGCAAGCAGCGATGTCCGCAACCCTCTCCCATGATCCTGTTCGGTTGGAAACCGTTGCCCAGGCGCACACGGTTGTTATCAAGGTTGGAACCAACGTCCTCACCGATTCCACCGGGCGGATCGATCGCTATCGTATTGTGTCGCTTGCTGATCAACTTCATCGGGTTCGACAAAGCGGCCGCAAGGTTGTGCTTGTAACATCCGGAGCCATTGGTGCGGGTGTCGGAAAGCTGGGGTTGCGCAAACGGCCTACAGATTTGCCGCAGTTGCAGGCCTGCGCGGCGGTCGGGCAATCTTCGCTCATGCAACTTTACCAGGAAAGCCTGGCCCCACATGGCATCCACACGGCACAGATTCTGTTGACAGCAGGGGACTTCGACAATCGCGCGCGTTATCTGAATGTGCGAAACACTATTCGCACTCTGTTTGAGTATGAAGCCTTACCGATTATTAACGAGAACGACACAGTTTCGGTTGCAGAGATCAAGTTCGGCGACAACGACCACCTCGCCGCGATGGTCACGAACTTGCTCCGCGCGCCGCTTCTTGTGTTGCTCACCAATGTGAATGGTCTCTACTACGACGATCCGACTGCCAATCCGGATGCCAAGTTATTATCGATTGTGCCCAATATCGATCGCTCGGTGACGGAACTTGCGGCTGTCACAAAGAGTGCGCTCGGTACGGGCGGCATGACCAGCAAATTGAAGGCGGCGCGGCTCGCCACTGCGGCGGGCGAAAGCGTGATCATGGCGAACGGATCGCTGGACGGTATTCTTGATCGAGTTTTCGCGGGCGAACCCGTTGGCACTCTGTTCTTACCACATGGCGAGGATGTTCCGGCCTGGAAACGATGGCTCGGCTTCACAGCACGACCACGGGGCACTCTTCGCATCGATGCCGGGGCGAAACGAGCAGTATCCGAACTGGGGCGAAGCTTGTTGCCCATTGGCGTAACTGCGGTGGAAGGTGAGTTTGGAAAAGGTGATGTGGTTTCCATTTACGATGTCGATGGAATCGAGATTGCACGCGGCCTGTGCAATTACTCCTCAGACGATGCCGCTCGGCTTCGTGGAAAGCACACAGAGCAGATTGCAAGTCTTCTGGGCAACGTCCCTTACCCCGAATTGGTGCACCGCGACAATTTGGTGATCATCGGTTAGGATGCTAAAGGAACGTCGTCTTCATGGTGACAACGACGCCGGACCGCATGACCAATCAGGCTGGCTGTCTGTCGTGATGCCGCTAGGTTCCGTGAACTTCCCGATGAACCCCGGAGGCTCCCCCCGCCGGGCGGAGTTTGAGTCGCTCTATGCCTTGCACAGCAGGGAAGTTTGGGCACTCGCCTACGCACGTTGGACAGATGCCGACCACGCGATGGATATCGCGCAGGAAGCATTCCTTCGACTTTGGAAGCAATGGGAGGCGGGCGAAGACATTCAGAACCCGCGAGCTTGGTTACTACGAGTCGCTCGCAATCTTGCAGAAGATTACGCCAAGAGTTCGTTCCGGCGGAATGGCACGCAGCCACCAGAATTGTTCGAGGGAGTTCGTTCCAATCAGCCCATGCCGATCGAGAATCTGGAACGTGAGGAACTCTTTGCCCAGTTGCGAGCGATCCTTGAAGAACTCTCGCCCGGCGACCGTGAAATATTGACGCTCCGATACGGCTTGGATTACGACGCGAACACGATTGCCGAACGGCTCGATATCGCGGTTACAGCGGTTCACATGCGACTCAGTCGCGCCAGGCAGCGACTCGCCGAGAAGCTTACGACGCACGGAGATTTCGTTACCGATCAACCCGGGCACGAACCCAAACCATGAAACACGCAAAACTCTCCGAAGACACCATCGACGCTCTCCTTTCGGATTACTTCAAAACCGAGATGCCCAAGCCGTGGCCCGCGGCACCAGTTGTGGAGTTCGCGCAGCCGCAATTGTTGAATGCAGCCCCAACACTGCATAGCGTCGGAGCGACTGTCGCAACCGACACAAATGCTCGCGCCCGTTACACGCTCGCCGCATCCATCGCTTTGCTGTTGGGGAGCTGTTGGGTACTCTCCAACGGCTTCGATTCTGGCCCCCGCGCCACTCGCGTTAATGTCCCCAGTGTTGGCACGGTGGATATGAATTCCACGGGTGCTGCTGATCCCGCGGTTGGTAAGGAACTCCGCAAAACCGGCGCTGAGAACGGTCCGATGGGTGGATTTGATCCAAACGCGATCGATCCATTCAAGTGAAACGTGCGGCGAGGCGGTAAGACCCCCGAAACATGTCAAGGCTCACTGCATCTGCGGTGGGCCTGTTCTATTGACAACGCCAACGAGTTGTCCGGTTCCGCGTAATGCGGGTGGACAACGCAAGCTATTACGGTTTAATATGGTTAACTATTAGAATAGCGGCGTGTTGCTGCACGCCTGTTCTGTCACCCGCCAACGCGTTCGCGCGTGACCTGGTTGACCAATCTGCGGACACATAACCACGTCCGCTCGAACCGCAGATTCGCACCGCACTCGGGCGGACACACGCCAACGATGGAGCCTGAGTTGAACCCCCCTACCGACGGGGACGTTTCTAACGACCCCGAACTGGATCGCCGTACCATATCTCCCAACGATTCTGACGAAGAAATCGAAGAGCCAACGGATATCGATCCGCCCGAAGCACTGGGAGCATTCCTGGAAGGCGCTGACGCAAACGACGACAGTGAAGAGGACGAAGCAGACGAAGAGGAAACAGATTCGATCGAAGATCCGGATCACGAATCGTTGCCGCCACCAGAGACCGATCCGGCGATGACATTCGCAGATCTCAAGCTCAACCGTGCGGTTCTCGATGCACTCGCACATGCCGGATACACCCACCCCACACCCATTCAAGAAGCGGTTATTCCGCCGGCGTTATTAGGAAAGGATGTGATCGGGCAGGCTCAAACCGGCACCGGTAAGACCGCCGCGTTCACGTTGCCTTTCCTTTCTCGCTGGCGACCGCACAAACTCAAGGGGCCGATTGGCCTCGTGATGACGCCAACCCGCGAACTCGCTTTGCAAGTTGCTCGCGAAGCCGAGAAACTCGCGCCAAGTCGCCTGTTCCGCGTGGTGCCCGTGTATGGCGGCACGGGTATGCAGAAGCAACTCACTGGGCTTTCGCGTGGGTGCGATCTTGTGGTGGGAACACCGGGCCGCATGATCGATCATCTCCAGCGCGGCACCATGAAGTTGGATCATGTTAAGTATGTCGTGCTCGATGAGGCCGATCGCATGCTCGACATCGGTTTTCGCCCGGATATCGAGCGGATTCTCAAGAAGTGCCCGCTCGCCCGCCAAACGCTTCTCATGTCGGCCACCGTGCCGGACACGATCAAGCGGTTGGTCAATCGCTACATGACCAACCCCACCCATCTGCAGATGACACCCGAGAAACCGACTGTGGATAAAATCCGTCAGTCGTATTTCACGGTCGAGGCGGACAAGAAGTTCGCGTTATTGCACAAAGTGATCGAACGCGAGAAACCACGCCAGTGCCTGATCTTCTGCGAACGGAAACGCTGGGCCGATAATCTCTACCGCGATTTAAAGCGAGTTGTCGCAAAAGCGGCTGTGATCCACGGCGATTTGCCGCAATCGCAGCGCGAAAAGATTATGGCCGCGTTCCGCACCGGTGAGATTAAGTATCTCATCGCGACCGACGTGATGAGTCGCGGCATCGATGTCGAAGGGCTGTCACACGTTGTGAACTTCGACCTGCCAATGGATATCGAGAATTACGTCCACCGCATCGGCCGCACCGGTCGCATCGGCCGCGATGGTATCGCCATCTCCTTCGCGACTCCGGAGCAGGGCGGCTTGCTGACCGATATCGAATCGATGATTAACCGACTCATCGAACGCGATGAGATTCCCGGCGATTGGTATACCGCGCGAAAAGTGGAACGGATGCCGGAAACGCCTCCGCCACCACCGCCCGAGGTGAAGCGAGACGCGCAGGGTTGGGGCGTGGAAGACGATTTTGGCCCCATCGAGAAACTCGGCACCGATTCCGGCGAAGCGCCTGCCGCCGATTCCGAAACGCCAACAGGCGAAGCTGCCACACGCAAGCCGGTTTATGGCAAGAATCGCCGGCGATATAGCGATCGATTGTGAAGTTGGTCTACTCGGATCGATCCTAGTCTCTCCGAGTATCCTTTGGTGAGTGCCATCATGACAATGATTCTCCAGGGTGGACCACTGAAAGCACCGGTCGCTGGGTTTCGTCGTTTCACAGTGGAGGAATACCACAAACTGATTGAGACTGGCTTCTTGACAGAAACCGACAAACTCGAATTGTTGGAAGGCTACCTGGTCGAGAAGATGAGCCGTAATCCACCCCACGATGGGACAATTGATCTGGTATTGGCGGCCTTAAGAGCAGTGCTAATCCCCAATTGGTTGATTCGAGTTCAAGCAGGTGTGACTCTCACGGATAGCGAACCCGAGCCTGATTTGGCAGTAGTGAGAGGGAACCAGAGAACATACCTTCAACATCATCCCTTTGCTGGCGATGTGGGGTTGTTGATCGAGGTATCCGATTCCTCTCTGGCAATCGACCGTCTAGATAAATGCAGGATCTACGCGCGGTCGAGCATTCCGTGCTATTGGATCATCAATCTCGTCGATCAGCAGATTGAGGTATTCGAGCAACCGAGTGGAACTTCGCCGAGTCCGGCCTATGGCACGCAGCAGATCTATCAACCTGGTGACACGGTGCCTTTGATCCTGGACGGAGCAGTGGTAGGTACGATTCCGGTAGTCGAGTTGCTGCCGTGACGAGATTTGTTCTCACAATTGCTTGGAGCAGGCATTCATGTGGAAGGGCATCTGGGAATGGCTCAAGGGCCTTTTCAGCGGTAAGGGCACAACACAAATCGGGGCTGGTAACAAGTCGATTTCTGCGATTACGATCGGAAACAACGCGGGGGGAGTTGTCGTCGGCGATGGAAATGTGGTTCACCTCGGTCCCAAGCACCTGCTGCCCAAGAACCCGGAAGTGGTAGTGCGTTGCGCTATTGCGGAACACCCTTTCCGTGGGCTTATCCACGGCTTGGAGATTAGCCTGCTGAACACAACGGACAGGTCTCTATTTGTTGGTAACTTCTTACTTGAACTGAGTGATGGATCTGCGGTGCTTTGTATGCTGGACTGCTTCACCGGCGAACCACAGAGAAAACGCGAACTCTCCCCTGGGGATAAACTGACTTTCTTCATAGATGTCCAAACCCTTCGCAAGACTGGCAAACTGCCCACCGACTTCGTTAGCGCCGTCGTTGAGGACGCACTCGGGCAGTCCTACAAATCCGACACAGCAACGCTGCAAGCGAAAGTGACCAGTTTGTTGAAAGAATCGCAGTAGGACCACCCGTGCCCGTCTTCAATCTCTCTTAAAAAACTCCACAGCATTCCTGAACACCTGCAGACCATCCCCTTCGGGTTTTAATCCGTGGCGGGTCCATTGTGGGTGTTGCGTGGGGAACAGGTGCCGGTCCGGGTGCGGCATCAAGCCCAACGCTCGCCCGGTAACATCGCAGATGCCAGCAATATCATCCTGCGAACCATTCGGATTCACCGGGAAGCCGCCCCGATTGCCATCGGCATCGACATATCGCAGCACCACTTGGCCCGCCTGGGCTAAACCTTCCGCAATCCACTGTTTACGTGTGACAAACTTCCCTTCGCCATGACCGATGGGAACGTGAATGCGACTGATCCCCTTGAGGAAAGGGCATTTTCCTGGCGTGGCCTGCAAATGAACCCAGCGATCTTCGTAGTGGCCCGAATCGTTGTTGGTGAGCGTGACAAGCGGGCCATCTTCATCGGCAGGCACAAGTAAACCAGCTTTGAGCATGGCCTGGAAGCCATTGCAGATCCCGAGGATGAGCTTTTCATCAGTGTCATCACGAAAGGCCCGCAGCGCATCGCTGAGAAAATGCTGCATATAGAGGGCTTGCACTTTCCCCGCAGCAATGTCGTCGCCGTAAGAGAAGCCGCCGGGCAATACGAGAATCTGAAACTTGCGGAGCTGATTCGGATTGTCGCGCAGTGCGTTCAAATGGATTCGCGTGGCGCGACAGCCAAGCATTTCGAAGGCGGTCTGCACCTCGTGATCGCAGTTGGTTCCGGGGGAACGGAGGATCAGTGCGTGCGGAGTAGACATCGGGAAGAATCCGGGAACGTGGTACTTTCTTCTTGACCTACACAAGAGCGTCCGACAAACTCAATCTACCATCCAAGTCCCCCCCCAACTAGTGGGCCTGATGGATCGGCCAGTGGTCGAGCGCACGCTCAGATAAAGCCACCATCGGGGGGTAAGGGACTCTTTTCCATTTTTTTTGCGGCGACTGGTTGACAGGTGGGGGGTGCCCCCTTAATATAGCCTTACCACTGCGACGCGGTGGTGACCGCAACGAGAGACGAGACGGAAAGCTTAACAGCCGCCTGTTGAAATCACTCGAAGCAATGTTGATCTTTGACAAGTTGGTAGCAGATAGCCTTAAAAGGAGTGGGTTTACGCCGTATCCGGCGTGACTCATTCCTGGCCCAAGTCGGCCACAGGCGAACTCAACACGAAAGTGTTGTGGGAGACTGAGGCTGGACCGGCCAAATCTTTTGAGTCATTTAACGGACAACGGCAGATTAAACTCAACTAAGTTCCGCTGCAAAGCGGATAACAAAACTTTTTGAAGGGTTTGATCCTGGCTCAGAACGAACGTTGGCGGCATGGATTAGGCATGCAAGTCGGGGGAATCCCAGCAATGGGGGAACCGGCGTAAGGGGCAGTAAGGCATGGGTACCTACCCTAGGGTTCGGAATAGCCATCAGAAATGGTGGGTAATACCGGATGATGTCGTGAGACCAAAGATTTATCGCCCTGGGAGGGGCCCATGTGATATTAGCTAGTTGGTGAGGTAACGGCTCACCAAGGCTCAGATGTCTAGCGGGTGTGAGAGCACGACCCGC
>JBGSLF010000102.1:0-36850 GCA_041740855.1 Gemmata sp.
CGGGGTCATGGGTTATCCTCGGGACGTTCGGGTGGAACGCCCGAGATCATGTCAACCGCTACGAAATGCGCAAGGGGAAAAGCGACAAACTGAAGACTTGTCGGGAGCCATCATTCCCCGCGAACGCGGGTTAGTTCAACTTGGTGTTATCGTGCAAGGTTTTCGGCAGATGACCTTGCAGGCTTCGCACTATACCAAAGGAAAAGCAAACATAAAGAGAATCGCATGCGGTCCGGTGGGCTGGTTACTCTGCGGCCGCCTTGCGGAGTCTGTGAGTGTCAATCATCGTCGTTTCCAGGCTCCGTGGCCGAATAGCTCACGATTGGTTCAACGGGAATGTTCAGAACCCTCGATCTGGTTTCCCAATCGTTATTTTACTTCCACTGACACATTCTTTGAGTCATGATGTCAGTCGGTTCGCTCCCCGGTAACCTCTCTTCGTTCGCCCAGCGGTGCGGACGCCATGAACCGCGGACCTTCCCGACCCGTATCCTTATTTGGGGTAAGAATTACTCCAGTGGTCGCGGCGTCGTTGACGGGTGCCGCATCTAGCCCTAACTTCTGAAATAATTCTCTTCACAGAACCGTAACCGGGAGTTCGCAGTGGATCGTCGCAAATTTCTTTCCGTCGCAGTTGGCTCGGCCGCTGCCAGTCCGCTGCTTCTCACGACAGGTTGCAGCAGCAACGCCAACGCGATGGTCATCGCCTCCAGCCTCCCGCGAACCGGTAGTGCTCAGGGGCAAACCGACACGATCGTGAACGGCATCAAGATGGCGATTGAGGATTACGGCAGTGAAATCGCCGGCATGAAATTGGTGCATCGCGACATGGACGATGCCACAGCGGCGAGCGGCAAATGGGACGCAGGGAAAGAAGCCGACAACGCCCGCGAAGCCGCCAGTGATAAGAACGTGATGGCGTTCATCGGGCCGTATAACTCGGGGGCCGCCAAGGTCTCGATGAAGATTCTGAATGAAGCGGGGCTGGTTCAGATTTCTCCCGCTGCCACCTGGCCCGGCCTCACGATGAAGGTTCCCGGCCAAGAAGCGAGCGGCGAACCCGAGATTTACCGCCCTTCTGGCAAAATCACCTTCTGCCGCGTGTGCCCAACCGACGATATTCAAGGTCCGCTCAGCGCGGTCTTCGCCAAAGAAAAGCTCGGGGCCAAAAAGGTCTACATTCTGGACGATAAAGAACTGTACGGTGCAGGCATCGCCGGCCTGTTCAAGAAAGAATGTGAGAAACTCGGCATCGAAGTCCTCGGCCACGATAGCATCGACTCGACACAGAAGAACTTCAAGTCGGTGATTCAGGGGATCAAGGGGAAGAACCCCGATCTGCTGTATTTTGGCGGAACCAGCCAGAGCGGCGGCCCACAGATTGCCATTGATATGAAGGGCGAAGGGTTGAAGTGCCCGCTGATGGTGCCAGATGGTTGCTACGAAAAGGCGTTCATCGAGGGTGCAGGTGCCGAAACGTTCGATACGCTCGATTGCTATGCCACGATCGGCGGCGTGGATCCGTCCGAGTTGAAGGGCACGGGCGCGGAATTCGTGAAGAAGTACAAGGAGAAGTACAGCAAGGATCCCGAAGCCTATGCGGTCTATGGCTACGAAGCGGCCAAGGTGGTTCTCGAAGCGATCAAGAAAGTTGGTAAGAAAGACCGCGAAGCGATCCGCGTAGCAGTGCTCGGGACCAAAAACTTCGATCAAGGTGCCATCGGCGAGTGGAGTTTCAACGCTGAAGGGGATACGTCCCTTCAAGTGCTCACGATTAGCAAGATCGCGGGCGGTGGCTTCAAGCCGCAAGCGCAGCAAACCGTGAAGGTGTGATTCCGTTAACGTCCTGAGCGGGCCGAGCGCGTCCGTGCACCTGAGCCATTCTCTGGTCACGAACACGCTCGGCTCGCTAGCATTGTGTCATCGCTCGGATTCGTACGGATGCAGGGGTGCCGATGATCGAGTTGTTCGCCCAAACCGAGACCGCAACCGGCTTCGGGCAATTTCTTCTGCTTGGGCTGGTCATTGGCTCGCTCTATGCCCTGATCGCACTCGGCTACACGATGGTGTACGGCATCATCGAATTGATTAACTTCGCCCACGGCGATCTGTTCATGCTGGGGTCATTCTTGGCCCTGCAACTGGCGTTCTGGATCGGTGTGTCCACCGCAACCGATCAGACAACCGTAGCGCTCGCTGGCACCGTTCTGATCATGCTGATCCTCACTCCGCTCTTCTGCGCTTCGCTGAATGCCGCGGTGGATCGGGTGGTCTACCGCCCGCTGCGAAACTCGCCCAAGCTCACAGTGATCGTCTCGGCCATCGGCGTGAGCTTCGTGTTCATGAATCTCGGGCTGTTCTGGAAGGGTGCCAGCCCGGTCAAATTCCCGGACCTCATTTCGGATCAGAACCTCTTCCCCGACTCCGGGATTCGCTTCACCTGGAAAGATGTGATGGTCGTGGGGGTAACGGTTCCCACCATGATTGCTCTGACGCTGTTCGTGCGGTTCACATCAATGGGCAAGGCCATGCGTGCCACCGCCCAAAACCCGACGGCCGCACGCCTGATGGGGATTAACTCCGATCGTGTCATCGCGGTGACATTCGCCATCGGTGGTGCGCTCGCCGGTGTTGCATCGGTGGTGTACGGGTTGTATGTGAAGGCTGTCGATTATCAAATGGGCTTTCAGAACGGTCTGTATGCTTTCACGGCCGCAGTGCTGGGTGGAGTTGGAAACATTCCCGGTGCGGTTCTGGGCGGGCTGATCATTGGCGTGGTAGGGGAACTGGGCAAGGCGTACATCGGGGCGAAGTGGAGCGAAGCCATTATTTTCGGCATCCTCATTCTCATCCTGATTTTTCGCCCTTCCGGTCTGCTCGGGGCCCGCACGCGGGAGAAGGTATGAACGTGTTGCGGTACTGGGTTCAGGCTCTGTTTATCCTGCTCGCTGCCTACCCATTCTTGCCATTCGCGGAAGCGAATCGCGGTGAGCAGTTCACCATCCTGTTTATCTATTCGATTCTCGCCCTCGGGCTGAACGTGATCCTCGGCTATACCGGCTTGCTCCATCTGGGCATCGCCGCGTTCTTCGGCATCGGGGCGTACACCGTCGGCATCCTGACGGTTCCGTTCTTCCCATTCCAACAGAGCTTCCTTGTCGCAGCACTCGCCGCGATGGTGGCAGCATCCGTCATTGGCGTCGTAACCACAGCGCCGATTCTCCGCCTTCGTGGCGATTACCTGGCACTGGTCACACTCGGGTTCGGCCTGATCACGCTTTATGCGATTCGCAATCTGGACGCGATTACCGAAGGCACCAAGGGGCTGAACCCAATCGACCCCGGCCCGCTCCCCGGCGTGAGCGGGCAAGACATGAGCGCATGGCAGCGCATCAATCCCGACTGGGGCCGCCGCTGGTACAACTACCCATACCTGTACTTTGTAACGCTGGGTGTGCTGGCCATCGTGATGATATTGCTCCGCAACCTGGAACGGAGCCGGTTGGGCCGAGCTTGGGTTGCGTTACGTGAAGATGAACTCGCCGCTTCGTGCATGGGCTTGAACCCGGCTCGCCTCAAACTGGCCGCGATTGCCATCGGAGCGGGGCTTGCTGGGCTGGCAGGCGCGTTCTACGCGATGGCATTGAGCACGACGGGCAATCCGCAAGCGTTCGACTTCACCCTCTCAATGATTATGGTGTGTTGCGTGATCCTGGGCGGGCTTGGCAATCGGGCGGGCGTACTGCTCGGCGTGTTCCTGCTCATGGGTTTCGATCGAATCCTCACGAACATTCTGGACAACATGATCCAGGAGAACATCGGTGTCGGTGGTGCCAACTACTTGAAGGTAAGCGGGTGGAAGCTCTTCATCTTCGGCATGGTGCTCATCCTGATGATGCGCTTCCGGCCGGAAGGATTGCTGCCCGAAAAGCGCCATCAGCGTGAGTTGCATCCGGAGTTCGATGAGGCCATAGGGGAAGCCGCCGCCAAGCGGGAAACCGCTCAACAAACAGGGCACCCCACGCGGAAGCCCGCACCTCCTTCCTGACACGCCACGCGCTGTTAACTGAACTTCCTTCCCTGAACCCCGATTCATAACGCTGATGGCACTCCTGAAGATCGAAAAACTGACGATGCGGTTCGGTGGGATCACAGCAGTCAATGCTGTGGACCTGACCGTGGAACCGGGAGAGATCTTTTCCGTCATTGGCCCAAATGGAGCCGGCAAAACAACGGTCTTCAATGCCATCACCGGGATTTACGAACCAACCGAAGGGCACGTTACCTTCGATGGCGAGCCGCTGGTAAAGGGAATGAGCGGGCGGGCGATCGCCATTTCGCTGGCCATCGGCCTGTTCACCGGTCTCCTGTTCGCAGTGCTTGCGGTGAACATCGAAGCTCTCTGGCAGGCGGCGATCCGCGACAACTTCCGACCGAACCTGCCCTTCCCCTGGGGCGAGGCCCTGGCGAGTGCGGGGCAGCACTTCGCCGATCGGAGCGATCGTGCCGGTCTGGGCTTTGCGCTGGGTCTGGTCATTGGCACCGCCGGTGCTCTGGTAAGTTGGCGGCGTGCGCAGCGTTCGCCTGATGCGATTTCCCAACGCGGGATTGCCCGCACGTTCCAGAACATCCGCCTCTTTCAGGCCATGACGGTTATTGAAAACGTGCTGGTGGGTATGACGCGAGCGATGGCAACACACCCTTTGCAAAGCGCGTTGAACGTCGGTGCGCATCGCCGCGCGGAAAAGGCCGCCGAGCAACAGGCCGCCGAGTTACTCGCCTTCGTGAGCCTGGCCGGCAAACCCAACGAACTCGCCAAGAACCTCCCCTATGGCGATCAACGGCGATTGGAGATCGCCCGCGCGTTAGCTACTGAACCCAAACTCCTCCTGCTCGATGAACCGGCCGCGGGTATGAACCCCAGCGAGACCGCAGAGTTGATGCAACTCATTCGCAAGATTCGCGACCGTGGAGTAACCGTGCTTTTGATCGAACACCACATGAGCCTCGTAATGGGCATCTCGGACCGCGTCGCGGTGCTCGATTATGGCGTGAAGATTGCCGAGGGTTCCCCCGCCGACGTGAGTCGCGACCCGCGGGTGATCGAAGCGTATCTGGGCAAAGAGGACGTATCGTGAGTTCCCCCTTGCTCGAAGTGGCCAATCTCGAAGCGGGCTATGGCCCCATCAACGTGCTGCATCGGCTTTCGCTCACGGTGAACAAGGGCGAAATCGTTGCCATGATTGGGGCCAATGGTGCTGGCAAAACAACCACGCTCATGAGCATCTCGGGTGTCGTACGTGCGCGAGCCGGCAAGATTGTGTTCGATGGCCGCGATCTGGTCGCCGAGCGGGTGCAAGCTCACGACGTGGTTCGATTAGGGCTTGCACAATCGCCCGAAGGTCGCAAGATCTTCCCGCGGCTCAGTGTGCTCGAAAACCTGGAAATGGGTGCGTTCACTCGCAGCGACAGCGATGGCGTGAAAGCCGATATCGAAAAAGCTTTCACCATGTTCCCGATCTTGCGAGAGCGGCGAAACCAAGCCGGCGGGTTGCTATCGGGCGGGCAACAGCAAATGCTCGCCATCGCTCGCGCACTAATGGCACGGCCCAAACTATTGCTGCTCGATGAACCTTCGCTTGGTTTGGCACCGCAGATCGTGGTGCAGATTTTCGATGTGATCAAAGAGCTTAACCAGCAAGGTGTGTCCGTGCTTCTCGTGGAACAGAACGCCCGCATGGCGTTGAAGGTCGCTCATCGCGGTTATGTGCTCGAAACCGGGCAAATCACGTTCACCGACCGAGCGGAAGTGCTGTTGAACGATCCACGCATTCGCGCCGCGTATCTGGGTGAGTGAGCGGCTTATGGTTCGCCCAACCGGCATCCGATCGCAGACGATCCGTATCGCCACGCCAACTTCACGTTAGCCCATATCGCTTGATCGCCGCGTCCAGGATCATGCCCACAAGTTGTGGGTAAGTTAAACCCATGCGATAGGCAAGGAAGACGATATCGCCAGACTCTGGGCTTAAACCAGGGAGCGGGTTGATTTCGAGGAAGTAGGGCACGCCATCGCGAATGCGGAAGTCGGCCCGTGCCACATCGCGACACCCCAGCCCCATATAAACAGCTAGCGCATCGGCTTCGATGGCCCGCGATACCTCTGGGGGCAACTTCGCGGGTGCCTCGTACTCCACATTCGATTGCCAGTCGCGCTTCACTTCGAGGCTATAAACAAAGTTTTCGCCAGCGGTCTTTGGGATCATACGCATGATCCCGAGTGGTTCGGGCGGGTCGTTCCCCACGATTCCAATCGTGACTTCTTCACCAATGATGAACTCTTCCACGAGCACCGGTTGGCGGTAGTTTCGCCATAACTCCACGACCGTTGGCCCGAACTCTTCTTGCGTGCGAATCACGCAGCGGTTGCGAATCCCTTTGCTGGACCCTTCGCATGTGGGCTTTGCGATCACTGGCAAGGGCAGCCCCGCCTCTTCGAGAATGGGCGGGAACTCCGCGAAATCGCCATCGTATTCTTCGGGCGGCGGGGCGAGCGTTATTCCCCTGGGAAGCGTGACACCAAGCGATTCGGCCACTCGCCGAGTCATGTCTTTGTCGAGCGCAACGGCAAGTGCAAGCGGGTCGGACCCCGTACAGGGAATACCAAGCATCTCACAAACTGCGGGAACGCGCGCCTCGCGAGACCGCGAGATGCCGCTCCCCTCCGCGAAGTTGAAGACGAGATCGGGCGGGTTTTTCAGTAATGCTTCCAATAATGGGCGACCATTCCCGAGTTGGCGGGTTGTGTGGCCCAAGGCTTCAAGCACTTCCGTGATGGCTCGCACCGTGTCCGGCGAATCGAATTCTTCGTGGAGATCATCCGGCGCACCAACCGGGGCGGGACCAACCGGCTTCAAGTCGAACGCGATCCCGATATCCATGGCCCCTCCAACGAAATTCACCAATCCCAAACAATGACCGACAATGACGGAAAACCCAAGACCAAAAATACCAGAAGCCCCGAGCGGGTTATGGCTCGGGGCTTCTCATGTTATGGGGCGAATGATTGCGGGCTTGTTGGCAAATCAACCGCCCGATGCCGCACTTCCGCCGTGGCCATTCTGGCTGTGGCCGTTCTGGTTGTTCAGCATAGGTAGCGGGATGATGGGTCGCAGGCTATCGCCATCGCTGCCAGCGGCACCATCGCCTCCGCAGCCGTCACGCACGACTCGCGGCTTACGCCGGGCCATCCGTTCGTTATCTTGCGGAATGAGCGCGGTCTTATCGCCTTGCAGCAACCCACTGACACCGCGAGTTTTCGTCGGGTCAGTGGTAGGAGCCTTGTCTTCGGCCTGATAACGAATCAACATTCCCTCGTAGTTGCGAAGCACGACGGCATCGTCGGACATGCTCACGAGGTAATTCGGCATCATGGGAATCTTGCCGCCGCCATGTGGGCTATCCACCACATAAGTGGGAATGCCGATCCCGCTCATGTGCCCACGAAGCCCTTCCATAATCTCCAACCCCTTCCACACGCTCGTGCGGAAGTGGCCCGCGCCCGTGACAGGATCGCAGTGGAAGATGTAGTAGGGGCGGACCTTGATTCGCAACAAGCCTCGGAGCAGTTCCCGCATCGTGGAAAGATCGTCGTTAACGCCCTTGAGCAACACAGAGTGGTTGTTAATGGGCATACCGGCGCGAAGCAAGGAGCGGCACACTCGTGTAGCTTCCGGCGTGATCTCGCGCGGATGATTGAAGTGCGTCTGGATATACACTTTCTCGGCGGATGCGAGCAAATCGATCAACTCTGGATCATACAACCGCTGCGGAAGCGTGACCGGAACCCGCGTCCCGATGCGAATCACATCAACGTGATCGATCTCTTTGAGGTTATCGAGGTAGTATCGGAGTTTCCCCATCGGAAGCGTGAGTGGATCGCCTCCGGAAACGATCACATCCCGAATTTCGCGATGGCTGCGAATGTATTCGATCATTCGCTCGTCGTCGGCACTGATCCCTTCCCAACCGCCGCGTGTCAGTGTGGCCCGTTTTCGCGTGCAGTACCGGCAATACATCGAGCAGTTTGGAGTCGTGACCAGAAGCACGCGATCCGGATAGCGGTGCGTCAGCCCCGGCACGGGCGAATCTTTATCTTCATCGAGTGGGTCGTCGAGTTCATAACCCGACGGGTTCTCGGCTTCGAGTGGAGAAGGCACAGACTGAATACGGATTGGGTCTGCGACATCTTCGGGATCGATAAGCGAGAAGTAGTACGGCGGAATAGCAAGTTTGTAATCGCCCTCGAGCCGCCCAATCGCTTCGAGTTCCTCAGGCGAGAAACGCAGCAGATTGCGGAGTTGGCGAACGGAACGAATGGAGTTCTGGGTTTGCCAGCGCCAGTCGTCCCATTGTGCGTCGGGCACGCTTTCCCAAATGGGATGGCGGCGCGGACGACTCGGGGGTTCTTCATCGAACCCGCCGTTGGCTGGGAGGCCGGACTGGGCGAGCGGGCGGCGCGCGTCGGGCTCGAACATCGGGCAAGTGACCTCTTCGGGTCGTCTGGTCCCAGTCGCTATTCACATGATAGCGACTCATGGGTTGCGGCTCGAAGCGGCATGATGCACCACAACGAACACACTATAAAGTCGAATCCTAACGCGAGGTCTCTGAAATACAAGTTGCAGGTTGGTCGATAAACCCCGGTTTCATCGCTTTTTTCGCGCCACCATCATTACACTCCGAACGATTGCACACCTTACAGCCCCGGCGCGCGACTCGTGATCCGTTAGTGGAACACTAGATTCCAAGCTAACTGAGGTTGACCCTATGGCATACCGGTAATCTCTCCATCGGGTCAAGGCGAGCTTGTTGGTGGAACGATACGAAAATCGTAAATTGCAAAAGTTTCTGTGCGGGCTACCGGTTCGCGCAGCATCAGATCGCGAATTCCGATTGCCTTGGCGGGCGGATCGTGCGGATGCAGTGTGATCACGGTGTAGGCCACAGCGAACAACTTCGGTCCCACGGTGTCGCGGAAATCTTTGGTCGTGTGGATCGGAACTTTCTCAACGGGTATCAAGATGAATGGTGGAGCATGTGCCGCCGGATCGGTACCGAAGTACCACAAGGCCATCGGCGGCTCGCCCTGTGCGCGATGCCAGGCACGCAACTCCGGCAACCCTTGGCCCCAATCCAAATTGGAATCCGTCACTCGCTGATGTGCGGCACTCGGTCCGCCTGCAAGTTGGTTCAGATATCCCAGGCCGTGCGGCCAAACCCATGCGGAAGTCGCAGCCATCACCGCAATCGCAACCAAACCCATCATCGCCCCACGACGGCCAAAACCCCGGCACACCGCAACCGCCACCACGATATAGCCAATCGCCATGATTGGTAACACGAGACGCACGCCCGTTTGGAGTTTGGCGGTGAGCGTGACAGCTAACAAGGCAAGCGTCACAAACGCGAGAGGCATTACGATCGAACGCGGCCGCAGCAGTGAGATCACGCCGAGAACAAGCACCGGAATTGGTGTCTTCATCAATAAGAGAACAGGAAAGTAGTACCACACACCGGAAGCATAGTACGTCCCATTCAGAAACGTCGGCCGCCCTTCCGAGTTATGCCACATCTGAAACAAGAAGGCGACGCCCGCATAAGGCACCTGATCGAATTGCTTCGCCAACTCTTGATACCTTGGCTTGAGTGGCTCCGAGTCTGGTATGACCTTGGCAATCGTATCGAGTGGGCGAGCTCCTTCTGCGGAAATACCACACGCGACCACTACTAACGCAATGCCAATCACGATGACCGCTGCCACATTGGCGATTGCGCGGAGAGCCGTTCTGGTCACACGCACACACCAAGCTCGAATGCTACCGCTGGGTGGGCGCGATAACTTTCCGCTTGCATAGCGATGTGCAATTTCCAGCACAGTAAGAATCACGCCGCCATAGAGCAAGGCGGAGAGTTTGCACAACACTGCAACGCCGAACCAAAGCCCCGGCACAAGCAGCCGCACACGCCAGTTCCCTCCACGTCCGACATACGCGGCGCGCGTAAACGCAAGCAAGGTCGCGGTCACTGCGATATCCGTGGTGGCAAGCGAGGAGTGCGCGAGAAAGTTCGGGTCCGCAGCAATCAAACCCGCAGCCACACGGCCAGCCCATGGCCCTCCCGCAGCGCGACCGAGCCGAAGAGCCGATATGAGGAGTAACGCAAGCCAGCCAAGCGTGACCATTCGCGCGACGGACAGATATTCCAGAGGGGTGTCAATGGCGTTCCCGCTCATTCGTTCTGCCAGGTAGAGCGGCAAAGTCACAGCGGATACGGGCAACGGCATCACACCATTAACCGCGGGTGTTGCCGCCCACCATGTCCGCCAGCCATCAAGCCCAGCGAGCAGATAAAACGGCTCGTCGAAGGTTGGCCCGAGTTGTGAAGCGGAGGTGATGCACCACTCGATACACCACACCATCAGCAAGATGAGCCAAACAACATCGATCAGATCAAACGGCGGGATGCGTGTAATGCGTGGGCCAGATTCCGCAGAATCGCCGGACATGAAATCGTCCTCGGGGCTACGAAATGGGAAGCAGTGCTATGCGTGGGAGCGAAGGCGATGGCAAGCGATCGTTGGCCGTTCGCCCACTTCCACGTTCAACGTCCCGAGTCACGCTTGCTCACGGGTACAGGCCGCGTTTCATCTTCTCGGTCGCCACTTTTTCCACGCCCAAACTCAGTGCGGCCATTCGGTTGCTGATGCCCCACTCTTTCGCTCTGGCCCGCACGCGGTGGAATGCTCCGTGCATTAACTTCTTCAACTGTGCGTTGACCTGTTCCTCTCCCCACATGAACTGTTGTAAATCTTGCACCCATTCAAAGTATGAGACGGTAACTCCGCCTGCATTGCAGAGAATGTCTGGAATCACATACACATTGGATTCAGCCAGAATGGCATCGGCATCTGGGGTCGTGGGTCCGTTTGCCCCTTCGGCTAAAACGCGACATTGCAACTTACCCGCGTTCTCGGCGGTAATCACTCGCTCCAACGCGGCAGGTATCAGGATCGTGCAAGGGATCGTGAGAAGTTGGTCTGGGTTGATGTCTTCCGCTCCCGGGAAGCCTTGCACGGTCTTCTGCGGGTTGCCTTGACCTGTCACATACTTAAGCAGTGACGGGATATCGATTCCTTGTGGGTTAAAGATCGCCGCATAGCGGTCGCCGATGCCGATCACCTTGACACCCATGTGATACAGTTCCTCACACGCGACTGAGCCAACATTGCCGAATCCCTGAACAACAGCGGTGCTCTCGACGGTGCGAATCTTCAACTCTTCCAGTGCCTCGCGAATGCAATAGACCACTCCGCGACCCGTCGCCTCCCGGCGACCCAGGCAACCACCAAGCTCGACCGGTTTACCGGTCACAATCTCGGGACAGGCATAACCTACTTTCATGGAATATGTGTCGTAAATCCACGCCATGGTTTGTTCATCGGTCCCCAGGTCGGGTGCCATGACATCCACTCGCGGCCCGATGATGTTGAGCACTTCTTCGGTGAAGCGGCGAGTGAGGCGTTCTTTCTCGCCAAGGCTCAGTGCGGCTGGATCGCAAGCGATGCCGCCCTTCGCTCCAGAGAACGGCAGGTTCATGATGCCGCACTTCCAGCCCATCCACATGGCCAGCGCCGCGACTTCGCCGAGATCGACGTTCGGCGCATAGCGAAGCCCGCCTTTGCTCGCTCCGCTCGTGAGTGAGTGCTGCACGCGGTAGCCGATGAAGATGCGAGTCTGTCCGGAATCCAGCCGAATCGGCACCGAGACGATCTGCGACCGCTTTGGCACCATTAACCGCTGTTTAATGCCCGGATCCAGGTTGATCACCTTGGCAACAGTTTCCAGTTGCTGGCAAGCCATCTGATACGTCAATGAACTCTCGAATAAGTTTCCGATGGGCGCGGGGTGGGGCACGAGCGAAGACATGAGGGCACGTACCTGATTAAGGAGAGATATCCTGAAACTCCAGATTGCCAAATTATATGTAAAGGCTCGTTTAGGGTTCCCGAACGCGTACATCGAGAATGTAGTAAGCGATTCGGCGGTTATCGTTTGCAATGAAGTAGGCGGGCGGTGTGCACTTGATGCGGATCTTGTGACGACCCGGAGGAACCTCAACCGCGAACTGCATTGGCATCCCAAATTGCCGCGGATCCCACGACCCCAATACGCGATCGACCTCGAACTCGCTATTCACCAAGCCTGATAGGTTGAAGCGAAACGGACCGGGTGCCACAGTGCCGAACACCATCGAGAGTTCAATCGTGCGTGTGCGGTCTGTTGGGTTGATGACCCATGCTGTACCATCGCGTGTTCCATATCGAAGCGTTTGCGTTTCACCGCGATCGTTGACATCGCTATAGAAGCCATCGAGCCAAACAATCGAAATGCGTTCGCGTTCCTTGCGTGATTCCGTTTCGAAATCGTAGGGCGCAACGAGTTTCTTTCGGAGCAAGTCACGATAGGGGCGCAAGTCCAGGAAGAATTGTTCGCCGTCCTCATGCTTGATTTCAGGAAGGCGTGCGGTCGGTTGTCCGGCGAGGTCGGCATAGAGTTGCTGAAGAGTTGCCATCAGAACCGTAGCTCCGTTCCCCTCTGGAGTAATTGCGAAGCCTCGTTGATCCACGAACAAGCCATCGAAACCCGCGAACACGATGCGCCGCAGCATCTCATCGGGTGGCCGCGATACGACTTCGCGTTGCCAGGTATCCGCTTCACGGCCCTTAATCGCCCCAAAGCTCACACTCAGGCCATCGGTGTGAATATAGCCACGGGCATGCTCGTATGCCGGCATACGGTGGACTGCGGCGGATTCCGGGAAGGGGCAATATGGCAAGCAGAACACTCGGGAAGCCCCAGACATTTGCCGTTCCACATCGCCAAAGAATCGGGCATCGGCGTGGAAGCGTTCGCCCTGCTCTCCTATGGTGCGGATGATACCGGACTTGAACCAACTGAACGGCGTCTGATCCAGGAACCCAATCAGTAGCACGACCGCCCATGCAGGGTAACGGAGCCGTTTGGCCCGTTCTCCCGTGCGTGTGAGCAGAAATCGATCGAACGCCCACATGAACGCGAACAGCGCGAAGAACGCGATGAATACGCTGATCCGGTTGTAAGCCCGAATCTGTGGCGTCACCAACAGATTAAAAATAGATCCAAATCCACCGATGGTTGCCAGCAGCACGGTGAACAGCGTCATCCCGGCCAATGGGCCAATGGGCCACGGTGAGCGAATGGGCAGAAGAGTCACGGCGACTAATCCAAACAACCCCGCGGTGCCAATAAGGCCCAGAGAGGCTGAGCGATTCTCGGTTTCAGATGGTCGCAATGCGGAGTTGTAACGCCACTTCACGTCATTCAGCAGTCTGAGATTGTGGTCTTCAATTGGTAACACCATGTGGGCGATCTTCAACCCGTAATGATCGGCCTCTTCAGCGTAACGATCGGTGACGGGGTGCTGGCCATGTGTCGCCTGAAAGATGTATGTTGGCAGGTGATTCAACAGCCCGAAGGCCACGATCATTGCGATCACTCCGCCTGCCGACACCATGGCTCGCCAGTTACGGGAAACCGCCCAGCCATAGAGACCGGAGAAGGCAATGATGCCACAAGCGAAAAAGGCGTAGTAAGCGCCGGCTGAAGCAGTCGCCAGAGTGAGAAGCAGCCATCCGATTGTGCGGCGTTGAAAGAACCGGAACTGAAACTTGCCCTCGGCGCTTTGGCGGAAAAACAACAACTCTCCGCGTGTGATGGCAAACGCGGGCAGCAATGAGAGCGGAACAACCCAGTATGCCGCGAGGAAGTAGTGGTTCTCCCATCGCTGATAGTGGTACGGCAAGAAGGAATACAAAATCCCACCCACGGCTGCTGCGGGCAAGGTGAGACCAAGTTGGCGGAATACCAACATCGCCGTTAGCACTGTCAGCGGAAACGTGAGCAAGAAATACACGTTGTAAAGCAGCACCACATGCGACACGACATGGGAGAGAATTGCGATGATCAGGAAGTGCAGGTGATCGATCACCGGGAAGTCGTACAGTTCCTGAACTCCTGGCGCACCCATTCGTTCATTTCGCCAGTGCGCACCAAACCCGTGTTCCGCAGTGACTTTCACCATCGGAAGAATCAGAAGCGAATCGAGGTCGTAATAAAGTGGGGCCTTCAAATCGACCGTATCGAGTCGCAACCCTGCGGTAACGAGCAAACAACTCAGCAGCATGGCACCAAAGTACCACGCGAGCCGCTCGCGCAAGCTCGGCTGCCGGATAAGTTCTGCCTCACGACTCTGGACTTCTGTAACAGGCACTTCCGCTTTGTGGTGGGTTGGGGTGGGGAATTCCCCCGGTGATTCTGTTAAAGCCGGGGCTGGTTCGGACATGTGTATGTGTCACCCGTGACGCGACAGCTATAGTAGCCTACACGCCCCGCGTGCCAACTACTTCAACCGCCCACAAAAAACTTAGGGTAACAACGCCTCGATGTCACCCCTTGATACACGCGAGTTGCAAAAGCTGATCTTCGGTTGCGGCTATCTCGGTCGCCGTGTTGCCAGCAAATGGCTCGGTGCCGGCTGCCGTGTCGCAGCTCTCACACGCGGGAATGCCGCAACACTTACCGACCTGGGAATCGAACCAGTTGCGGGCGATGTGCTCGATCCCGCAACGCTGCAGAAACTTCCCCCGGCTTCCACAGTTTTGTATGCGGTGGGGTTGGACCGCTCCGCCGGAAAGTCCATGCGCGATGTGTATGTGCGCGGGTTGGGGCACGTACTCGATACGCTCCCATCGTGCGAGCGGTTCGTGTATGTCTCCAGCACCAGTGTTTACGGGCAAACCAGTGGCGAATGGGTGAGCGAAGATTCCGCGACGGAACCCATCGAAGATTCGGGTAAAGTGGTTCTCGAAGCGGAGCAACTCTTGCGATCACGCCGGCCGGACGCGATCATTCTGCGATTCGCGGGCATCTATGGCCCAGACCGCTTGCTTCGCAAACAGCCGCTTCTCAAAGGTGAACCGCTCGTGGGCGATTCGGAAAAGTGGCTCAACCTGATTCATGTGGCCGATGGCGTCGAGGCGGTACTCAGTGCGGAGGCTCGCGGTGTACCGGGCGAAACCTACAACATCGCCGACGACGAACCGATGACACGGCGAAACTTCTACACACTGCTGGCGGAACTGCTGCACGCACCAACCGCACAATTCGATCATCAAGTGGAACCCGGAAACGCGAACCGCCGCATTGGCAATACCAAGGCGAAGGCCGCACTCGGTTGGCAACCGCGATTCGCAACGTACCGCGAAGGGCTGGCCGCGGCTATCATCGCCGACTGACGCATCCTGTGCCGTACATTGATGCGATCCACTCTCTCCACAGATGTTCGGACACAGAAGGCACACGCATGGCGGTCGCTGTTAATAGCCTGAAGGAGCGTTTCGAGGGATGTATGTACGGCCTCGCTGTGGGGGACGCGCTCGGCGGGAAGTTCGAGGCACAGGATGCCTATGCCATCCGCGCCCGCTTCCCAACTGCCGAACATCTGGTGGCGTACCCACAAGACGAAATCTGGTACACCGACGATACCCAGATGGCAATTGGGGTAGCCGAGACACTTGTCGAGCGAGGGGAGATTATCGAAGAGACGCTGTGCCGGGCGTTCGTTGTCAACTACGTCCCATCACGCGGCTACGGGCGTGGAGCGCGGGTCGTGCTCGACGCAATGGAGGAAGGCCGCGATTACCGTGAAGTGGCTGAGCAGCACTTCCCCGGCGGGTCGTTCGGCAATGGGGCGGCCATGCGGGTCGCCCCAGTCGGCCTCGTGTTTCGCGACAACCGCGAGCGGCTGTGGGAACAGGCCCGATTGTCCGCGCTGCCGACCCACCGTCACCCACTGGGTATCGAGGGGGCGCAGCTTCTGGCGCTGGCGGTCGCGTTGTGTTCCAGCATGGAGCAGTTCGACCGTGCCGCATACTTCGCGCACCTACTGAACGCCTGTGAGTCGGCGGAATACCGCGCTAAATTGGAGCAGGCTGAGCAGGTCCGTTGCCCTGATGACCTCGCCGGTTTGGGCAACCGGATTGAGGCTCTGCACTCTGTCCCAACGGCCATCGCGAGTTTCGCGCTGACGCCGAACTCGTTCGAGTCCACGGTCTGTAACGTGATTTTCCTGGGCGGGGACACGGACACGCTCGCTACCATGGCGGGGGCGTTGTCGGGTGCGTATCTCGGTATCGGTCGTCTGCCGGGTCGGCTTGTCGGACTGTTGGAGACCAGCCCCAAAGGTCGGGCGTATATTCAGCAGCTTGCAGGACAGTTGCTCGCAGTCTACCATCGCGGGGCAGCGGCCGAATTAGACGCTTTAGAGTAGAAGACGGCGGGGCATGAATCGTTTCTGCGCCCCATACATCTCCGCTGCCCCCGACTCTGCTGAGCTTGGTCGTTATCGTGATTTGTGAACTGGGAACGTCCGCATTGCGAGCCGAACCGATCGAGAGTAGCCCTGCCAATTCAACCCAAGGTGCCATCATGCCCCGTTTACTTGTCGTGTGTGCCGCACTGATGTTTGCGACACTCGCGAGTGCGGACGATAAACAGAAGCCGAACACACTATCGCCCACGGAGATTGCAGACGGGTGGATTCTCCTCTTCGACGGCGAAACCACATTCGGTTGGGCCGACCGGAAAGTGGTGAACGCCGATTTCTACGAGATCGGCGTGAAGGAAGGGGTTCTCACGCTCATCGGCAAGAATGGCGGGTTCGCTTCGATCGAGAACACCAGCCCGTTCCGCCACTTCGAGTTAGTCGGCGAGTTCCGCGTCTCGGGTAAAAGCGAGTTAAGTCGCGGTTCACTCGACATCAACCTTCGGCATGAATTTCCCAGTGTGGGGAACAGTTTCCCCATCGAACTTCCCAAATCCGAGGACTGGAAGACCTTCACCGTGCGGCTCACGCCGGAAAGCTGGACCGCCACAGTCGCAGGCGAGGTGGTGCGGGAGTGGAAAGCACCCACAGGCAAGGATAAAGATCGGTTGGTGCCCGTGGTTCTCCAGGAAAGCCGGCTTCGGTTCTCGATCCCAGAGAAAACCGATTCGCGCCTCGAACTTCGCAATCTCAAACTCAAGCCATTGAACGCCAGCTTGCTGTTTGGCGGCAAGAGTCTGGACGGCTGGAAGGTGAACAAGGCCGATCCGAAACGGGTCGCATCGAAGTGGGAATTGACGCCGGATGGCGAACTATCGGTGAAGGATGGCCCCGGCGATCTGGTGACCGACGCGGAGTTCGCCAATTTTCTCTTGCAACTCGAATGTAAGTCCAACGGCAGCGGGCTGAATAGTGGCATCTTCTTTCGCTGCATTCCGGGCCAGTACCAGAATGGCTACGAAGCCCAGATTCAGAACGCGTTCGTGGATGGCGATCGGAGCAAGCCAAAGGATTTCGGCACCGGTGCGATTTATCGCCGCATCGCGGCTCGCAAAGTGGTGAGTAACGATAAGGAGTGGCTAACGATGACCGTGATCGCGGACGGCAAGCACATCGCAACATGGGTGAACGGTTACCAAACTGTGGACTGGACCGACGAACGACCCGCGAACGACAACCCGCGACAAGGCTTCCGGGCGGCGAAGGGTCGGCTCTCGATTCAAGGGCACGATCCCACTACGGATCTCCTCTTCCGCAACATTCGCATCACAGAAATTCCGGAAAAGAAATGACCCCGGGCTAAGTACAGTAACCCGAAAACGATGGAACAGTAAGTCCGGTGATTACCGCGATACAATCAATATTTGTGACGCCGCATTCGTAATCGCTTGGAGAATTCATCACCCGTGTGAAATTTTCGCTTCCATCTGATGGTTTCACTTCGGGATATTATTTCACGGAGGGGTGTGCCGGTAGTGAATGAATGAATCCGCACCAGCGACATTCTTCAACCAGACGTTCCTGTTCGCCTACTTGTGGGAGATGTGCTTAGTGGGGTCATGGCGTGCCCGTCGGAGTCCGACGGGCGATCACTTCACTTCTTGGTTACGGCTTCTGAGCCGATGCGATCAAGCCTGGTTTTTCTTCCCGTGTTTGGTTTCCGGCACCGCGTCGGCCATTTCCGGGTTGAACCAGTCGTCTTCGAAAACGATCCGCTCTTTCTTGTCCATGGCCATGTTCGCGGTGAGTGCGAGAATCGCATCGGCCATTGCCACTTCGCCATGGCAACGCGGGATGATGTCGGCGTACTTGAGCTTACCGTTCTCGTCCTTCTCGTAGTTCACCTTGCCGCCATTTTCCTGCCACTTGCGGAGGCAGTAGGCAAAGTGTTCCATCTCGGTGCGGTAGCCGCGAACGGCGGTGTCCCATGCGGGTGCGCCCGGTGCCTTCGAGATCGCAGCACCGCCGCCACCGCCCCAAGTGCTCGTCGCTTCCATGGCGGGCTTTTTGCCATCTGCACCGCTCACCGTGACCTTGGTATCGCGGCCGCCGCTATCCTTCTTGCCCGGTTCCGGCTCTTTGAAGAGGTACACATCCTTCTCTTCCTCAATCAACATGGTGCCACGACTACCCATCACGCATTCGCCATACTTCTCGAAGCTGTTCGTGTTGAACGACGAGTACGTGACGACAACGATATCATCCTTGTTATCCGCCTCCGGCTTGCCGCCCTTCAGAATGAGGTGGCCACCGTTATCGCGCTTGTAGTAGCTCTTGCCGGGGAATTCGAAGGTCACGAACACGCCATCGTCGCTTTCCCGATCGTTGCGTCCGGGACCGTAGAAGAACTTGCCGCCCACGCCCGATACCGCGAGCGGATGAACGTGGCCAAGGATGATGGAAGCGGCATCGAGTTGGTGGCTGCCGAGTTCGGCCATTAGCCCGCCGCCGGTCTTGTCGTAGAGCCGCCAGCGAATCAGTTCGGTAAGGCTGTCGTAGCCCAGACCGCGGAGCTTCTGCGGATCTTTGAGAAACGCTTCCGCATCCTCCTTCAGAACCGGCTTGCACCAACCATCGCGGTAGTAGGGGAGATCGAATGGCTTGCCGTTGATATCGTTCCCGGTGGCGTAAGTGGCACGATCTTTATCGCTGGCTGTAAACGGCCACGAGTTGTTCCGGTGCCAGAGTGCCCGGATGTGTTTGATATCGCCGAGAACACCCGCGTTCAGCACTTCCATCGCTTGTGCGTACAAGGAACTGTAATGGCGTTGGTGACCAACCGAGAGCAGCAAGCCTTTATCCTTGGCGTAGCGGGTCATGTCCTTGCACTTGCCGATGGTGCGGGCCATCAGCTTCTCGCACAACACATGCAAGCCCGCGTCCATGCACTTCTTGGCAATCTCGTCGTGCGTGTTTAGTGGCGTCGCAATGACAACCGCTTCTAGCCCAAGTTTATCCTTATCGGCGAGCAACGCATCGACGTTGTCGTAGGGTTTAATCTTCTTGGCGGTTTCCTTGCCGTAAATGCGATTCAAGCCTTTGCGCGGGCCTTTCGGTTCGCCTACTGGCGGTTCACCTTCGAAGATGCGTTTCAGGTTGGTCGGGCGGATATCGCAGACCGCGACGAACTCGTTGAACTCCGGGTTATGATCGCCGATCAGAACGCCACCTTCATCGCCCGTTCCAATCATCGCGGTCTTGACGGCCTTGTTCCCTTTCCAGGAGTCGTAACCGAAGTACACAGCGGCCGAAACAGGCACCACAGCCCCAACGGCCAGCCCGGTGCGTAGGAAATCGCGGCGGTCGGGTTTGCCCGCATCAATGGGTGCGCCGCCAACCGCCATCGTGTTCATTCGACCAGCGCGAGCCAGATCGCCAGCCGATTGCTCGAAGTTGGCTTTGCCGGTCGCCTTCTGTTCTGGGGTAAGATCGAGAGCCATGGTTCCACTCCGGGAGGGTGAACTTGTATTGTTGGAGGTCGCGCAGGTGTTTGGAAGAGAGAAAAGCCCCAAGAACAGTTACGCCGTCCGGGGGCAATCCGATCGGATTACGCCGGGGTTGATTCCGGAACGGGCGGATTACCGGTGCCCGTGAAGATGCGAGCGATGAATGCGTCAAGCCCGAGCCAGCGACCGCTTGGGTAGCACATCAAGACCAAAAGCGCGAGGCATTCAATCACATTCTTGTTGATGAAGACCGGGTTCCCTTCGGTGCCGGGCGGTAACGGGTACCACGGGAACGGCGGGTGCAGCAGGTATGTTGTCACCAGGAACCCCGCAGCCAACAAACATGCTAGCCGAGTGAACAGGCCCAACATGAGGCAGGCTCCCACACCCGCCAGGAACCACATGGTTACCTTGTCGAGTTGTTGCCCACGCGATTGGCTCGCCGTTTTTTCAGGTGCGTTGCCGGCGTTCAGTTCCGTTTGAAGATCTGTAATGAATGTTTCGGCGTCGTTGGCCAAGTCTGCCTCGGCCGTAAGGACTTGCATACGAACTTCCGCCGCCCGTTTGCCTTCGGTGCCGTATCCGTTGCCAAGGCCGATCTCACGGCTGCTCTGGGCCTCCGCAACTTCTCTGCGAAGTCGCTCGACATGCTCGATCCGTTGCGGCGCGGTCAGGGCCACATCGCCGCCAATTCCTTTCACCTTGGTGTTTCGTGCGTCCACGCCATACACCCACCGGGCGTAAGCCGCTTTAGCCTCGTTCACCATTTGCTTGGCACGTTCCTTGTGTTGTTCAATCGCTTTCCGTGCTTCCGCTCGAAGTGCCTCCGCGTCTGCTCGGGCCTTTTCTTTTTCTGCTTCAGTCTTCGATCCTTCTACAGTCTTGGCCTCGGTTGTGGCCGATTCGGCGAGAATCTTCTCGCCCGCAGCTTTCACGAGCGACGCGGTTGTTTCTTCCTGTTGATCGAACAGCGTGGAGACAGCCGTGGGGCAGGCCGCCGCTTGTTCGATCAGCGACATCTTTTCGAAGACATCGGGGGCAATACTTCCCGGCGGAGCAACTTTGGTGAGGATAATCTCGTTGGGATCACCGAACTGTTTCCGCATGTACGCCCCGATTGGGCCAGGTGCAACCTTGAAGTACGGTTCACTGGTGAACGGCCGGCTTGTTTCGGTCGGCCCAGTGTAAGTTGAGTGAATCTTGTACATGCCTTCGAACAGAAAGTGCCAGCCAATTGCCAGACGCAACGCGAGCAGGAAGAAGACACGGCACGACCACCCCTGTTGGATCGTCGCGATGAGCAGAGCGAGGAGTGTGCCGGCCAACCCGGCATAGATCACCTCGATTGGGATCGTCAATGGCATGGCTGTCAATCCACTTGGCCCGGTGCAAACTGCTCCGGGGGAGAGTATGTGTCCGGTGCGAGATTCCGTACGACGGCAGGGCTGTTTGGGTTCAGATTATCAGGCAATACGATTGCCCCAAGGCTAGTTTTGAGGCGAAGCAATCGTTCCGTGCCAGCCACTCCCAATACGAAAGCGGCGGTGGAGATCGCGTCGGCTTCGGCCGCAGTTGGTGCAACGATACTGGCACTTGCCGTGCCTGCCGCTGGCCAACCCGTCCGCGGGTCGATCAGATGACCGAGCTTCATTCCTTTATACTCGAAATACTGAAACGTGGCTGCAGATGTACCAAACCCGCAATCGCGCAGCCGAATCGATCCAAGCGAATTCGCGGGGTACGAAGGGTGCCGGAGTCGCACGAGCCACCCGCGCGAATCGCCCGGTGGGCACCCCATTGCGTAGACACTGCTGCCGCCACCGTGCAAGAGTGCTGACCGCACACCCCATTCGTCTCGCAACCGTTGAGCGGCACGATCGAGCGCATAACCTTTGCCCACGGCTCCAAGGTTCAACTCTAAACCCGCCATGCGATACTTGACGGTCCGTTGTTCCGGGCTGAGCATGATGTGCCGGAATCCGCAGCGATTCATTGCATCGGTTCGTTCGCGATCCGATGGAACACGCCCATCACGGCGAGCAAAGCCCCACTCACGCACAATCGCACCAATTGCGATATCGAATGCTCCCTCGGTCTGGTGCGTCCAGCTTGCGCAGCGGGTGAATAGATCGTAGAGTTGCGGTTCAACTTCAACCGAGTGGTTCGCGGCAATCGCGTTCAAACGCGATACTTCGGAGTGCTCGCGATACACAGTCATCTGATCTTCGAGTTCGTCGATCAGGTCGAGTGCGTCGGTTGCAGCGGCCACGGGATCGGGATGGGTGCCAGCGGGTATAGCGATCTCGAACGTTGTCGCCATCGCCCGCCGACTGCAGCGGATGAGAGTGAATTCGCCAGAGGTGTTCTCTGGCTCATTGGCCGGCGAAAGGAAAAGATCAAGCATGAGAGAGGAAACGCGGCCCACCCACCGATTGGATGAGTGAGCCGAAAAGAGATCAAATCTCGTTCATCTGGTCATGAATCATGGGATCGAGATACTTTGTGTTTCGCTCGACTGCGAGCACAATTGTGCGTTCTTCAACACCATCGGAGGATGTCGCAACTGCGGGAATAATCTGGCGGCTATCCGGCAGGCTAAACCACATTGCAAATGTGCCATCTGTTTTCAGGCTGACCGGATCGTTACCCAAAGTTAAATGGGCGGATGGATCGGTGCGACCATACACCACCAATCGGGCATCGATGTCGAAGAAGAACTTCTTCATGCTGCCCGGAGGGGTTGCCCCACTGCCGAAGCCAGTTTCCTTAGGAGCACCCAAAGATCGTTTGAGTCGCTCTTCGAAGAATTCTCGCAACTCGGGGTTACCGGCCGATTCGAATCCACTCGAACGGGCCAACGTGCGTTCGGCTTGCTTCGGATCACCCATTGCCCAGGGAGGATCGAGCGGTTCGGACGTACCCGCCTTGGGAGGCGTGGCGACGTTAGATTTCGCCAG
Organism: Gemmata sp.; assembly: GCA_041740855.1. Classification (GTDB taxonomy): domain Bacteria; phylum Planctomycetota; class Planctomycetia; order Gemmatales; family Gemmataceae; genus Gemmata. The sequence continues at coordinate 22,886 of JBGSLF010000102.1, forward strand.
CGGAAAGAAATCCCCACGCCGAGACAGATAACCGATGTCCACGCGATATTGACGTGGCGGCTGTGCGACGTTGATATACCACGTGTTGCAATCGGGTTGGACGACAATATCGCGGAGCGGAGTTTCCGAAGTACTTGTAGTGTCGTGGCTGGTTACATCGGAAAGCCGGATGATCATCTTGGCACCGTACCAGTCCTGCTTCAGCGCGGCTTCAGCGCGTTGCACGGATTGGTTCGTCACTTCCCAGATAACATGTAGCCAGTGCGGATCAGGCACTGCGATGAAGATGCGGTCTTTGGATGGCCCACCCGGCACGAGTTTGGGTGAATCACGCGGTGTTTCGCGAGCGGGCGTTTTCGCCGCGATAGGCTCCGGCTTACTTGCGGACTTACCAGTAGGTTTAACCGCTGGCTTGATAGACACCTTGAGTTTAGCCTTGGCTGCGTTCGGTGTGGTTGCGTCCACAGGGCGATGCGAACCATTCGTTGCCGGAGGCACCGATCGACCAGAAGCAACAATTGGTTGCCGCTTGGCGGGTGCCGCAACAGGTTTGGCAGGCCGTGTCACCTTCGCGGCCGCTTTTGCGGCAGGTTTGGGAAGTGGCCGAGTGGCAGGTGTTGTAATGCGGGCCGCAGGTTTGGCAGCAGGTGCCGACTGATTGGCGGGCTTCGCAACGACGGCTGTTTTGGCCGTGGTGCCCAGTTTGGAAGGCTTGGCTGCCTTGGCATTCGTGGGAACGCTCTTGGCACTGACACGGGTTAGGGCTTTAAGCAACTCGCCCTTATTCATGGCCTCCCAGCCGCTTATGCCACGACGGCGAGCCAATGCGGCCAGTTCCGTTTTGGGCCGGTCGTTTAACAGGCCAGCGTTGTTCATCGGCGGGCCACTCCCTCGCGGCACTTTAAGGCCGTGGTTGGGGACGGTGACGGTGGAAGTCATCCATGAGAAATGGGAGGCATTTCTGCACTCCGGGATTCCGTTCCCAAAGAGATAGCAAGCGATGGACAGAGCGAGTCCGTATCGCTGTGGAGTCCGAACTATTCTACCGATCAGACCAACACACGGCCGGGAATAGTGGGGCAAACAAGCTAGAGGACATTATCCCAAGTGGCTATCCTGCGACGCGTGAAGGCGAGGGGAGGATTGGTCGCCGGTTAGCGACCTAACATCTGCACTCGTCGTAACTCACAACTCTATCAACACCTTCAATCATAAAATTTTTGATGCTTGGGTGTCAACGCGATTTGGCCATTCAGGAAAAATCTCTGGCCGGTCGTGCCGATATCACCGGAAAGACCACTCAATCGGCCACTTGGAGCGTGCGATCATCTCATCAAAACCTGAATCAGAGCGGTTAACACAGGATCTGAACGATCCACTCCGGTCTGCTCATTTACCGTGCATTCCGTTAGCGCCACTTGCGAAGATGCGGGTTTGGCCTTAACGTTTGAGACATTCCACTACCTTTATTCCCGCTAGTAGTTACATGCCCCCGCCCTCCCTTGTGAACTTTTTCACGAGATGATGATTGACTTTGCTCGCTCAGCCAACACAATACGCCTTCGTCACCGACATCATGAACTTAACCGGACGGCAAGAATGTCCGCCGGACCAACATCTGACGGGCCAAACCAAGGGTCGAAGCAAGGACCGAGATTACCCATCGGTCTAATGCTTGCCGGCTCGGAGATGGTCACGTTCACGGTTATTGGTTTAGTGCTCGATTATTTTCTGGGCACGATGCCGGGGTTCACGATTGGCTTGACACTCTTAGGAGTTGTTGCGGCGTTCTTTCAGTTAACGCAGATGGCAAAAGCTTTAACTGCACGAAACAAAAAGGCGCGACAATCGGCCGACAAGAAGGACGACGCCCATAACAACGTGGCCAAAAACGATACCGAGGGCGGACCGTGATACGGCGGGCCGCAATCTTGGTAAGCATACCAGTAATTATTGCGGCCCTCATCACAGTGCCGCTAGGCGTGTGGAAGGGTGATCATCATTGGTTGTGTGCGGCCGTTGCACTTGCTTTAACGGTGCCGGCAGGCCTGATCACTCTGATTCTCGCAGAGCGATTGAGCCGCACTTCCCCCTACGGGAACGTGGTGGCGATGGCGGTGGGAACATTCACACGGGTGGTGGTAGGTTTCGGTGGCGCTGCGATCGTGTTTTTGCTCTCGGGCGATACCTTCCGCACAAATCCACTGAGCTATTGGGCATGGATACTGGGAATGTATCTCGTAACACTGACAGTCGAGATTGCTCTGCTCAGTAGCCCTGCCCCTGCGATGACACCAAAGTCGGACTCGCAAACTGTTTGAGTTGAGAGCCTTGTTGGGTATCGGTAGACCGCTTATTTGTGCTGGTAATGCCTCGATACCGACATGTGAGGAGTGGCGATGGCCGGGAACAAAATCGACCCGTTCTCGCACGTTGTGGATAGCGACCACATCGAGATCTTTCCCACTGCCGGGCTAACCGTTGAAGGCCTGTCCTTCAATGGCACTCCGCTCAAGTTCATTATTATCATGACCGTCTGTGCGGTCATTGTTGGCGTATTGATGATCTGGCTCGGGCGGAAAATGAAGTCGGGAGAACCGGCACAAGGCAAGTTCTGGAACATGATCGAGAGCCTGCTCTTCTTTGTCCGCGATAAGATTGCCCGCCCCGGCATCGGCGAACACGATGCAGACAAGTTCCTTCCTTATCTCACCACACTCTTCCTGTTCATCTTTGGGTTGAACCTGATGGGCATGATCCCGTTTTTGGGATCACCCACAGCCGCCATAACGGTGACCGGGGCCTTAGCCCTCATTAGTTTCATTGTGATCCATATTTCCGGTGTGAAGTCAAATGGACTTGGCGGATACTTGGGCACCTTCATCCCGCACATTGAACTCGAAGGCGGGTTCTTTATGAAGATGATGGGCAAGATCATTCAGTTCGGCATGGCAATTTTGGAATATGCCACGGCGTTCATCCGTGTGGGTGTGCTGGCCGTGCGATTGTTTGCCAATATGTTGGCCGGACACACGGTTCTGTTCATGATTCTGTTCTTCATCGCCTTGGTATCCGATCCGGTTTACAAGATCGCAATTGCCCAGGATTGGATGTATTGGGGAGTGATGCCGTTTAGCGTGTTGTTGGTAACGGCCCTGAGCCTGCTCGAATTGTTCATCGCCGGGCTTCAGGCGTTCATTTTTACGTTCCTGACCGCAGTGTTTATCGGACTGGCCAAGCACCCGCCGCACTAAGTTACGGCGGAGCGGGATAACTGTTTAACTTAACCCAACGATTCCGGAGGTCCCCGACGATGCGCCTCGCCAACCTGCTTTCGATTGCTGTGCTCGCATTACTTGCCAGCGCTACCCCACTATTCGCCGCTGAAGGCCTTGGTTCCGGTGGTATCGGGATCGGTATGGGCCTTGTGATTATCGGTGTGGGTATCGGGATTGGGACCATTGGCTACGCGGCTCTGAGCGGCATTGCTCGCCAGCCGGAACAAGCAGGTGCCATTCAGGGTGCCATGTTCATTCTCGCCGGTCTGGTCGAAGGTGCCGGTATCATCGCATTGGTTCTTTGTCTGGCTCTCGTGTTCCTGTGATCCAGAGGTATCCGTCCACTCGCAGCGGCGAGTGGACTTGAGGGATGCACCGATTGCCCCCCGACGCCAGAGTAACCCCATGCGACTCTCGAATTACTTTGCACTGTTTGCATTCGCGTCGCTATCGATGCTGTTGCTGGCCTCGCCTGGCTTTGCAGCAGCGGCAGCTGGCGAGGGCGAGAAAGCCGGCCCACTCGATTTCACCGGTATCAAGCGGTGGGATCTCGGGATCTACACGCTCATCGTGTTCGGCTTGCTACTGCTCATCATCTATAAATTCGCGTGGCCAAACATCCAGGAAGGCTTACAGAAGCGTGAGTTGAACATTCGCGCGGCTTTGGACGAAGCCCGACGCGACCGCGAATATTCCCAGGTGGCCTTGGCCGATGCCAAGAAACAACTGGATACCGCAGCGAGCCAAGTGAAAGCGATGCTGGATGAAGCTCGCCGCGATGCGGATGCACTGCGAGCAACCGAACGCGAAGCGGGAGCCAAGGACGCCACGATGGAGCGAGAGCGTGCCAAGCGCGAGATCGATGCCGCCAAGGACGTCGCGCTTAAAGACATCTACGAACAAGCGGTGAAACTCGCGACGCTGATGTCCGAGAAAGCCCTTCGTCGGTCGGTTTCCGATGAAGACCATCGCCGCTTGCTCGATGAATCGATTACACAGTTGAAGGACTCGGCACATAAGGCGTAAGCACCAACCCGTAGCGTGTCTTATCACTCGGGTTTCGCCAAGCAGACGGAAACACTTATGGCCACCCTTTCCACGCACGAAACCGTTCTCCAAGCTGGCTCGATCCGTGCCAGAATCGCCAAGGTCTATTCCGAGGCGTTGCTCGCGGCTGCGCTGCAGTCGGGCGATGCGGGCAATGTGGATCGGGTGGGTGACGAACTGAGTGGCTTCGTTCGTGACGTGTGGAAAGCCAATCCGGAAGTGGCTCAAGCACTCACCAGCCCCGCCATCGGCAAGAAAGCCAAAAACGCAGCTTTACAATCGGCTCTGGCAAACCATTCGTCAGAACTGTTTCGTGGTTTGATCGCCGCACTGAGCCACAACGGTCGCCTTGGCCTGCTTCCAGGTATCGATGCAACCTATCGCCAGATTTTGGATGCACGGGCCGGGCGAGTCCAAGTTCATGTTACGACCGCCGTTGAACCGACCGAGGCTCAGCGGAGTGCTCTAACTGCAACACTCTCGCAAATGCTCGCTCGACAACCCGTACTGAATATCAAGGTGGACCCGGAACTGCTCGGTGGCATGGTCATGCAAATTGGTGACCGCGTTATCGATACTTCCGTCCGCACGCGGCTCGAAACCCTCAGCACTCAATTGCTCGATAAGGGCAGCAGCTATGTCACGAACGTTTAATGCCGGCGAGATCGTCAGCGTCCTGACCAAGCAAATCACAGACTTCGATCGCAAGGTCGAATCTCGTGAGGTGGGCCAGGTTCTGGAAGTTGGCGACGGTATCGCCCGCTGCTACGGCCTCTCGCAGGTCATGGCCGGCGAGTTGGTTGATTTTCCCGATGCCGGGGTGAAAGGACTGGCCTTTAACCTCGAAGAGTCGGCCGTGGCCGTTATTGTGCTTGGGGATTACCTCAAGATCAAAGAAGGGATGGAAGTCCGCACTACGGGCGAACTTCTCTCCGTGCCAGTTGGCGAGGCCATGATTGGCCGCGTCGTCGATCCGCTTGGCAATCCGATTGATGGCAAGGGGCCGATCCTTACAACCAAGCGACGCCTGGTTGAAAGCCCTGCTCCCGGCATCGTGGAACGGCAACCGGTTAAGCAGCCTCTGCAGACTGGCATCAAGGCCATCGATGCCATGACGCCAATTGGCCGCGGGCAGCGAGAACTGATCATTGGCGACCGCAAGACCGGCAAGACCGCGATTGCTCTCGACACGATCATTAATCAGCGTGAAGAGAATGTGATTTGCGTCTATGTGGCTTGCGGGCAAATGGAAGCCAAGACGGCGGCGATCGTCGAAACGCTCCGCAAACACGGTGCGATGGATTACACCATCGTGGTTGTCGCATCCTCCTCCGACGCGGCTCCGGTTCAGTACATCGCTCCCTACGCGGGCACCGCGATGGCGGAATACTTCATGTATGAGGGGAAGGACACGCTTTGCGTGTACGATGACCTTTCCAAGCAAGCCGCTGCATACCGGCAGTTGTCGCTTCTGGTGCGTCGTCCTCCTGGCCGCGAAGCGTATCCCGGCGACGTGTTTTACTGTCACTCGCGACTGCTGGAACGAAGCGCTAAACTGGCCGAGAAGTGGGTGATTACCGAAGGACACACCGACACAGCCAACGCGGGTGCGGACTGGGGTATCAACAAAGCGAACCACCCAACTGAACGCCGCGGGCCAAGCGATAAGGGAATGGTTTACACAGGGCCGGGCGAACTCGGCGGGTTGGATCAAGCCAAGCACGATCTCAAGAGTTTCCCCGGCAGCAAGATCGCAAAGGTTACCGGAACCGGTGGCAGCCTCACGGCGTTGCCCATCATCGAGACGCTCGAAGGCGAAGTCTCGGCGTATATTCCCACCAACGTGATTTCCATCACCGACGGCCAGATCTATCTCCAACCCGACCTGAAGAACGCGGGTGTGCTTCCTGCGGTCGATGTGGGGATCTCGGTTTCTCGAGTCGGTGGGAACGCCCAGATCAAGGCCATGAAGAACAAGACCGTGGCAGGCGGTTTGAAGCTCACGCTGGCCCAGTTCCGCGAACTCGAAGCCTTCGCTCAACTCGGCACGGAACTCGACCCAGCCACCCAACGCAACCTCGATCGCGGTCAACGCATGGTCGAGATTCTGAAACAGGGCCAATACAAGCCGCTGAATGTTATCGATCAAGTCATGATCATCTACGCCGGCAACAGCGGCGGGTTAGACAAAGTTCCACGAACCAAGGTGAAGGATTGGGAGGAGCAATTCCTCAAGTTCATGAAAGAACAAAAGCCCGAGGTGCGAAAGCTTCTCGTGGATACCAAGGACATGACGCCTGAGATTATGGAAAAGCTCAACGCGGCCATCAAGGAATTCCAGACACAGTTCAAGGTGTAATTGCTGTTTGTTAGCCTATGGCTGTTAGCTGATCGGTTGCGATTCTTGCGGCCATGAGTTGGCAGCCATGGCGATCAAGGGTTTTCTCACCAAACGCCAACAGCCCAAGAGCTTTTCCCGTGGCTAATCTTCGTGCTCTGGTGGTGCGCCGCAAGGCGGTGCGAAATATCCGGAAGATCACCCGGACGATGGAACTGATCGCGACCGCCCGGTTCAAGAAGGCGCTGGATCGCGCGACCGAGGCCGATGCGTACACGCAGAAGATCGCGGAACTCGCCGCCGACTTAAGCCGCAACGCGGGCGAAGTGTCGCACCCTTTGCTAGTAACTCGCCCCGTCAAGAAGTCGCTCATTCTCGTTGTCACAGCCAACCGCGGGTTGTGCGGCGGCTACAACGGCAACATTATTCGCGAAGGCCAGGCAGTCATCCGCGACTATCGCGAAGCAAACATTCCTTTTGAACTGGAAGTTTCGGGGAAGCGTGGAATCGGGTTCTTCAAGTTTCAGGGAATTCCGCGAGCCGCGGAGTACACGAACTTCGAAGACAAGCCCTCCTACGGCGAAGTGGAAGTGTTGGCCGACCGCTACATCGCCCAGTTCATCACCGGGCAAGTTGATGAAGTAAAAGTGGCGTACATGAAGTTCCTCAATCCGGCTCGGCAAACGGCCGTGGTCGAGACACTGCTACCGTTATCGTCGGTATCAGTTGACACCAAGGCGAGCCGCGCGGCGGGTGCCACGGCGACGAGCGCCGGAGCAACCGAACGAGTGAGCTACGAGTTCCTTCCTAGTGCCTCCGAAATTCTGGAAGAACTGGTGCCCGCGGCTCTCAAGGTGCGGTTGTTCAAGATCTTCCTGGATGCAGCCGTGAGCGAACAGATTGCCCGCCGTGTTGCAATGAAAAGCGCGACAGAGAATGCGGGCGATTTGATCAAAGATATCACTCGTGTGTACAACCGAACGCGGCAGGCCAACATCACGAAGGAGATTTCGGAACTGATAGGGGGTTCCGAGGCGCTCAAGTAATCCGGTAGGTTCCGCGGCGGAACCGTTTCCGAAGAACTCTCCCTATTCACCAGCCAATACCCGAGCGAGAAGAACCACCTGAATCACCATGACAGCCACTCGCCGCCAGCTTCGGTTTGAGACATTCGACGAAGTGGTTCGCGATGCCGAGAACCTTCAAGCCAACGGCTACGACCGAGCGGGCAACTGGGATCTGGCACAAGTGGCGGGGCATCTGGCAGAGTGGCTGCGATTTCCGATTCAGGGGTTCCCGAGCATTCCGCTAATCATTCGACCGGTGTTATGGTTGGTGCGAACGACAAGCGGGCGGAAGATGCGAGAGAAGATCATCGCCAATGGGTTCAAGGCTGGCGGCCAAACCATTGCCAAGACCGTGCCGCAAGCTGGCGGTGATCCTGCGGCCGCAGTGATGGCACTCCAGGATTCGATCGAGCGATTCAAAGCCTACACGGGAGAGATTCATCCCTCTCCTGTATTTGGGGCCATGACCAAGGATGAAGCGGTGCAATTGCAGTTGGCGCACGCAGCACACCATTTAAGTTTTCTGGTTCCGCACACACGAAGTTAGCCGCGCGAAGATATCGGGATGTTGTAGTCCCCAGTTATATAAGGCCTCGTGACAAACCACCGATCGGAGCAAGCGAATGGTTTCCACCCAGAATAAGACCGGCAGCATTATCCAGATCATCGGGTCCACGTTCGATGTGGAGTTCGAAGAAGGCCAACTACCGGAAATTTACAACGCCCTGAAGATCAACACCAAGACCGAAAGTGGCGTGGAGATCAAGTTAACGGGTGAAGTGCAGCAACACCTTGGTGGCAGCCGCGTTCGTTGCGTGGCATTGGGCAGCACCGACGGCTTGGTTCGCGGAATGCAGGCCACCGATACCGGCGCTCCGGTGTCTGTGCCGGTCGGCCTCGAAACGCTCGGCCGCGTGTTCAACCTCCTCGGCGATCCCATCGATGCCCGTGGACCTGTGAACGCCAAAGAATATCGTGCGATTCACCGCGAACCGCCGAAGTTCTCTGAGCTTTCGCCCAAGTCCGAAGTGCTCGAAACGGGCATCAAGGTTATCGACCTTCTCACGCCGCTCGTTCGCGGTGGCAAGGCGGGTTTGTTCGGTGGGGCGGGTCTGGGCAAGACGGTTATTCTGCAAGAACTCATTACTCGTATCGCAAAGGTCTATAAGGGGTACTCGGTATTCGCCGGTGTGGGCGAGCGAACCCGCGAAGGGAACGATCTCTGGCTCGAAATGATGGAGACGAAGACCAGCGCAGCGGCGGACGCCAAGAGCGTGCTGGAAAGTACCGCGATGGTGTTCGGGCAGATGAACGAACCGCCCGGCGCGCGTCTGCGAGTCGCCCTGTCGGCCCTCACGATGGCCGAGTGGTTCCGCGACAGCACAGGCACGGAAACGCTGTTGTTCGTCGATAACGTCTTCCGGTTCTCACAGGCCGGTTCAGAGGTATCCGCGCTGTTGGGTCGAATGCCCAGCGCTGTGGGTTATCAACCGACCTTGGCCACCGAGATGGGTGAGTTGCAAGAGCGAATCACCTCGACCAACAAGGGGGCGATCACGTCCGTGCAAGCCGTGTATGTGCCGGCCGACGATCCCACCGACCCCGCTCCGGCCAACACGTTCCAGCACCTCGACGCGTTCATTTATCTTGAACGATCGATCTCGGAAAAGGGGATCTACCCCGCCATCGATCCGCTGGCGTCCAACAGCCGATTGCTCGACCCGCAGTTCGTGGGCGAGCGGCACTTCGCCGTGGCCGATCGCGTGAAGCGGATTCTGCAGCGTTACCGCGACCTGCAAGACATCATCGCCATTCTGGGCGTCGATGAGCTTTCCGAAGACGACAAGAAAGTGGTATCGCGTGCACGCCGCATCGAGCGATTCCTGTCGCAACCGTTCTTCGTGGCCGAACCCTTCACCGGCAAGCCCGGCGAGTTCACCAAGCTCGAAGACACCATCACGAGCTTCGAACAGCTCTGTAATGGCGACTGGGACCACATTCCCGAAGGTGCGTTCATGTATGTTGGCGGAATCGAGCAAGCCGCCGCAGCCGCCGAGAAGATGAAGGCGTAAGTGAATAGTGTTCCGGGCACACTTCCCTGTCCGGAACGATTCACGATTCCCGCACAGACGCCGGCCCCCGCCGGCCCGTTCGCCCCAGCACGAGGCAGCCATGGCCGTTACCGAACCGACCATTCAATCCGCTGTTGAGCGGTCTTTGTTGCCCAGCGAGGTGACAGAACGTGAAGACACTCTCAAAGGGCGGGTGCGCTGTGTCGTCGTAACGCCCGAGAAAGCCGTGCTCGACGAGATGGCCCAGATGGTGATCTTGCCGATGTTCGACGGCGAATTAGGCGTGATGCCTGGCCGCACTCCGCTCATCGGGCGTTTGGGTGCAGGCGAACTACGGTTGAAGTCGGATACAGGTGTGAAGCGCTGGTTCATTGAGGCAGGTTTCGTGCAGGTGCGTTCGAACGTGGTGACCGTGCTCACCGCAAGAGCATTACCCTCTGCAGAGGTATCGGTCGATAAAGTCGAAGCCGCAGTAGCCGAGGCGGAATCGCTACCATTCGGCAATGCCATTGAGCGAGTCAATAAAGCCAAAGCTCGTGAGCGGGCACAAGGGATGAAAAAAGTCGCGAGTCGCAATGCGTGATGATTGCGATTCGTAATCCTTGCAGGCCGACCACGATTCAACTGTGGTCGGCTCAGTACATCTCCCCACAAGTTGGGGAAGAGGAACGTTTGATGTAAGAATGTCGGTGGTGCGGATTCATTCGTTCACTACCGGCACCCCCCTCCGTGAAACAATATCCCGAACCGAAACCATCAGATGGCGGCGAAAATTTCGCGCCGGTGGCGAATTTCTCGCGCGATTACGAATGCGGCATCACAAATCTTGCGTGTCTGGCGATAATCATCGGACCAACTGTTCCCTCAATTTCGCGAAGCTGTACTTAGTTTTTCTTCACCTCTGTCAATGCGTTCCGCACTTCGGCATCTTCCGGATCGAGTTCAGAGGCCCGCACCAGATGCGGAATCGCGGCGAGTCGATTCCCAGACTGAAGTAACCGCAGCCCGAGTTTCTTGCGTGCCTCGGCAAGATCGGGTGCGGCCTGTGCCGCTTGCCGATACCGTTCCAGCGCCACGTCCATTTGGCCCGCTTGTTCGGCTCCCGTTGCCATGTTGAGATACAACCGGGCGAGCCGCTCGCGAATGATCTTTGCTTCCGGATGATCCGGGTAAAGTGCAATGGCTTCTTCGAAGAGTTCGGCCGCTTCTGCGGGTTTGTCGGGGATTAGTAGCAAACCTCGCAGCACATATATCCGCGAAAGATTCTGTCGTGGCAGCGCGAATCGCGGGGCGCGTTCCATGGCTTCGCGAAACTGCTCGGATGCGTCTTCGAGTTGCCCGCGTTGCGAGTAGATAAAACCCATGTTGACGTGGGCTTCAACATCGTTGCTGATTTCAATCGCACGGCGAAAGTGTGTCTCGGCTTCGTCCATGCGGTCAAGTTTCATCAAGCTGATGCCCAACCCACGGTGTGCGATATCGTTGTTCACGGTGCATTCCAACGCGCGGGAAAACAACGTAATGGTATTGCGCCAGTGGGCGGTCTGCTGCCACGATAGCACAGCGAAGACCGTTGCCAGCACCGCCGCGGCCCCCACTGCCACCTGATGAGTGACGCGACCGCGTACCAGATCCGCCATGCCCCAAACGATGGCGATCCAAAGCCCGAGATGGGGAAGATAGGTGTAGCGATCTGCCCGAGATTGTGTGCCAACTTGCACAAAGCCGATGACCGGAACCAACATGCCCACATACCAGAACCAACCCACGGGAAGATAAGGAAAGCGATTGCGGGCGAGAATCGCAAGCAGCGACACACCAACTAACACCACCGCGGCGATGCCAATACGCAACCACGGCAGATTCTCGCCAGGATGCGGATAGTACACCGCGAGGCACGCGGGAACTGGCACACTTACCAAGTACATGAGATACGCATCTGTTGCGTTCCCCACTCGCACCATGAGCGGGTACTGCTCAAGATCCCGCACCGCCTTCCCTTGAGCTTGAACCGTGGCCAAGGATGATGCCACCGCGATGAGCAGCAGTGGGAGTTTCTCCAAAATCGCTCGCCGCAAGTTATCGCGCGACGTCAAGCGTCGCAACGGCCAGAAATCGAGCAGCAACAACACACACGGAACCGTTACCAGCATGGGTTTGGACATTAACCCCAGAGCGTACACCAGCGCCACGAGTGCGTAGCGGCCAAGTGATGGCACACGTGTGTAACGGATATATGCGAGCAGAGTCAGCGCGAAGAATAAGCCACTGAGCACATCCTTGCGTTCGGAAACCCACGCCACAGATTCCACCCGCAAGGGGTGCAACGCCCATAATGCAACTGCGACTGCGGAAGCCGCCATTCGCCCCGTCATCGCTCGCAACGCCAAAAAGAAAAGCACTGCGTTCGCGGCGTGGATGAGCACACTCGTGAGATGATGCCCGCCCGCCCATTCGCCATAGAGATCCCAATCGAGCATATGCGACACCCATGTCAGCGGGTGCCAGTTCGATGAATAGGATTGCGTGAGTGCCCACCACACATTATCAGCCGAGATGCCGCCCATCAGGTGCGGGTTCTCGTAGGCGTATTCGTCGTCGTCGTAACCGACGAATTCATGATTCAGCGTGCGTGCGTAAACGACGAACACTAACGCCACCAACGTGAGGCAAATGAGCAGGGGCACGCGTGAACTTGGCGTGGCTTGGTCGTCCTTCACGGGCGAGGCAGGCGGGGGCAACGGCGGTGTGGCTCGAATTGGCGGTGGAGCCGCAGGCGGAACGGAAACACGGCCACCTTTGAGCTTATTATTCCGCTTCAGCATCGCGACACCCTGGCTTGCAGTCGGAACATTATTCTCCGGGTTGCCTTGGCAGTCGGCAACTTACGGCAATCACGATAAACCCCGCGGTTTACCATTTGTGCCGATCGTGCAATGCAGCATCGCAGTTGTAGCAAGATTTGTGTAAGATCTTCTCTTCTGCGAGTGAGGAAGTCTTGATTCCCACGCCCCTTTCTTTTGTCTGGGGCAGCACCATACCGGCAACCTATCCAGTGCAAACAGCCAACCCCACGACAACGACCGCACCGAGTTTACCCGCCGGGCCAACCTGGTATCGCGCCGGCCGCATTGCCTTCGCGCTGACGCCTCTGATCTCCGTTCACCTTGCCCTACTCGCGATCCCGTACATCGAGTTCTCGTGGTGGTATCTGTTGTGGATTTTTGTGCTGACCCGAATCATCGGGCTGGGTGTCACCGTCGGGTTACACCGCTATATCACGCACCGTTCATTCAAAACCACCCGATGGTTCCAGTTCTTGCTCGCATGTGCGGGTTGCACGGCGTTGCAGAAAGGTCCGCTCTGGTGGGCCATTCACCATCGATTGCATCATCGTTATTCGGATACGCCCCAAGACCCACACTCGCCCGTTGTGGATGGGTTCATTCATGGGCATGTGGGTTGGTTGTTCACCCGCGACATGATTAACCCGGATCAGAAGATCGTTCACGACTTCCTGAAGTATCCGGAACTGGTTTGGCTGGATCGGTTGTGGATGATTCCGGGATTGCTGATGGCAGTCACGTGCTACGCGCTGGGCGGTTGGGGCGCGCTTGTCTATGGCTATTGCCTCAGCGTGGTAATTATCTTCCAGGTCACTTTTGCGATCAACTCGATCGGCCACATGTTTGGCCCGCAGCGATTCGACACGGGCGAAGGGAGCCGGAACAACCCAGTGCTTGGCGTTCTGGCCATGGGCGATGGTTGGCACAACAATCACCACCGCGCGCCGAGTTCCGCACGCCACGGTTTCACATGGTACGAAGTGGACCTGAGCTACCTGTTCATTCGGTTTCTCAAAGCGGTTGGGCTGGCGTGGGATATCAAACTTCCGCCACCCGATTTGCTCAAGGGGATCAAGGGGAGTGTGAAGGTCAACGCAGCATCGAACGCAGTGGAACACACCACAACACCGGCAGAACCAGAACCCTTACCGGGGCAGCTTGCGTAAATCCGCTCTTAGTTCGACTGATGCCGATTTTCGGGTGTCAGAATCGCTCGGTTTCCAAGCGATTCCGCTGGGGTGGCGGAGTTTTTGGACACCCCACCCTCCCGCCCGGAGATCGCAATGTTGCGAAATCCCCTTGTTTTCGCACAAACCC
>JBGSLF010000103.1:0-9410 GCA_041740855.1 Gemmata sp.
TCTGCGCTCCCCTCGGAATCGCCGCTTGGATCATGGGTGGCAAAGATCTCACTGCGATGCGTACCGGACGCATGGATCGGACGGGCGAGAGTACAACGCATGTGGGGTATATCCTCGGCATCATCGGCACAGTGCTGTTCGGCATCCAACTGGTACTCGTGTGCCTTTGGTTTGCTCTAGCGGGAGTGATGTTCAACCAAATGCAAAACCAAATGCAAAACGACAAGAAGGAGTTCGACCAGCGCCGGCAGGAGTTCGACCGGAAGTGGAATGACTTTCCTGCTCCCAGAAAACCACTGGGCGATCGGTGACCCAGCCGGCAGACTTGATTTTCGCAGCTTACTGTGTGGTTCCAACGGTTGCGGGTGTGCCCGGCTGAGTCCAATGAGTTGTTTCGTTCGGCAGCAAAGCGAAGGCGGTTGAGCCGCTCAGTGGTTGCGGTCGTTGGAACGGTGCGGTTTGTGATGCGAAAAGTGCGAATGTATGATTATCTGATTGACAGCGTGATGCGCTCCATTGCACAATAACACAAACACCTACTTGTGCTTCAGCGATCGCTCCGGTACCCTCAGCTGTTCTTAGGGTACCGGAACGACGCTGTCGCTCAAAATCCTTGCATCAAATCCCATGTTCGGCGGCGGAGTGCCGGAAGAGCGGAGCCGATATGCCAGTGGTTACTTGCCCCTTCTGTTACACTCACGCAAGCCTCCCCGACTTTTGGCCACACTCTGAATATACCTGCCCCCGCTGTGCTGCGGTGGTTTCTCTCTCAGCGCCTCCCCTTTCTCCACCGCCAAATCCGTTCGATCTTGAGGAGGGACCGACCCGCACTGTCCGGGGCCGTCCTCACAGAGGAGGGCTGATCCTTGCTTTGGGAATACTAAGTTTGATCGTCTGTGCTCCACTCGGGGTCTTCGCATGGGCAATGGGGTCAAGTGATCTGGAAATGATGCGACGAGGGCGAATGGATCGATCAGGTGAAGGGGTGACTCAGGCAGGCTATGTGTGCGGAATTATCGGTACAGTATTCTTCGCAATCGGGGTTATTTTTGCGATTATGTATTTGGGGCTGATCGCCGCAATGTTCGTGTAAAGTCACTGAACCCGGCCTGCGGTTGGTGGTTCAGGAGTTAGTCTGCGTGGCAGGTCAGACAATTGTGCAGGCCAAAGCTATGCCGAACCACTCTCATAACCCACCGACATGAATTAAGCCGATGATTCGCGGGGCGGCCTGAACATGCGTTGCGCAGCCCGTCCTGACGCATCTTGAAGCTCGATCGCATTTCTTCAACTGCGACAATGTGCATGCAAGACTCTTGTACCGCCCAAAGTCGATGGCAATAATCGTGACTGTTGTCATCGCAAGCATTCAAGCGTGAAGGGAGATTATCCTTCACGCTAACGCACTCGGTTTGCAGCGATTCTTTCGGCAGCGGAGATGTGAGTGCCTAAAACTTGTCCCGCTTGCCGGCTGGTTCACCCGAGCACAGCGTCTCGCTGCGATTGCGGTTACGACTTCGTCTCAGGTCGGGATGTGTTCGGGCGAGTGTATCCTCCTCCCGCTCCGCTTCCTCCTCCCGCTCCGCTTCCTCCTCTGCCGCCCCGAACCCGGTTCCCGCTCGCCTCCGCACTCGTCGGCATCTTCCGCGTGCTGGCGGTGCTCGTCGGTGTACTGTACCTTGTGGTCATCGTACTGCTCGGCGATGCCCCAGCAGTGGTACTGCTGGGCAAGGTACTGGAGGGAGTGTTGGCGGTCGCCCTGTTGTTTGTGGTGGGCGAAGGGCTGAACCTAGGCATCGGGATCGAGGCGAATACCCGGCGCGAACCGCCGGAGCAGGGTGCCGCCGGGGGCGCCGGCGGTGGAGAGAGCCCAGAAGGGCGTAGCAGTAACAGGTGAGCAAGGCAGCGGAGGGATTCGGGGTGGATCAGCAGTACTTTGTCTCAACGACCCCGGGAGCCGGAGTCATTGGTATCCTCACCGACAGGGAGATCCGGCGACGTCTGGCTGCCGGGTCACTCCAACCGACCGATATGTGCCTCTCGACGACCGCAACCGGCGATCTCAAGTCGCAATGGCGTCCACTGTCAGAACTGTTCAACTCCGCTCACGCCGAGGGCGATGGCGATGGCGGTCCCGTGTCGCCGTTACCACGGGACGGGCGCCCCCTCGCAGTCGAAGTTGGGCAATCGCTTCTGTTCTTCGGACAGTTAATCGCTGCGATCGGGATTGCCGCTTCGATCTTCAGTCTGTTCCTCGCAGTTTCGCCGTTTCGGCTAACATCGGTCGAACGCCTGTCGTTGGTTGTTGGGTCGGTTTGGTCAGGAGCGTTCAGCGCGGCCCTCTTCGTGGTGTTCACCCGCGTCAAGCAGCTGCCACCGGGGTGAGCAAGCCGAACCGCCCGCATAACCCACCGACATGAGTCAAGCCGATGATTCCGGAGCGGGCTGAACACGCGTTGTGCAGCCGTCCGGACGCATCGTGAAGTTCGATCGCATCTCTTCGACCGCGACAACCACACGCAACACTCTTGTGCCGCCCCAAGGCGATGGCAGTAATCGTCTGGCGGCGGCGCATGCGTTCTTTCGGCGAGCGGAGGACGTGCCCCGTCAGAGGTCATCGTCGGTCAGTCCCGCGTCCCGCATGATGCCGCGCTGGGTGTCGGTCTTCAGGTCTTCATTCCCGTGAACCGGTACGGTGGTCCGCCGGCCCGTCGCCGCATGTCGGTAGATGTGGTGGCTGCCGTTGATCCGCGCCAGCTCCCATCCCCGCTGCTCCAGGATGCGGCACATCCGCTTGCCCGAGACGATCTTCATGGATCTTCATGGCCCCGCGACTGGCCCGTCCGCGGCGAGGCCGTCGTCGTGGGCGACAGCGAGCCACCCCTCGGCGGCCTCGCGAAGGTTGCTACGGACCTCCTCGATGGTTTCGCCTTGCGTATGGCACCCGGGCAGTGACGGGATGGATGCCGAGTACCCGCCGCCCTCTTCCGGGCGGATGATCGCGGTGAGCGTCACGGCGACATCGATGGCGATGGGTGGTGGGGAGGTGCGGTTCATGGTCAGTTGCCTCCAATATCCGTAGCTTACAGCGGGACAAACGGCCCGTCGAGGGGTGAGACTGTCACACCGAACCCCCTCTGATGGCCAACCGACTTGAGTCAAAACGAAGATTCCGGGACTGGCTGAACACGCGTTCCGCAGCCCGTCCTGTCGCATCTTGAAACCCAGTTTCCTCACATTCGTTAACCACAGGTTGTCCTCCTTGACACACCTGGCCGCACCGGGATGCTTCTTTCGTCGCGCGTGGCGTGGAACTCGTAGGAAGTGTCGGCATTTCGTTTTGACTGCGCACCGACGACGGGTTAGCGTACATCGTGTGAAACGTCCTACTCGAAACTCCACCACGGGATAGGCCGATTCGCAAGGGAAAATAGGCCGACCTGAATCGGTCTAATTACTAGTTCGGCCACCGGAGGCGCGCCGTGGTGAACATCAACACTGCGATCGACGCCTACTCCTACCAGGGCGGCAACCGCCTCGAACGGCTCCGGACGGTCTGCGCCGACAGCACCGGTGCCGCGGACCGCCTGGCCGCCGAGATCAGCGGTCTGCAGGAGGACATCTACGCGCTGGTGCGGGAACGGGTGGGGGAAACTGGCGACCGGCTGTCCCGAGCCGAGATCGAGCAACTCGCTCAGGAACACCTCGCCGCCTCCCGGCCGGACATCGACGCGGGCGGCCTTCACAGCCTCCTTCGCTACGTCATCTGGATCGCGTGGCATGACGGCTGGCTGCGGCGCGACGACAAGGCGTAGGCCGACCTGTGGCCCGGCGAGTGAATCGCAGACAGGGTGCAGCAAAGGCAGGCCGAACCGCTCTCATGGCCAACCGACTTGAATCAAGCCGATGATTCCGGGTCGGGCTGAACACGTTCGGAGCGAGCCACCCCTGACGGGGCGCGGCTCACCGATTGCGCCCGGCGAACCGTGCCCCGTCAGCGGCCGGGTTAATTTCCTTTCGCGCCGGCGGGGAGGTTATCATTCAGATAGCGCGTGAGCAGCGCATACAAGTGCCGGCTGGTGTTCTTCCCCTCGTTGATGGAGTGGCTCCGATTCGGATAAGGCATCAGCGTGAAGGGCTTGTTCAACTCGATGAGCTTATCCGCGAGTTTCTCCACACCCTGATAGTGGCAGTTGTCGTCGCCGGTGCCGTGAACCAAAAGCAAGTTTCCCTTCAACCCCGCCGCGTGCGTGAGCGGTGAACCGAGCTTGTAATCTTCGGCGTTGTCTTGCGGCAAGCCCATGTAGCGTTCTTGATAGATGGTGTCGTAGAGTCGCATATCGGGCACCGGGGCCACGGCCATGCCGGTGCGATACAGATCCGGGTGGCGGAACAGTTGGTTCAGCGTCATCGATCCGCCGCCACTCCAACCCCAGATCGCCACACGCGAAGCATCCAGAAACGGCATCTGCTTCAGCAAGTCGCGCGTGGCTGCGGCCTGATCCGCCGAGGCCAGCGTGCCCACTTTGCGATACGCGGCCTTTCGCCAATCGCGGCCACGCGGGCAAGGAGTTCCGCGATTATCGATGCACGCCACCGCGTAGCCCTGTTGCGTAAGCATGAGGTGCCACAGATAGTTCCGCCCGCCCCAGCGATCCGTGACCGATTGGCCCGCCGGCTCGCCATACACATAGAACACCAGCGGGTATTTCTTCTTTGGGTCGAAGTTCGCGGGCTTCATCAGCCAGCCATCGAGTTTGACCCCGCCGCCCACATCCGCCCGGAAGAACTCCGCCGGCGTCTGCGCCAGATTCGCGACCACCTTGCGAAGCTTATCGTTCGTTGCGAGTGGGCGAACGATTTTGTGATCGGGCAGCGTAATGAGTGCCACCCGTGGCGGTTGGCCGAACGAAGAGTGCGTGTGAATGGCGAATGCGCCATCCGGGGCGATGTTGTAATCGTGCCAGCCCGGTTGGTCGGCGGGCGTGATGCGTGCGGGCGAGCCGGTGCCATCCAGTGCGGTGCGATACAGGTATTGCTGCGTCGGGTTATCGGGCGATGCGAGGTAGTAAACGTGGCCGGCTTTTTCATCGATGTGTAACACGCGGATCACGTCGAACGCGCCATGAGTCACGCGGCGCATGCTGGCACCATCGCGCGACGCCAAGTATAAGTGTCGCCAGCCGTCGCGTTCGCTGATCCAGGTGAAGGCGTTCCCCTTCTCGACCCACTCCATCGCATCGTCGTGCAGATCGAGCCATGCGCCATCGCGGTCGGTGAGGATGGTGCGAACGGTGCCGGTGGCCACATCGGCGAGCATCACATCGATGGCGTTCTGGAGCCGGTTCGCACGCTGCAACACCAGTTCCGTGGCGTTCCCGGCCCATTGCATCCACGGGATGTAATAATCCGTGCGAGTGTCACCCGGAACGTCCATCCACTTGGTATCGCCGCCGGTTGCGGCAATCACACCCACGCGACACGCCGAGTTTCGTTCGCCGGTCTTGGGATAGGCGAAGGTCTTCAGCACCGGGTACGAATCGCTGGTGTAATCGACGAGCGTGAAGGTTTTCACGCCGCGCGTGTCCAGTTGCCAGTACGCAATCTGCTTGCCATCCGGACTCCAACGCCAGCCATCGCGGCAGCCGAATTCTTCCTCATACACCCAGTCGAATGTGCCGTTAATCACTTGCTCGGTGCCATCGGTGGTGAGTTGTGTCGGCGGGCCGCCGGCAGCGGGTTGCACGAACAGATTGTTCTCGCGCACATACCCCACGCGGGTGCCATCGGGCGAGAGCTTGGCGAACATCAGCGTGGAGGGCTTCGCGTCGCCGCCCAACTTGGTGAGCTTGCCAGTGGAACGCCGAATGATCCAGTAATCGCCGCGCGTGTTCTGTCGCCAGACCTTCACGGAGTTGGTGAACAGCAACACCAGATCCAGATCCTTCGATAGCTGGTATCCGTTGATCGCGAGCGGTTCTTTCGCGTTCGGCGGAATGAGCTTCTCGGCGGGCACCAACACTTCGCTCTTGCCTGCGATATCGACACGCACGAGATCGCTCGCGCCCTTGTGCGCCTTGGAGGGCCGCAGCGTGGTATAGGCTCCGCCATCGAGCCATTTCACCGCGGGCGGCGCATCGCCTTTGAAATCATCCGAATTGAAGATGCGATCGATGGTGAGTTTGGCCGGGTCGCCCAGTGGCGCTTTGGGTTGCGCTTTGGGCTGTGGTTGCGATTGCGCCGCGACCGGGGCCGCGAGCAACAGAAGAAGTAGCAGGAAGCAATGGCGGTGCATCGGCGCGCTCCACAAAGGTGACACATTTAGGGTGCCAACGCGCGCGACGCCCGACAAGCGGGGATAGGGGGAATGCGACGGTTTTATCGAATCGCCGACCGGCGCAACTGGAAGTGGCGGCGTGTGGTTAGTCTCTGGGCTTGAGTGGCTTCGGCGGAACCGGGGCGGGGTATTGCTCCCGCAGAGTTGCATATTCCGGCCGCGCGATCTGCTTTGCGAAATCCTCGTCGTAATACAGGAAGCCGAACCCGTTCGGTGCTTCCGCCGCTTCCGCCAGAAGTGCCTCGGCGTCGGTCAGTCGCCCGTCGGCCAACGCCACTGCTACACGCAATGCCAAGGGCACAAGTTCCGGCTCCAAATCGGCGATCGCCATTGTGGCATCCCGAAGTCGTTCGGCCTGCAGATAACCCCGAACGCAACCCTGCGCCGCCGACCACCGGTTTGCGTCCATCTTCTCGGCTTTCTTCAGGAACGCGCGGTAGCCGTCGGCGGACTCGCCCAGTTTCCCCTTCAGGCGGAGCACTGCGGCCGACCAGTACAGCAACTGCAACTCGCGCGGTGAGCGCTTCCGGTGAGCCGCCACGAGAGCTTCCAGGCCAGCGGCGTCTTTGTCGGCTTCGTACGCATAGGCGAGTTGCGAGAACGTGTCTTTGGCCGGGCCAATCTCGGCGTAGGCTTTCAACCCTTTCTTCGCCGCATAGAGGCATTGCACTCGTCGGTAGCGGAAGGTGCTCTCCTCCCAATCCTTCTCCATCGGTTGCGCCGACTTTCGATATGCGGCTTCAGCCATCGCGAACGCCCGCTCGGCCTTCTCGTATTCCTTCGCGGCCTGGAGCATAACGGCGTCGTAAAAGCCGATCCAAAGATCGCCGGGATGCCGCTTCTTGTGAGTAGCGATCAATTCGCGCAGTTGCTTCTCGTTGACTTCAGGTGATTTCTCGTCCGGGTAAAGGAGAACATCCTCCAGTTCCTCGGCCAATTGGCGAAATGCCGCGATGGCGTGTTCGTCGGGCACGGCGGAATAGGCCTCGAGTGGTCGGTCCGCTCCGAGCATCGCGTACAGATAAGCGCTCAGAACCCGAGAACGCTCGTCCTCTTTCACCCGGTCCAACCCGTCGCGCATCTTGGCGGTGGCTGCGTCGAACTCCTTCTCGTCGACGAGTCGATAAATGGCGGGAGTGATGCCCCGGATATCGTTCGGCACGGCGCGGTGAAGCCCGTCTTCCAGCGCCATGCCCGCGGCCCAGTCTTGCCACTCAGTTGCCAGTGGTTTCCAGGTGTCGAACAACTTCACTGGCTCTTTGGACTTCGCCAGCCGGTCTGCAAGTTCGCTCCGGTCGCCGCCTTCCGGGAGAACGCGGAGCAGTCCCAGGAAGGCTTCCTTGTCTTCGGGCGTGTCGTCGAGCGCCCGACGGAACGCAGCGGCGGCTTCTTCTCGCCGTTCGAGTGCCTCGAATGCTTCGCCACGTTCAACATCGATAGCGGCGTCGGGGCCGAGTTGGGCGATGTAGGCGTCGGCTTCAGCCAGGGCTTCAACGTGTTCGCCGAGAAGGTTGTGACAAACCGCCTGGATCGAGTGCCGAATGGGCATGTCCGGATTCAGCCGTTCGGCTTCTTCAAGTGATTTGAAGGCCGCGTCGATGTCGCCCCGCATCATGTTTGCCACGGCTTTGAGAAGCTGGATGTTTGCGGCGATCTGCGGTGGAACCTTGTGCCCTTTGCACCGGGCCAGAGCGGTATCGATTGCGGCCACATCCGGTTTCAACATGGCAACTTGAGCTTCGTTGATTGCAGTTATCACCGTCCGGATTTTGGCGATGTGGGGAAGGTATTCTGGAGAGACGACCGTGGCGATGATCGCGGAAATCCGGACACCGCAGTCGAGGTCTTCGAGATCGTAGATTTTCCAACCGCCGGATTGGCGAACCAACCACCACCGAATCCTTAGCGAGATGGTCGTGTCTTCGCCCAGAATCTGCAATTCGCGGCGGTGTGAAGCGATGACCATCGCCTCGTCTCGGTTCGCAGACCATCGGATTCTTCGCACGATGGTGGCGTCCCAATCCAGCAAGGGATTGTTGATGAAATTGGCGGCTCCTTTATGGAAGCCAGCAGCGAATTCGGAACGTGACCGCGCGTTGGCAGGCACGGGTAGATCGGGGCCGCTTTGCAAGACGAGTTCGTCATACAACCGCTCGGGGTCGAACAGTTTGGCGAGGGCGGGACCGTCCGTATTCCGGTTCGCGTCGCGAAAGCGGTCCAATGCGGCAGCGATTTCGTGCGCTTCATCGTCGGTTGGGTAAACCGGTTCGCCGAAGACGTTCGCCCGTTTCTCGCGAAGCTCGGCCTCCCACTTCCGAACTTCTGCCGCGTTCCAGGCTTTGAACAAATGCTTCGCGAACGCACCGAAGAGCGCAACACTCACCACCAT
The DNA here is from genome assembly GCA_041740855.1 of Gemmata sp. Taxonomy (GTDB): domain Bacteria; phylum Planctomycetota; class Planctomycetia; order Gemmatales; family Gemmataceae; genus Gemmata. The sequence goes on from JBGSLF010000103.1 coordinate 8,727, forward strand.
CAGCGCGAAACACAATTTGATTCCGGTTCGGACATTCATGGGCGTCGCCTGACAACAGAGAAATGAATTCAAACTAATTGGAATCGACTTGCGGAGAACAAACAACCAGAAAAATGTGCGCGTGTGAGTTTCAGCATTCAACGTAACGAACCGGACAAGATCCCGATTCGTGGCAACTCTGCGAGCGGCGAGCGGCGATCCGCCAAGCCTGCTCTCCCGTTAGGGAGCGATCTTCGCTCGTTAATGCACGCAACGCTCTTGTGTGGTCCCACATCGATGGCCAGAATGGTGTCTGCTATCGTGGACATCGCAGGCCTGCAAAAACGTGAAGGGCTTCCACCCTTCACCATAACGCACACGGCTTGCTTCGATTCTTTCGGCGACAGAAGGCGGCCGAGCCGCGCAAGGGTCGTTAGGGTGTTATCTTGCGTGGCATATTCAGGTGTGGAGACGCCGCAAGAGTATTGTATGAAATGGGTTCGGCCCGCGTTGGGCCGACCAGCCGGCCGCGATGTTATCTTGCGCCGGCGCAATCTAATTCCTAGTTGAACTAACCCGCGTTCGCGGGGAATGATGGCTCCCGACAAGTCTTCAGTTTGTCGCTTTTCCCCTTGCGCATTTCGTAGCGGTTGACATGATCTCGGGCGTTCCACCCGAACGTCCCGAGGATAACCCATGACCCCG
>JBGSLF010000104.1:0-2351 GCA_041740855.1 Gemmata sp.
GGCGAGAACCTGGACCAGCGCGTGCGCCTCGGGTGGTAGAATCATGGCGGCCGTCCGTGGGCGAGGACCATGGGAGCTTCAGCAACCCTCATACTACCTCACCACGGACGGTCACCCAGAATCGGCATCAGTCGAGCTCAGATCCACACCATGACGCCCCAGCATGGTCAGGTAGGTATGCCGGAGTGCATGGAAGTCGGCATACTCTGGCCCATCTGGCCCTTCGATAGTGTAAGCAATGCCTGCGGCTTCCAGGTCACGACGAAGCATTTGTGCTCCTACATGCCCCGTAGCCCATGTTCCGCCCCAGATCGTTGCATTAGCGGGCTTGCCGTTAAGGAATTCACGGAGTGAAGAAGTTACATCTGATGGGATCGGTTGAACCTTGGTTTTCCGCGACTTGTTGAAGCGCGCGGCCAGGGCCACGGTTTGGGCGTCCAAGTCGAAGTCGGCGGGCGTCAGATTCGCAAGTGCGTTTGATCGGAAGCCGGTCGCAGACGCCATCAAGTACAGCATGAACCGATCCTCACCAGTAAGCCCACGAAACGTTGTTTTGCTGTCGCGTGTGGCTTCTAGCAATCGCCGTAACTCATCGGAAGTGAGTTCACGACGAGCATGACGAACATCAACGGTTGCATTGAGAAGCGATAATGACTCAAGCGGGTCAGAACCCATACGCTTGAGACGCACAAGCCAGCGAGTGAACCCACGGATGGCTACGGTGTAGCTATTCACCGTTCGGGGCGATGATCCTTTCGCCTGTTGTTCGGCGATTACCTCAACAGCCGCACGGGTTAGCTTCCGGCTGGGGCCATTCCCTACGGTGGGTAAACGATGACGTGCTACAAGCCGTCGAACAGAGTCCACGGTCACACCAAACAGTTTCGCCACGATTGAAGATCCAAACGCATCGCCTGGCGGAATCGCCACCAGTCGTTCTTGTCGGCGAAGTCCACCCAACCAGGCCGATACTTTCCCGGCATCCAGATCAAGCGGGAACACGAATCCGCACCCGGTCATGAGTGTGTTGATACGTGACTGAGTCTCTTGGTTGTGTTTGGAAGTCACGCCCTTGGCTTCGAGGTGTGCCCCGTAATCCTTAAGGTGATCGGTGAGCGGTCGGCGGACGTGTTCTTCGGCAGGATCGGCGTACCCACTCCGCAAGCGTTCGGCCTTCCGCGCCTTCTCGGCGGCGAGTTGTCCTGTCGCCTTTAGATCGGCGAACCCCTTCACGCGGTGAACCGTGCCTTGCTGGTCGCGCAGATCGAAGTACCAGCACTTCGAGGGTCGAAGGCATTTCGCGCCGTCTTTGGTCAGTCGGCACAGGATCGACTTGCCGCGTTCTTTCATGCGAACATGCGGCTTGCCGTTGTGGTCGATGATTTCGGCGTCGGCGGGAATAGGGCGGGTGCTGAACAGTTTGTATGGCTTCGGCATGTCGGGCACTCGCGAGAGTGCTCGTCGTTCGGTTGGTGTAGCTCTGAGAGGGGACACCAACCGAACGACGAGCGAGGAAATATCGTTTAGTGCGTATTGCAGGTTCGCTACCTTATTAAGGTCTGCGCTTTAGTCTTGCATCGGTAACTTAGCTGTCCCTGTAGGTCGTTTACAGACATCATTAGTCTGATTTACTATTAGTAATGCGCTAATGTATATCAGCTGACTCTTGCTTGATACTGCCCCTTGGTCTTGCGAATATGTCATCGAGGTTAAGAACCCACTGCAGGTATCACGTAGGCCCATCGTCTACAGGTGTGTAACCTGTATTCTCCGAAAGGCATCGCGTTCATTTTTGTCCCTCATCACTGTCCTTCTGACCCCTGTCTACCACAAACCTGCCATTGCTCCGTTTCTTGCTGGTACGCCCCCCGGTGACAGCGTGGCAGCAACAAATTCCCTGGGATTCCTTGGGTGTTTGCTGCTAACTCAATTTCTGACAGCAAGTAGCAGCAAAGCCTATCGGAAACTTGAGCCGTCAGTTTTCTGCTGTGGAATCAACCGTCCTGGAGGGTGGAACCTGGAGGGTGGAAATATGGCTTCGACCGTGGGGAGGGTGTTCTCGCCTTTCTCCGGAAGCCGACCTATGGTGCGCCATTTTGACGGTTGGCGACCTTTCCCCGGCTCTTCAATCTCAATCACACCGATATCCGATAGTTCAGTAATGAAGCCTTGAGCGGCGCTCCTTGAGACCTTCAGCAATTTGGCCACAGCCTTCACCGTGTAAGACTGAGCCTCAAACTGTGGTAGGCCGTTGAAAAACGCACGAGCCGATTCGGACAGCCCGCCCCCTAACGACATGCCGAACGGTTTCACGATGAGAAGTCTCGCGATGTGGTAGTCCCTCACATCGG
>JBGSLF010000105.1:0-14627 GCA_041740855.1 Gemmata sp.
ACGAACGTGTCCACACCCACGGTTTGGAACCCGTTGACGAGTACACCATAATTGCTTGCACCAGTGGTCGAAGACCCGCCGGTGCCAGTGACATCTACGCTACCGCTGCCACCCGCCGACACTACGCCGCCCGAAGCGACAAAGACGCCGTGGTTCAATGCCGAAGCGGTGCCTGCTGCCCCGCCGCCGGTGCCTTCCACCGAAACATTCCCGCCCGACGACGTGATCTTCGAACCCGCGGATGTGACATAAACGCCGTAGTTACTGTTTCCTGTGCCGCTCGAGCCTCCAGTGCCGGTCACACCCACGGTGCCGCTGCCACCCGCCGATACCAATCCGCCCGACGCGACGATAACGCCGTAGTTGGCGGCCGAGGTTGTGCCTGCTGCCCCGCCGCCGGTGCCTGCGACCGTTACGTTGCCGCCCGACGAGGTGATCGCTGCCGGGATACCACTCGTTACTCCCGTAATATATACGCCGTAGTTGCTGCTGCCTGTGCCCTTCGAGCCACCGATTCCGGTCACACCCACGGTGCCGCTGTCACCCGCCGATACCAATCCGCCCGACGCGACGATAACGCCGTAGTTGGCGGCCGAGGTTGTGCCTGCTGCCCCGCCGCCGGTACCTTCCACCGAAACATTCCCGCCCGACGACGTGATCGTTGCCGGGATACCGCTAGTCACACCCACGACATAAACGCCGTAGTTGCTGTTCCCTCCGCCGGCTCCTCCGGTGCCAGTCACACTCACGGTGCCGTTGACCCCGGCCGACACCAAACCACCAGAGGATACAGTGACGCCAAAGTTGCCAAACGAGGTGGTTCCCGTGCCACCACCGGTTCCCTCCACGGTCACGTTTCCACCCGACGACGCGATCGTTGCCGGAACACCGCTAGACACCCCCCCGACACTGACGCCGATATTGTTATTGCCCGTGCCCTTCGAGCCAGCGGTGCCGGTCACACTCACATCGCCATTACCACCCGCCGATACCAATCCGCCCGACGTAACAAAGACGCCGTAGTTGCCACCCGAAGTTGTGCCCGCTGCCCCGCCGCCGGTGCCTTCCACCGAAACATTGCCGCCCGACGACGTGATTGCCGAGCCTGCACCAGTCACGTAAACGCCTGAGTTGCTACTGCCGCCGGTCGCACCACCGGTTCCTGTTACACCCACGGTGCCGCTGCCACCCGCCGATACCAATCCGCCCGACGTAACAAAGACGCCGTAGTTGCCACCCGAAGTTGTGCCCGTGCCACCGCCAATTCCTGTGACCGTCACGTCACCACCCGACGAGGTGATCGCCGAACCCGTGCCCGTCACCCACACGCCGTAGTTGCTATTCGCACTGCTAGCCCCGCCAGTGCCGGTCACATTCACGGCTCCCGTGCCTGTCGCCGAGACGATCGCACCAGACTGCACCGTTACGCCGCGTGTATTGAGTGCCGCTGTGCCCTGGCCAACCAGAGAGACGCCGCCCGAACCACCCGTGAGGTTCTTGCTCACAAAGATGTTTTGCGGAGCCGTTACCGAAACACTCGCAGTGCCCGTGGCTGTTAGGGCGTTGTTAAACGACACCGTTTCCACGCCTGTGCTGTTTAACCCCCCGCTCAGGCTGAACGCAGTTGTTCCCGAGATGTTGAGTGATTGGCCGGCCGTGCCGGATGAGTCGGTGACGGTGATCTTCGCCACACCCGTGGTGGCGAAGGAACCGGTCGCCGCTCCACTGGCAACGATGTTCGTGCCGTTGTTGCTCAGCGTGACGAATTCGTTGACCGCAGTGTAAGTGAGTTGCAGTTCATTGCCGACGAGGTTGATTGTGGCCGGGGTCACGCGGTCTTCGAGGTGTTCGCACCATAATTGCTGTCGCGGGCGCTGATGACGGATCGGGCGAGTTTTATGAGTCGCATGTGATTGTTGGAAGATGTTGCGGATCCATCGGGCGAATGAACCGGTCATGGGCGTTCCTTGTGTAATCGGAGAACAGATTCCGTTAAATAATCAAGCCTCGGTAAGTCAGAATCAGATTCGAAGTGTTCTGACCAGCACGTTAATAGCGATTATCACGACTGTCAATCATCAAGCATCATTTTTGTCGGAAATGAATGATTCAGAACGGGCGTGAATTTCAATCGCCTTGATGTTTCCGATTGTTAACAGCAGCAGAATCGTTTCCGGGTAAAACCTCCCTCGTAATGCCCCTGTTGGATACCTTAAAACTATCTACGCCCGCCGCGTTCCCCCGGAGGCTCCGCCATGACGCACGAACTGTTTGGAAAGCTGAAGTACCGCGAAGGGGGCGGGTTGTGGCTGGGGCACGCGCCATTGCCGCTGTTCGCCGCACTGGGGGCACGCAACGCCGAGTTACCGCTGACCGAAGAAGATGCCGACCGAATGATGGCGGATATGCAATCGGCCATGGAAGAGATGCGTAATCTGCTGCGCGAACGCTTCGGCGATTCGATGAATGCCGCCTTCGAGCAATGGGATCGCGAGGCCACCGAGCAAGCCGAGACGCCCGAGGAGCCCGCGGCCGAGCCCACGGAACGCGAACGCGATCGCGACGAGAAACGGGCGAAGCGCGATAAGAAACGAGCCAAACGCCTGGCGAAGGGACTGTTTCCGATTGGCCTCGCCGCACCGGAAGGAGCCATACCCGCACCCGCGCAAGAAGCCAGCTTCCAATTTCTCAAAGACTATGAACAAGCGGTGCTTGATGCCGTGCTGGCGCAAGTGTGGGAATCGTTTCAGGAAGCCTACGAACAAGAACACTGGCGGCGAATCGCAGGGATCAAGCCGGCCGCTTCGATCGCGGAACTGAGCGGCCGCTTCGCGGTGACACGCGCCGATCTGAGCCGCGAAGCCCGTGGCGGGTTCGCGCATCTGGTGTTCTTGATCGATGCCGACTGGCAAGATGAACACGGCTTAATGATCGTGTATTCGCCCGACACCCGCGTCGCAACGTGGACAACCTGGGATGGGCTTGATGATCTGATCGAGTCCGACGACCCCGCCGATCAGCCCGAGGAATTCGTTCCCACACTGCACGACGAACTGCTCGAAGCGATCCTGACCGATAACGATGAGAAGGCACGCGAACTGCTGGCCGCCGGTGCGGATATTAATGCACTGGGCGAAGAAGAGTACCCGCCGCTGTGGATCGCAGTCGATCAGATGGAAGTGGAGGAAGTGCGTCGCCTGTTGGAATACGGAGCCAACCCGGAGTTGATCAACCCGGATGAAGGGACAACGCCGCTGAAGCATGCGAAGCGGTTGTATCGCGATATGGGCTTTGCACCATCGAAGAAGCGCACGCCGGCGATGGATGCCATCCTCGCAACCGCACACGAGGCCGATGCGGAACGCTTCGCAGAAATTCGCACCCGGCTTGAAGCGATCATGGAATTGCTGAAGGCCGCACGAAGCTAATTCAGCCACTGGAGTTGACGTGCAACTGACGATCCGCCGGGCCACGCTCGCCGATGTGAATGTGCTGGTCGAATTCAACGCGGCGCTCGCGTGGGAAACCGAGCACAAACGCCTCCGCCCCGAGGTGCTAACCGCGGGCGTGCGGGCGGTCTTCGACGAGCCCACACGCGGCTTCTATACCGTGGCCACAGATGCCAACGGTGCCATCGTCGGCCAGATGATGGTGACCTTCGAATGGAGCGACTGGCGCAACGGGTGGTTCTGGTGGGTGCAGAGCGTGTATGTTCGCTCCGATGCACGCCGCGGTGGCGTGTTCCGCTCGCTGTATCGCGAGGTGCAGAATCAGGCGGCCGCCGATCGCACGGTCATCGGCATTCGGCTTTATGTGGAACACGAGAACGCCCGCGCGCGAAAGACCTATGCTGCCCTGGGAATGACCGAAACCACTTACGGCTTAATGGAAGAGTATCCGTTACCCGGGCGAGTGAATGAAATGGATTGAATCGGGCACGAATGGAATGAAGCTCAAGAAGTAAGGCCCATCCGATGTATCGGATGGGCCTTACTGTTTAGTTAGCGGAGACTGATTCCCGCATCACGTCGCGAAGTCGAGCCGCCCTTCAACCGTATAGAGATCGAGAATCGTAATGGTGACCAGCCCATCGTTCGGGTTGGAATCGGTGCTGCCGCCGCCATCAACGCCCGTGGGGTTCCGCAGAACCACAGATGTGACATCGCCATTCTGTGCCAGGATCAGAGCTTCGAGTGTGTACGATTGCCCGATCACCAGCGGAACCGTGAGTGGGAGGCCGGAAGTGGGCGGAAACACGGTATAAACCGTGGGGATGTTGTTCGCCCGCGCCTGCTTCAAGAAATCGCCAAGCTGGAATTCATCGACGAACACGCCTGGCGTCAGGAACGTCTGCGGCGTGAAACCCAATGCGGACATGGCGGAACTCGGGAACGCCCCACCATTGATAAGGTTGTAAGACGGCGCATTTACATTCGCGACGGTGGCGAACGCCTTTTCGAGAATCGCCACCCACATACTGTTATCTGGCCCGAGCTTCGCGAACGCCGGGCTAAGGCTCCCGAACTGCGAAACCGGCAGGCGATTATCCACGCGGATGTAGGTGCCATTGAAGTTAATGCCGAACGTGCCGTCGCCAAAGTCCACCATGTTCGCACGGAAGAACTGCGGGAAATCGTTCAAGATCGCCCCGGCGGTTGCGAGCATCCAGCCATCGTTGAGAACGGGGCTATCGATCGTGCCTGGCGAAACATTCTGCTGAATATCGGTGATGGCGGCACCCGCAACCGGGAACAGCGGGCGACTTGCAAAGACTTCGTACACATCGTTGGGTCGATTCGTGATGCCAAGAGCCGGCGACAAGATCGTGTCGCCGTTCAAAGTGTTATCGGCCCCATTGGCGAAGCTGGTTACGAGGTGGATGATCTCGGACCCATCAATGCCCGTAACCGAATCGGTGAAGCCGTTCGCCTGATCGATCCAAACCACATCGAAGCCGGTGCCCGCGTCGAGTGTGTCGAGTCCCGAACCGTTGATGGAAACCAGCACATCGTCGCCCGTGCCGCCCGTGATCGCGTTCACATCGGGGCCGCCGATTACGGTATCGTTGCCGTCGCCACCATCGAGCTTATCGTTGCCGATGCCACCAAAGAGGTAGTCATCGCCGGCCAATCCGCTCATATCGTCGTTGCCACCACGGCCGAAGAGTCTGTCGTTGCCATCGCCACCCACGAGCATGTTTCTGCCGGAATCGCCTTCAAGGTAATCGTCGCCGCCTTTGCCAAACAGCCGCACAAACAATTTGGAACCGCCCAGCGAACTGAGCGAATCGTTGCCATTGCCGCCCCACACATCCACACGACTTACATTGGAGCGAGCGAAGATGCGGATCTGGCCATTGTTTCCATCGAGAATTTGAACTGTATTCGCATCATGCCGAACTTGAACCACGCTGTCGGAGTTGTCCGTTCTCACGGTGAGAATTTGGTTGCTAAGCTGGATCGAGGCGATGGCGGGGACAACTCGATCCTCGAGCCGGTCGAGGTCGAGGCGCAGCGGCTTGGGGTGTCCTGTGTCCATGCGTGTCTCATCCTGATGTGCGGGAGCGTAGTTAATAATCGGAGTGCCGGCGGCACAAACAATCGTAACCCCGACCCTCAGACTGTCAACAAATCGGGCCATCTGGAGACGACTGTTGCGTTACCCTCAGGTGTCACGATCGGACCGGCCGCGCGACATATTCGGCACAGGGCGAACCAATCGCAATTGGCTTCTCCGATCAGGTTATCCGTTCCGGTTAGGCAACGATTCACCAGATACTCGCGAAACCGTTTCCGACACGAACGACTCGCCGAATGACCGCGACCCTATCTATCCTGTTCATGCAGACGTGACGAAGAAAACGGACGACAAAACCGGAAGAATGCGAAGTATTCGGCAGGTTGTTGGGAGGCGATCGTGGAACGTGTGGCGGTAATTGGTGGCGGATTGGCGGGCTTGGCGTGTGCAGCGGCCCTCGCGCCGCGTGGGTTCCGGGTCACGGTGCTGGAATCGCGGCAACGCCTTGGCGGCCGTGCCGGATCGTTCACCGATCCGGAGGCGGGCCAACTCGTCGATGCTTGCCAACATGCCAGTATGGGATGTTGCACCAATCTCGCCCATTTCTTCGACACGATCGGAGTTGGACACTTCCTCGCCGCACAACCCAAGCTCCACTTCATGACGCCTGACCGGTTGCGAAGCGTCTTCAAGGCCGACCCCTGGCCCGCTCCCTTTCACCTTGGTCGCGCGCTGATGGGCGCTCATTATCTGCGCCCCGCCGAGAAACTTCGCGTGGCCTGGGGCATGCTTGCTCTGCTGCGCGAAAGCCCCGATGCCGATCCGCCACTGCAAGAATGGCTGTTGGCTCACCGGCAAACCCCGCGAACGATCGACCGCTTCTGGGGCGTGGTGCTTGTGAGCGCGCTGAACGAAACCGTCGATCGCCTGGGTTTGAAGTACGCCCGCAAAGTCTTTGTCGATGGCTTCATTCGCCATCCGAAAGGCTTCGTTGTTCACATTCCAACCGTGCCACTTGGCCGGCTCTACGGCGAAGAACTCCTTCACTGGTTTGGGCAGCAGGGAATTGAAGTGCGCGAAAACGCCAGTGTGCGACGGATGGAACTGGAAAGTGAGCATTCACACGAGCAACGCCCTACCATCGCGCGACTGTTGCTACGCGATGGCTCCACGTTTGCCGCCGATGCGTACGTTCTGGCGGTTCCCTTCGATCGTGTTGCCGATCTGCTGCCCAACAATCTGATGGAGACGGAACCGTACTTCGCCGGTATCGCGAAACTGAATACATCCCCCATTACCAGCGTGCATCTTTGGTACGATCGGCCGGCGGTCGCGCTTCCGCACGCGGTGCTTGTGGATTGTTTGGGCCACTGGTTGTTTAATCGTGGCGAAACGGCTCCGGGCGAGTTCTATCTGCAGGTGGTCGTCAGTGCGTCACGCGAACTCCGCGAACTTGGGCGTGATGAGATTCGCCGCAAGATCACGGAAGAACTCGCCCGGCTGTTCCCCGATTTACTCCAGGCGAAGTTGTTGCGGTCAAAAGTGGTAACCGAACACTCGGCGACCTTCAGTGCCACGCCGGGCGTAGATCAGTGGCGTGTGAAGCAGGCATCGCCGGTGCCCAATCTTGCGGTGGCCGGCGATTGGACCAACACGGGTTGGCCTGCCACCATGGAAGGTGCGGTGCGCAGCGGGTATTTGGCGGCCGAGGTTATTCTCGAACGTGCAGGCCGGCCCGAAACTCTCGTGCAACCCGAGTTACATGACCAATAATGTAAGGGCTTGGCGTGTCTTTCTATGTTCAAGAGCTTTCCATGATGCCTCCCGGCTGGCGACCGCCCACTCTCACAACGGAACGGCTCACGCTGCGCGCGTTTGAAGAAGACGATGCCAAGCCGATATTCGAATGGGCGAAGAATCCCAATCTCACGCGGTTCACGCTCTGGGATCATCACAAGACCGTGGCCGAATCGCTTGCGTTTGTGAGCGATTACGCCCGCATGCGTTACTTCGAGGGAACGCCCGAACCGTATGCCATCACGCTCACACCCAGCATTATTCCGATCGGCGCGTGTGGTTGTTTCTGGGTATCCGAACCCAACCGCATCATGGAACTGGGTTACTGGGTGGCGGAGCCATACTGGGGAAAGGGGATCGCGGTTGAAGCGAGTCGCGCCGTGCTCACGCTGGCGTTCCGCGAATACTCGCCCATTCGCATGCAGGCCCGCGTGATTGCCGGGAACACGGCGAGTTCGCGCGTGCTTGAGAAAATCGGCTTCCGCTACGAAGGAACGCACCGGTCGGCGTTGTTTCGCCGTGGCAGGTATGAAGATGTGATGATGTATTCCTGGCTTCGCATCGAGTGGGAAATGGCTGGTCGTTAAGTGCAACTCCCCTCATGTGTGCGAATGCGAGTGGATCGGGCTTCAAAGTGCTGCAGGACGAGCTGCGGAACGCGTGTTCAGCCCGCCCCGGAATCTTCGTTTTGATTCATTTCGATTGGCCACGAGAGCGGTTCGGCCTCTTCTCTCCCCGACGACCATCTCGACGCCTCCGCCTTAGCCAGGTCCATTGGTCCAGTTTCGGAACCCGGTCCAGACCACGACCCCAGTCGCCGCGAGCCCGCCCAGCATCGCACCGAGCATGAAGCAGGCGAACACGTCGGGGATCAGCCGAGTCTTCCCGTCCCGTGTCAGGCCGAGGACGATACCTGCGGCACCGAGGGTCACGAACCCGACGGCGGCAACCTCACCTGCGACCAACATGCTGGGGAAGAGGAGCAGACCCGCGGCCAGCCAGCGGATGCAGATCGCCCCTTTCGAAAGTCCCTGCGGTCGGGGTGGCTCGGCCGACACCGCTGTTGCCCTCGTTCGCCTGGCGACCCCGCTCGCCCTCTTGGGCCGGCTGTGAAGTCGAGCCCCCACGGCCCCAGTCTTGGCTCGGGGCTTCTTCCGGCTCCGCTGCCGAACTAGTAATTAGACCGATTCAGGTCGGCCTATTTCCTTTGCGAATCGGCCTATCACGCGGTAGCGTTTCGAGTAGGCCAACTCACATCATGGATGCTAACCCGTCATGGGTGCGGAGTCAAAACCAAACACCGACACTTCTTACGAGTACAACGCCACACGCGAAGATTGAACCGAACCATCGCGGTGCGGCCAGGTGATCCAGGGAGTGATGCCTGTGGTGAACGCATGCGAGTTGCTCGGGCTTCGACAGGCTTCAGGATTAGCGTTTAGCCCGCCTCGGAATCTGCGCGTTCATACAACCCGGTTGGCCATGAGAGCGGTTCGGCGTCTGGGCTACTTGACCGGCTCCGACGCTATACCGCAGAGAACCGCAGCCATCTCACTCGCCAGTCGCCGCAGTACAGTGTAATCCTCGGGGTTATTGCAGCCTGCGGCCAGATCTACAGTTGGCGGCGACCCGCCGACCGACACATGCACCGGACGGCCGCCGACCCACACGTCCCAGACCCGTCCCTTGCGGGTCCGTTCGATCCGCTCTGCAGCAGTGGCCAAGATCGCGTCGATGGCATCGAGCGCCGGACCGTCGTCGGCATTCAACAGCACCTCACAAGTCGGACCTGCCACCGTTACGCCTCCGCCGCCGAACTTGTTATTAGCGTGAAATGACCGGACCGCCCAACCATGCGCGGTTTGTCCACTGATGATGTCAAATACCCTGCGAAACGCAAGTCTCGCGGATCAATAAACGCATTCTAACGTCCTAAACGCCACGATGCCACGATGCCGAGGCGATCGCTGCGGTCATTCACTGAGTACTCGATCTGCGGGGGTTCTTGACTAATACCAAACTGGGCGGATCCGTTCACTTTGGCTTGGCGTCGCCACGAGTTGCTTAATCGTCGTGTCTTGCGGCCATGCCGATGGTCGCCGAGCAACGCGATTTGGTATGACTCCGCCCAATCCAGATTTGTGACCGATGTGTATTCGAGCGGGCCGGCTGTAAAGACCACGACTGCCACCCCAGAAGCCATCCGGGGCCAAAGATCAGGTGCTGTATTTTGCTAACGCTCAGGCCAGCTACTGGAAGCAACTGGCCTGAAACGTCCTCACTTCGCACGACGTCCCACAAATCCGGTGCCACGTATTGTGACAAGAGCGTGCGGCGCGATATCCGTTCGGCCGGCACGGTCGCAGTCCAAACGCGGCCCGCTCATTCATGGAACCGGCACTTTCCGGGCATGAGTCATCCTAACTGATGCCGCATCAAAGCCACGGTTCCCGAACGTTGCGGGGCGGTGCTCAGCGAATCAGCGAGGCAGTGGGCAACGGCCGTTGGCGCACGAGCTGCCATAAACCGGGGTGCCGTAGCTCTGCATCGGGAAGGAACCGTAGGTGCCGTTGGTGCCGTAGGTGGTCACGGGGCCGGTCGTGGTTGGCATTGTGTAGGTGCTCGTAAGCCCGCACGAGCCATTCGCGCAACCGCTGATCACCATCGGGGCAGCGTAGGTCGAGTAGGTCGGGGCCAACATGGCCGGTGCGGCCATCACAGTTGGAGCCGCGGTCGAGGTCGCAACGACAACGGCCTGGTTGCTCCCAAGCTGTTCGAGTTGACGCGTCAGTTCCTCACCTGCAACGGTTCCGCCGTGCCGCAGCGCCCGAACGCCACCGGTCGAATCGCTGATCACCAGTCCTTCGGTCAACTTCACCTGTTCAGCCAGATCTTTGCCGGCCCCGGTCTTCGGATCGACAGTCACACAAACATACTTGTCACGAAGAAGTTGCGTGGCAGCGGCGGAGATGGTCCCATCCTTGAACATCTGGTTAAGCTTTTCCGTTCCTAGCCCGACGAACACCGCCATCGGTTTCTGTTCCGCAGTGGCCACGGCCAACGCCTTGCCGTAGTTCGTTTGAACGTTCGGCGCTGGGTTGAGGGCACCGGCCAGGGCGACGATCGCTAGAGTCGTGGTGAGCATCCTGTAGAATCTCCTACTTCTAAATCACTCCGTGTCCAACCATTGAACACGTCGATCAGTTTATAGACGATGTTGCCACAGTTAGGAAGCTAAATTCTGGCAAAATTGGCACATTCGGAATAACCCGTCAATTTAGAGGAACATATCTGGACAGTATTGGCCAAGTTAATGCGCATCGACTGCGAAATGTAGGCAATCTGCGCTGTTTAGATAGATGCGCGATATTTGGTCATTGTAACCCAGCGCGACTCAGACATTCATGTGCGGGCCAACTTCTTAATACCTAGCACCTCGATTCTGTTTACTTCCTGAACATGGTTTCGCGATTTTACATGCGTGATTTTCGTGTGCGGAAACTGTGCATGCGCTCTTCGCTTGCTTGTGCTTGCCTGCCTTGACAGATCCCCCGGCGATCGGGTACGGCCGCCAGCATGGTGCCATTACTATCCGGTCGGTTGTTGCGCCTTGGTCTGAGCGTGCTGCTCGCGTTGACCGCGGTGAGCGGGTGTCAGCCTTTGGGCCGACAAACCGTGTTCGCCAACACCGTCCGCAACGCCGAACGAACCCACGTAGTTCCCGCCGGCGTCACGCTCTGCGATTCGTGTTCGACCGCAGGATTGCGCCCACAGCGGAACGTTCTCGCGCTTTCCAGTGGTGGGCTTTATGGCGCGTATTCGACGGGCTTCTTGTCGGGTTGGACGAAGACCGGCACTCGTCCGGAGTTCGATACGGTTACCGGTGTGAGCGTGGGTTCGTTGATCGCGCCGTTCGCGTTCCTGGGGTCGGACTACGACGGAATCGCCATGGAGTTGTACACCGGCGTGCGAGCCGAGCATGTGTTCAAGATGCGAACGTGGGTGACAATCCCGTTCAAAGACGCCGCGGCTTCATCAGGCCCACTCAAGAAACTGATCGAATCGCAGATTACGCCGGACATGCTAACGCAGATTGCCGCCGAACATGCGAAGGGCCGCCGCCTGTATGTGGCCACGACGAGCTTGGACACTCGCCGCACCGTGATCTGGGACATGGGAGCCATTGCCAGTTTGGCCGGTGGCCGAGAACTGTTCTGCAGTGTGCTGCTGGCATCTTCGTCGGTGCCGGGAATGCTTCCCCCCGTGCCTTTCATGATGCCGCGACCCGACGGAAGCCTGGTGAGCGAACTCCATTCCGATGGCGGAATCACCACGCAGCTCTTCTTGCCATCGGTTATCTTCCGGGCGGCAGAGGGTGAAACGCCCGGGGTGCCCGTTGTGCCCGGTGCGAACGGGAATGTGTATGCGATTATTTCGGGTAAGTTGTATCCCGATCCGTCGCCGGTTCGTCGAAAGGTGCTACCCATTCTGGGGGCAACGACGGAATCGCTGTTGTATGCTCACTGTCGGGCAGAACTGGGCAATATCTATCGTCAATCGCGTTTGTCCGGAATGCGTTTCCACTTTACAGCGTTGGAATCGGGAATCGTGGTGCGTTCCGAGACGCCGATGAGCATTGATCCAGCCGTGATGCAGATGCTGTATCGCGAGGGTGAACGCAATGGTTTGGCGGGGCCACACTGGCAATTCGTTCCGCCGGATCTGTGCAGCCCGCCGCCGCACATCACACCGTGATGTCGTCGAGTTGGGTGGCGTCTTTCGGTGCGGCAACCGGCAGAACGGCAAGTTGCACCACTACGCACCGCCGAATGCCAGCCCCGGTTTCGGTGGCACATCCGGGGCTTGTGCAGGAGTTGGTTCCACGCCGGAATTGGGAAGGAAGTTGATGCTTGGCTCTTTATCCTTGCGCAACTCGTTGATCGGCACCCCTTCCATGATTTTCCGCACTTCGTCGCGATCCAGTTCTTCGTGCAGCAGTAACGCCTCGGCGATGCGATCGAGTTGTTCGCGGTTGTTTTTGACAAGTTCGAACGCACGCTGTTCGGCGTCGGTCAAGATCCTCTGAATCTCTTCGTCGATCAAGCGAGCGGTGCCTTCGCTAAATGTGCGCGACTCGACAATCTCTTTGCCAAGGAACACGTGATCTTCACCGATCTGGTAATAAACCGGGCCGAGCCGTTCGCTCATGCCCAGTTGCGTGACCATCACGCGGGCCAGGCGTGTGGCCTGCTTGATATCGCTGATGGCACCGGCCATCGCTTCGCCGAACACGAGGCGGTCAGCGGCTCGCCCACCCATGCTCATTACAATCCGGGCTGTGAGTTCGCTGATCGATCGATCGACTTTATCCTCGTCCGGTTGGAACATGGTCACGCCACCCGCTTGCCCACGCGGAATGATGGACACACGATCGAGCTTATCCGCCTTGGGTTCAAGGACGGCACAAAGTGCGTGCCCGGCCTCGTGATACGCGGTGCGACGCTTTTCCTGATCGTTGAACGGCTCATCCCGTTGGGTGCCCAAACGAACGCGATCCGCGGCGCTGTCGAAGTCGACCTGTTCGATCTTGTTATGGTTGGCGCGTGTGGCGTGGAGCGCTGCTTCGTTGCAAAGGTTTTGTAACTCGGCCCCGCTCATGCCCACCATGTTGCGAGCCACACGCTCAAGGTCCACGCTCTCGGCGAGTGGTTTGTTTCGCGTGTGAACCTTGAGGATTTCGAGGCGACCCTTCCAGGTGGGGCGATCCACAGTAACATGTCGGTCGAATCGGCCGGGCCGCAGCAAGGCGGAATCGAGCACGTCGGGCCGGTTGGTGGCCGCGATAACAATTACGGTTTCGGTTGGCTGAAAGCCGTCCATCTCGCTGAGAATCTGGTTAAGTGTTTGCTCGCGTTCATCGGAACCGCCGCCATAGCCTGCTCCACGCATTCGGCCCACAGCATCGATTTCATCGATGAACACCACGCAGGGTGCGTTCTCTTTGGCGTTGCGGAACATGTCTCGCACGCGCGAAGCCCCCACGCCGACAAACATCTGGATGAATTCGCTTCCGCTGATGGCGAAGAACGGCACATTGGCTTCCCCGGCCACCGCCTTGGCGAGCAGCGTCTTTCCCGTGCCCGGCGGGCCAAACAGCAAAACGCCCTTGGGCACACGTGCACCAAGCCGCGTGAACTTGGCCGGTTCCTTCAAGTAGTCCACAATCTCGGACAACTCCCGCTTGGCGTTATCCATACCCGCGACATCCTCGAAGGTAACTTTCCCCTTCCCTTTCTCGTAACGTTTGGCGGGGCTGCGGGTGTAATTGCTCATGAAGCCGCCGCCCATTGGATCGCGAAGGCGCGGCAAGAACACGAACACAAGCATGGCAATCAACATGCCAATGACGAGCAGATTCAAGATGAACGGCCCCACCCACGAGGGATCTTCTCGCTTGCTGACACTTAGCTTTTCTGTTGCGTCTTCAGGGTTCTGGGCCTTGAGTTGATCGCGATGTGTCTGGTCGCTTTTCTCCCACTCTTTGATGAGCGAGGTCTGATCAATGGTGAGTGGGAGATTGACCCCGAATTTGCCTCCGTTGAGCTTCAGGCTCTTGGCCAGTTCGGAATTGGGATCGCGCACTTCGCCTTCGGCCCGATCGTTGCCGACCAATACCAGTTTCTTGACCTGACCACTGTTGATCAGAGTGGAGAACTCGGAATAGGTGATCTCATGGTGCTTGCTGGAGGCAAAGTACCACAGTGCCAAAACCGTGAGAACGACAAGCGCAACCCAACCACCGGGCAGCAAGGGGCTAGCCTTCTTTGGGGCTGCCCCACCCGGGCCCGTTCCGGGTTGCTGGGATGGCTTTGGCGATTGCTCAGACATTCACTGTCCTTCGGATAGCAAGTTGAGGCGAAGAGCGGCCCGAGTGCTAAGAGCGAACCGCGATGACCATTTTACCCAGTTCGCCTTCCCCAAGTTGTCACATCACGGTTGTGGCGGTTGCTCGGTGGTTGATTCCGAGCTTTGTGGGGGAGTCTCGGGCTTCGGCTCTGCGGGCGGTGGTTCGGGCTTCGGCTCTTCCTTTTTGAAGAACGCCGCGAGTTCGGCGAAGGTATTGAGCGCTGCTTTACCGGTCTTCTTTTCAGTAGACAGGTTTGGCAGCGGCTTGGGCTTGCCTGCGGGGCGTGGCCGTGCCGGCGGAACCTGTTGCTGCGGTGCGTTGCCATCGGTAGGGGGATTGCCACCGGCCGGAGGCTGTCCCTGTTGGGGTGAGCCACCACCTGGGCGTTTCGGGCCACCCTGTCCGC
>JBGSLF010000106.1:0-11277 GCA_041740855.1 Gemmata sp.
CCCGCACCGCCCATCCGCACATGCGCCGCGAACACTGCGGCCGCTTCACCCGCCGACTCCACGCGACACGACACCGGCAAGCCCGACCCCGCCACATAGAACGCCGGGAAATCGTGCGTGCGATAGCCAATGACGGGCACGCCGAGCGTTTCGAGAATCTCAAGCGTGCGCGGCAAATGCAGAATGTTCTTCGCACCCGCGCAAACCACCAACACCGGCGTGCGGGCGAGTTCCACCAGATCGGCGGAGATATCGAACGGTTCGTCGTCGCGATGCGCCCCCCCGATGCCGCCCGTAGCGAACACTCGCACACCCGCCAGATGCGCCAATGCCATGGTGGCGGAAACCGTGGTGGCCGCGAGTTGCTTCAAGCCCACCGCTGCGCCAAGATCGCGCCGACTCGCTTTGCGCACACCCACGGCTTGGGCCATTTCCGCGATGCGATCGTCGGTTAAACCAACAGTGGGAACGCCATGCCATACGGCCACTGTCGCGGGGATCGCACCGGCCGCCCGCACCACCGCTTCGGCTTCGCGTGCCACTTCCAGATTGGTGGGCCAGGGCAAGCCGTGGGCAATGAGCGTGGATTCGAGCGCCACCACGGGCCGACGATTCGCGACCGCATCGGCCACTTCCGCCGATACGGCCAACCACGGTGGAACCATCTGAGCCATGACAACCTCTGGCGAAAGTGAAACCAATTCTTCGCAGCGGATCGACACTGCCGGGCGGCGCTATCATAATGTCGATCATGGGCACGAACGACGAGGTGGATTCGATCCGGACTCCGGAAACATCACCACGCCCCGCACCGAACCGGGCGGAGGCAGGTGTGGCCGATCCGCCCACGTTCGACCCCGACGCCCCGACTGTCGCACGCCTGCACCTCGATACCCGTCAACCGGTCGTTGTCTCCGCGCTCATAGCGGCAAATGTTCTGTGGTTTGTCGCCGGGGCAGGGGCCGCGTTGCGGGGCGGGCACTCGTTGCGGCAATATCTTTCGGGCAACCAATCGGAGTTGCTGCATCAGTTCGGCGCAGTCAATGGCGGCGATCTTCTGGCGGGCGAATGGTGGCGGTTGCTCTCGTGCTGTTTCGTGCATATCGGCGTGATCCACATCGCTGTGAATATGCTCGCTCTCGCGATGATGGGGCCGCTGGCGGAACTGCTCTGGGGCCGCTGGCGGTTCGTGGCGATCTATTTCATCTCCGGGCTGGCGGGAAGTTGCCTCGCCATGGCACTGCAACCGGAAGCCTCGCTCGCCGGCGCATCTGGTGCGATCTGGGGCGTGTTCACATCATTGCTGGCATGGGTTCTCGTGTTCCGCTCGCACCTTCCGCCCAACCTCGCGCGGCACTGGCTGCGTCGCCTCGGTTTGCTTCTCGCGATCAATGCGGGCGTGAGCTTTCTGCCCGGCATTAGTTGGGAAGCGCATCTGGGCGGCGGGTTGGCGGGCTTCCTCGCGGCTCTGCTGTTGAACGCCACTCGCACGCCCCAAGCAACGTGGCGAATCGTGGCCGGCGTTCTCGCTGCGGCGTTGCCGATCGCGTGTGTGGCCGCGCTGGTGTATGCGACGCACCACGGCAAAGCCTGGGAGAACTTCCGCTACGAAATCGCCGCCGAGGCCGAAGCGCATGCCCGCAATGAGGCGATCCTGACTTCGTGGCGATCGTTCGCCCAGGAAGTCGCCCCGCGAATGAACCAACTTTCACCCGAAGCCGTGAAGGCGGTGGAGTTGCAGGCCGTGGCGCTGCTGATGATTCCCACCGAGCGACGAAGTGCCGAAACCGCAACCGAGATCAAAGCGAGCCTGCGGAAACTCAAGGGCGTGGCCGATGAAGCGGTTGCGGCTGCGACGCCGCAAAGCGGGCTGGACCCATTCGAGAAGAAGCGTGAGCATGCCCGCGCCGCTGCGGAGGCACGCTCGCAATCGTTCGCATTGCTGCTCGCCATGCTCGATTCGCCTGGGGTGCCCAACAACGACGCCTGGAGCACCTGGGGCCAGGCACGCCGCACCGCGACCACGCACTGGGAGCAATACCTGAACTGAGTTCAACCCACTGTGAGTAGCTGACCGCTAACGCGGCTAAAGATTATCCATAGCACCCACAACTTGCGATCCGGAGTGCGGTTTCGTACGATTAGCCTGATCCGACCATCGCCGCCAGATCGTATATAGCGTATTGGCGGGAAGTGAGAGCCGGCCGTGATCACGTTTCGCACTTTCCGGAACACCGACCCACCGGCCATGGCCGATGTGTGGAACGAATCCCACCCTAATCGCAGCGCATTCCCTCTCCGCACACCCGCCCTCCTGGAACGCTGGGTCTTCTCGAAGCCGTATTTCGATCCCGATAGCTTGATCCTGGCGATCGATACCGAAGATAACGATAAGGTGCTGGGATATGTGATCTCGGGCTTCGGGCCGAATGAAGAACTCAGCGCGCTGGACCACACCAATGGCGTAATCTGTTCCGTGGCCGTGCGGCCTTCCTCGCGATCGCATGGTGTGGGGCGCGATCTGGTCAAGAAAGCCGAAGAATACCTGACCGCTCGCGGTTCCACCATTCTGCGAGCCGGCCCACGTTGGCCGTATTGCCCATATGGCTTTGGCCTGTATGGCGGCACCAACTGCCCCGGCTTCCTGGCGTCGGACACCGGAGCCGATCCGTTCTTCAAGTCCCTGGGTTACGAACCCTCTGGCACCACCTTGGTGTTCCACAAGAAGCTCGAAGCCCCGCTCACCATCGCCGATGGCCGGTTCGGCATCTTGCGCAAGCGCTACGAAACGCAAGTTCTCCGGGCGGCGGGCGTGCCGTCGTGGTGGCACGATTGCGTTTGGGGCACGCTGGAGCCGGTTGAGTTTCGGTTAACCGATAAGCTGGCCAATAACTTCCTGGCGGCTCGCGCCGTGGTGTGGGAGCTGGAAGGCTACGGCTGGCGTTGGGGCTTCCCGGCCGCCGGCATTCTCGATATCCAGGTTCGCCAAGATTTACGTCGCCAGGGGTTAGCGAAACTGCTTCTGGCCCAGGTGCTGCGCTTCCTTCAAGATCAGTTCTTCGGCATTTGCGAACTGCACGCGCCGGCGGAGCAACCGGAACTCATCAGCCTCTGTCGCTCGGCCACAATGGAACAAGTGGATGTGGGCACCAGCTACATCAAGCACGTTAATCTCTAAAGCCGCTCGCGGCTCTCTCAATCGCTTTAAGGCGCTTCCCACACCAGCGAGATGCGCGGCACCGGGCCGGGCAACCGCAGTCGAATGAAATGAACCGGGTCGCGGCCAGTCGGGTCTTGGAGCGGTTTAATCTGCACATAGCTCGGGAACACGCGCATTCCCTCGATGCCATGCAGGCTCAGTTGCACTTCGCCTTCGGCATTGGGAATCACACCGGTTAACACCACACGCCGTGCATCGGCGCTTTCCCACGTTGCGGTTCCCGAAAGCACATACGATCGCGGGCGATCGATCGCATACACCACCACGGGGCGGCCGGCTTCTGTGAGTCGCGCGATTTGGTGCACCTGCGGATGCTTCGCCCATCGCGCGATCACGGCGGGGCTGCGTGCTACCACCCACCCGACGTTGTACCAGCGGCAGAACGTATCCAGTTCATCATCGGACCAATCCTGCAGGTTCCGCCCGGTAAGCTGCCGCTCGCACATTCCGCAATACGAGAGTTCCACACCCGCTTCCGGGTCCAGACCGCCAAGGAACGATCGTTCCGTGAGCAACGGCAACAACGCGGACCAGTTCCAGCCAGGCAGTTGCTCGGTTGTTTCATCCCAAAGAATGCGAGCATTCGCCGAAGTGTGTTGCTTGAGCACAATAATCAGATCGCGCTGTTCCGCAGAAAGCCCCAGAAGCAATGGCGGAGCGGAGACGCCAAGAGTCGAAGCGACGAAACGCTGCCGCCCTTCCATCCAGCCCGCTGCAAGAACCACGGCCACTGCCACCAACACGCCCACCGATTCGAGCCGGAATCGCTCAAGCGCGGCCCATGCGGCGAACGCAATCGACGGAGCCAGCAATCCCGCAGCCAGCAGAGCCAACCGCTCGGAAGCGTCGTAAGGAACACCGGGCCAAACCAGCGCCAGGCGAGCGGCCGCAACCGTGAACGCCGCGGAGAACAGCAGCAACCACGGTGCCACGCGATGGCCCCGTCGCAACATCACCAAGCTACCCGCGAGAGAAACGAGAATGACCGCAATTCCGCCCGGAAAGCACGAGAAGAGGGCTGGGTAATCGGTGGGCAAACCCAACACCATATCCCAAGATGGAAACTGGAGTTGATCGGTTGCGCACTCCGATCGCCGCAGCCACCAGAACTTCGTCCAATCCACCATCCACCACACGTTCGGCGTAATTCCGATAAAGGTGATTCCGGCCAGGCCGAGATGAAACGCCGGCCCGTGTCGCGGGGCGAAGACCAAGTAATACGCAAACACCACGGGGGATAACCCCACCCACACCAACGGGTGAAAGAACCACCCAGCCAGCGCCGTAACGGCGAGCACCAGCCACGCATCCACACCCAGCGTGCGGGCGAATCGCGCGAGCCAGGGCACGAACACGATGGCAGCCAATCCGGCCCCAAAGGAATCGAGTTGCCCTTCGCAGATCATTCGCCGACCCGGTTCGGACCAACTCAGGAGCATTCCGCCCACACCAGTCAGCACGGCCGCACCCGGCGGCAAGCCCGCGCCCCGCGCCGCAATCACGAACGCGATGGGCACCATCAGCAGAATGGCGAACAAACCGATCTTGTAAGCGGCAGGGCCGGAAGTGCCACCGAGAACCAGAAACAGTTCCGCAGGCCGACTCCCCGAATCGAACACCGGCGTTTTGGGAAACCCAGCCTGAAATCGCGGATCGTAGCAAGTGGTGGTGCCGTTCTCGCGGAACGATTCCGCACCGAGAACGCCATGATAAAAGTGAAGCGGGTGCCGACCAGAAAGAATCGGTCGATCGTCGGTGAGAGCGGAGATTCCGCGCCCCGAACCGAACAAAGCCAACGCCAGCCCAGCCTGCGCAATCAGTAGCGCGATAACGGCTAGAATCCAAACGGGGCGATCGCGAAAACCATCGGCGGGTGTGTCGGTCACAGCGCAGTACCCCCACTTTGAGCGAGGGGGAGAATAACCAGAGCCACGCCAACCAAACAAGCCCGGCTTGGCAACAACCCGGTCGCTAACGCGACGCGGCTCACCTGAATAGGCACAAACGCCAGGGAAAGCCGTAGCCAATGACAACCCATACCGGCACTGGTAGAATGACGTTGACCGCACGGGGAACCGAGGCGGCCATGGGGGCCGGCCGATGAAGTGTCAGCGTTGTCCGAAAACTGCGACTTTGCACATCACCGAAGTGCTCGGCGAAGGGCAGTTCGAAGAAGTTCATCTGTGCGAAGATTGCGCCAACAAATATCTCTACGCACCGCAGCAAAAGAAGCAGGATAAGCCCGATCTGGTTGTCGCGGTGGAACAAGAAAGCGAAGACAATACGCCGGCCGGCATGCGTTGCCCATCGTGTGGCATGTCGTTCATGGAATTCCGCAACCAAGGGCGATTCGGCTGTGCCCACGATTACGATGCGTTCAAGTCCGAACTGCTGGCGTTGCTCGAAAGCGTACACGGCGAAACGCACCACACGGGGAAATCGCCGCGCCGCCCTCCGCGATCGCAATCGGATCAGGCCGAACTCGCGCAACTTCGCCAGCGATTGCAATCACTGGTGACCAACGAGAAATACGAGGAAGCGGCCCGCGTTCGCGATCGCATTCGAGAACTCGAAGCGAATTAAGATGGAACGCCCGAGGTTCACATTCCGCAAACAGCGAAAAAAGTCCATGATGAGCCAGGAAGTAACCCTTCCACCACCCCGCACACGGATTCCAGCAGAAGATCGAACCGGCAGGAATCGCAGAACGGGACGCGCAGAGAGCGCAGACGACTCGGGATGACCTCATGAAGTGCATGTTCTGCGACAAGCCCGCCACGGTGCACCTCACGGACATCGTGAACAAGCAAAAGCGTGAAGCACACCTGTGCGAATCGTGCGCGCGCGAGAAAAACCTGCTGCCCGACGAACCCGGCCCCGTGATCGATCTCAGTGCGTACCTACAATTAATGGCCGGCTCGCCCGAACAAAACCCGAAGAAATCCGCGGCGTGGAATGATGCCGCGTGCCCCGCGTGCGGAATGAGTTACGGCGGCTTCAAGGCCGAAGGTCGTTTCGGCTGTGCGAAAGACTACGATGTGTTCAGCGTTGCCGTCGAGCAATTGCTCGAGCGTGCACACCGGGCCACCGCCCACGTGGGCAAAGTGCCGGCTGCCATTCGTCGCGAAATCGCAGCAACTCGGTTCGCGGAACTCCGCACGGAATTGACGGCCGCCGTCGAGGCCGAAGACTACGAACAGGCCGCTCGGCTCCGCGACCTGATTCGCACGATGGAAGCCGAAGGAAGATCTGGATGAACCTCGACAGCCTCCTCCCAAACCTGGGCGAGTGGCTCCGCGGGACTGGTCCCGAGTCGGATGTGGTCGTTTCCACGCGCATTCGCCTCGCCCGAAATCTCGCCGACTACCCGTTTACCGGCCGGGCTTCCCCTGCCCAAAAAGCTGATATCGTGGTGCGAGTCAAAGATGCGATCGCCAACGCGCAGTGGCCGCACAAACTCGAATACCACGATGTACCCGCCATGCCGGCACTCGATCGGCAATTCCTGGTCGAACGGCAGCTCATTAGCCGCGAATTGGCCGCGGTGCTTGAGGGGCCGCGAGGCGTCGCCTTCGATGCGGAAGAATCTGCCAGCATCATGGTCAACGAAGAAGATCACCTTCGTTTGCAAGTGCTGCGCAGCGGCTTCGCACTCGACGATGCCTGGACCGATATCGACAAACTCGACGACACCCTCGAAGCCCGCTTGCCCATCGCGTTCCACACGCAGTTCGGCTATCTCACGGCTTGCCCCACCAATGTGGGCACCGGTTTGCGTGCTAGCGTCATGCTGCATCTGCCCGCACTCGGGCTGACCAAGCAAATCGATAAAGTGTTTCGCGCCTTACAAAAGATCAACCTCGCGGTGCGCGGGCTGCACGGCGAAGGAAGCCGCGCGTTCGGCGATCTGTACCAGATTTCCAATCAGGTGACGCTTGGCAAAACCGAACAGAAAATTCTCAACGAGATCAAGGAAGTGATCTTCACGATCCTGCAATACGAGCGGCAAGCCCGAACGGTGCTGCTCAAAGAACGGCAACAGGCCGAGCAGGATCGCGTGGCGCGGGCACTGGGCACACTCGGAAGCGCGACCATGATTACCGCAGAGGAAACCATGGAACTCCTTTCCGTGGTTCGCCTCGGGATTCACCTGCGGCTCATCGACGATGTGCCGGCCACCGCAGTGAATCAGCTATTCATCCAAACGCAGGCGGCGCATCTTCAGAAGATCGTCGGGCACACGCTCGATGGCGAAGAACGAAACGCCGCCCGCGCCAAATACTTGAAAACCCGCTTGCGTGAACTCGGGACACACCGACAATAATACCTGCGTTCTTGAACCGCCGTTAATGGCACAGCCTAATCCTTCACTCCAGGACTCTTATCGGAATGCGAACCGTTCTCCTGAGCACGGCATTCCTGATCTGCCTCGGCGTCTGGACGTGGAAGCTGTTGGAACCGAACCCCGTGCCGGTTACGGTGCAGGATAACATTCCGACCGATTTGAAGTACATCGTCTCGAAGATGGTGCATGTTGGATCGTACGCATTTCTCACCATCCTGGCAGCAATGCTCCCACTTCCGCGTGTGTACTTTCGCGGGCTGATTGTTGGGTTGGCCATTCACGGAATCGCAACGGAGATCGGGCAACGATTTGTCCCAAACCGCAATGGGTCTGTTTGGGATGTGCTATTCGATTGGACGGGCATTGGAATTGGGCTTTTGGTAATCCGATTGTGGCGGTCTCGATCGGCGGAATCTTCGATACAATATCCACTTCCGCACAAACGATAGAGTAGTATAGTTCATATCTACCGTGCGAGATTTGGTATGCCCAAAGACCCGGACCTTACACTGCAAGACAATCCGGAAGGGAAGCCCAACCCACGTGATCATCAACATGACACGCAGCATCAGCACATCAACTTCGACCAAACAATGGAAACGACAGAAACACCGTCTTCGTTTATTGTCACCCCTCAAGATATTACTCAGGAACTAACGACACGCACACCGGACCCAAAAACCAAAACCGTGGTTCAAGTGGGGCCGCCGGTAACACCCGGAACCAGGCCGGCTCTGCACATTCCGGGTTACGAGATTGAAAGCGAGTTGGGGCGAGGCGGAATGGGCGTGGTGTACAGGGCCAAGCACCTCAAATTGAACCGCGTGGTGGCGTTGAAGGTGCTTCTCGCCGGGGCGCACGCCAGTGAAAAGGATCTCGCCCGCTTCCGCTCGGAAGCCCGCTCCGCAGCGCTCATCCAGCACCCGAACGTGATTCAGGTCTTCGAGGTGGGCGAGCACGATGGAATATCGTACATCGCAACGGAGTTCGCCGGCGGTGGTGATCTTGAGCAGTGGCTGCAAGGAATCCCGTTGCCGATTCGATCGGCCATGCAACTCATTTTCACGCTCGCGCGTGCGGTCGGGGCGGCTCACGAGAAGGGGATCGTTCACCGCGACTTGAAGCCGCAAAACATTCTGCTCACCACCGACCGCGTGCCGAAGATTGCAGACTTTGGGTTGGCCAAGCAATTTGGCGATGGCGGCCAAACCACGACCGGCGCGATTCTGGGCACGCCCTTCTACATGGCACCCGAGCAAGCCGCGGGTCTGGCTCGGGAAGTGACCCCGGCGGCCGATGTGTATTCTCTTGGCGTAATGCTGTATCAGTGCTTGATTGGGAAGGTGCCGTTCTCTGGCCCCACACTTCTGGATACGCTCGAACAGGTGCGAACTTCGCAACCAATGCCGGTGCAAGACCTGCGACCCGAGGTTCCTCCCGCACTCGCCGCCATCGTGCGGCGCTGCCTGAGCAAAGTGCCCCAAGAGCGCTATCAATCGGCTGATCTCCTGGCCGATGCGCTGGCTCGGGCTTCGATGGAAGAGACAAAGAAGAAACGCGGCTTCGGAATATCGCTGCCGGGTTGGCTCACGCCCGCACTCATCGGAGCCGCCGCCGCTGTCACGCTGGGCTGGCTCATCACACGTGGCAATGCGAATCTCAAGAACAAGCCAACGGTTGCCACGGAACCTACCGAGCGAATCGTTATCCCGGATGCCAAACAGATTGTTACGCCCTGAGTGACCAACGGCCCTCGCTGAAGCTATCCCGCCACTTTCTTTCGCCCTTCCCAGTCTTCGGAACTCACCAACACCTGCCGGGCGTTGCTTCCGTTATAAGCCCCCACAATTCCATCTTCGGCCATGAAGTCGATGAACCGGCTGGCCTTGCCATACCCGATGCCAAGCGTGCGTTGCAGCAATGATGTGCTGCCGCGTTGTTCGCGAATCACAATCTCAACGGCTTGTTCGTAAAGCGGGTCGCGTTCTCGCAGTTTCTCGCCCACCTCGCCGCCATCGCGGTCGCCACTCGCCTCGACCTGATCGCGTGTCTTCAGGTTCAGCAACTCGCTATCGTAGTTCGGCGTGTCCGTGGCAATCGCGTTCACCACGCGTTCAATCTCGCGATCGTCCACAAAGGCTCCCTGCGCGCGGGTGGTTGTTCCCTGTTGCAACAAGAGCATGTCGCCCATGCCGAGCAGTTTCTCGGCCCCTTTGTCGTCGAGCACCACGGCGCTATCCGAACGGCTATTCACCTGGAAGCAGATGCGAGCCGGCAGGTTCGATTTGATCAACCCGGTAATCACGTCCACGGTGGGCTTCTGCGTGGCCAGGATCAAGTGAATGCCCGCTGCCCGCGACTTCTGGGCCAGCAGAATGATGCTGCTCTCAATCTCCTTCTTCATTTGCATGATAAGGTCGGCCACTTCGTCGATCACAATCACGATGTAAGGCATCTGGCGTGGGATGTTGCAGAGTTCGTCGGTGGTGTCCGGGCTTACCCGGCGAACGATCTCATCGTAATCGAGTTCGTTGTATGCCGCGATGTTGCGAACCCGTGCGCGATGGAGCCACTCATAGCGTGCTTCCATCTTGTCGACCGCCCACGCGAGAATCGCCTCGGCTTTCTTGACATCTTTCACCACCGGCGTCATCAAGTGCGGGATCTGGGCATAATCGCTGAGTTCCACTTTCTTCGGATCGATCAGAATCATGCGGCATTCATCGGGCCGGCGAGATAGCAACAGGCTCACAATGATGGTGTTCAAACACACGGACTTCCCGGTGCCGGTGCGGCCAGCGATAAGCAAGTGCGGCATGGTGGCGAGATCATACGCAATGGGCCGCCCTTCCACATCTTTGCCAATGAACAACGGAAGCTTGAACTTCGCCACCTTGGCCGTGGGGGCGAGTGTGGCCACCACTTCCTTGAGCCGCACGGTCTGGCGAATCTCGTTGGGCACTTCAATGCCCACGGTGTTGCGACCCGGCAACGGGGCCACCACGCGCACGCTTGGCACCTTCAGGTTCAGCGCCAGATCGTCCGCCAGGGTTGTCACTTTGTTAATGCGCAAACCCGTTTCCAGTGCCACTTCGTATTGCGTGATCACTGGCCCGGTGTGAATCCCCACCACCTTGATGTTCACGCCGAAATCGAGGCACGTTTTCTCTAGCAGCGCGGCCATCTCGCGGAGTTTGTGCTCGTGATCTTCCACCGGGAACGGTTCGGGATCGTTGAGCAACGAGAGCGAAGGGAGTTCGTAGTCCGCGCTTTTCTCTTCGTCTGGCGGTGGCGGCGTGAGAATGAGCGGAACCGGCGTGGGGCCGGAGTGAATGTGAATCGGAATATCTTCTGCCGCAGTTGGCTCGGCGAAGGGGTAGGGCGTGGGTGCCGACACGGAAGCGGGTGCATCCGTCGTGCGAGCTGGCACAGCGGCCTTCGCAACCTTGGCCAGTTCATTCGCACCCTGGCCCATCACTTTCGCCGCAACGCTCAGCCCGCTGAGCACGCTATCGCTGCCATCGGCCACGCGATCATTTCCCCACACCGCCGCCTTCCACATCGCGCGTGCCAGGCCCCACACAAGGCGTGCCAGTCGCGTGAGCACCCAATCGGCCGCGAGCACCAACCCGAGCAACACCGTCGCTGCGAGAACGATTTGTGCGGTGAGCGGTTCGAAGGTGTCTTCCAGTGTGAAGCGCAGATACGCCCC